>DBXM01000018.1:28231-122726 GCA_002309655.1 Mageeibacillus sp. UBA1212
AACTTGTTCCACCTGCCGTCGCCGAGAATGAAGCAGTCGCCGTTCGCGTTGAGGTAGGCGGTGTTGCGGCGGCCCGCGGAAATGTCGGTGACGTTCGTAGCGATCCTCTGGAACGAGGACGTGCTGTTGCCGTAGTTGGCTGTTCCGAGCTGGCCGTAGCTGTTGTTGCCGATGCCCCAGAGAACGCCGTTCTTGTCGAGAACGAGCAGATGGTCGAAGCCGACGCTGATGTCGACGGCGTCGCCGGAGAAGTCGACGATGCCCCAGCCGGGCGCGCCCGCGGTCCTGCCGAGAGCGGGGCCGTTGGAGCCGATAGAATAGATCTCGCCGTCAAGGGTGAGCACCGCCGCGGTGATTGCCGCGAAGTTGCTGTTTTCGTTGTCGTTGCTCTTGCAGACGGAAATTCTCGCGACGTTGTCCATGATGAACCTCGGCTTTGTCACGCTTGTGACGGCAACGCCGGCGTCGAGAATGTTGTTGCAGTTGTAGCCCCATCCGTAGAGCTTGCCGCTCTCGTCGAGGTAGTAGATCGTGTAGCCTGCCGCGGTGATGCCGGGGTGCACCGTGATGCCGGTGTTGCCCGCGCTGTTCTTGGAGGCCTCGATCGAGAACGTTCCCGACTTGCTCACCGTGAACGACGCGCTCGCGCCATTCTTGGTGGTCGCTTTTCCGTCGGCGTCGGTGAACGTTATCGACTTGATCGTATAGCCGGACTTCGCGGTCGCCTCGATGTGGTAGGTGGCCTGATTTTCGAATTTCTGGGTCCAGCCGTTCGCGACGGCGTTGCCGTTGATCTTGACGGTCGCGCGCGATTCGAGGAACGAGACGGAAACGTAATTGCCCGTGAGGCTCATGAGGTACGCCTCGTTTACGCCGAAGTAGTTGCAGAGGTACGATATCGCGTAGGGGTTTCGGTTGCGCAGGAAGTTGCGGATCAGAGACACACCGTTGTTGTACGCGGACCAGTTGGCGCCGTCGCCGCTGCCCCATCTGTCGACCTGAAGCTGGAATATGGGCGCGCGCTCCGCGACGACCTTGTCGAGCTCGGCCTCCATTTCGGAAGGCACGTAGATCTCATTCACGACCTCGTAGAACCTTGCCAGGAACTGCCTCTTGAACGACTCGTTCTGGATCAGGGCGTTCATGATGTTGCCGACAACGCAGTGCGTCGTGTTGATCCAGCCGTAGTAGTTGCTCGCGGGGCCCGTGTCGATGCCCGGGAAGTCGAGACCGAAGTCCATGTCGAGAAGCGAGAAGCGCCACTTTGTGTAGCCCTTCGTGCGGTCGGCGTCGCCTGCGCGGTTGCGCCAGACTTTGATGTTGTTCTCGGGCCAGTCGCGGGCGCTGAAGTAGATTCTCGCGATGTACATGTCGATGAACGAGTCGATGTCCATCCTGTCGGTGACGTACTTGTACGACGTCGCGTTCGTCATGCTGTGGTTCTTGATGTAACTGACGAGCTGGTTGAACGGGTCGGCGTCGTCGTCGAGACCGGACGTGACTACGTAAGGCGCGTTCTGGTTCGTGTGGACCTGCGAATAGTCGCTTTCGATGAGGGCCACGTTGTCCTTGTCGACGCCGTAGTGTTCTTCGACGTAGTCGCCGCTGTAGCGTTCGCGAACGTTGTAGACGCCCCAGAACTCGCCGTTGAAGAACACGAGTGCCGGCGCGTACGCCTGCGTTTCGAGGTTAAGCGCGCGGCTGAGACGCTGCATCACCACGTCGCGAATGTAGGTCTGCGCGCAGTCGTTTCCGGAGTTTCTGATGAGAAGGCGGCCGAACTCGGTGATGGTCTGCCCCTTGCAGTTGGTGGAATACCCCTTGAAGAGGTCGTAGTAGAGCTTGTCGTCCATTCCGCCGCCGGGGTTGTTCGCCTTTTTGTAGTAGATCTTGAGCGACTTCATGTGCCAGCCGGAGGAGCCGTGGCCGCTGACGGAGAACTCCACGTTGGAGTATCCGCGGCGCACGCCGTTCTCGTCGAACACCTCCATGACGCCTGTTCCGCGCATGTTCGGGTCGTTCGTGCTCGGGTAGTAGTGGTTGTAGAAGCCCTCGGAGCCCGCGATGACTTCCTTGGGAAGGGAGACCGACATAACGGTCACCTTGTAGTTCTTCATCGCGGACGACACGAAATACGAAGAGGTGTAAACGTCCGTGCTGGTAGAGCCGTTGGTCGCGTAGGCCTTGATGACGTGGCCGCCTATAAGGGTCGAAACGTTCGGCTTGTACTTGCTGTCGCCCATTTTGTTCGCAACGTACTTCGTGGTCTCGCCGTAGCCCTTTCTCGTGGAGTCGGGAAGGCTGATGGCGGCGGTGTACTTGACCCGCGTGCCGGACGTTGTCGGGTCGGAGCCGTCGATGGTGTAGTAGATAGTATAGCCCGAAGCCGCGGAGAGTGTCAGCGTCTGAGCGGAGGAGTAGAATCCCGGTGTCAGGCTGAACTTCACCTCGTTGAGGAGGCAGCGGGTGATCGTGTTGGTGGCGGTCGAAGACTTCGGCGAGATCTGCGCGAGCGTCACGGAGTTGGCCTTGCCGAGGTTGACAAGGTGGTAGCTGCTGTCGGTGGTGAGAGCGGTCCTGACGGCGAATTTGGCCTTCGACATATCGTCAACGTAGCCCGTGTCGAAATAGAACGTATCGGAGGCGCAGAAATACGCGACCTTCTCGGTAATCTCGGCAGTCTGCGTCGAAACGGAGAGCTTGCGCCCCGAGAGCGCCAGAACGAGCGAGATCTCCTTGCTGTCGATCGTCACCGCCCACTCGGCGTCGTAGCTCTGAATCTTCGCCATTTCGTTGGCGGTCTTGTATTCCTTGCCGGACGCGGTGCAGGAAGCGCACCTGATGAGGAAGTAGCCGTTCGCCTTGATCGTCTTGTTCCCGAAGCCGAACTGCTTGTAGGCGGTGTCGTTCAGCGTTTTATAGTACACGGAAAGACCGTCCAGGTTGATGTCCTTCGAGGTCGTGTTGTAGAGCTCGATGAAGCTGTGCTCACAGACGCCGTCGTTGTTGCCGCCGTTTCCGTAGACCTTCGAGATCACGACGCCCTGGTAGTCGGAGAGCTTTGCGCCGGGTTTGGCGGTGGGCTCTGCAGTCGGCTGGGCGGCCGTGGGAGTCGGAGTCGGAGTGGGGGTAGGCGTGGGCGTCGGCGTGTCGGTGGGAGCCTGGGTGGGCTCGTCGGTGGGCGCTTCGGTGGGAACCTCGGTCATCTCCTCGGTGGGACTTTCGGAGGGCTCGTCCGTCGGGATTTCAGTCTCCGCTGCGGGCGTTTCGCTCTCCTCGGGAACCTCCGTGGGACCTTCGGTGGGCGCCTTTGTGGGCTCTACCGTCTCATCCGGCGGCGCGGGTGTGTCGTCCGCGGGCGCGGGAGTTGCCTCTCCGGTATCAGCCGTCGCGGTCGCCCCGGGAGCCTCCGTGTCTTCAATAATAGAAGTCGGATCCGGAACGTCCGTTCCGTGGTGCCTGTTGCACCCGACCGACCCTAAAAGCAGGCACAGCGCCAGTGCCGCGGGGATGATTCTTTTCAAAATTTTCGTCATTGAGAAACTCATCTCTTTCATTCCGTTCTTTGCAAGATGTAAAGCCTTCAAAATTGCCGCCGGAAGCCAACGCTTTCCGCTCTTTCCCGGCCGTTCGCGCGCCGCCTGACGCGCCTGATTGCTACTGTCCGTTGATTATAACACATGAAATCCGATTTTTCTATAAAAATTATTTTGCGCGCGCGTTTCAAGGTGGTTTTAAAGATTCTTTCCCGCGGGACACCCGAAAAGCGGGCGTTTCCTGCGCTTTTTCCGGCGCGGGAAGGTTGAAAAAACGCCCCGGGAATGGTATATTATTCATATAAAAACGCGTGACGCGCGGGTTCGTGAACGGAGAAAATTAATGGGAAACAGACGGAAGACAATTACGAGAGCGGTTCTCGCGGCGCTGGCTGCGGCGGTGGCGCTTTCCGGGCTTGTGCTCACCGGATGTGAGGAATCGGGAGGAACAACTATGTGGTTTGAGTCGCCCATGAAGAAGATTTTGGAAAATACCGAACCGGTGAACAGGCCGGACTACACCGTCTACATGGCGCGTGAAGAGTACGAGGGCTGCCAGGCGGTGTTCCGGTACAAGTACACGGTGGGGAGCGCCCGCGTCGAGGTCTCGGAGCCCGTGAACGAAAAGGGCGCCGTTCTTAAATACGAGGTATTCGCGGAGCACTACGTGCCGACCGTCTACTCGCTTCCTTTCTTCGCCGACGAAACGCTGAACGGTGTCGCCGCGAACTACCCTGACGCGCTGAAGCCGCTTCCCGACGAGATACCGTTCTACTCCAACACGTCGACGCCTGTCTACATTCTTTTCGATTCCCACGGCGCAGAGGCGGGCGACTACAGATCGACCGTCACCGTCACCGAGAACGGGAAGGTGCTCGACTCGGGCGAGATCACAATTCACGTCTGGCAGTTCGAGCTTCCCGCAAAAAAAACGATGCAGACGGCGGTGGGCCTGAGCCGCTCCGACATCGCGGCGCTTCACAACCTCACCGATTCGGACGAAATCAAGGAACTATATAAAAAGTACTACGACTTCCTGCTGGAGCACAACTGCTCCTCCTACACGCTGCCGTACGACATTCTCGACGAACGCGCCGACAAGTACATGGACGACCCGCGGGTGACCTCTTTCAGAGTGCCCTATTCGGACAACGACGACACGATCCGCGCGTACTACCGGAAGCTCAGCACCAAACAGGAGTGGCTCAAGAAGGCCTACTTCTACCCGATCGACGAACCCGCCGAGTACTCGGACTACATGAGGATAATCGACGTCGGCCGCCGGCTTGGCGGACTGTTCCCGGGCTACAGGCTCTGCGTTCCGTTCTTTATCGACCCGGAAATGGGCGACGGCAGCGACGCGATAACGCAGGCGGCGGAGGTGATCAACGTCTGGTGCCCGAAGCTTCACGTTTTCGACTCGTCGAACATCTACAACGACGTCCAGATGGCGCGCGAGAAGCCTTTTGCGGAGCGGATGCTGGACGAGAGGCGGGAAGGCGACGACGTGTGGTGCTACGTGTGTTGGGAGCCGGGCGACCCCTATGCGAACCTGTACGTGAACATGCAGGGCGTCAAGAACCGGGCAATCTTCTGGCAGGCCGACGTCTACGGCGTGAACGGTTTCCTCTACTGGCGCGTGAATTTCTGGGAGCAGATCAAGGACCCGTGGAAGGACCAGAACACGGTCAAGTGGCTGACTTCGTACGTCTACGGCGACGGATCGCTTGTCTACAACGGGAACGCGGTGGGGGTCGACGGCGCCTGTTCGTCTCTGAGGCTTGAGGCGGTGCGGGACGGCGTGGACGACTACGAACTGATCCAGATGGCGAGGCGGCTCGGGGTTCCCGAAAAAGTCGTCGAGAAGGCGGTCGGCATTGTGGCGCGGAGCGTTTCCGACTACACGGACAACGACGGCGACATCCGGAACGCGCGGTACATTCTGGGAACGCTGATCGAGCGCGAGTATCTGAAAACCGCCGGAAAATGAAGAAAAAACGGCGGAAAACGGTGAAAACCGCAGGAAAATGAAGGAAAAACTCCGGAAATAAAAAGGAGATCAATGCTTATGAAGCTGACAAAAAAGAAGTTTCCGGCCGCCGCGGGGGTTGTTCTTGCCACGGTGATTCTGACCGTCTGCATGCTTCCCGCAGGCTGCTCGCCCGGGAAAGCAACTACGATGTGGTTCGAGCCGCCGACAAAAAAGGTGCTCCGCGGCGACGCCCCGGGAACCCGGAGTTCGTTCACCGTCTACATGGCGGGAGAGGAGTACGAGGGTTGCCAGGCGGTGTTCAAGTACGACTATTTCACCGGGCCGGTCACCGTTTCTGTCACGCAGCCGGTCAGCGCAAGCGGCGCCACGCTGAATGCCTCTCTCTACGCTGAACACTACGTTCCCACGGTGTACTCGGTTCCGTTTTTTGACGAGAAGCTCCACGGAAAGACCGAGGACTACCCGGACGGCCTCAGCCCGCTCACCGGCGACATCGAGTTTTATTCGAACTCGGCCACGCCTGTGTACATTCTTTTTGACTCCCACGGCGCCGAACCCGGCGACTACACCGCGACCGTTACCGCGACCTGCAACGGCGAGGTGCTCGACTCGGGCGAGGTGAAGATCCACGTCTGGAATTTCAGCCTTCCCGTCGCGAAAGCAATGAAGGTCACCGCGGGACTCGACGAGACGCGGCTTGGGCAGACCACTAAAGAAGCCGACGCCGCAGACAGGAAGGCCACCTACGTCGAGTACTGGAAGTACCTTCTCGACCACAACGTGTGCCCCTTCAGGCTGCCGTACGACATTCTCGACGAAAGGGCCGACGAGTTCCTGAACGACCCGCGCCTCACCGTTTTCGAGGTGCCGAGCAACGAGAGCGACGATACGATCCGCCAGTACTACCAAAAGCTGAGCGCGAACCCGGAATGGCTTGAAAAAAGTTACTTCTACCCGCTGGACGAGCCGAGCGACCAGAACGGCTACCTGGCGATTATTTCCGCCGGCGAACGGCTGACGGCGATCTTCCCGGAGTTCAGAATGTGCGTTCCGTTCTTCGCGAATCCCGACATGGGCGAACAGGGCGACGGCATCGACGTGGCTTCCCGATACGTGAACATCTGGTGCCCCAAGCTGCACTGCTTCGACCAGGAGAACATCTACTCGACGAAACAGGCGGCAACGAAGCAGCCCTTCGCGGAGAGAATGCTGGCCGAAAAGGCGGAGGGCGACGACCTCTGGTGGTACGTCTGCTGGGAACCCGGCGAGCCCTACTGCAACCTTTACGTGAATATGCCAGGCGTGCGCCACCGCTCGATCTTCTGGCAGGCCGACCTCTACGGGGTCGAAGGGTTCCTTTTCTGGAGCGTCAACTACTGGAGCGAGGTCTACAGCCCCTGGGAGGACATGGCCACCGTCAAGAACCTCTCGCCCTACGTGTACGGCGACGGCTCCCTCATGTACCCCGGCAACCTGATCGGAGTGAACGGCCCCTGCTCGTCCCTGCGGCTTGAAGCGGTCCGCGACGGCGTCGACGACTACGAAATGATCGCGATGGCGAGAAATTTGGGCATTACGGAGCAGACGATAAGGAAGGTCGTCAACCTGGTCGCGAAGAGCATTACCGACTACAGCGACAACGACGACGACATCCAGAGGGCGCGAATCGTGCTGGCGACGCTTATCGAGAAGAAACTGGCCGAGGGCTGAAATAATATATAGAATGGGACGGCGGCGGACCCGGCGGGAAGTTTTTAAACCCGGGGCCGCCGCCTTTCCCGTCTTTCCCGGACGCTTTTTTGCCTTTAAAAACCGCGATAGCCGTTGACATTCCCCGCGGACTTGTTTATAATTGCTAATTTATACGCGCCGTGCGCGCGAAATAAAGTAAAAAGCGCGGATTCATGCGTCCGGGTACGGGCTGCGCGAAACGCGTCTTACGAAGAGCTAAGGAGGAGAGAAAATGGAACGCGTGTACAACTTTTCCGCAGGACCTTCCGTGATCGCGGAGAGCGTGCTTAAAAAAGCGCAGGCTGAGCTCGTGAACTACGGCGACGCGGGAATGTCGGTTATGGAGATGAGCCACAGGTCGCCGGTCTACCAGGCGATTATCGACGAGACAGAGTCGATCTTAAGGGGGCTGCTCAAAATTCCGGACAATTATTCGGTGCTGTTCCTGCAGGGAGGCGCTTCGTCCCAGTTCGCGATGATCCCTCTCAACCTGGCGAACGGTTCCGGAAAGATCGACCTTGTGCTCACCGGCCAGTGGGCCACGAAGGCGTCCCAGGAGGCTTCAAAATACTGCAAGGTGAACGTCGTCGGCTCCTCAAAAGAGCAGAATTTCAGCTGCATTCCGGCGCTTGACAAGAGCAAATTCGACCCTGAGGCCGACTACTTCTACATCTGCGCCAACAACACGATCTACGGAACGCGCTTCGCGGAGCTTCCCGAGTGCGGAAACGTGCCGCTCGTCGCGGACATGTCTTCCTGCATTCTCTCGGAGGAGATCAACGTCGCGGACTACGGCCTGATTTTCGCCGGCGCTCAGAAAAACATGGGCCCCGCGGGTCTCACGGTCGTCATTATCCGCAAGGATCTGATCGGGAAGGCGCGCGAGTTCACGCCGACGATGTTCGACTACGCGATCCACGACAAAAACGGTTCGATGTACAACACGCCGCCCACGTTCGCGATCTACGTCTGCAAGCTCGTTCTGGAATGGCTGCGCGACGAGATCGGCGGAATCGCGGCAATGCAGGAGATCAACCGCAAAAAGGCGGCGATGTTCTACGACTACCTGGATTCCTCAAAGCTTTTTAAGCCGACAGTCCACGGAAAAGACCGCTCGTTCATGAACATTCCGTTCGTGACCGGCAACGAGGACAAGGACAAGGCGTTCGTGAAGGCCGCGGCGGCAGCCGGCTTTGTGAACCTTAAAGGCCACAGAAGCGTAGGCGGCATGCGCGCGTCGATCTACAACGCGATGCCTGTCGAGGGCGTGAAAAAGCTCGTCGACTTTATGAGCGCGTTCGAAAAAGAGAACGGCTGATCCGGGAAATATTTCCCGCGGGAGGGTACTGAAGTTATGAAATACAATATCAAACTGATGAACAAGATTGCCGCGTCCGGCACCGACATTTTCGACAGGGACCGCTACGACGTCGGCGAGGCGTTGGAGAACCCGCACGGAATCATGGTCCGTTCGGCCAACCTCCACGATATGCAATTTGACGACAGCCTGCTTGCGATCGCGCGGGCCGGCGCGGGCGTGAACAACATTCCGATCGACGTCTGCTCCAAAAAGGGCGTTGTCGTTTTCAACACACCCGGCGCCAACGCGAACGCGGTCAAGGAGCTCACGATAGCGGCGCTCTTTCTGGCCTCTCGCGACATAACGGGCGGCGTAGAGTGGGCGAAAACGCTTGCCGGAGACCCTGACTGCGCGAAAGCGGTCGAAAAGGGCAAGTCGCGTTTTGAGGGCCCCGAGATCCACGGAAAGACGCTCGGCGTCATCGGTCTCGGCGCTATCGGCGTTATGGTCGCGAACGTCGCGCACGACCTCGGCATGGACGTCTACGGCTACGACCCGTACATCTCCATCGGTTCCGCGTGGGGCCTCTCCAGGAAAATCCACAAGGCCGACACGCTTAAGGAGATTTTCGAGGTCAGCGACTATATTACGGTGCACGTTCCGCTGAATCCCTCCACGAAGGGCTCGATCAACGCCGAGACGATCTCCCAGATGAAGTACGGCGTCAGGATCCTGAACCTCGCGAGAGGCGAGATCGTGGACTACGCCGACATGGACGCGGCGCTCAGATCCGGAAAGGTCGCGAAATACGTTACCGACTTCCCGTCACCGGAGGTTCTTGAGATGCCCAACACCGTCGCGATCCCGCACCTCGGAGCGTCAACACCCGAGTCCGAGATTAACTGCGCGTGCATGGCGGCCCGCGAACTCCGCGACTACATCGAGTACGGAGTCGTCAAGAACAGCGTGAACCTGCCGAACGTCGAGACGCTTCCCGACTGCAAGGTGCGCGTCTGCATCATCCACGAAAACATCCCGAGCATGATCTCGAACATCACGTCGATCTTCGGCTCCTCGAAGATCAACATCGAACACCTCACGAACCAGTCCAAAAAGGAGATGGCCTACACGGTGCTCGACACGAATTCCGAAGTCACGAACGAGCTTCTCGGACGCATCGCGGCGACCGAGGGCATTATCAGAGTGAGAAAGATCGAGTATTGATTTTTGCCTGAAAAAAGGGAAAAGCAGGGGCCTTTTATTGCAACGGGGCCCCTGTTTTAAAAGGTGCATGTTTTTAAAAGGAGAAACTTCTTATGGGCCTTTACGGCGACAGCTTCATAATAATCGAGAGCGACGGTCTCGTCGTGACCGAAATGTCCAAGCCCGCAGCGCGCGCGATATCTTGCTGGAAGTACGGGCCGCCGTACGAAATGTACGATTTTGACGGCGACGAAGAGGAACTCGAACAGGTCATGAACGGACTCCACTTCCCGGTCTACGACTCGAAAGGCTTTGACGATTCGAGCCGCGAGAGCATAGCCGACCCGGCCGGCTTTATCGCCGTGGGACCTGCCGCGAAAATAAAATGCCGCGGTGCGAAACGGATCTACCGCAGAAGCAATTCGACGGACATCGCGATCGGTCTAAAGCCGGAACTGTGCGGCCTCGGGAAGGGCTACGGCCTCAGGCTCACGGGGGCGGCTGTCAATTTCGCGCTGCAGGAGTTTCCCGACGACGGCGTCAGGCTCTCGGTGGCAAAGGACAACCTGCGCGCGTTAAAAGTATACGAAGAGGCGGGCTTCGTCCGCACGGGGCGCTTTAAGAAGTGGATGCGCGTGAAAGGGCGACTGAAGCTTAAGACTTTTTACGTAATGGAAACCGGGAAATAAAAAACAGGGGCGGGCCGCGCGAGCGCCCCGCCCCTTAAATTTTCCCTATAAACAGGCTAAATCAATGCTTCTTTCTGACGATGACCAGAGCCGCGCCGGCAAGGCAGACGACGGCAAGCGTTCCTGCGGCAAAGCTTCCGCAGCCCTTCTTTGCGGGCTTTTCGGTAGGCTTTTCGGCGGGTTCGGCAGTCGCTTCCTCGGGGGCCTTTGTGGGCTCTTCAGCCGGTTCTGCCGTAGGTTCTTCGGGGGCCTGGGTGGGCTCTTCGGGAGCTTCGGTAGCAGGCTCGGCCGTGGGCTCTTCGGGAGCGTCGGTAGCAGGCTCGGCAGTGGGCTCTTCGGGAGTCTCGGTGGGCTGTTCGGCAGGCTCGGTCGCTTCCTCGGTCGGATTTTCGACGGGAGCTTCGGTCGGAACCTCGGTGGGCACTTCCGTAGGAGCTTCGGTGGGAGCTTCTGTCACTTCGGGAGTCGGGGTCTCTTTCTGAACGGGATTCGGGTCGCCGTAAACCTCGATCTCGCCGAAACCTGAGTAGTGGAGTCCGTCACCCGGGTCATTTCCCATCTGGGTGATATGGATCAAAACGTATCTGACGGCCTTGTTGCTCAGCGTGTAAACCGGAGCCTCGCACGTAACGTAGCACTCGTCCCTGTACGGATCGGAAGGCGTGTAGCTCGAGAACAGGTAAGCGCCGACGTGCTGCCCTGTCTCTCCGCCGATCACTTCGTAGGTCTTTCCGTCAGCGGAAACCGAAACCTCGTAGGTCGAAGGATAGGTGTAGCCGCCGATGAATTTCTGAGGAAGAAGACGAATCTCGGAAACGTTGTAGACGTCGTCAAGGTCGAGCTCAAGCGTAATGTCGACGTCAATGTCGGGGCTGCAGGAATACCATCCGAGCGGGACGACGCCGTTGTTCGTAAATGCCGGCCATTCGCCATCGGTCAGGAACTCGCTGCTCCAGAAACCGCCCGCCATGTCCGGGTTGTCAGAGCCGTTTACGATATCCATTTCGACTTCAACGTACTTGTCAAGCGCGAGGTTTGTATCCTCGGCGAAAGAAGAAATGACGCACAATCCAAGAACAAGCGCAAGCGCCAAAAATGCGCAAATCAGTTTTTTCATAGTTTCCTCCTAAGGTGTTTCGCAGCCGTCGATTTCGCAAACCGCGGCCGGAAGAAGAATTACACATCCGCTATTATAACATTAAAGAACGGCGGGCTCAACTGTTTTATTATTCCGGTTGGCCGCCCGGGTCCTCAGCCGTCCGCGGATTTCCGGCTGCTTTTAGCCAATTTGAACGATTCCTCGGCGCCGAGTCTTGCCTTCGCGACGGGAACGCGCGCGGCCGGGTCGGGGAAGCAGTAATAGAGAAAATCGCGGTTTCCGGTGCAGATCATGTCGCCGAGTTCGTACCAGAAATAGTCGGCGTACAGGCTGTAGGAGGCGGAGGCGGGGTGCGTGAAGTCGAGCTCTCCGTTTGCGCCTGTCACGCGGATCCCGGTTGCGTCCTGCGTGAGACGGCCGCGGCCTATGTCGTAGACCGCTTTGAAGTCGCGCAGCACGAGAATTCTTACGTCGCAGTCGATCGAAAACGTACCTTCTTTAACCTCCTTCGCGATCTCCGCGCGCTCCCATGCGTACCACCGCGGAACGGAATCGAACCCGAAGTCGCCCGCGAGGCTTCCGAACTCGTCAAGCTCAGCGGAGCGGCCGCAGGATTCGCAGAAAATCCGGGTGCCTTTTCCCTGCATAAAGCCCTCTTTGCCGCAGCACGGGCACCTGAAGAGTATCCTCTCGAGGCCGTCGGCGCGGAACGTTTCCGCCACACGGACGTTGTTTTCGCGCTGCCAGGCGAAGTTGTCGAACGTGAACTTTTCGTCTAAAACAAGGTCAATTTCGTCAACGGTCATCTCCTTCAGGTCCTCGCGCGAGAAAAGCATTGACGTCTCCGAGCGGACCTTGACGCTGCGTTTTTGGAGCATGTTGTAGAGCGGGTCGCGGGTGAACGCGCCGTACGTTCTGATCATCAAAACAGGTACTCCGAGCTTCTTGAGAACAACGCCCATCCTGCGTGGGAGAGGGGTGGCGCAGCCGTCGAAGGAGTAGCTGGCCTCGGGGTACAGGAGCACGTGCGTGCGGTTCTTTTCGAGCGCGTACTTCATGTCGGTGATGAGCCTTACGTCCGTTACGAATTTGTTGGTGGGAATGCAGCCGAGATTGCGCATCAGGCCTTCTTTCCCGACAAAGCCGTCGGAGGTGCATACAATCGCGAACGGCTTAGGATAGATGATCGACGACGCGATCTCGAGGTCGATAAAGCTCGAGTGGTTCATCAGAATGAGACACGGCTCGTCCGGGAAGCCTTCCAGCCCTCCCGTGAAACTGTTTTCAAAGGACGTCGCCTTGAGGTCGCCGGCCCCGAGCGACTTCATCAAAAAGCGGAAAAAGCGCGCCGGCCTCTTTGGACTCACGCGGGCCGGCGCTGGTATGTTTTTTACCTTTTCGTAGGGAAGTTTTTTAACTTTTATCTTCATAATCCAGAGGCCTCCGGGTTGTTAAAAAACGGGAAGGACCGGGTCTTTCAACAATCCGGCAGCTTCCCGTTTAAAAAGTATAATTCGTGATTAGTCTTTTTTTTCCCAGTTAATACGCTTCTCTTCAACGACCAGCGGCCTGTTCGTGACGCGCTTGCTCACCGAGATGACGTACTCGCCCACGAAGCCGGTGAAGAACATGAGCACCGAGCCCACCAGGAAAATCGCGATGAGGATCGGGATGACCCAGAGGTTCCACGCCGCGGGAACGCAGATCGCCACAATAATGTAGGCGAGCGCGAGCAGCAGGTTGAGGCAGGTGAGCGCGAAGCCGGCACAGACCGCGAGCCTGACGCCGACGCGGGTGTACGAGGTGGCGCTGAGCATTGCGCCGTCGAAAAGGCTGACCCAGTTGTTGTGAGTCTTTCCCGCGCGCCGCTCTTCCTGGCAGTATTTGATGTCCTTCCGCTTGTAGCCGTACTCGGCGACGATTCCGCGGAGGAACGGCGTCGGGTCGTCAAGCCGGCGCAGAATGTTCAGGAAGTCGTTGTCGTAGAGTCCGAAGCCGGTGAAGTGTTCGATCTGGTCGACGGTCGAGAACTTCTTGATGAGCTTGTAGTACATCGTCCTGAGGTTGTAGAGGAACTTGCTCTCCTTGCTCTGGTTCTTGATGCCGCAGACGATCTTGTAACCGTTCTCCCACTCCTTCACGAACGTGGGAATGAGCTCCACCGGGTCCTGGAAGTCGGCGCACAGAAGCACCAGCGCGTCGCACTCGGCCTGGAGCATTCCGTAGAAGGGGGAGTTGAACTGGCCGAAGTTTTTGACGTTGAAAATGGCCTTCACGCGCTTCTCGCGGGCGCAGATCTCCTCGAGCTTGTCGCGGGTGCCGTCGACCGAGCAGTTGTCGATGAACTGAATGTCGAACGCGTACTTTTTGAGCGTCTCGTCCTGCTCGAAAATGTCGATCACGGCCTGGCTGATCGCCTCGACGTTCTCGACTTCGTTGTAGCACGGAATCATTACCGTAATTTTCTTCATATTTCCTCTGTCCTCCGTTCGAGCCGCATTTGAACCGTTCATAACCGGTGAAGACCGTTTTAAAACGGTGCGGCTGGAGCATGAATTTTTCCTATTTTAAGGGAATTCCGGAGTCTGATCCGTCAGGCTTTTTCCGGCGTCTCCCTTGTCTTGCAGTGTTTAATCGCGGCGTCCGCCCTGACCGCGTCCGTGTCGAGATTCGCGAGGTTCTTTTCGAGCGCTTTGTAGAGGCGCGCGACGGATTCCTGACAGGGCAGGAAGCGGAACTCGCGGCCGAGGTTTTCGAAAAGCCGCCGGTTGCAGCCGGTGTACTCGAAGTTCATTCCTTCGTTCACGACGCTGATCGCGGACTTGCCCGTTCCCGCGCGGTTGACCGCCTCCGCCAGCTCCGTGAGAGTCACAGACTGCGTGGGCGTGATGTTGAAGACCCTGTGGCGCGGCTCACCGTTCTCGACAAGGGCGGCAATGATCGCGCAGAAGTCGTCGATGTAGATGTAGTCGAAGCGCACGTTCTGGTTGATGCGGATGTCCATGCCGAGCATGTTCTTGACGCAGGCGTTGGAGATGAACTTGTAGGTGTAGTCCTCGTTGGGTCCGAACAGGCCGAAAATTGTGGGGTAGAGCGTCATTTTGCGACCGCCGTTTTCGACGTATTTCGCGAGAACGTACTTCGAAAATCCGTACGGGTCGGCGGGAACGCGCTCGCCCAGTGAACTCTCGCGCACCTTCACGAGGTCGCGCGACTTGTCGTACTGCGCGCCGCTGCCGAAGAAAATATAAAGCGTCTCTTCCGGAAGCGCGCGTTCTACGTTGAAAAACATCCTGAGATTGTTCTCGACAACTCCGCCGCCGTCGCCGTAGCCTGTCTTCCTCGCGCCGCCTTCGCTCGCGCAGTTGATGACAACGTCCGGTTTTTCACGCTCAATAAAAGAAGCCACCGCGTCGCCGTCCAGGAGACTGAAATCGCTCCTCCTGACCCCGACAACGTCATAGCTTCCGGAGAGTGTTCGGAAATATTCGCAAAGGCTTCTGCCGACAAATCCGCCGGCGCCGAGAATCGCGATTTTTTTCATAAAGTTGTGAATCACCGGGTTTCCTTAGTCAATGGTCATTGACTGTTCAATGCTTTAGTATACTACGTGCGCGCGGGAATGTCAAATTTTTCGAACAACAAAAAGAGGCATTTCCGGGTTTACCGCATTCACGTAGAGCAATCCGAAGCCGCGATTGCACTCCCGCACTTTTGTGAGTTTTCTCATTGAATAACGCCGGGAAAACGCACAAACTGCCGACTTCGCGAGTTTTCTCTCTCAAATAAGGCGAGAAAATGCACAAACTGTTGACTTTGTGAGTTTTCTCTGCTAAACTGATACCGGAAAAATCAAATTGGAGGCGATCCGATGAAGACCCGTGCAGGAAGAACGGTGCAAAACCTCGGCGGTGAGGCCGCTTACTTTTCGTATTATCCACAACCGCTCCCGCCTCAGCCGGATATCGAAATTGATGCCGGGATGCAGGCGCTGCTGATTGACGCGCATAAAGAGCTGGCGTTGCTCGAGGGAATATCCGGACAAATACCGGACAGAGATTTATTCGTATCCATGTATGTTAGAAAAGAGGCGCTTGTTTCGTCGCAGATCGAAGGGACACAGTGTACTCTCGAGGACGTGCTGAATCCCGAAATTGACGAGAACGCCAACGCGGACGTATCCGACGTCGTGAATTATGTTCGCGCTGTCAACTACGCGATCGAAAGAATGGAGACGCTGCCCCTGTGCAACAGGCTGATCCGTGAGACACACAGGGTGCTTATGACAGGCGTTCGCGGAAATGACAAAACCCCGGGGGAATTCCGGACGTCGCAAAACCGGATCGGCGGCGCGGGAAGCACATTAAAAACCGCGCGGTTTATTCCTCCGAATCCGGACGATATGATTGAATGCATGTCTGACTTGGAGAAATTCATGAATGACGACGACGGCATCGATCCGCTTGTTAAGGCAGCTCTTATTCACTATCAGTTCGAGACGATTCACCCGTTTCTCGACGGGAACGGGCGCGTCGGCAGACTGCTGATAACACTCTTTCTGATGGGCATGAATACGATATCGTCGCCGGCACTGTACATGTCGTGCTACCTGAAGGAGAACCGGATTGAATACTACGACAGAATGAGTGAAGTCCGGAGAACGGGAAACTACGAACAGTGGATCAAGTTCTTCCTGCGGGGCGTTTCCGAAACGGCAGCCGACGCCGCAGAGACGGTCCGGCGTATGGATGAACTGCACCGGAAAAACGCCGCGAAACTGGCATATGCGCCTAAACGCTCGCGGGAAAATCTGCTGAGACTGTTGGCGTATATTGAGAGCAATCCGATTATCACTACTGTCAGGACGGCGGCGGCACTCGGCCTTTCCCAAAATGCCATCGCTAAATACATTTCTTATCTTTCCGACGCAGGTATACTGCTGTACTACGCCAGGTCCGGGAAAACGCGAGTTTTTGCATACGCAGAGTACTTGGAGATTTTAAGAAAGGACACTTAATGAACCCGGAAAACACCGGCGCAGCCATTCCCGATAAAGACTAAAAACCGGCCCCCTCTCAGTCAGACTGTTAAAGCCTGAAACCGCGGAGGGGGCCTCGCTTGCAATTATAAATCATTCATAAATCCGAGGGCTTTAAACTCACACGAACCGCCAGCTGCCGTCAGTCGTTTCCCACGCGCCGCAGGTGAAGTCCGGAATCTCGACAGGCGCCGAATTGTTCCTGATCGACTCAGCCGTGAGAGGCGTGATGCACATGAACGCCGCCGCGTCGTACACGTCGAGAGTCATGGGCTTTCCGTCCTTCACGCGCTCGAAAAAGTCGTCGTACACCAGAAAGTCGATTCCGCCGTGTCCGCCGCGGACGCCGTCCTCAAGGTAGCGCTTCCAGATCGGGTGCTCGTACTTCTTGAGGTACTCCTCCGCGTTGTTCCAGTGGATCTTCCAGTTCCAGTGGTCCGCCTCGGTGAAATCCGTGTCGAGGTAGACGTAGTTGCCGTCCTCCTGGTACATTCCGCGGGTGCCGCGAATCGTGAAGCCGCGGGAGTAGGGACGCGGGAGGGTCGTGTCGAGGGTCAGCGTGATCGTTGCGCCGTCTGCGCATTTTATGTTGGTGACAACGATGTCGCCCTGAGCGAACGGGTAGTCGCGAAGGGCGGGGTCTACGTTTTCGTGGAGCCGCGCGTAGTCGTTAAGGCCGGCTGCCTTTGAGGCGGTCGAGGTGAGCGATACCATGCGGTTTCCGCGGTTGATGTTCAGGACCGTCGCGATCGGGCCCAGGTCGTGGGTGGGGTAGTTGTCGCAGTTGCGGTGCTTGTAATTCTCGAGGCGGTAGTGGCGGTTCTCGCGGCCGAAGAGAACCTCGGTCCTGAGGTCGTGCATGTAGCCGCCTTCCGCGTGAACGACTTCGCCAAACACTCCCTGCCGCACCATGTTGAGCACCATCAGCTCGTAGCGGTCGTAGCAGCAGTTCTCGCAGAACATGAGCGGCGTTCTCGTGCGCTCCCACGTCTCAACAAGCCTGAAGCAGTCCGCGACAGAATAGGCTCCGCCGACTTCGAGACCGACGGGAATGTGCGCTTCCATCATATCCAGGGCGATCTTTACGTGGTCTTCCCAGCCGGTGGAGATGAGAACCGCGTCGCAGACGTTCCTGCCGATGATCTCCCGGTAGTCCGTGGTGCAGAAAGGCTTTTCGCCGCAGGCTTTTTCGACCCTCGCGGCGCAGCTTTCAACGCGGTCTTCATAGACGTCGGAAAGGGCGGAAATAAAGACGTTGTCCATCGTCAGGAACTGGTCCACGAGCCACCCTCCGCGGCTGCCGAGACCGATAACCGCGAGTTTTACTTTTTCTGTGTTTTGCATTTTGATCTCCTTCCGGAGAGGCGCGCCGTTTCTTTAAGGTCAGCCGAAGCGGACCACGATCACGTCCTCCAGTTCTGTTATTTCACCGGTTTCGTTGAAAACCGGGTACTTTTCTTCTTCTTTCGAGAGCTCCTCGTAGCGCTCCGCGGTGCCCTGAATAAAATGGTAGCCGAGGTGGTCGAAAACGAGCAGCAGCCCTTCGTTGCAGGAGTACGCGTCGAAAACGCCCCACGTTATCACGGAGCCGAACCCCGCCATGCACGTCTCCAGCACAAACGTCTCGTCCAGATCTGTCGTAGCGAGGTTGAAGCCGGCCTTGTTGGCCGCTTTTTTTACAAAAACGTACAGCGGGTCGTCGCTTCTGACGTATTTCCGCGCGAGCACTTCGTCCGAAAGCCTGTACTCGCCGATAAAGATGACCGGCTTGTTTTCGACGTCGTAGCCGCCCTTCGTGAGTGTTTCCGCGCATGCCGTGAGCACCGTTTTTTCTTCGCGCCACCGGAGCTCGTTTGAGTCGAAGGCGTAGTTCATCGCCGCGCACTGCGAGAGCACGAGCACCGCCGCCAGCACCGCAGCGACGATCTTTCCAGCGTTCTTTTTAAGACTGCGCGTCAGAACGTGGAACAGGAACGCGATGAAAAACGCCGCGAACGGAGCGAGGCTGACGCACGTTCTGTATTTGACCGAACCGCCGACCAGCAGACCGATTCCGAAGAGGCCGGCGTAAACTCCGAGCGCCGCGAAAACGACCGCCAGGCTCTTCTTTTTGACCGCGCAGACGATGAAAACCGGCACGGAAATGAGGAACGCGGCCGCGAAAAAGGCTATCGGCAGGTACCACCCGCCCGCGAGGAAGAACCTTCTGAACAGGAGGTAGAGGACGTCCTTCACGTAGCCGAGCGAGAAATTCTCGGGAATCGCGACGTTGTTGGCTGCGTAATTCGGGATACCGAAGTCGAAAATCGCGTTGACCGCAAGCCCGAACAGGTACTCGAGCACCACACCCGCGACAAGCGGAAGCGCGAGCAGCAGAAGGTCGCGCAGGCGGCAGGGCTTTTCGCGGTTTTCCGCCTTTTCACAAGCCCCCGTATTCCCGCCGTTTTTCCGGAAATAAACGCAGGTGAAGAAATAGATTCCCGCGAGCACCAGGTAGACCGCCGCGAACGACTCGTAAAGCGACACCAGGAAGAACTGGATCGCCGCCGTCACAAAGACTCTTCCCGCCGGCCCGAAGCGCTTTTTATTGCCGCCGTCAGGGGTCCTGTCACTGAAAATTCCGTCCATCACCAGCAGTGAAACCGCCGACAGAAAGAAACCGACGCCCGTGTAGAAATCGGAGCCCTTGTACACGAAAATTTCGGCAATCAGCGGGTACGACACGAACAGACTCGCGAAAAACGACAGCACCGGTACCGGCAGACCATCCTTGGACGCGCGCCTTAGCAGGATCGCGAGCGAAAACGATGCCGCGATCAGAAACAAGACCCCGAAAAACGGCTCGAAAAACGGGAACGGTTTGACAAACCCGGAGAGCGTGCTGAGCACCGGCCCAGAGAACCGCCCTTGCGCGAAGAGGCCGCCGGTAAAGTACCGCTTGCGGACCACGTCGTCGATACCGATGTTGAAGCGCGTCAGCTGCCAGGCAAACGACAAAAGCGCCGCCGCGAAAACGGGCACCGAAAACACAGGCGTTTTTATGAGATTCTTGAAATCTTCAAAGTACTTTTTCATAGAAAACAGGGGTTATGCGCCGGAAATACATCCGGGTCTGCCGCAAGAAGTCAGTCCTCGAACGAGACGGTGACTGCCGCGATGACCGCGATCCCGAGGCCCCTTCCGAAAGAAGTCAGCCGTTCACCGCTGGTGGCGGTAATTCCGCACGCGTTTTCCGGAATGCCGGAGAGGGCGGCGAGGGAATGCCTGATTTCATCTATTTTTGGGGCAAATTTCGGGCGCGAAGCCTCGACGGACACGGAAATGTTCACGAGCCTGCCGCCGATCGCCGCAAGGTCTTTGAGGGCAACTCTGTAGTACTCCGCCGAGTCGGTTATGCCGCGTTTGCACATGTCGTCGGCAACCTTGCCGAGAATGTTTTTGCAGGTGATGCCTGAGACCGCGTTCGTGAGGGCGTGAAGGATCACGTCCCCGTCGCTGTTGGCGGAGAGGCAGGGGTAACCGTCGAAAACGACGCCTCCCAGAACGAGGGGCTTCGCGAACATTTTTTCGATTGATTTTTCGAATGCGTGGGAATCCTGTCCCACCGCGAATCTGAAGATCATCGGCGGCACCTTCCTTTCAACGGAAGTTTACCATATCCGGCGAAGGATTTCCACTTAAATTATTAAAGAGCGGAGAGCGCGTGAAGTTTTCTTCCTGTTGAAGGGGGTGCCAAATCAACAGGCATCTTGTATTTCAAACGGATTCCTGTTGACAAATTTTGTTTTTGATATATAATCGCGCAACGAAAGCGGTACCCCGGCACAGGGCTCGAAACGTCCGGCGCCAAATGCTTCAGGCTTGGCTCTTAAAACTTTTCGCCGGCACCGGCTGAATTCTTGAAACAGAGGCGAAATATGACTGTTTTGCTGGCGCTCTCGGTGGCGCTTTTGGCGGGACTGATGATGTCCCGTGTGACGAAAATTTGGAACCTTCCCGCGGTCACGGCCTACCTCGTGGCGGGAATACTGATCGGCCCCTACTGTCTCGGGCGGCTCGGAATCACCGGGCTCGGCTTCGTGTCGGCGGAGGACGTGTCGCAGTACTCGATTATTTCAGAGGTCGCGCTCGGCTTTATCGCGCTGGCGATGGGCAACGAATTCAGGCTTGAAGACCTCAAAAAGACCGGCAAAAAGGCCGTCGTCGTGGCGGTGATCCAGGCGGTCGCGGCTACTGTGCTGGTTGACGCGGCGCTGATCGGGCTTCATTTCCTGATGCCTGAGGTGATGCCAATATCCGTTGCGGTGACAATGGGTGCGATCGCTGCCGCCACAGCGCCTGCGGCGACGCTCATGATCGTCAAACAATACAAGGCCGAGGGGCCTGTCACGAAAATGCTGCTGCCTGTCGTGGCGCTCGACGACGTCGTCGGGTTGATCGTTTTCGCGGTGTCGTTCGGTATCGCGAAGGCGCTCGAACACGGCACGGTGGACGTTTTCTCGGTGGTCGTGAACCCGATCGTCGAGGTTGTGCTTTCGCTCGCCCTCGGAGCGGGTCTGGGCCTTCTTTTCCACTGGACGGAGCGGTTTTTCCACTCGCGTTCGAAGAGGCTCTCGATCTCGGTCTGCTTCGTGTTCCTGGCGGTGGCGCTGTCGATGCTCGAATTCAAGATCGGACCGGTTACCGTCGGATTTTCGTCGCTGCTGGTGTGCATGATGCTGGGAACGGTTTTCTGCAACCTGTGCGACTTCTCGGCGGAGCTGATGGACAGGCTGGACAGGTGGACGGGCCCTGTGATGGTGCTCTTTTTCGTGCTGAGCGGCGCGGGGCTGGAGCTGGCGGTGTTTTCGAGCTGGCAGGTCGTCCTGATCGGCATCGTGTTCATTATTGTCCGTTCTGTAGGCAAAATCTCGGGTGCGGCAGTCTCGTCGAGGCTTATGAAATGTGAGCCGACGGTTCAGAAATACCTCGGAATCACGCTTCTTCCGCAGGCAGGCGTCGCGCTGGGAATGTCTCTCAAGGCGCTCTCTCTCGGCGAGGCGGGCGTGATCATCAGGAGCATCGCGCTTTTCGCGGTTCTGATCTACGAGCTCGTCGGTCCGTTGCTCACCAAGTTCGCTCTTGACAAGGCCGGGGAAATCAAAGAAAAACCGGTCGCTCCGCGCAAGCAGGCGCTGGAGGAGTCGAAAAAATCGAAGCGCGCGGCAAAAAAGTAACCGCAAAAAAGTAACGGATTATCATATTGCCGTTAAGAGCCCGGGTGTGGTAAAATAAAGCCGCCCCGGGCTTTTTCAAGTCAACGCGAAAGACAGTGTCCCGCGCAACCCGGGCGACTTTCCGGAATGAAAGGAAGAGAAAAATGACTATCGACGAAGCAAAAAGAATTAACACTGAAAACGCCGCGAAAACGGTCATCGCAGGCCTTAAAAAGAGAAATATGGAGGGCTTTTACGCCGCTGACCGCGGGGAGGCGCTCAAAATCGCGCTGTCACTGATTCCCGAGGGGTCGAGCGTGGGCTGGGGCGGCTCCGTGAGCGTTGCCGAGATCGGCTTGCAGGACGCCGTCAAAAACGGAAACTACCGGGTGCTGGACCGCGCGAACGCAAAGGACGATGAAGAGCGGCGGCAGATATACGCGCAGATGGGCGTGTGCGACTTCTTCCTGATGAGTACCAACGCGATCACCTACGCCGGAGAGCTCGTGAACGTGGACGGAACCGCCAACCGCGTGGCGTTCCTGTGCTACGGACCGTCGAACGTTATCGTGGTGGCGGGCGTCAACAAGATCGTGAAGGACGTGAACGCCGGAATCGACCGTGCCCGCAACGTGGCCGCCCCCGCCAACGCCGTCAGACTCGGCCGCGCCACACCCTGCACCAAAACCGGAAAATGCGAGGACTGCCAGTCGCCCGAGTGCATCTGCTGCCAGACCGTCATCACAAGAAGGTCGTCAAAAGCTGGCCGCATCAAGGTGATCCTTGTGGGCGAAGACCTGGGACTGTGAGCATTGCTGATTTTGGACTATAATTAGGAAAAAAAGGCGCCCCGGCCGTTTGCGGCCGGGGCTCCCTCTGTATTGATCGGACTGAATTTATCTTAAAGCCGTGATCGACCTTATAATGAACTCGCCGTCCACATGCTCGGCAACCACGGCGTAGACGGGAATTTCGTAGACCTCCGTCACGGTCACGGTGCAGTCTTCGTAGGTTGTCGCCATTTCCTCGGGCGTGGGCGGGTCTCCGTTTTCGGCGTTCTCGTAATAACCGTAGCCGTAGCCGCCGTAGGAGATCTCGCGGATGTAGGCCACCTTCACGCCGGTCATGTCCTCCGGTTTCTCCTTCGTGACATATAACGTGCTGAAAACGTACCGCGTGCCGTCGATATCGCAGCCGCCTTTCTTGTAGTATGGGCGGAACTTCTCGGGCCCGCTGCCGCCGGAGTGGATCTCATCGTTGAGGGTGATGGTGACGACGCCTTCTTCCGCAACGTAATCCGCCGTGAACAGACCGTTATCGTAAACGGAAAGATCCTTCATACCCGTGAAGTCGGGCTTCACGCCGAGCCGGCTGACAAACCAGTTACCGAGGCGCTCCGCGGAAATCGTGAACCGCCACTTGGTGACGTCGCCGGCGTCGAAGGGAACCCAGACGTCCTTCGTTCTGTAGACGTTTCGGATCGCGTCGGTCTCCCAATCCAGAACGCTGAAATAGTACTCCATCAGTTTTCCGAGGGGAAGGGTGGACGCGTCGTCGAAGGGGCCGAGAATGCGGCGTGCCTCAAACGCGCAGTGCTCCATGTCGTCTATGTCCGATTCTTCGGGAACGGTGTAGTTGACTCCGGAGAGCTTGGGGATGACCTGCTGTTCCTGAAGCACCTCGCCGCAAATCGAACAAATTATGCCGTCGGTGAGGCCTTCTTCCGTGGCCGTGGCAGGCTTTCCGGGAATGAACTGCGCCATGTGGTCGACCTTGGGGAGCTTTTCGACATGCTCGTAGCCGCAAATCGCGCAAAGCGTTATCGTCGAGCCCTCAACAGAGCAGGAGGGCGGCGTAGTAATGGTCGCACCGGAAAGGTCGTGCGGTTCGACGGCCGTTTTTTCGCCGCAAGCGCACTCGTGCCAGTGGCCGTTTTCGTCGGATTTGAATTCTTCCGCAAAGACGTGGACGTGGGGGGCCGCGGTTTCCGCAGGGGCTTCCGTTACCGAAGGGGAATCTGTTACCGAAGGGGCTTCGGTCTCTTTAGGTACGTCTGTTGAACCGGAAATACCGGGAGCCGCGGTCGGCGAATTCTGCCCGGGATCGCGGCCGCACGACGCAAAACAGATTGCGAGCGCACAGACAAGAATAATAGCAATAACCTGCTTTTTCATAATAGATAACCCCCGGAATTCTCAAAAAATCATGCGGGCGCCCGTTTCAAACAACTGTTTAAGACAACCGCTTTAAACAACAGCTTTAATCGCGTTCGCGACCTTTTCCGCGCAGAGCTTCGCGGCCGGCGGCGTCAGGTGGATGAAGTCGTTCGCGTCGATATATGCGGGGATGTCATCCGCCACGGCGCTGTAGAGGTCGTTGAACTTGACGCCCATGGGTTCCAGCACTTCGCGGGCGGCGTCGTTGAAGGCGCGCACGTCCTCGTTCCTGTTGTACGGATTGCCCTCGAGAATAGGCGTCGTGGTCGCGAAAATGACCTTGTCCGTGATGCCGAGAAGAATCTTCGCGATTCGCCTCAGCTCGTCCTTGTAAACTTCAATCGGCGTGAACGTCTCGCCGTCGGGAAGGATTCGGCAGAGGTCCCAGGCGCCGTTGTTCCAGTGGATCACGTCCGCGTCCTCGATCTGCGCCTTGAAGTCAAAAAGCATCCTCAGCGTGTAGTGCGCAAACCGGCAGTTGTCGTCCGGCTGCCACACCTCGTAACCTTCTCCCAAAAACCCGGGAACGAACTCGCCGTAGCCGATTAGCCTGATCGAATCTCCGAGCAAAACTACTTTTTTCTTTTCCATTTTTACCTCCTTTTAGGGGAAATCCCCGGTTGCACAAGTCTTTTGTATCAATTTATTCCGGCGTGAACGACGTGTAGAGGTGCTTCACCGTGAAACCGCTTCCCTCGCCGTCAAGCGTTATCAAAGTGCTGCCGACCATGTCGTCGTTGTGGTAGTCGTAAAGGCCGGTCTTGAGCCCGAACGTGAACCTGACGCCGTCGCTCCAAATCGAGGTGGAATTCTTGTGGTAGTGGCCGACGAAAATTCCCTCGCCGCCGTGCGCCTTAAAGAACTCCATGAAGCCGGAGTTGTCGCCGACCTTGCCCTGGGGGTCGTCCCGCTTCCCGAAGTCGCCGTTCCTTGCGGGAACCGTGACCCCGATCTCGTATTTCGCGAAGTAATCCTCCGCGTCCTGGTAGCCCGCGTCCGCGGCGGCGGTCAGGAACTCTTCGGAGGGAATGTGGTAGCACGCAAACAGCGGCGGCGCCTTCCCGCAAACTTCCTCAACTTCACCGAGCGCTTTGCGGCAAAGATCGACCTGGTCTGCGCGGATTCCCGGGTGAGTCAGGCAACCGTGGCTGTCGAGCATCAGGAGAGTTCTCAGAGCGGTCTTTTCGCCGGCATCTTCGTAGGGGCCGGGCCTTACGAGCGTGACCGCGTAGTTGCCGTTGCCGGTGACGTTCGCGCGCTTAAAAAGGCAGTGGGGAAGGCTCTCCATATACTCGCACTGGCTGCCGACGTCGCATTTGGTCTGGTTGTCGTGGTTCCCGAAAACGGGCGCCCAGGGGATGCCCAGGTTCTCGAAGTAGTCGCAAAAGTCCTTGAACTGGCGGCCGGAGTCGTCGAACTCGCCGTACACGTTGTCGCCGGTAATCACAATCAGGTGGGGCTTCGCTGCGGCCACCGCTTCCTCCACGTACCTGTAGGCGTTCACGTAAACTCTGTCCGCCACCCATTTCAGCCGCTCGGCCTCGCACAGCCTGTCCGGCGTCCGCATCTGGTCGGAATCAATAATTTGAATGTCCGTGAGCTGCAGAATCCGCACCTCGCCGCTTGGCACCGTCAGGAAGAACCCGTATTCACCTTTTGTTACTTGAAAATCCGCCATTTGCCGCTGTCCGCCTTTACTGTTTTGTTGTATAGATTTTATTCAATTTTCGCCGGGAATACAAGCGGATTTCACGCGGATTCACGACGTTTTCCGGAAAAAACGCCGGCGGTTGGAAAATATTTTTCCGGTACACATTTTCGCGCGGAAATGGTATAATAAACTGAGCAATTTGCGGTTCTCTTCGCAATGACTGAAATAATCTCGAATGCTTCGAAAAGAGGGAAAATGATGGAATATCAGGCAAACAAACCAATAAAAAGAATCGGCGTACTTACTTCCGGCGGCGACGCCCCGGGCATGAACGCGGCAATCAGGGCGGTCGTCAGGGCGTGTTCCTACTACGGGATCCAGGTCTACGGAATCAGGCGCGGCTACCGCGGACTTCTTGACGGCGACATGTTCGAGATGAACGCAAGGTCCGTGTCCGACATCATCTACCGCGGCGGGACGATCCTGCAGACGGCCAGGTGCCACACCTTCAGGTCCCACGAGGGCATCGTGAAGGGCAAAAAGATGGCAGAGGTGTTCCAGCTTGACGCGCTTGTTGTGATCGGCGGCGACGGTTCCTTTAAGGGCGCGCTCGAAATCGCGCGCGAGGGCCTTCCCGTTATCGGAATTCCCGGAACCATCGACAACGACATCGGCTGCACCGACTACACGATCGGCTTCGACACCGCGATGAATACGGTTCGCGACGCGATAGACAAGATCAAAGACACCGCGTCATCTCACGAACGCTGCAGCTTCGTGGAGGTCATGGGCAGGAACGCCGGCTACATCGCGATGAATTGCGCGATCGCGGGCGGCGCCGAGGTCTGCCTCATTCCCGAAAAGCCATACAACATCGACGTCGACGTCGTGAAGAAGATCATCGACTGCCGCAACAGGGGCAAGCACCACTATGTGGTCATCGTCGCGGAGGGCGTCGGCGGAACGATGCTGCTCGCCGAAGAGGTCAAAAACATCACCGGAATCGAGACGACGGCAACAATTCTCGGACACATCCAGCGCGGCGGTTCGCCGACCGTCAAGGACAGGGTCGTCGCGGGAATGATGGGCGTTAAGGCGGTGCAGTGCCTCAAGAACGGCGAGATCAACAAGATCATCGCGTACAAGGGCGAGAAGTGCATCGCGCTGGACATCGAAGAGGCGCTGGCGGTGCAGAAGGAGCTGGATCCGGACTTCATTCTCGCGGGAGAAATCCTTAACGTATAAGGAAACTCCGGTTAAATGCCCGTTGCTTAGCTTTATATACATATTCTTGATTCATTATTTTTTGAAATGGACGACAGGCTTTACAGAATTCTTGAATTTAATATCATTCGCGACAAGCTTGCGGCGCTAACTTCGTCCGAAATTTCGCGCAAAACCGCGGAGACGCTCGTTCCCGGGACGGATCCGGAGACGGTTCGCGACATGCTGAAGGAGACTGACGACGCGGTGGCGCTCATTATGAAGCGGGGCAGGCCGCCGCTCGGAGGTATTGTCGACGTGACGCCTTCCGTTAAGAGGGCTTGCGGCGGAAGTATGCTTTCTTTCATCGAACTGCTGGCGATCGCGGGCGTGCTGAAGGCGGCGAGGCGGACCGTCAACTACTGCGGCGGGGAGAAGAGCGCGGAGGACGGCGGAGAAAACTCGGTCGTCGACAAGATTGTGCGGCTGACGGAGGATTACGGGCTGGAAACGTACATTTACCGCTGCATCATCTCAGAGGACGAGATGGCGGACGACGCGAGTCCGGAGCTTGCCGACATCAGGCGCAGGATCACGCGCGAGCAGAATTCGATTCGCGACAGGCTGAACGACTTTATTCGCTCCCCGAAGTACGCGAAGACGATTCAGGACGGCGTGATTACGGTGCGTGGCGACAGATATTGCATTCCCGTCAAGGCGGAGTTCAAGTCGGAATTCCCGGGAATCGTTCACGACATGTCGGGCTCGGGGCAGACGCTGTTCATTGAGCCGGCGTCGGTCGTTGAGTCGAACAACAAGATCCGCGAGCTGAGGATCAAGGAAAAGCAGGAAATCGAACGGATCACGCTGCTGCTGGGCAGTCTGTGCGCGGAAAAGGCGGACATCATTATCGAGGACGTGAAGCTTCTTTCGGAAATCGATTTCGACTTCGCGAAGGCGTCGCTGGCAATCTCCATGAAGGCGGTGATGCCGCAGATCAACTCGCAGGGCAGAATCCGCATCGTGAAGGGCCGCCACCCGCTCATCGAGCCGCACAAGGTTGTGCCGATTTCCCTACATATAGGAGAAAACTTCAGAACGCTCGTCGTCACCGGACCCAACACGGGCGGCAAGACGGTCACACTGAAAACGGTCGGCCTGTTCACTCTGATGATGCAGGCGGGGCTGCTCGTTCCCTGCGAATCGACGTCGGAGCTTGCGATTTTCGACAACGTTTTCGCGGACATCGGAGACGAACAGAGCATTGCGCAGAGCCTCAGTACGTTCTCGGCGCACATGGGCAATATAGTAAAAATAATCGACGGAACCGACGACAGGACGCTGGTGCTGCTGGACGAGCTCGGGGCGGGAACGGATCCCACCGAGGGCGCGGCGCTGGCGATGGCGATTCTGGAGTGCCTCTACCAAATGGGGGCGATCACGCTGGCGACAACGCACTACAGTGAGCTGAAGGCCTTCACCGTGTCGACGGAGGGGTTCGAGAACGCTTGCTGCGAGTTCGACGTGGAGACGCTGAGTCCTACCTACAGGCTGATGATAGGCGTGCCCGGGAAGAGCAACGCGTTCGCGATCTCGACCAAACTGGGGCTCGACGGCGCAATCGTCGACAGGGCGCGGGAATTCCTTTCGGGCGAGGACGTCCGGTTCGAGGACATGCTGAGCGACATCGAGAAGAAGCGTGCCGAGATCGAGCGGAGGCAGCAGGAGATCAGGGAACTGAACGAGGAAGCCGACCGCATCAAGAAGGAGATCGAGGCGGAGAAGGCGGTTCTGGCCGGGAAGAAGTCCGAGATGATGGCAAAGGCGCACAAGGACGCTGCGAAGGTCGTTGCCGACGCGAAAAAGGAGTCGGACAGGCTGCTTTCGGAGCTCAGGGCGCTTTTGAGGGACGCGCGCGACGGCAACCGCGAGGGGCTGAGAGCGGGCGAGGCGCTTGGCCGGGACATCTCGAAGCTCAGCGACGAGGCGGAGACCGAGCGGTACAATCAGCAGCGTTCGGGACCGGTCAAGGGCGAGAAGATTACCGAGGACACGGTGCTGCTGCCGGGAACCACGCTTTTCAGCAAGAGCATTGACGGCAACGTGACAGTCATCAAGCCGAAGGACAAGAACGGGAACGTGTACGTGAGCGCGGGAATCATGAAGATGTTCCTGCCGCTTGACGATCTGACGTTCATTTCTGCGCCGGAGAGCGGCGACAAGGCGGATTCTTCAGGCGGGCGGGCCGGCAGGAACGGACCCGGCATTGAGAAGGCGCTCAGCATGAAGCCGGAGCTCGATTTGCGCGGATTCACGGCCGAAGAGGCGCTGTCGGTCACCGACAAGTACCTCGACGACGCGGTGATGTGCCACCTCGAGAACGTGACGATCATTCACGGCAAGGGGACCGGCGTGCTCCGCAGGGAGATCCACAACATGCTGAAACGCGACCGGCGCGTGAAGGAATTCAGGCTGGGCGAGTTCGGCGAGGGCGACTACGGGGTCACCGTGGTGAAGCTTAAGGTTTGAATAAGGCTGCAAATCGGCCGGCGGCGCCGCTGTTTAAAAGGGGCGCGCATTGCCGGCGGGAAAGGTTATAAACATGGACAATTTCATTGACGAACTGCTCGCGCGGGCGCAGGCAAAAAAGAGCCGCGTGCTGTTCAGGCTGGCGCCTTCGGTGTCGATGCTGAAGGAGGATTTCCGCGCGAGGTACCAGACCGCGGGGGCGATGCTTTTTTCGCACTGCGTGGCTTGCATCGAGGGCGTGAAGGACCTTACGGCGGCGGTAATTTTCGACAGGGCGGCGTTCGATTTTTACGGGTTGGACGGCGTGATGGCGATGTCGATGGCGGCGAAGTACGCGCACAAGCAAGGGCTGTTCGTGATAGTCGACGGGTGCTTCGGGGGTCGCGGCGAGAGCGTTCTCAGGTATGCGGAGTCGTATTTTTACGCGGACGGGTCTGAGGGCGACAACCGCTTTTTTGCGGACGCGATCACCGTTTCTCCTTATTGCGGCGCTGAAACGCTCAAAAAACTTGCGTCGATGTGCTCCGAAGAGGGGCGGGCCGCGTTTGTGACGGTCACCACCTCCGTTTCAGACAACAAGGAAGACTTCGAGAACGTCAAAACCGAAGGCGGCGAGGCGCTCTACAGAGTCGCGGCGGACGACGCGGCGGCGTACGGTGAGATGTTCGTGGGCGAGAACGGCTACAGCGTGCTCGGGTTCGTGACGGAGCCGGTGAAGGATACGTCAGCTCTGCGCGGAATCAACCGCTGGGGAATCGCGATCGTGAACGCGACGGTTCCCGATTTGGACAAGGCGGAGACGTACGGGCTGTTCTACCGCGGCGAAGGAGAGGGCGAATTTGTGGCGGTCAGCGACGCGGACGTGTGCCGGTTCAACGGAACTTACGTCGGGAATGCCGACGCCGCTGAAATCGCGGGCTGCGTGAAAGAGTGCGTTTTGAAGGTCGAAGAGCACAGACTCGGCAAGGAATGATAAATAAGGAGGCGCCGGCTTTGCCGGTGATTTCCTGAAGGAGTTTTTAAATGGCTAAATCAAGCAAGGGAGTTTTCTTCTGCAAGGAGTGCGGATACGAGTCCAACGGGTGGCTGGGGCAGTGCCCTTCGTGCCGTTCCTGGAACACTTTCGTGGAGGCCCCGCCTGCAACCGACGGTAAAACAGGCGTAAAAGGAGGAGCGGCCACTGTGGGCGCTTCGGGACTTCTGCCTGCGGGAGCGGGCGAGGCGGTGCTTCTTGAGAAGGCGCCGAAAACGGAGCGCGAACGCGTCTCGACCGGAATCGAAGAGCTCGACCGGGTGCTGGGAGGCGGCCTTGTGAAGGGGTCGATCGTTCTCGTCTCGGGCGATCCGGGCATCGGGAAGTCCACGCTGATGCTCATGCTGTCGGGCAAAATTTCCGGCAAAAAGAAGGTGCTTTACGTCTCGGGCGAGGAATCGTGCGAGCAGATAAAAATGCGCGCGGACAGGCTCGGCGTGGGCGGGGAAGGTCTTTACGTTTTTGCGGAGACTAACATCGCGCGCGTTTACGAGCAGGTGGGAGCGGTCGCGCCTGACGTTATGATTGTCGACTCGATTCAGACGATGTGCGACGACAACGTGCAGGGAACGGCCGGTTCGGTGTCGCAGGTGCGCGAAATTACCGCCTCGCTGATGAAGCTCTCGAAGTCGCGGGGCATCACGACGCTGGTTGTGGGCCACGTCACGAAGGACGGCTCGATCGCGGGCCCGAAGATTCTCGAGCACATGGTGGATACCGTTCTGTATTTCGAGGGCGAGCGCCAGCTGGTTTACAGAATCATGCGCTGCGTCAAGAACCGTTTCGGGTCGACCAACGAAATCGGCGTTTTCGAGATGACCGGGAAGGGGCTGAACGAGGTCCCGAATCCGTCCGCAACGTTCCTGGAAGGAAGGCCTGTCAATGCGCCGGGCTCCGCGGTGGCGTGCGTTCTGGAGGGGACACGGCCGATGCTGGTCGAGGTTCAGGCGCTGATCAGCGGCGCGAATCCGGGCAACCCCCGCAGAATGTGCACCGGCGTCGACTACAACAGGCTGTCGATGATTCTGGCGGTTCTGGAGAAGCGCCTTGGTCTCAACATCGTGAACTGCGACGCCTACGTGAACGTGGTCGGCGGCATCAAGATCGACGAGCCGGCGGCTGACCTGGCCATCGTCGGCGCCATCGTGTCCTCGGTCGGGAACGTTCCCGTGCCGGCGGAGTGCGCGTTTTTCGGCGAAATCGGTCTCACGGGCGAGGTGCGCGCGGTGACCCACGCCGACAAGAGGCTCTCGGAAATCATCCGCCTCGGGTTCAAGCGATGCTACATGCCGCTGGCCAACAAGGCGGCGGTGGCCGACATCGAGAAGGCGGAGCTCAGGAAGGAGTTCCCGGCGGAGATCAGATATATCGGGAATCTGAAAGAACTGAGATACTGAATAATTAGCCCTTATAAAATGAGAACAGGCGCGGCCGCAAGCGGTCGCGCCTGTAACTATTTTAGTGACTAATTATTAAAGATAACAGATCATGTTCAGCGAATCGGGGACGTCCTCGTCAACGTAACCGGAGTCGGTGAAGCCGCATTTTTCGTAGACGTGGATTGCCGCCGCGTCTTCTTTTTTTACGCACAGTTCCACGTGGCCGTAGTGGTTTTCCCTGCGCAGCTCGTCCAAAATAAGGCGGAGGGCGGCGGTGCCGTAGCCGTTTCCCTGGTAGCGGCTGTCGATCATGAACTGTTGGAGGTCGTAGCCGAGGGGTTCGTCGGTGAATTCCCGCACGAGGGCGAGGCCAACCGCGGTGCCGTCGTTTTCGATGACGAAGACCTTTCCGTTGCAGTTCCGGTAGACGTAGCCCCTGGCAATGATTCCCGCCGCCGGCGCCACGAATTTCCGCTGGGTTTCGTTCACGGACAGTGCGGCCGCTTCCAGCCAGTTGTCCTCGGTAATTTCAGTCAGTCTAACCATTTTGCGCCTCCTTCGGTGCATTGTCAGGCTTTTTCAGAAGCTTTTTCAACTCGGATTTGACCGCCTGAAGGTCGGAGGAAGTCAGGAGCGGAATGAGACGATTGATTTCACTGTAAGGAAGGTCCCACCAGCGGAAGGCGAGCAGCAGGCCGGTCAGTTCGTCGTCGAAACGTTTCCTGATGAGCTTGGCGGGATTTCCGGCCACGATCGTGTAGGGGGCCACGTCGCTTCCGACGACACTGTTTGCGCCGATGATTGCGCCGTCGCCGATGCGGACTCCGGGAAGGATGGTTGCGTTCTGGCCGATCCACACGTCGTTTCCGATAACGGTGTCGCCCTTAAGCGGGAGGTCTTCGTGAGCAGGCGGTTCCGCGTCCCAGCCCTCGAGCGTGTAGAACGGGAACGTGGTTGCCGCGTTCATCAGGTGGTTTGCGCCGTTCATCACGAATTCGACGCCGGCTGCGATCTGGCAGAACTTACCGATCACAAGGCGGTCGCCCAGCCATTCGTAATGGTGGGTCACGTGGCTCTCGAAGTCGGAATCGGCTATGTAGGTGAATTCGCCGACGGAAATGTTCGGCCGCGTTAACGTGGGCCTGACGTAGATTTCCCTGTCGTATCCTGAAATAGGGTGGATCACGTCAGGGTCCGGGATCTTGCCGTTTCGCATAATTCATGCTCCTTTAAAATGTTTTTCTCTTTAAAAGAATATTCCTTAAAAATGAATGCCCGTTAAAACGGGTGCCGTCCGGTTCACAAAAGCCCGAAGGGGGCCGCTTCGATTAAAAGTTTGTCTCCTCCGGGCTGTTTGTTTAAGCGTGTAAAAGCTTCGGGCGGTTGATCAGTACCCCCGCTTTTTCGCGAAGTTCGCGATGGCGACCAGCGCCGGCGTGAGGACGACCGCGACCAGGAACTCGATGATGAAGTTCACGCCCACGAGGCCGGTCAGCGCGTAGATTGCGACGTTGGTGCCGCCGGACCACTGGCTGAGCAGGTCCCGGAAGAAGAGGAGCATTCCCGCCACGAAGATGCCGGTGTTGCAGATCGGCGCCAGAACGGAGGCGATGTAGGCCGCGGAGTTTTCGTTCTTGAACAGGAAGTGCATGCCCACGAGAATGCCGCCCGCCACGAGCATCAGGCCCGCGGTCCAGCCGAACTGAACCCAGAACGTCTTCCCTGCCAGCTTCCAGGCCAGCGCCGCGCCGCCCAGGAATATGAACGCGCCGGTGAGTCCGTAGGTGAACACCATGGCTGCCTTCTCGTGCTTGCTGAAGAGCCTGTAGGCGAGAGCGGGAACGACGCCGGCTGCCGCGCCCTTCAGGAGGCACATGATCCACGCGATCCAGGGGTTGGCGCTGAAGACCATGAAGCCGCCCGGATCCTTGCCGGTGATCGACAGAACCGACACGACCACGCCGAAAATCAGGCCGAGAATGAGCCCTGCGGAGGGCCCGAGAACGACGGCGCCGACGACTATCGGGAAAAGGGTGAGGGTAATCGTGAACGGACCGACCGGAATGCCGCCGACGATCTGGAGAACGACGACCAGCGCGGCGAGAATGGCGGTGATGACCAAATACAGTACTTTTTTATTTTTCATTTTGAACTCCTTACTGCTGCTCCGCTTAAATACAAATGCCGGATGCAGCGCAGAAATTAACGCTCTTAGCTTTGGTCCTTTAAGGGGCTCTTGCCGGCGCTCCTGTCCCGCTTTTTCAAATTATAAATTGAAACGAGCTGGGGCGGGCGGGGTCTTGAGGGCTCCAAGGACCGTTGCCTTTACGCGGCTTAGATTGTAACACTTTCCGGCGGGGAATGCAAGAGAAGGAAAACAGAATGAAAAATATGAAATGAGAGACGGAGGGGTAAAAAAAGGGCCCGGGGCAGTCTTTAAAACTGGAGCCCCGGGCCCGGCCATTCCCGCCCCACAGAATTAATCAGGAGGCGGGAACGGATAATTCAGTTAGAATGAGAATCAGAAGGCTCTCTTCTTGAGGACGATAGCGGCCGCGAGGGCGAGCGTAACGATGACCGCGAAGATTGCGAGAGCGTTGCCGGTGGGCGGGTTGGGCACATCGGGCTCGTCGGCTTCGTCGGGATCAAGCTGTACGAACGCGCCTTCGTCAACGAGGGTGAGGGTGAAGCGTACGGCCTCGCTGAACGACTGCTCGTCGCTCTTGAAGAAGTACTTGATGTAGTCGGTTCCGAGGACCGCGTCAGCGGCGGAAGCGGACGGGAGCACTACGTAGCTGCCCGCGCCTGCGTCGTTCCTGATCACTACCACGTACTGGCCGGCCTCTGCGGGTTCATCGAGGATGAACGCGAAGCCCTTGTTGTCAGCACTGTAGTTGGTGAGGGTGGCGCCTGTTCCGGGAGCACTGAACGGAGTCACAACGTTGTTGTCGCCGAGGTTCTCAAGATATTTCGCGGTTGCGACAGGGGTTCCTTCCAGAGTCTTCTGGAGGTTCTTGTCGAACTTGTAGAGCGAAACTTCGATGTTGGCCTTGAGGTCGCCGTACTGAGGCGGGTTGCTTGCCCAGTATACGGGGATGTTGAAAGCGGTGAAGGCCTGGTTGGTCTTGAACTCGATTTTGATCTCGGTGTCGTCGGTGGTCCGCAGCCAAACGCCTGCGACGCCGCCCTGGTTGTTGGACTCGATCTCAACAGGTTCCGCAACGGTCGGATTCTTCACGTTGTAGGTGAAGAAGCAAACGTCCTCGCCGTTGATGCGGGCCATGAGTTCGATCTTGTGCTCGCCGTCGGTCAGCGGGATTCCGCCGTCAGTGACGAAGCGGTATCCGAAGCCGTTCTTGTCGAAGCCGAAGAAGTTGTGGGCAACGCCCATGATGGCGTTGTAGTCGGCGTCTTCTTCAATTCTCTTGAAGCTCTCGTCGTAAACAACTTCGCCGTCGTCAATTCTGTAGCCGTACTTCTCAATGTCGAAGTTAGCGGCGACCCAGCCGTTGAAGCTCATAGAGGTCGTGCCTTCGGGAATCTCGACAGTCTCGCCGTCGGTCTTCGGGAAGTCGACTCCGCCTGCGGAAGCGCCGTCAACGTTGACTCTGGTGACAACTTCACGCGGAATGAAGCCCTGGCCTTCGTCAGAAGAGATGAGCTGAATCGCGGGAGTGCCGTGGGTGTTGAGGCAGTACTCTTCACCAAGCGGGTCGGAAGCGTGTCCGATAACGAAGTAAGCAGGGTACAGATTTCCGTCACCGCCGTCAACAACAGGGGTGTCATCGGTAATCTTGATCTTCAGAATGTACTGACCTGCAGGAAGCGTCTGGCCGAGATCGAGCAGGAAGCCGCCATCGCCGGGGCGGGAGAGAACGGTCTCGAAAACGATTCCGTCGTCAAAGTGACCGTCTTTCGCAATGGTCACCTTGAGCGAAACGCCGGGGTACGCCCACGCCTGCGGGAGGTTGATGGCCGAGAAGCTCACATCGGTGTTGAAGGCCATCTGCCACTTAAGCGTGTTGGTAAAGCCAATCCACATCGACGGCGACCCGGTAGCTGTCTCGGGAGCCGTATCCGGGGCTCCGGTGTAGTTGTTGTAAGCATCAGCAACTTTGATTGTCCAATAAAGGAATTCCTGGCCGTTGATCTTCACGTAAGCACGGATCTCGCCGCAAACGGTGTCGAACGGGATAAACATCTTATATCTGGTCGACTCGCCGTATACGCCGGTGCCCCAGCCGGTGCCGAGGTCGATAACGCCCTGTTCTGCGGGGTACTTGAAGGCTTCGTCGTAAACGATCTCGCCGCCGTCGATGGAGTAACCGAAGGACTCAACGGGCATCGTGGAAACGACCCAGCCCCAGAGATAAACTTCCTTGCCTTCAGCGCCTTTGAGAGGCGGGCAAATCGTGACTTCGGGGTTGCCGCCAACGGCAGCAACGCTCGCGCCGTCCATGTAGATCTCGTCGCGGGAAGCAACATAGCTGAGCGTGACGTACGGAGGAATGTCCGCGTTCTCGGACTCTCTGACTTTCGTACCGTAGACACGGAGGTCGCCTACACCGGTGAAGATGTGGGCTCCGCTAGCCCAGGTGCCGTTGTTTTCGGTGAACTGGAAGCGGACGTAATTAGCTTCAACGGGTTCGTCAAGGTTGTAGGATACGATCTGTCCGGCGGTATTGGCGTCAACGCCTTTGGATGCGACTGCCGTCCAGTTCTCTCCGTCAAGAGAGACGTAAAGCGTGTAAGCGCCCGGGAACGTTGCGGCGGGGCTCCACATCATCGAAACGACGTCCATCGCGTCGACACTGTAGACAGCGCCGAGGTCAACGTATGCGTTAACGTCGATCGGGGACTGAGCGGCGGGAGTCGCGAAAGCCCAACCGAGGCGGGTATCGATGCCGGCCGAAAAGCTATCAGCAAATCCGTCAACGAGGTACTCCGGTCTCCAGAATGACCTGTCAGCTGCAGCAGCGCCGTTGAGATTGACGGCAACCGGCTTGTTGAGCGCGATATTCTCCCTGGGCGGTTCGCCGAAGAAGGTGTCGGGATCAGCTGTCTTGACGCCGAAGTTGAAGGTCTTGGTAGCCTGCGCACCGGAAAGGTTGTTCACGTAGAGCGCTCTGTTGGGATCGCCCGATTCGGGAAGAACCGTGTAAGGATCGGTTTCGCCGTCAACGACGATGACCGCTACAACGTACTGTCCGGCCGGTAATGCTTCGAATTCAATCTTGTTGCCGCCGGCCTGGTCGCCGTCGGGATTGACCCTAATGGTGGCTAGAGGTGTGCCGGCAAGAGAGTTTTCAACGGTTCCGTTAAACGCGAAGAGCGAGAGGTCGAACGTAATGCCTCTGCCGTCGGAAATCTTGGAGCTCCACTGCACGGGAATTCTAATGCCTTCGAAAGGAGCGTTCGCGGTGAAAGCGGCTGCGGAATAAGCTCCCTTGAAGTTGAGCCACTGACCTATGCCTGCGCCGTTGGAGATGTTACCCCACGACGTAATGACGGTGTCGTCGTTGTAGTAGTGAGCAGAGTGGATGACTTTCGTCTCTCCGTCCGTGAACTTCGCGACAACCTTGTATGTGTGGCTTCCTTCCTGAACGGGAATTCCGCCGGCCGCGCGCAGCGTCCAGAGACCGTTCTCGTCAAAGCCGACCCAGCCTGCAACGACAGAACCGGTTCCGTCGTTCTTGCCGAAGCCCCACTCTACATCGCCGTCATCGGTCTGGAAACCGATGTCTAAGAGCGGCTTGGGCGGAGCGTACCAGCCGTTAAAATAAATCATTGTCGCGCCGGATTCGACATAGGACTTAATCTGTCCCAGTTCGTCTCCGTTCCCCTTGGAAAGGTCTGCGACTTTTGTGCCTCCTTCCGTCTTCAGGCTGAGTTCATCAACGTTAACACGTTCGGTGATTGCAGCCTGCGAAGGAAAGACCGAGACTAGCACGAGCATCATTGCGATAGCCAGTGCTATTCCAAGCATTTTTTTCATAATTAACCTCCTAAATAATATTTAGCGTGCGGGCGCGCCTTTCTAAATTCGCGCGCACCCGTTCAAAACTTAATAAAAGTATACAACGGTTTCGAGAGGTGTGTCAAGCAATTATCGCAATTTTGCGCGCAAATGAAGCGCTGGCGCTTTAAAATAAACAAAAAAAGGCCCGGGGCTTGTTTGTCGAGGCCCCGGGCCCGGCCGTTCCCGCTCCACAGAATTAATCAGGGGGCGGGAACGGGTAATTCAGTTTGAAACCTCAGTTAGAGAGAATCAGAAGGCTCTCTTCTTGAAGATGACCACGGCCGTGAGCGAGAGCGCTGCAATGACCGCGAAGACCGCGAGAGCGTTGCCGGTGCCCGGGTTGGGCTCGACAGGCTGGTCGATCTCGTCAGCGTCGAGGGTTACGAAAGCGCCTTCGTCAACGAGGGTGAGGGTGAAGCGTACGGCCTCGCCGAACGACTGCTCGTCGCTCTTGAAGAAGTACTTGATGTAGTCGGTTCCGAGAACCGCGTCAGCGGCGGAAGCGGACGGGAGAACCACGTAGCTGCCCGCGCCTGCGTCATTCCTGATCACAACTACGTACTGGCCTGCTTCGGCGGGTGCGTCGAGAATGAACGCGAAGCCCTGGTTGGCGGCGCTGTAGTTGGTGAGGGTGGCGCCTGTTCCGGGTGCGCTGAACGGGGTGGAAACGTTGTTGTCGCCGAGGTTCTCGAGGTACTTCGCTGTCGCGACAGGAGTGCCTTCAAGAGTCTTCTTAAGGTTCTTGTCGAACTTGTAGAGCGAAACTTCGATGTTGGCCTTGAGGTCGCCGTACTGAGGCGGGTTGCTTGCCCAGTATACAGGGATGTTGAAAGCGGTGAACGCCTGGTTCGTCTTGAACTCAATCATGATATCTTCGTCGTCGCTGGGACGGAGCCATACGCCTGCAACGCCGCCCTGGTTGTTGGACTCGATCTCAACGGGAGTCGCGACGGGAGCCTCCTTTTCGCCGTACGTGAAGGTGATGATATGTCTCTCTTCGCCGTTGACGAAAGCTACGATTTCGACTTCATGGCTGCCCGCCTCAACGGGAACGATGACGTCCGCACGGTAGCCGTTGCCGGGAACGCTGAACAGATTCTTTGCAACACCCATGATTGCCGCGTAGTCGCCGTTCGGGTTCTCGGGCGTGCCGGGATCGGTGCCCATGAAGGAAGCATCCCAAACCGCTTCGCCGCCGTCGACCTTGTAGCCGTACTTCTCGATCGGGTAGTTGGCCGCGAGCCAGCCGTGAACTTTGATGGACGAGCTGTTTTCGTCGGTCTCGATTTCGAGTCCTTCGGCCTTGCCCTTGTCTTCGCCGTCGAGGTAGATCGCGTCGATGTTTACGTGCTGTCTGTATTCACGAACCACAAAACCGTCGCCGTCAATGCCTTCGTGCACGAAGAGCCAGAAGCCGATGCGGCCGTACTGGTGAGCAACGTACTCGTCGCCGAGGGGCTTGGTGCCGTGGCCGATAACCAGCCAGTGGGTGTAGTTGCCGTCATCGCCCTTGGTGTCGTCCGTGAGCGTTATTGTTAAGGTGTACTCGCCTGCGGGCAGCTCGCTGTTGTCCGTGAAGAACGGCCATGCTTCTGCGCCGTCAGTGGGTTTAACGTACTCGTGCACCCAAACAACTTCTCCGGCCTGGTTCTTGAGCTCGAGCTTAACGGGTGTGTTGGCCGAGCTCCAGTAGTCCGGGAATCCGAGCCCCCAGAAAGGAACGTCGGTCGTGAAGTTGAGGGAAGTGGAAAGTCTGCCGCTCGTGAAGCCCATCCAGACGGTGTCGCCGCCGGTGTCGCCGGTGTTGCTTCCCTTGTAGCTCATAATGTAGGGCGAGAGGGAAACGAACGGAGGTCTGCCGGAAGCTTCTTCAACGAACGTGCCGTAAGCTTCGAACTCGCCGATGCTTCCCCAGCCGTCGTTGGCGCCGAGCATGTCGACGCGGATGTATCTCGCGCGGTTGGCAGTTTCATAAATGAAGGGAACGCCGGTATCGACCGCGCCGGTTCTGCCGGTTACCGATGCGACGAGATCCCAGTTCTCACCGTCGAGAGAGGTGTAAACGTTGTAAGCGCTCGGGAACGTCTGGGAGTTGAAGCCCTGAGAGTGGAGCGCAAGTTTGGTGAGGTCATAAACGCCTTCGAGGTCGATGTAGTATCTGATGTCGAGACCTGCATCGGTTGCCTGGTTGTAAACGCCGAGCGCAACGCCGTCCATAAGGTCGGCATTGTGAACGTGGTTCGAACCGTCGTTGATGAAGTCCTTTGTCCAGTAAGGCAGAAGTACCGTTTGGCCGCCGGCGTTAACTTCGACGTAAACGGGTTTGTTGTACGCGACGTCGGTGCCGTTGGTGTACTTGATCTCGTGGAGCACCTGGGTCGAGCCGTCGGTGTACTTAACGAGGAATTTGGCGGTGTTGTCGCCTTCGCGGAGCGGAATGGTGGCGCCGGAGAACCATCTGGTCTCATATGCGCGAGCGACCCATTCGCCGCCCCAGCCTTCGATTATAGCCGCGACGTCCGCGTGTTCTTCGCAGGGCATCGTGCCGAAAACGGGCTCTTCACCCTCGTACTGATATCCGAACGCTTCAATGGAAGCCTTCTCGGGATAGAACCAGCCGATGAGCTCGATACCGTTTGCACCCTGGTCGACGCAGCCCTTGATTTCGCCGAGATCGGCGCCGTTCAATGTGCTGCAGTTCTGGATCCACTTAACGTTTTCGTTCCAGAGAATGACGAAGTCGAGATTGATGTGGCTGAGCGGGATCTTCTCGAGAGTGTAGTTGAGTCCGGGATAGGAGTCGGCCGGGGCCGGTTCGCCGTCGTAGAAGACCGCGTCAGCTTCGCCGAGATCGGATCCGCAGTAGAAGCCTATGCTCTTTTCGCCGATGCCGCCGAGAACGATCAGGTACTCGCCGGGTTCAAGCGCGTTGTCGAAAATGAAAGGCATGTTGACGTTGTCCGAGTGGTCGATCTCTTCGGCATAAGCGTAAACTTCGCCCGAAACGGAGGTCGCGTAGTCGCCTTCCCAGGTGTAAACGGTTGCCGCGCAGCTGCTGCCGGGGCCGCTGTTGCCCCAGGTCGGGCTCTGGATACCGGTGACGGCGGTGAGCCTGTAGCCGGCAGGAACGGTGACCTTCACGCCGAACTTGTGGGTTCTGACGGAAATCGGGTTGTTGCCTCTCGGAATCAGGGTTCCGAAGACGCCGCCTTCAGCGTTGCCGACAACCAGCTGGAACGCGGACTTGAGGGTCTGCGTGGTGCCGTCCTGGTACTTCGCGACGATGGTGCACCAGTAGGTGCCGTCGTCAAGCGCGTCGACGCCGAGCAGCTCAAGGTAGTTGTTGTTGTCGCCGATTCCCGCGTGGCCGACGTAAGCCGCGTCTATTCCGAGATGGTTGATAAGGTCGGATCTCTCAATGTAGTGATCGGTGCATTCCTTTTCAACGCCGTCGAGTGTCCAGACGACCTTTTCGAGGTTTGTTCCGGCCTTGGCAGCCCAGCCGAGAATGTAGAGCTTGTCGCCTTTGTCGATCTTGATCTGATCCTGTCCCACAACGCCCGGAATGTTGCTTCCGTCCAACGTACTCGCGTTGATGTACATTGAATCCAGGCCTGCGAAGGAAGTGACGCAAAGAGCAAGCACTACTGTCAGCACAACTGCCGCAATTAACAGTAATTTTTTCATGCTATTTCCTCCATAAATGAAATTGAAAATCACAGATTTGAATTATGAAAGACGTGATATTTTGAAGCACACGTCAAACGTTGAGTCCATTATAAAATATATTTTGCGCGTTTTCAATACCTTTAGAAGCGGTTTAGGTTTAGGCGCCGGGAGGGCCGCGAAAGCCTGAAAGTACGGCGGGCGGGAATGCTCAAAAAACAAACCGGGAATGCGCAACAAACGAACAAAAAAACGGGCCGCTGCGAAAACGGCCCGCGAAACCGGCTGAAATACGCGCCGGCGTTTATTCATTGCAGCTCTTGCGAAGCTATTTGTTGTAAATTTCCACCTCCGAGACCTGGAAAATGTGGCCGTCGTTGAAGCCTTCCTGGTCGCGCAGCTTGTACGCGTAGATCCGCACGTAGCGCGCCGTGTAGGTTTTGTCGAGCGTGCAGACCGACGCCTCGCCTTTGGAAGGCAGCTCGGGAACGGCGCACTCGTAAACAGACGTGAACTCGTTCCCGTCGTCGGAAATCTCGACCCGGAAGTTGTACGGGAAGTTCTGACCGTCGCCGCGCGGGCGCACCACCACTTCGTTGAACTCCAGCGGCGCTCCCAGGTCGATGCGGATCCATTCGACGCCGTCCTCTGTCGCGTGGCGGTTGAGCGCGGAGCTCCAGCAGGTGCTCTTCTTGCCGTCGGTGATGTGCTTCTTGCTCCAGTCGCCGCCCAGGTCGGACGAAACCTTGACCGACTTGCCCTTCGCGATGTTCTCGCCCTTGGCCGTCTGCGTGGCGTCGGCGTAGAGCGACGCGTTGTCCGGTTCGGGAATGTCGCCGGCGTCGTTGTAGACCTCGATTTCGCCTATTTCAAAGCCTTTTTCGCGGCCGCCGGCCGTCACGTTCAGCCGCACGTAGCGCGCCTCGGTCTTATCGAACCTGAACACCGGGACGGCCTTTTCCGCCGCCGTGTAGTCGCTCTCTTCCGCGATTTTCGTCCAGCTTTCGCCGTCTTTCGAAACCTCGAGCGTGAACGCGCGCGGGAACATCTCGCCGCGGGTGTAGTTCGAGCCGGTGGGGTACAGGTCGACGCGGTTGATTTCCGTCACTCTCAGAAGATCGACCTCGATATATCCGCTATTTTTAGGGGAATGGTACCCTTGAGCAGTTGCGTATTTGTCGGTGCGGAAGCCGTCGGTGAGGCAGAACGCGTAGAAGCCGCCGCCCGGTTCGACGTCCGCGACGCACACCGGCTTTTCCTGTGCCAGGTTCGCCCCCTTGTCGAGCTGCCTTTCGACGAGAACGTCGTGCTGCCCCGCCGCAAGAAGCCTGTAGCCGCCCGCCTCGAAGTCGAGCTTGACGGTTCCTTTTTTGATGTCGAGATCCTCGTACGAGCCGTTCGTGCAGTCGTAAAGGTGAGTGAGTTTGGAGGAGACCGAGAGCTCGTAGCTGACGGATTCCTTGTAGTTTTTGTTGACGAGCATTACGTAGTCGCGGCCTGTCTCGCGGTCCTTCATGAGTGAGACGATCAGGCCGTAGCCGTTTTTGGGCTCGGCGTAAAGAGGTGCGGTGTCTGCGGTGCAGAGCGTGATCGCGTCCTCGGAGCCGCCGGTGTGGAAGACCTCAAGCGCGTCCAGACGTGCGAGCAGCGGGCCGGTCGTAAGGATCTGCGCGTCGATAGAGGCGACGTCGTCGTAGATCGAAGTTTTTTCGCCGTACGGGGAGATGATTCCGTAGTCCTTCGGGTCGCAGAAGCCGGTGGTCCACCACGTGAAATAGGTCATGGACTTGAGACCGTACGCCAGGCCCGCGGAGGTGTGGTAGCGGATCTCGCCGCCGTTCGTGCGCCGGAAATTCCCGCCTTCGCCGATGGACTGAATGTAGAACGCGGTGGGAACGTCGTACTTGAGCCCGATCTCGCGGAAGAGGTCGAGGTTGTAGAACATGTCCGGGTCGCCGCCGTTGTACGGGAACGGGTACTGGTCGTACTGGAGGTAGCCGTAGTTTTCGGGTCCCGCCGCGATGACCGAGTCCTCCACGAAGCCGCGGTAGTTCTCGAAAACCCACGTCGCGAAGTAGGGCAGCATGTTGAGGCGCGGCGTCAAACCGCCTTTCGTGATTGCTTTCAAAACCTTCGCGTAGGTCCAGGGCTGCGACGGTTCGTCGACCACGTGAATTCCCCTAATCGTATGGTTTTTCGCGAGTTCCTGAACGTACTCCGTTATCGCCTTCTCGGACATCTGGGTGAGCTTCTTTCCGTCAACTCCGGTCTTGTAGAAGATACCGATGCCGCGCTCTCCCGCGAGCTTCAGCTGAAGGTCGGACGTCTCCTTGTCGACGGCTCCGTCGCGGTTCGTGATCTCGATGAAGGTGATGTGGGCGTCGCGGATCCAGTCGTACTGCTCGGCGGTCGTGTACTCCTTCGGCGGCTCCCAGAAGATGCCGATTTCGATGTTTTTGCCGTCGTTCGGGAACACGTTGAGAGCGGGGTCTTCGACGCCGGGCGCGGGTGTTGATGATGTGTTCATGGTCGGGTCCTCCGTGCCGGGGGTGCCGGATTTTCCGGTCGCTCCGGGGTCGCCGCCAACGTTGCAGGCGGCTAAACAAGACAGTGCGAAAATGATGATAAGCGCGGCTGCGGCGCGCCGGCGGAAACGTTTTTTGGTCATCGCGTGGCGAAACTCCTTTCAGTGTCAGGCAAAAATATATTGGGGCGCGGCCGCCCGCTTTACCGGTTTATTTATGCAAAAAAAAGCGGGCGCCCGGTCGACGGCCGCGCTTCTTTTGGGAAGCGCTTGCGTAAAGAGCATTTAATCAGCGCTTCCTGCTTTTTATTCCGGATTGCCGTTTTTCCTGTAGAGGATGTAAAGTCCCTGCAGGAGAAGCGTCGGGTTGTGCTCGACTTTCTTTTTCATGTGGCGCGAGATCTCGCCGGAAAGGCCGCCCGTTGCCACGATGAACGCCTCCTCGCCGAGCTCCTCCTCGAAGCGGTCGATCATTCCGTCAATCATGCTCGCGTTTCCGAAAACTACGCCTGAGCGCATTGAGTCGTTCGTGTTGGTGCCGATCGTTTTTTCGGGCCGCTCGATCGAAATCTGAGGCAGCTGCGCGGTCTTGGAGATCAGCGCGTTGAGAGCCGTGCGGACGCCCGGCATAATGACTCCGCCGAGCATGTTGTTTTTGCGGTCGACGACGCTCATTGTGGTCGCGGTGCCCATGTCGACGACGATTACGGGCTTCGGGTAGAGGGTGGAGGCTGCCACGCAGTCGACGAGAAGGTCCGAACCGAGCTGTGCGGGGTTGTCGATGCGGATGTTGAGGCCGGTTTTGATGCCCGGGGCAACGACGAATGGCGGCGTCCCGGTCAGAAGCTCGATCGCCTGGATCATCGGCTGGGTAAGCGCCGGAACGACCGAGGAGAGCACGGAGCCCTTGATTTCGGCGCGGTCGATGCCGCGGATCGTGAAAATATCGTTGATCATCACGGAGATCTCGTCCGCCGTCTTGTCGATGTCCGTCGAGATGCGCGAGATGAACTTGAGCTCGGCCTTCTCAAACGCGCCGAGAACTACGTTGCTGTTGCCGATGTCGATGGCGAGAATCATTTTAAAATACCTGCCTTTCGTGAATGTGCCGGCCGCGTGCCGGCGTTGTTTTCAATTAGTCAATACTATTTTCATGAACGGGTTTTATAAGCGAGCACTCGCGGAACGACGCGACCTGTTCGTCCGTGATCCCGAGCCCGTTCCGTATGTAATTTTCGACTGAGCCGTATTCCTTTTCGACGGCCGCGTAATACGAGTCGAGAAATGATTTTTTCGCGATGTAGCAGCCGCGCAGCCTGCTCGCGAGTTTGTGCGAAAACGTCGCGATAAAGAGCTTCAGATAGTTTTTGTTCGCCTCCGCTGCGGCCGCTCTGTTGGTCAGAAGGTAGTCGCGCGTAATTGTCTTGCGGTCGGCTCCAAGCATCGTGAGAATGAGAAGACTGACGATTCCCGTGCGGTCCTTGCCGACCGTGCAGTGGTAGAGCGTCGCGCGCGATTGCGTGGCGTTTTTCATCACTATGTCGAGCGTCTCGCGGAACTTTTCGCCGGCCTCGGGCCACATCATTCGCGGGTAGATGACGGCGAGGTCGGGAATGATTTTTTCGAGCTCTTTTCTGCCCGGGCGCGCTTTGGAGATCGACTTCAGGGTCGTGCCTTTGTTTTCGTGGCTGAGCCCCGCGGTGCGCGCGCTGAGGACGGGAACGTGTACGTTTTCGGCGCCGGGAAGCTCTCTGTCGGGAAGCTCGGCGCGCTCGTCAGCTGTACGCAGGTCGACAACAGTGGCGATGTCGAAATTCACCTTTAAATAGGAGATATCGCGGTCTTCCAGATTCGACAGGTGGGCGCCGCGCAGGAACAGCCCGCTCTTGATTACGCAGCCGTCCGCCGTCTTGAGGCCGCCCAGGTCGCGGAAGTTTTTTCCGCCTTTAAGCTTGATTTTCATAGGCGTTGATTTTCCGGTCTTCGGCCGTTCCGGCCGGTTACCCCGCGCTTCACGCGTCCTCGTAATCCTCTACGCGCCACTCGTCCTTCATGTCCAGGAACACGTTTTCGCCGTCGAATCTGAGCGGAAGCCAGACGTAGTCGGCGATCTGAGTGCGGTTGCGGAGAGGCCGGATCGCGGGGGCGGCGGACTTGTCGGCGACGTCGGGGTCGAAGTTGATCTCAAAGAACTTTTTCACTTCTTCGTAGGTCACGTCGGCGCATTCCGGCAGCCAGCGGTCGCCCAGGGCGATGTAGAGGTCCTTCTTGCCCGGAACCTTGAAAACGCTCGCGATCTGGGAGTGGAAGGTGGTGTCCGAAGGGTCGCCGGGGCAGGGATCGCCGAGCACTTTGTAAGGCCCGTGCCAGCTGTCCGCGACCGCGACCTCGGAGGGGTTCGGGAAGTAGCCGGTGGTTCCCGAGGTGAGCAGATAGTGCTTCCCGCGGCGCACAAAATGCGACGTCGCCTCCCTCACATAGGGCGGGAACGGTTGCGGGAAATGGGTGGAATAGTAGCCGGTGACGTCCGTATAGTCGTCGGTCAGATCCGCGCAGATCGTCTCGCTGTGAACGCGCTCAAAGTAGTAGTACGCCTTCCCGTCAGGGGCGACCGCGAGGTCAAAATCGCCGGCACTCATGCCGAGCGGGCGCAGTCCTTCACGAACGATTTCGTACGGCCCGGTGAGGCGGTCGGCGGTCAGAACGGTCTCTGTCTGGGAGCCGTCCGGCTGCATTATTTTCAGCCAGCAGACGTATTTTCCGGTGCGCCTGTTGTGAATTATGTGCGGCCTGTCCATGAACGAGTGCGGGTGAAGCGGCGAGGAAGGGTCGTCCGGCCGAGGCGGAATAATGACCCCCAGGTCGCGCCAGTTGTACAGGTCGTCCGATTCGTACATTCTGACGCCCCAGTGCCATATCTTCGAGACGCCGTCCGTGAACTGCTTGTTCTCGCCGTACCAGTAGTAGCGGCCGTTCTCGTAAAAAATCGATCCGCCGTGGGCCTGAATGCGCTTGCCGTCCGTGTCGAGCCATACTCTTCCGGGGCGGATTGAGTCGTATCTTTTCATACTTTTCTCCGGATTAAAATTGTTAATTTAGAGCGCCTTCAGGAACGCGATGATCCTGTCCGCGAGCTTTTCGTGCCCCCTGTCGTTGGGGTGCAGGCCGTCAGGCATGAGTCTTTCTTTAAGCACCGGGTCGGCGGGCTGCATTCCCGAAACGCTCCAGAGGTCGAGAACCGGCAGCGAGTAGTACTCCGCGTACTTCTTCTCCATGTCCACGTAGTCTTTCAGAACGCGGCAGGGAAGGCCGATGTCGTTCATCGTGGAGTTCTCCGAGAGCCTGTGAAGAGGTGTCAGAATCACGATCTCCGCGTCCGGGAAAAGCCTAACCAGCTTTTTGATCAGAACGTTCATCGCGCCGCAGAAGGTGTAGTCGTCGTCGCTCAGGAATTCCCCGAACGGAGCGTCGCCGTGGCCGAAGTCGTTTGACCCGCCGAAAACAAGAATGACGTCCGCGTCCCGGTCCATCGTCTCCGAGCGGACGACGTAGCTGTCCAGGTGGGGAATGAACCACGGCCGTTCGATGGACTGGTTCGCGATGCGGCTGNNCGCCTGCCGCTGACGCCGTAGTTCCGCACAGTCGCTCCGGCCTTTCTCGCCAGCACTTCGCAGAAACCGTTTTCGCGGGTTGAGGCGCCGGCTCCTTCGGAAATACTGTCGCCGATTACGTTGATTTTAAGTCCTTTTAATTCCATTTTTGCATACGCCTTTCATGTGATAATTCCAGGCACCGCGGCGCTTCGCGACAGGAGATATTTTACCCTACAACAAGGCAAAAACAACCGCTGTATTAAGCGCGGCGAAAAGCCTTTGTCAGAGCGCCTTAAGAAGCGAAATGATCCTGTCCGCGATGCGTTCGTGACCCCTGTCGTTGGGGTGCAGCGTGTCGGGCAGGAAGCGCTCCCTGAGGACATCGTCGGCGGGCTGAATTCCCGACATTCCCCAGAGGTCGAGCACCGGCAGCGCGTAGTATTCCGCATACTTTTTCTCCATGTCCACGTATTCTTTCAGCACGCGGCAGGGCAGGCCGAGCTCGTTCGTGGTCACGTTTTCCGAGAGCCTGTGAAGGGGCGTCATGATGACGATCTCAGCATCCGGGAAGAGCCTGACAAGCTTCTTGATGAGCACGTTCATCGCGCCGCAGAAGGTGTGGTCGTCCTCGCTCAGGAATTCGCCGAAAGGCGCGTCGCCGTGTCCGAAGTCGTTCGTGCCGCCGAAAACCAGCACCACGTCCGCGTCGCGGTCCATCGTGTCCGCCCGGTCGATGTAGCTCGGAATGTGGGGAATGATGTGCGGCCGCTCGATGCACTGGTTCGCGATCCTGCTGGCGCTGAGGCCGTAATTCCTGACCGTCGCGCCGGTCTTCCTTGCGAGAACTTCGGTGAACATTTTGTCGGGCGAGGACGCGCCGACGCCTTGGGTGATACTGTCGCCGAGAACGTTGATTTTCAAGCCTTCAAGTTTCATAATTATTCCTTTCGTCTGTGCCGGAGCGCACCAAAAACGCGTCCCGGCCGTATTTAAGCGTGCGGCGGGCGTTCGCGAAGAGCTACCGGAGCCGCCGTTTTAGGATGTACCGGAATTATACCACCGCGGGCGGCATGTTTTCAAGTAAAACAAGCGCGGCAGGAATGAAGACAGGCACGCCTGAGACGACGGAAAGTCCGAACATCCCGGGACTCTTCCTGGCACCAAAATCACGGAAAAAATGCAAATTTCGTGATTATAATCACGGAATTCGTGAAAAAAACGTGATTTGGCTTGACAAACCTTGCGTTTTGCGGCCGGAAGTGTGATAATAAGACGCTCATTGCGGAACGGCAAAATACTCTTTACGAAAGGGAGAACCGATAAAATGAAGAAAATCTTAGCTTTGGCAATAGCGGCGGTCATGCTGCTCTCGCTCTGCGCCTGCGGCGGACACAACTCCAACACGCCCTCCGGAAACGGCGGGAACGCGACCAAGAATCCGGGAGCCACCTCGGAAAACGGAAACGAAAACGGGCAAAACACGGCCGCGCCCGCGGACGACACCCCTTCCGGACAGGAATCCACCGAGACCCCCGCGCCGGTTGAAGGCAGCGAAGGACTGGCGGTCGCGGACGAGGGCGACTACTGCGTCATAACCGGCATCGGCGACTTCACGGGCACAGACCTCGTGATCCCTTCCCACATCAACGGGAAGCCGGTCAAAAAGATCGACGAGAGCGCGTTTCACGAGAATCAGACCATTACGAGCGTCACCATTCCCTGGACCGTCACGAAGATCGACGAAGACGCCTTCGCGGGCTGCAACGGACTGACCACGCTGACGCTTTCGGAAGGCCTCGAAGCAATCGACGAGTCGGCTTTTTACGGCTGTGAATACCTTACAAGTCTGACGATACCGAAGTCTGTGACCTCGATAAACGGCTATGCCTTCAGATTCTGTTCGCGTCTCGAAGAGCTCACTATTTTGGGATGCTGCGACCTGAGGAACAACGCTTTTTCCGACTGCGCGTCTCTTAAGAGCGTTACGATAAAGAATCCGGACGGTCTTCCTTACGAAATCAGGAACAACGCCTTCAGCGGCTGCGGCTCCGTCGAAAAACTGGATCTCGCCTCCGGCCTTACATCGATTGGCACCTGGAATTTTGTGGACACCGTGAACCTGAAATCGGTGTACCTGCCGAAAACCCTCACGAAGATCGACTCCTGCGCGTTCCTGCGTTCCGGGCTCGAGACCGTCTACTACGAGGGCAGCGAAGAGGAGTGGAACAACATCACCATCAAGGAGCCCACGTTCACGCCGAAGGTGGAGTTCAACTCGGAGCGCCATTAAGAAAAGTGAAATGATTCTTCCGCGTGAATGATTCCTCAAATCCTATTCACGAACATAAAAAGAAAGAGGCTGCTAACCCCGGTGCTTATGCCGGAAATTAACAGCCTCTTTTTTTGCCTATTTTAAGGCGGAAAGAACGTTTATCAGCGCTTCGCCAGTTCCTCTTCGACGTTGTTCATATCGATTCCCTTGGTCTCCTTGACCTTAATCGCCAGCAGGGTGATCGAGATGATCAAAACGGGAACAAACGTGCCTATTTGCAGATAGCCGATACCGCTTGAACCGATATAGCCGAACAGAATGCCTACAAGCAGGCCGATGATTTTGCCGACGCCGCCGGTATAAGTGATCAAGCCGCCGACTGACGCTCTTATATACGTCGGAGTCGATTCACTGGGCATTACCAGGAACAGACAGTCAGACAGCGACCACAAACCGCCGTACAACAAACCGTTAAATACAGACAGCGCAATGGTCTGGTAAATCGAATACGGAACGAATTTCGCGCAAAGAATGAAGCCGATTTCGCCGATAATTCCCACGACTCCAAACAAAATGCACGATTTCTTTCTTCCGAGCCAGTCGGAAAGGAACCCGCTGAAGAACGCGAATACCGCATAGACGATTGGCTCGATAATGTGGAACAGGTTGTTAAAGGCCTCGGGCTGCAGTCCCGCGCCCATATTCTCGTTCTCGTAACCGACCACGCCGACCGCCACCTGGAAGATCAGCAGAATGATCGCGATCCAGCGCAGCTGCTTGCTGTGGATGATATATTTAAACGCGCCTTTGATGCCGCCTGTTTTTGCCTTGTTTTCCTGCTCTATTCTCGCTTCTTCAGCTTTTTCCTCTTCGGTTTTCAGCAGCTCGTCTCTCTTGTGTTTCAAGAACAACGGGGTTTCGACAGTCAGGAAAATCGAGGACAAACCGACAACCAGAGCGATAATAACCGGAATCAGGAAGACCATTCTCCAGGAGCTCAAATCGTTCGGATCATAGAAAATCGATTTCAGGACGCCTATCAGAGATACGCTCAGCAACGCGATTCCTTTGGTAACGGAGCAGAGCTTGGCGCGGTGTTTCTCCGGACTCATCTCCATTATGTAAATGACCTGCGCGTCGTTGGGGGTGAAGAACGCCGTGATGACCATGCCTATCAGGTAGACGATATGGTTCGGGGCAATCATGCAAAGCATCATGCCGACGCCCATGCCGATTGTGTTCAAAACAATGAAAAGCTTTCTGCCCAGTTTGTCCGCCAGCATCTTATACAAGGGGAGCAGGAAGAACAGAATGTAAATCGGTATGGTGGCGACGTTCATCTTTGAGACCGCGGTGTCGTACGCGGGGTTGCCGATCGTTTGTGCGCCGGTGTTGAACAGGTCGAAAATGACAAACGTTCTCATTTTGCCGTCCATGTTCGAAGCGATCTCGTCGACAATGTAAATAATCGTCACGATTACCATTGTGATCCAGAAAAACTTCATGAACCTTTGCGTTCTGTCCAGCTTCTTGTCGATTCGTGCGAGTGCCAAATCTCTCTCGCTGTGTGTTAAGTTTTGACTCAAAAATATCCCTCCTTTGGTTGTTGCCGCTTCCAAAATCACGTTTTGAGTCAAATGTGATTTCGATATACGGTAAGCGCCTGCTTTATATTGTTGCCAAGATTTGTGCTATTTATTGTAGCTACGTTGATTATAATTCATTTTGCCGCCGTTATCAATACGGTAAATCGCCGGAAAAGGTCTGCGAAGCGGAAGTTGTATTATCACTTCACACGGAATGTCCTCTTAAAAATAAAAATTTGACGCGCGCACGGGAAAGTGATATTATAAAATCGTATGCTATACGCTGACGCGGGCTAAGCGCGGCGTATTGCGCCTGCCTGAGGCGGTTCTTAAGGTTTTATTAAACTAAGCGGGTTATAATACAATCCCGCCTTGCGCCGTGAAACCTTGGAGCGTCAAACGTTCGAAGAGTCAAGATTTGGAGCGTTCACGGAAACGCCGCGGGCGGGACAAAAACAAAAGAAACAGCTGCACGCCCCGGAAAAGCGCAGACAAGCGGGTTCCCGGCGGCAGAAAAAACAGGAAGTGATTGAAACGAAAATCAAGAAACCGATAGTTGTAACATCCGTCATCGCGCTGGTAGTGGTCATTCTTTCGACCGCCTACTTTACGCTTCTTTTGCCGTTACTGAACGTTCTGTACAACCCGGCAAAGGCCGACGACAACGAAAACCAGCCGGCGACGATCATACAGCACGGCGACGACGTTCTCGACAGGGACGACCCGTTCCACAGAGATAACGCCGAAAACGCGACGCCGGACCCGGACGCGACGCCCGATCCCGACGCCACGGAGTATATTCCCGAAGTGACCGCGACGCCCGACCCGGACGCGACGCCGGCCCCGAACAAGGACGACGGCTTTGACATTTCCGAAGCGGTGCGCGTTCACGCCTCCGAGATGGAATTCGAGCCCGGCACCAGAAACGTGCTTCTTCTCGGCTTCAACCCCGAAGAGAAGCTCGCGGACTCGATATTCATTCTGAACATCAACGAGAAAACCAAGGTCATGAAGCTGATCTCGGTCCCGAGAGACACGTACGTTCCCCACGCGAAAGCCACGCAGGAGGCGATGAAGAAGTACCACTACTACTATCTGCCCGGCTCCCACAAGATCAACGCGTGCGTTTACGTCGGCAGTACGATCATCAACTACGTCGGCGGCAAGTTCAACAACTCGGGAATCGACTATCTGTGCGCGGTTCTGTCGGCGCTGCTTCCCGGCTGCGAGATTGACGACTACGTGTACGTGGACTTTGACGGGTTTATGGATATCATCGACATCGCGGGAGGCGTTTACGTCACGTCACCCGAAAATATGTACACCGTCGAGGGCGAGCTGGCCATCAGGAAGGGCCGCTACAAGCTCACGTCCCGCGAGGCGCTCTTCTACGTCCGCTCCAGGTACAGGTTGAAGCCGAACGGCGAGAACACCGGCACAGGCGGCGACAACTTCAGGAAGATCAACCAGGCCAACTTCATCACCGAGGTGGCGGTCCAGCTGTTCACGAAGGAGAACATGACGCTTTCGAAGGTGACCGGCTACATGGACGTCCTGAAGCAGAGCGTGTTCCACAGCATCACGCCGGCAAAACTTTCGACATACCTGCCGATCGGCGTGGACTTCGCGAACAAGGAGTACAAGGTGCTGGCGTACGTTATCGCGGGCAAGGAGATCGACCCGTTCGGGGATCACGCTTCGTACGTTACTCTCGACTGAGAGCCGGCCCCGCAAGCCACTTCATATATTTAATATAAACACGGGGAAAGTGTGAAGCGGAACCCGCCTCACATCTTTTATCCAGAAAAATTCCTATAACTGGGAGAAAACAGTAAAATGATCGAAATACGCAACCTGGTAAAGACATACGGCAAGGTCACGGCGCTCGACGACGTGTCGTTCGATGTCGGGAAGGGCGAGATACTGGGCTTCCTCGGGCCGAACGGCGCGGGCAAGAGCACGGCGATGAACATTATCACCGGGTATATCGCGCCGACGTCGGGCTCCGTTATTGTGGACGGAATCGACGTCGCCGACAAGCCCCTCGAAGTCCGCAAAATGATCGGATACCTTCCCGAGCAGCCGCCCCTCTACGGCGACATGACGGTCAACGAGTACCTGAACTTCATCTGCGACCTCAAATCCGTTTCGCAGAAAAAGCGGAAGAGCATGCTCGACGACATCACCTACATCGTCAAAATCGGCGACGTGCGCAAGAGACTCGTCAGGAACCTTTCAAAAGGCTACAGGCAGAGGGTCGGCTTCGCGCAGGCGCTCGTAGGCGACCCGCCGATACTGATTCTCGACGAGCCGACGGTCGGCCTCGACCCCAAGCAGGTCATCGAGTTCAGGCGCATCATCAACGGTCTCGGCCGCAACCACACCATCATTCTCAGCACCCACATTCTGCAGGAGGTGTCCGCCGTCTGCAGCGACGTCGTCATCATCAACAACGGCAGAGTCGCAGGCTCGGGCTCGATTTCCGACTTCACGTCCTCCCAGAACGGCGAGAAGCGCATCGTTGTTACGTTCGACGCGAAGCGTGAAGAGGCCGAGGCAATGCTGAAGACGGTGCCGCAGGTGAAGAGCTTTTCGTTCTCGCGGGTCGAGCGCAACTCGGTGGTTTTCAGAATTGTAGCAGACAGCAAGGCGGAGGCGAACAAGGCGGTGTTCTTTGCGGCGGCCGAAAAGCAGATCCCGATTCTGGAGATGAAGACGGTCGAAAAGAGCCTCGAAGAGGAGTTCGTGAGCATCATTTCGAAAGACGCGGCGGGAGGTGAGGACTAAACCATGGAAGCGATTTTCAAGCGTGAACTGCAGAGTTATTTCAAGTCGCCCGTTGCGTACTGCGTCGTCGCGTTTTTCGGCGTGCTGACGGGCCTCTACTTCTGGAACATCAACCTCTACAACCAGAGCATCGAATTCACGATGACGCTCGGTTCGCTGACGACGTTCCTGATTTTCTTCATTCCTGTCATCACGATGAAGCTTTTCTCGGAGGACAGGAAGAACGGCACGGAGGTGCTGCTGCGCACCGCGCCGGTTCCCACGTGGAAGGTCGTTCTCGGCAAGTACCTCGCGGCGACTGTGGTTTTCGCGTTTATGTGCCTTGAAACGGTCATCTGCCCGATCATTATGATGTTCCACGTCAACGACGGCGGCGTGTTCCCGCTCGCGATGACGGTGGGCGGCTACGTGGCGTTCTTTATGCTCGGCCTGGCCTACCTCGCGGTCGGAACGTTTGCGTCCTCCGTCACGGACAGCCAGCCTGTCGCGGCGGTGCTGGGCGTCATCATTCTTATCGCAATTACATTTATTGAGACAATCGGCGAGACGATCAAGGGAACTCTCGGCCGGATACTGATCTGGCTGTCGCTCTCCTCCCGCTACGGCGACTTCACAGCCGGCGCGTTCAACGTGTCTTCACTGCTTTACTACCTGACGTTCACGGCGCTTGTGCTGTTCCTGACGACGGTAAATATCGAGAGAAAGAGGTGGAACTGATGAAAAAAGACAGAACCGCTGAAAAAGATATTAAAAAGACCGCCGTGAAAGCAGAAAATACCGTGAATGAGACCGGAAAAGAGAAGAAAAAGAACGGTATCCGCGAGGTTCTCTCAGGAAAGCGTTTCGCGAAAAACACGAACATGGCGGTGCTCGTCGTCGTGGCGGTGGCGGTTTTCGTGCTGGTCAACATTCTGTTCCGGCTGCTTCCCGACATCGACCTGACCACCGGAAAGCTGTTTACGCTCACCGACGTTACCAGGCGCGAGATGAACGCGCTGGAAAAGGACGTCACGATCTACGCGCTTTACGACAGAGTCGAAGGCGAGTCGGAAACGGGCCCGGGAAAGCGCGCGGAGCTTGTGAAGGTGCTGGACCTCTACGACCAGTTCCCGAGGATCACGGTGAAATACGTCGACCTCGACAGGAACCCCTCGTTCCTCAAGAACACGGTCGGCGAGAGCGCCGCGGGAAACTACGCGAAGAACGACTACATCGTCAAGTGCGGGAACAACCTCAGACACCTCACGTCCTCCGACCTCTACGTCACGGAGACCCAGACTTACAACTACTTCTATGAATACGAAATAACCTACGGACTGCAGGCGGAGACCAAGCTCACGTCGGCTGTTCTCAAGGTCACCGGCGACACTCCTGTCATCTACTACTCCACCGGCTTCGGCGAGAACCAGATGAGCAAGTACTCGAAGCTCATCGACTACATCGACGACAGCGGCTACGACGTGGAGACGATCGACCTCAGGGTGTCCGACATTCCCGAAAACGCAGCGAGCATCATTTTCTGCGGACCCGCTGAGGACCTTACCGACGCGGCCGCCGACAAGCTGGACCGCTGGCTCAAGAAGGGCCACGCCGCGTACTTCTTCATGGACGTCAAGAACCTGACCGGCGACACGGTCATTTACGAGCAGTTCACGAATTTCAACGCGATCTTCGCGAACTACGGAATTTCGCTGGAGCGCACGATCGTCGAGGAGTCGGGCGACTACGCGATGCAGGGCACCGGCGAGGACAGAATTTTCAAGGCTAACACCAGCCAGCAGGGCTCTCTGGAGACGCTGAAACGCTCCGAGGTCTACGTCGCGAACTCGCGCTCCCTCGACCTTGACAACACCAAGAGCACGGCGGAGGCTGAGGCAATCATCTCGACCACCAAGAACGCCACGTCCGTCTCAATCGACAACGACAACAACACCCGTTCGGGTATTTCGGTCGTCGCAGCCAGCGGAAAGTGCTACCAGGGCAGCGCCACCTCGCAGATCATCGTTTTCGGCTCAAGCTGGTCCTTCAGCGACATGCTCCTCACTTACTACGGAGCGTCGGTGCCGCAGCAGATCGTCGCGAGCAGCATGCGGTGGATGAAGCTTGAATCCAAGTCGAACGTCGGCGACTCGATCGAGGCGAGAAAGTACAACAACGGAGTCAAAAGCGCCGTTATGGTCACCGACAACCAGATGACCGTTTACGTCATCGTGACGATGATCGCGCTGCCCCTCGCCATTCTCGCAATCGGTCTTATTATCTGGCTCAGGAGGAGACATCTGTGAAAAAGTATCTCACTACTATAATAGCGGTGGCGGTGCTTGCGGTCGTTGCGGTCGCCGCGGTGGTCATCCTGAACGTCACCAACAAGAACAAGGGCGACGAACCGGCGGATCCGACTGCGATCCGGGAGGAGTACGTGCGGCTTTTCGACATCTACTCTTCTGACGTCGTGAAGGTGGAATCGTCCTCCAACGGGAACACGTTCGTGCTCGAACACGTCGCCGGCGAGGACGGGACGCAGACATGGAAGTGCACCTCCGACGAATCGATCCAGACCTACGACTCTTCCATCGACTCGCTTGTATCTTCGATCGTGACATCTTCTTCGGGCGTGAAGATCTCGAACGTGGACGACCTCGCGGATTACGGACTTTCCGAGGAGAAGCGGGGCAACGCCTACATCACCGTCACGGACACCGAAGGCCTTTCGTCGACGATATACATCGGCAACTACGACTTCTCGCAGAGCTACCGCTACGTCTATCTCGACGACGGCTCGAATAACGTTTATAAGCTCAGCGTGTACGCGGTCAGCCGTATGATGTTCCAGAAGCAGGACATCATTATGATGAAGGCGTTCACGTACCTCTCCACCGACGTTCCCGAGAGGCTCATTATCAACGAAAACGGCTCGAAGATTCTCGAACTCGCATGCACCGGCGTGGACCCTGACGCGGGCGCCCAGTGGGCTGTCAGATACCCGATCGACCGCGAGAGCCAGAACGGTTCGGTCAACGAGATCATTTCCGACATGAAGGACATTCCCCTCAACGAAATCAGCGGCGAGGGAGTCACCGAGGAAGAGCTCGTGAACTACGGTCTCGCGCCGGCCGCCATCGAATACTACCTGTACCTCCGCGACACCGACAACGTTCTCAAATCCTACATGATCAAGGTCGGCAACAAAACCGAGGACGGTTCGTACTACTACTGCCTGATCGCGGGTGCCGAGGACGGCCTTTACGACGTATACACGGTCGACACGCGCTACATCTACAAGACGATCAACCCGCTCGATTACGTGAACAAGTACCTCTACGTGAAGGACTCCGACCTGCTCAGCAAGGTCGAATTCGACATCAGCGGCGAGCATCACGTCATGGAGTACGAGTACGAGACGAAAATGACGACCAACCCGAAGGGCGAGGAGACCGAGGAGCTTGTCGTGACGCGCTTCTTTGACGGGAAGGAGGCCATCGACGACGACAGCTGCATGATCGTGGTCTCAGACAACCGCTTCACGGTGCCCACCGAGAACGACATCGCCCTCAACCGCGACGACGACATCACCAACGACATCATGACCGCGAACCCGTACGAGACGTTCAACCACCTGTTGCTGTGCTTCTACACGAACTTCGCGCTGTCTGAAATCGACCTGGATGAGCCGCCGGAGGAAGCGCGCGGCGAGCTGATCGCGACCGTCATCTACACTGAACGCGAAGGCGCCGTCTACAAGCTCGAACTGTTCAAGCGCGACAACACCACCGCCTCCGCCTACATCAACGGCAACTACGCGGGCGGCTATGTGCGCACGACCGGTTTCTTCGGCGACGACTACGCGATGGCGGACTTCCCGCCTTCATTGCAGGCTCTTAAAATTACGATGGCCATGATTCCTTAAGGAACCGCTGATTGAATGCTCTTTACGCAAGCGGCGGATAACTGCAAGATTTGAACGCAGTTCGTTCATTTCCGCCGTTCGCGAGAGTATAAGGAGTCTTACGACAGATTTGCTGCCGCTTGCTTTGCGCGGACCCGCATGCGTCTCCGCTTGGTCTCCAGTTTAGCTGGCGCAAACCGCTTCCTTACTTCAAAACGCCGCAGCTTTACATTGGCGGCGCGAGCGATTCCGCGAAGCGGTCAAGTGAGAGACGCAATGTAAAGTGCGGCCGCTAAAAGTCGCCCTCGCGCGAGACGCACGCGATTCTACCTTATAAACGTCGCCGCAGCTTTGCATCGGCGTCGCGAGCGATTCCGCGAAGCGGTCAAGTGAGAGGCGCGATGCAAAGTGCGGCAGCTTCGGGGTCGCGCACGCAAAAATAGCTATTAAATCAGCGCTTCCTTTTAAATTCCAATTGCATCAACAACACTAAATTAAGAGGTGTCAAAATGAATCCGACAACGCTTCTTCTCGCGACCGAGGACAACTTCGTGTCGTTCCCGAACCTGGGGCTCAAATTCGAACACATGTCGCGAACGGTCTTCAGGATCGGCTCGTTCGAGCTCCACTGGTACGGCCTGATAATCTGCCTCGGCATGATTCTCTGCGTCATTCTCGGCCTGCGTTTCGCGAAAAAATACGCGGTCAAAACGGACGACATGCTGGACTATCTGATTGTCTGCATTCCTTCCGCAATCGTCGGCGCGAGACTGTACTACGTGCTGTTCCAACTCGACTACTATAAAGAGCACCCGGGAAAGATCTTCGCAATCTGGGAGGGCGGCCTCGCGATCTACGGCGGAATCATCGCCACCGCAATCGCGCTGTTCATCGCCACCAAGGTCAAGAAAAAGAGTTTTCTGCACATTCTCGACTTCGCGCTGCCGTACATTATGCTCGGCCAGGCGATTGGGCGGTGGGGCAACTTCGTGAACCAGGAGGCGTACGGCAGCAAGACCACGTGGCTCTTCGGTATGACCGGCAACATCATCGAGAACGCGATGGGCGAGGGAGTGCTCGTTCACCCGACGTTCCTGTACGAGTCGCTCTGGTGCTTCCTCGGGTTCATTTTCCTGGCGATCTACAGGTCGAAGTGGCAGACGAAAATCGGCGAGATGACCGCGCTCTACATGATCGTCTACGGCGCCGAGAGGGCGGTCGTGGAAGGTCTCAGAATGGACAGCCTGATGCTCAATATCGGCAACACGTCGATCAGGGTGTCGCAGTGGCTCTCGGTTGTGCTCATAGTGCTCGGAATCGCGCTGTTCATCGACGTGAAGCTCCGCGGGAAGAGCTTGCAGGAGCTGAAGGACGCGTTCGCGAAGGAGACGGCCGCCGAAGCCGCGGCGCTTGAAGGCGCGGGCGAGGAAGACGAGGCGGACGAAGAGCCCGAAGAGGAGAGGTCGTCGCTGGCGGGCGTTCTTGAGGCGCTTGAAGAGCTGGAAAACGAGGAAAAAGAAAACTCGGAAGATGACGGAGAGCCGGAAGATGACGAAGATCCGGACGGCTGCGAATCCGGTGACGACGAGTGATTTTTCCTAAACAAAGGTAAATTTTAAACATTTCAGCCATGTTGTAATAACGGCTGAAAGCGGACCGTGCCTGCGGCGCGGCAAAAGGGGAACGGGACTTTGGCGAGTTTAAGCAACGTTTCAATAGACCATAGCGAACGCGTAGACTACTTCAAGAAGTTCGACTACCTGCTGCTGGCCGCGGTTCTGGCGGTCACGGCGATAGGACTCGTCTACCTCAGTAGCGCCCAGTACGACAAGTATCTGGACCACGGCCAGAGGCAGATGATGGTCCAGTTCGCCGGACTGACGATCGGCATCGTTCTTTGTATCGTATTCACGTTTTTCGACTACCGCGCGTTCAAGAAGGTCTACATTCCCTTTTACGCCGCGAATATTCTTCTGATGCTGGCGGTCTTCGTTCCCGGCCTCGGAATCGACAGCGGCGGAAGCCGTAGCTGGCTCAACCTCGGAATCACAACCTACCAGCCCTCCGAGCTGATGAAGCTGGCCATGGTCATTTACGAGGGCGTGTACCTCGAGAAGGTCAAACGCGAAGGCATGACGCTGAAATACGGCCTGCACATCGCGCTCGGCTTCCTGGTGCCGCTGGGACTCGTATTCCTGCAGAAGGACCTCGGAATGGCGGTCGCGTACGTGATTACGTTCCTGGTGGTCATTTACGTCGGCGAGGTGAAGCTCCGGTATCTGATCGGGGCGCTCGCCGCCGGCGCGATAAGCCTGCCGTTCGTATGGAAGTTTTACATGAACGGAACGCGCCGCATCAGGTTCCTCGGGTTCCTCGACCCGGACAACGAACTCTACTACGACTACACGCTGCAGCTGCGGCGTTCGTTGACCGCGATCGGGTCGGGAGGCTTGTACGGGCAGGGGCTCGGCGAGGGCACCATGAACCGCAACAATAAAATTCTCGTCAAACTGACGGACATGATCTATTCGGTCGTGTGCGAGGAGGGCGGCTTCATCGTGGCCGTGCTCGTCATTTTTCTTTTCACGGTGATTCTGCTGCGGATCCTCTCCATCGCGAGGAGGTCGCAGGACTACTTCGGAAGGTGCGTCGCCAGCGGCATTTTCGCCAGCTTTTTCGTCGTCATTTTCCAGAACATCGCGATGAACCTCGGCCTGATGCCGATAACCGGGCTTGCGCTCCCCTTCATAAGCCAAGGCGGCAGCGCGATGCTCGCGAACTACATTTCGATCGGAATGGCCATGAGTATTTCGATGCGGCGCGAGAAGGGCTTCTTCAGCGAGTAGCGGCAGCGCCTGCGGATGATTTTGAAAATTAACCGGATTCTTTCCGGGAATGCATAAAACGCGCGCAGAGGTGTCTTTTGGCCGGAAACCGGTGCCCGCAAGTGCGCGAAAGAGGGTTTACAATGGACGAAAAAACGAGAGCCCAATACGAAAAATGGCTGGAGGAGAACAACGTTCCCCACTACATGCGCCTCCTTTACAACGACGACCCCGTGAAGATCAGGGACGCCCTTCGTGAACAGGAGGAAAAGAAGCAGCAGGAAGCGACGGCGCGCCGCAATGAAGAGCTCAGAAAGGCGCGCGAGGAAGAGACCGCGAGGGCCAGGGAGCTTGCGGCCGAACGCGCCGCGAGAGCGCATGAGCAGGCTGCAAGGGCGCAGGAACAAGCTGAGGATCGCGCTACAGGCAGAACTTCCGAGCGCAACGTCTCCGAAAACAAAAAGCAACCCGCGGCGCAGGCTGACAAGAAGCTGGCTTCTCAGCAGGGCGGCCTTTTCGACGTGTCTTCAAGCAGGGACACCGGCGCCGTCAACGGCAGCGCTGACGAGGTTTCCGGCGCCTCCTCCGAAGACGGCTTTTCCGGCGACTACGACGACTATTACGACGACGGCGACAGCCCCTACATCGAGGAGGAAGAGGAGCAGCAGGAGTACATCACCTTCGCGCCGAATCTCTACGGGGACAAGAAGCCCGCACAGGGAACCGGCGCTTCCGGCACGAAAAAGGGTAACGGAAAAAAGAACGCCTCCAAGGACGGGAAGACTTCCGGAAAGAAGAAGTCAGGCAAGGGCGGACGCGTCGCGGGCCTTATCGCAATCGCGGTGGCCGCGATCTTGATTGCCCTAATTATAGGCAATTCCATCATCAAAAACAGCGAGTTCGGCTCCTACAAGCTCGGCTACATGACGATCGGCGAGGTCACCGAACAGGGCGCCGGTACCGCCTATTTCGCCCGCAGCTCCGACGCGCTTTTCAGCCCTGCGGACGGAGTTTTCATGGCGAAGATTCCCGAGGGCGACCGCGTTGAGGCCGGCGGAACGGTCGGCTACATTGTCAAAGAGGAAAACAAGGGCGTTCTTGCGCGCCTGAAGCAGGTCAACGCGACGATTCTCGCGCTTCAGGGAATGTCCGACGGCAGCGAAAACCGGGAGACCGAGCAGGCTGTCGAAGACATCAACGCCCAGATCGAGGCCCTCAGAAAGAAGCTCGCCAACGCCGGCGCGGAGGGCAACCTTGCGTCCGTCAGCGACTTCGTGAACGAGATCAACCGCCTCATCGAGGAACGTGACCGCATTATCGTTGAAGCGGCCGCCGAGACCGACAGCATTGTCGCGCTGCGCCGCGAAAAAGAGGAACTCGAGAACATTATCGACCAGAAGATGGTTCCCGTCGTCTCCCAGAAGGCGGGCGTGGTGAGCTACAGCATCAGCGACTCCGACAACGTCGAAAACGAACTCTACTCGGGCATCGTTGCAGCCGACGGCTCCGCCAAGCTCTCGTCGCTCTCACTTCTTGACAACGCGGGCGTGACCTCCAAGCTGGGCACCACCGTCGCCACCGGCGAGAAGCTGTGCAAGATCATCGAGAACCAGGAGTACTTCCTGATCCTCAAGCTCCAGAAGAAACCCGCCGACAGCGCCAAGATCATTACCGTCGTCAGCGACGACAGGGCCTACCAGGCGTCGGGAACGGTCACCGAACAGGACTACGGCGCCGACTACGTTATCGTCAGCTCGATGCGCGGCCTCAAGAGCAGCCTTGCCCTCAAGAACGTCGGGGTCACGTTCGACGTCAGCCGTTCGACCGGTCTCTGCGTCCCGATGTCGGCCCTTTCCGACTGGGACAAGAACCACCTGACTGCAAGAATAGCGCTCGTCAAGGCCGGCTACGTGCAGTTCGTGTACGTCGGCGTGAAGGCGTACGACGAGGAGAAGGCGATCATCAGTGAGACGCCGTTCGCCAGCGCGGAAATGGTGTACCAGAACGGGGAGACGGTGAACGAAGGCGAAGGCAAGATTACGGCCGGCGACTGCTACATAGTCGACGCGAAGAATGTCCGCGACGGCCAGCAAATCGCGTGAAACGGCAGATTCCGGGCTCTTTACACGGTTCGCCGGAAATGAGTGGTAAATAAGGTGTCTGCGACGAATTGCGCGGCAAACCGCTTTGCGTGCGATTGCCTCTCGCAGTATTTTCATACAGCTTCGGACAATCGCGCGCAAAAATAGCTCCGGACTTTGCCGTTTCGGTTGGTGGTTGTTAAAGTGCCTGAAATATCAGCCGTTTCCGAAAACGCTGATTTGCGGCTCTTCTCGCAGCTTGCCGAGGGCAGAAATTGATAATGTGCCTGCGACGGATTGCTGTGCAAATTGCTTTGCGTGGACGGACCTCTCGGAGTACCTTTGTACACCTTCGGAAAACCCGGTGGGTCTCCACTTGGTCTCCAGTTTAGCTTACGCTAAAAGTCGCCCTCGTGCGAGACCCACCGGATTTGTCGAGAAATCGACACCTTGTGAAAGATACGCCGCAGCTTTGCGTTGCGGTTCGAACGATTCGCGAAATTCGCGCTAAGTGAGAGACGCAACGCAAAGTGCGGCCGCGAAAAAATAGCTCGAAACTTGGCGTTTTCGGCCGGTGGTTGTAAGATGGCGCTTTACGGCGGACAACAGTAGGGGCCGTAAAGCGCTTAAGATTATTAATGTAGAGAAGTACGGAATATGATAAGGAATCATTCCTCATTTCTTTCCCTGGGGGCTTGATTGTGTCTAGAATTAGCGAAAATTTGAAGGTTATAAACGACAGGATCGCGGAGGCGGCCGCAAGAGGCGGGAGGCGCCGCGAGGACGTCAGGCTTGTGTGCGTTTCGAAGACGGTCGGGCCGGAGGAGGTTCGCGAGGCGTACGCGGCAGGGCAGCGGGACTTCGCCGAAAACCGGGTGCAGAAGCTGGTCGAGAAACAGGAGGCGCTGCGGGACCTTGCGGATATTTCGTGGCATCTTATCGGGCAGCTGCAGACGAACAAAATCAAGTACTGCGCTGACAAGGTGGCGATGATTCACTCGCTCGACAGGGCGGCGCTGGCAACGGCGCTTGACAGGTTCGCGGCGAAGAAGGGAATCACGGTGGATTGCCTTCTGGAGGTCAACATTTCCGGGGAGGAGAGCAAGACCGGGCTGCCGCTTGGCGAGGTGGACGCCTTTATGGAGGAGTTTGCCCGGACCGGGAACATCCGGCTGCGGGGCGTTATGACGATGGCGCCGGAAGGGGCGCCGGAGGGCGTTCTGAGGAGCGTTTTCGCGGGCGCTGCGGAGCTGGCGGAGAGAATCCGGCGGATGAACGTTCCGAACGCACCTATGGGCGAACTGTCGATGGGAATGAGCGGCGACTACGAGATCGCGGTGGAAGAAGGAGCGACGCTGGTCAGGATAGGGACGGCGTGTTTCAGATAGGATTTCAGGCGCGCTTTTCGCCGGAAACAGGACCGCGGCAGGGTCTGGGCACAAAATGTGGTGAAAAAACCGAAAAAACGGGCAAAAAAACACAATTTGGCACTTGCAAAGGGCGCGGAAATATATTATCATATACTATGTCTATCCGCACGCGTGCGCGTTCCCGCGTTTTTATGTGAAATTCCCGGAGCCATAGGGGTTTTCCGGCGGCGGAAAGACTTCCTGCAACTGCCACAGCCCGTGTTTCAGCCATTCGCGAACGCGGAGTGAATACAAAAGATTTTTAAGCGTACTAAAGATTAGGGGGAATAAGACGATGGCAAAGATTGTTGATACCATCAAAGGTGCAGTCGGCAAGATCAAGGAGCTCTGGACGGACGATTCTGACATCCTCGCGGATGATGAGATTCTTGAGGAATATGCCGGCGATGTTGTAATTTCGAAAGAAAAGTCAAAAACCGTTACCGGTGAGAGTGCCGGACGTCAGGAAAAAATTCCGGAGAGACAGCCTAAAACAGAGACACTGGAACCCGCTGCGCGGAAAACCGCTCAGGCGCCTTCTTTGTATGCTCACGAGAATAAATACACCGGCGACGTGTCCTACGACGACAACCGCTCGGTGATTTTCAGTGTGGCCGGAAACACTTCGTTCAGGACGAAGCCCGAGACGACCGTGATGCCCGTTGCGGCGAAGGCGGGCGACTCTTTCGGCGACAGGAACATCAGCGCGGAAATCACCCCCGTGAAGACGGCTGCGTCAGTCACAACGACTTCCCAGCCCGCGGCGAGAACCACTTCGGAGCCCGTGAAGGGATTCACTTTCAGCTCCGTGAACGAACCGGCGACGTTCGGCTCCAGACCTTCCGTTTCATTCGGCTCGGAAGCTCCGGCTACTTCCCGCGTGTCCGCGATCGTGAACGAGGACCCCGAGATCGTCAGGGCAAAGGCTCCGGTTGGATTCAGCACCGCCGGCGCGATTTCTACAAGCACACAGAACTACAACCCCGCAAGGACAAATATTGGAGGCAGAGGCATGGAAAAAATGACAGTACAGATTTTGAAACCCACAGATATTTCCGAGGCGAGCGAGGCCAGCTCACTTCTTAAGAACGGCATCATCGTTATCGCGGAGCTTTCCGGCATTGCCGACAAGAACGCGAGAGTGCGCTACAGCGACTTCCTCTGCGGCTGCTGCAAAGGCTGCGACGCAGACTTCAGAGAGATCGTTCCCGTTGACGCGGCGAACTCCGTTCTGATCGCGGTTCCAACCGGGGCTGCGCTCAAGATGCCCATCGAGAAGGTCAGAGAGGCTGCTCCCGCGACTTCCCAGGCTACCCCGGGCGCGAAGGTGAACGACCAGGTTGACTCCCTGTTCTCGAACCTCGACATTTCCGGAAGCCAGAACTTCAGGGGCTACGGAAGATACTGATTTGACTGAAAGAACGATTGCAATTCGCCGGGGGCTTTGACGTGTCCGCAGGAATAGTTTTCTCTGCGGGCGGAAAGGCTTGCGGAGGAAAGAGCGGCCGCAGGGCAAGACGCGCTGCGGCCGCATTGTAATTTAATTGACGACTGCACGGCGGAAACGGAGGCGGAGGATTGAACACTGATTTTCTCGGGAAGCTGCTGAAGGCACTCAAAATAACCGTTCGCGACGCTTTGATCACCGCCGCGTGCTGCCTGCTCGGGTGGCTCGTTGTGCGCGATCTGTTCGGCACGTACGTGACGCTGGTGTTCATTCCGCTGGCCTCGTTCCTGATGCTGGCGGTCTCGCAGTACTTCGGGAAGGACGGCGGACAGGGCGTGCTGTGGGCGGCGGTCGTGGCCCTGGCGGCGCATCTGATAACCGTCGGCGGCGCTCCGAAAAAGCTTCTTTTCCTGCTGCTTTACGCGGCCGCGGGACTGTGCGGATTCCTGTTCGGAAGGTTTGCCGCGAAGCTTGCCGAGGAGTCGGCGGGCGAGGGCGACGGCGGCGCGGAGTAACAACTTAAAGCCGGAGCACGCGAAAACGTGCTTCCTTTGTAACGCGCGCGCGGGCGCGTGCGAGAAGCGTCCGGAATGCCCGTTAAAAAAGTGCTTAAAAATGCCTTCTGAGGCGGCAAAAACAGTCGACAAGAAAGCGGAAAAGTGGTATAATAAAAACGGCTTGAGCGGGTGTTCCCGAAGGGCTTGAAACACAAGAAAAAAGCGGCTTGGAGAGGGCGTCGCGCACACCTGAAAAGCCACTAAAACAAACTGGAGAAATCTTACAAATGGATGAAAAATTAACCGGAGACGGCACAGTAGAAGAAAACGGAACCCCGAACGGAGAAGAGATTCTCGAGGGAGCGGAGACCTCCGAAGTTGAGAACGCGGAAACCCCGGAGACTTCCGGAACCGCGGATCTTGCGGCGGAGGCGGACGAGAGGACGGCGGGACTTCACAACGACGGACTCACCGGCAAGGTGATGCCTATCGACGTGGAGTACGAGATGAAGCGCGCTTTTATCGAGTACTCGATGAGCGTTATCGTCGACCGCGCGCTTCCTGACGTTCGCGACGGCATGAAGCCCGTTCACAGAAGAATCATTTACTCGCTTTTCGAGCAGGGATTCACGCCTGAGAGCGCCTACAGAAAATGCGCTACGACGGTCGGTTACGTCATGGGTAAATACCACCCCCACGGCGACGCGGCCATTTACGACTCCCTTGTGAGGCTCGCGCAGGACTTCTCGATGCGCTACACGCTGGTGGACGGCAACGGAAACTTCGGTTCCCGCGACAACGACCCGCCGGCCGCGCAGCGTTACACCGAGGCGAGAATGTCGAAGATCTCCACCGAGATGGTGGCGGACATCAGGAAGAACACGGTCGATTTCAGACCGAACTTCGACGAGCACGAGATGGAGCCGGAGGTGCTGCCTTCGAGATTCCCGAACCTTCTCGTCAACGGTTCGTCCGGTATCGCGGTGGGCATGGCGACGGAAATTCCGCCCCACAACCTCTGCGAAGTGATCGACGGCGTCATCGCAATGATCGACGACCCGGACATCACCATCGACGGTCTCATGCAATATATTAAAGGCCCGGACTTCCCGACCGCGGCAAACATCATCGGCAGGCAGGGCATTCGCGAGGCGTATATGACCGGCCGCGGCAGATTCCTGGTCCGTGCGGAAGCCGCAATCGAGGACATGCCCAACGGCAGGCAGCGCATCGTCATCACCGAACTCCCCTACAAGGTCAACAACGCGCTTCTCGTGAAGAGAATCGCCGACCTCCACAAGGAGAAGAAGATCGACGGCATTTCCGACCTGCGCGACGAGTACAGCAAGAAGGGCATCCGCATCGTCATCGAGCTCAAGCACGGCGTCAACGCCAACGTGCTGCTCAACCAGCTCTACGCCAACACGCCGCTCCAGGACGCGTTCAACGTCAATATGCTCGCCGTCGTTCCCGGACCGAACGGAAAGTACGAGCCCAAGACGCTCAACCTGAAGCAGATTCTGGAGTACTACATCCAGCACCAGAAGAACGTCGTGACCCGCAGAACGCAGTTCGACCTCGACAAGGCCAGCGACAGGGCGCACCTGCTCGAGGGAACGCTCGTGGCGATCGACAACATCGACGAGGTCGTCCATATCATCCGCAGCGCCCGTTTGGAATCCGAGGCCAAGCAGAAGTTGATGGAGCGCTTCGGGTTCACGGAGCGGCAGGCGCAGTACATCGTCGACCTGAGACTCGGACGTCTGGTCGGTCTCGAGCGCGACAAGATTCTTGACGAGTACCACGAAAAACTGGAGGCGATCGCCTACTACACGGCGATTCTCGCGGACGAGACCAAGCTTTTCGGCGTGATCAAGGACGAACTTACCGCCATCAAGGAAAAGTACGGCGACGAGAGACGCACGAAGCTGCTCGAGGCGGAAGGCGAGATCGCGCTTGAGGACCTCATTGAAGAAAAAGACATCGCCATCACCGTTACGCGCCACGGCTACGTCAAGAGGACTACCTCCGACACGTACAAGGCTCAGAACAGAGGCGGCAAGGGCGTTCTCGGACTCACCACCAAAGAAGAAGATTTCGTCGAGCACATTATAGTGACGTCGTCCCACGACCTTGTCATGTTCGTCACGAACTTCGGCAAGATCTACGGAATCAAGGGCTACGAGATTCCCGACGCCGGCAGGACCGCGAAGGGCACGCCGATCGTGAACCTCATTCCCGTCGAGAAGGACGAACACATCCAGGCGATCATCCCGCTCCGCACGTTCGAAGACGCGAAGTACCTCATTATGTGCACGCGCAACGGTATCGTCAAGAAGACCCGCCTCGAGCTCTACAAGAATTTGAGAAGGCTCGGTCTCAGGGCAGTCGAACTCCGTGAAGGCGACATGCTCGTCAACGCGATCCTCTCCAACGACGACGACAACTTCATCGTTGCGACCCACAGCGGTCTCGCGCTCAAATTCGACGGCAACAACGTGCGCACGGTCGGCAGGGCTTCCTACGGCGTCATCGGCATCAGGCCGCGCGGCGACGACTACGTTGTGGGCTTCGACATCTGCAGAAGCGAGGACGACAAGCTGCTGCTCATTTCCGAAAACGGCTACGGCAAGAGAACGCCGGTCAAGGAATTCTCGCAGCACGGCCGCGGCGGCAAGGGCATGAGAGCGTACCGCGTCACCGAAAAGACAGGCGCGCTCGCGGGAATTGCCATCGCCGAGGACGACAGAGACGTTATGCTCATCAACCTCGCAGGCACGATCATCAGGATTCACGTCGCGGGCATCAGCACGATGGGCAGGACCGCGTCCGGCGTCAGGCTCATGCGGGCGGACGCGGACAATCCGGTCGTAGGGCTCACCACGCTGGCGCACTCCGAAGAGGCGGAAGAGGTCAGCAAGGAGGCGATTGCCGAGGGTCTTGCGGAAAATGAGGCCGAGGCGCTCGCGGAAGAATCGCTGGCGGAAGCCGAGAACGCCGAGAACGGCGACAATGCGGGCGACGATGAAGGCGATTTCGGCGAGGAGGTCGTTCCCGAGGAAGGCGCCGCTGACGACGTCGAGGATGAAGAAGATGGCGAAGACGGCGGGGAGCAGGAACTTCCTGAGGAAGAGTGAGGATTCTTTTAAGGGTTTCTGAAGCCGGTCTTGTCTTCGACAGGGTATATTAAATCGGATAATCCGAAAATGAAACGGACGCCGGAAAATGATTTTCCGGCGTTTCCGGTAAAAGGCGGGAAATATTTCCGGGAAATGGCGGGAAATATTTTCCGTATAGAATTCCCGAAAAACCGGCGGGAAATATTTTCCAAAGACGGTATTTCCCGGAAAAAGGCGGTGAGCGGTTATGACGGAAAAAGTTCTTGTGGCTATGAGCGGCGGCGTGGACAGCACCGTTTCGGTCAGAATACTTCAGGAGCAGGGATATGAGGTCGCGGGGGCGACGATGAAGCTGCTTCCCGACAGCGACGAAAGGGTCGAGAAAACTGCGGCGCTGGCGAAGCGGCTCGGGATCGACTTCTTTGTTTTCGACCTGGTTGACCGGTTCGAGCGGGACGTAATCGACGAATTCGCGGAGAGCTATATTAAGGGGTTCACGCCGAACCCCTGCGTCAGGTGCAACAAGCTTCTGAAGTTCGGAAGGCTGCTCGACCTTGCGCGCGAACGCGGGTTTTCGAAGATTGCTACCGGCCACTACGCCCGCATAGTTGAGGACGAACAAGGCGGAATGCACCTTTTCAGGTCGTCGGACACCGCAAAAGACCAGTCGTACTTCCTTTTTAATCTGAACAGCGGGTTGATGCGGCACGTTCTGTTCCCACTCGAGGGCATGAAAAAGGAGCAGGTGCGGGCGATCGCAGCGGGGCTCGGGCTCGAAAACGCGGCGCAAAAGGACAGCCAGGACATCTGCTTCGTGCCGGACGGCAACTACATGAACGTGATCGACAGGTACTGCGCCAAACACGGCCTTGAGCGGAAGGAGGGCGTTTTCGTCGACACGGAGGGGCGGATTCTCGGGAAAAATCCGGGGATCGAACGCTACACGATCGGGCAGCGGAAGGGCGTCGGAATGGCGCTGGGCGGCGAAAAACCGCTTTACGTGATCTCGAAGGACCCGGAGAAAAACGCGGTGGTGATGGGTGACGACAGTCTCCTTTTCAGCAGCACCGTGACGGTCGGGAACGTCAACTTCACGTCGCCGGACAAAAAATACGCCGCGGCGGAATTTCCCGGAAAACTGACCTGCAGAACGCGCTCCTGCCAGAAGTTCCTGCCGGTCTCGATCAAATACGACAGCGGGAGGAATATGATTCTCGCGGAGTTCGACGCGCCGGTGAGAGCGGTGACGCCGGGACAGTTCGCGGTGTTCTACGACGGCGACGAAGTGGTCTGCGGCGGCGAGATCATTTCCGGGAAATAGAATTTCATTCCCGAAGGCGGCTGAACGGCGGTTTTTCGTGTTGACTTGAAACGCCTTCCGTTGTAAAATAAGAGTTGCCGCAAAGATGCGTTTAAATCCGAAAGGAGACCAGAAATGAAGGTTCTTGTACTTTATACAACTGTGGACGGCAATACCGAGGCAGTCGGCGAGGCGATAGCGGAGAGACTCGGCGCGGACGTTTCGAAAATTGTTCGCGTGAGCAAGATCAGAGGGTTCGGAATCGACAAGATCCGCGCCTGGTTCGAAGTAAAATTCAACCGCCGGCCCGGCATTTTCCCGTTCAAGCACGACCCGCGCGACTACGACCTCATTTTTATCGGAACACCGGTGTGGTACGACTCGTACAGCCCCGTTTACAACACGCTTTTCGAGGTCATTAAGATCTACGACAGAAAGATCGCAATCTTCTCGACCGGCGAGACGGACAGGCAGAAGGCCCTCGACAAGTTCTCCAAGAAACTCAAGGATTCGGTCATCCTGGGGCGCTACCACTGCATCGAGCCGATCTGGGAAGACGACGAAGCGGATACAAAGAAAATCCTCGACGAGGCGTGCGACTGGGCTGAAGGCGTCGCAAAAGAGGCCGAGAAGATGATCGAGGAAGAGGAATTCGAACGCCGCAAGACCATTTACAAGTTCTGACGCGGTTCTGCCGCAGTTTGAGTTTGGCCGGGAATGATTTTGCACTGACGGTTCGCGCGAATGCACGTATTTTGAAAGAAATGCGTGCATTTTCGGCATAAAGCGGCTTAAATTGTAAGGTTAGGGCCGCCGGATCAAGCCGGGTTAAAGGGACGGGTTATGGAAAAAGACATAGGCGCCGGTGAACTGAATTATTTTGAGGGAATGAGGCTGAAGCCCTACAAGCGCGAGTTCGGCTTTTCCTACGCGTGCGGGGTTTTCCCGGTGTGCGAGCTGTACGACGCGATGCGGCCGGCCCTTAAAAAGATCATTGTCACCGAGAGCGGGCTTGCCAACGGCGGCGTCGTGAAGCTGCGCGAAAACGCTTCGGCGGCGGGAATTCCGTTCGAGGTCGACGACAAGACCGTCGCGCGGATCTACCCGAAGGGGAACGTCTACGCGGTGGGCGTTTTCGAAAAGCGGGAACGCGAGCTCAGGAACGGCGCGGACCACGTCGTGCTCGTCAACCCCTCCGACATGGGGAACATGGGCACGATTATGCGGACCGCTGTGGCGTTCGGAATCGGTGACCTCTGCGTGGTGAAGCCATGCTGCGACGTTTTCGACCCCAAAACGGTGCGGGCGTCGATGGGCGCGGTTTTCAGGCTGCGCATTCAGACGTTCGACTCGTTTGAGGAGTATTTTGAACGATGCGGCGGCGAGACGGACCGCGACTACTATCCGTTCATGCTGGACGGCGAGCCACTCGGGAACCTGCGCGCAGGGGACGGGAACGTTTACGCCGGAGCCGGAAGGCCTTTTTCCCTGATTTTCGGCAACGAGGCGGCGGGGCTTCCCGAAAGCTTCAAGAACGTCGGCCGGCCGGTCAGAATCATGCACTCTGGCGACGTCGACTCGCTCAACCTTCCCGTTGCGGTTGCAATCGGAATTTACACTTTCGCGGGCGGAAAATATTGAGCTCAATGTGATTTTCCGCGGGAAATACGGTGATATAATGAAAAAAATCAATTTAAACGACGCGGTGTGCGTCGGCGCCGGATCGCCTCAGGCAAGGCTTGTGCAGGCGCTCGTGAATGGGAAAAAACTTCCGGAGGAGTACCGGGACGAGAAAACGGGCGTTTCTGCGGACAGACTTTTCGTCTGCGAGGGCGACTGGGCGGCGGAAAAACTGATAGAGAAGGGCATTCGCGTCATTCTTTTCCTGTTCTGCCCTGAGAGGCTGAAAGAGAGCGAAAGGAAGAACGCGGAGGCGATGGCAGCATTTGCGGAGGAGGTCTGCTCGGTGTCCGAAAAGACCTGCGCCAGAATCAGCGACAGGGACGGCGCCGACAGCAGCTTCACGGTGGCGGTCATGCCCGAGGTGAAGCTTTCCGACCTGAAACTGCGCGAAAACATGACGGCAATCATTCTTGACGGCCAGGAGCAGCCGGGAAATATCGGCGCGATTCTGAGGTCCCTTGACGCGGCAGGCGGCGACTTCGCGGTCTACACCAACAGGCGGTGCAAAATGACCCACCCGCGCCTCGTCCGTTCGAGCCTCGGCGCGGCATTCATGATGCCTTTTGTCGCGGCGGAATTCGACGAACTGACCGCGTGGCTCAGGGAGAACGGCTTCAAGGCGGTTGTGACCGATCTCACGGCAAAAAAGAGCTACTTTGACGAGGACTACAGCGGGCGCGTGGCGATTGTTGCCGGGAACGAGTACAAGGGCATCTCTCCCGCCTGGCGCGGGCTGGAAATCGCGAGGCCTGTTATTATTCCGATGCTCGGAAGCGTCGAGTCGCTGAACGTCGGATTCGCGTCCACGCTTGTCGCGTACGAGTGTTCGATGCGGCAGAAGGGGCTTATTAAAAGAAACGGCTGAAATGTTGAACCGGCCGCGGGAAATATGGTAAACTTCTGCCGGGAAATATGACCGGGAAATATAACCGGAAAATATGACCGGGTAATATTTCCGGAAAATAAAGGCATTTCCGGGAAATACGTGGAAATACAATTCGGAGAATGATAAAATGATTACAAGCAGACAGCGCGCGGACCTGAGAGCCGCCGCGAACAAACTGCCGGCGATATTTCAGGTCGGCAAAAACGGAATCGAAGAGAACCTTCTGAAACAGGTCGACGACGCCCTCGAGGCGCGCGAGCTCATCAAGCTGCGCATTCTTGACACGGCGGACGTTACGCCCAAAGAGACCGCGAACGAACTTGCCGCCGCAACAGGCGCGGACGTGGTGCAGGTCGTGGGCAGAGTGATCGTTCTGTGGCGGAAGAGCGAGGAAAAACGCTGAAATTAGCGGGAAATAACGCGGGAAACTGGTAAATAATACTGTCCTTTAAAGAGACAGCGGTTGATTTTAACGGGAGGTGTCCCATATGAGTAATTTTGAAGAGATCACGGCGAAGGTTATCGGCGGGAGAGCAAAAGAGGTCGCGGCGCTTGTTGAGCAGGCGCTGGCGGCGGGCGACGATCCGCTCGACATTCTGACCCAGGGGCTGATGCCGGGCATGAACAAGGTCGGCGAGGACTTCAAGAACAACGTCGTTTTCGTGCCTGAGGTTCTAATTGCCGCGAGGGCGATGAACTCGGGCATGAAGATACTGAAGCCGGCGCTGACGAAAGCCGGGGCGGAGCCGGTGGGCCGCGCTGTCATTTGCACGGTGAAGGGCGATATGCATGATATCGGCAAAAACCTTGTCAAAATGATGCTTGAAGGCCGCGGAATCGAGTGCTACGACCTGGGAACCGACGTCGATCCGGAGCGCGTTGTGGAGGCGGTTCGCGAACACGACGCACGGCTTGTGTGCCTTTCCGCGCTTCTTACGACGACGATGTACGGCCAGAAGGACGTTATTGACGCGCTGAAAGAGGCCGGCCTTCGCGACAAGGTGATAGTGATGGTGGGCGGCGCGCCGGTTACCCAGGCTTTTGCCGACGAGATCGGGGCGGACTACTACACGCTTGACGCCGCTTCGTGCGCGGAAGTTGCCGAGAGGGCGCTGAAAGAGGCCGTTTAATTTTTTAGCGGTTTAAACTGTTCGTGAGAAAAAACGGTGGATTTAACCGATGACGGGACGTGAACGAACTTACAACATTCTGCACTTCAAGAAGGTCGACAGAATGCCTGCGGTCCACTTCGGCTACTGGCCGGAACTGCTGGAGGAGTGGGTCGCGCAGGGGCACCTTCGCCGCGAGGACGTCGACGGATGGTACGACGGCGGCCCGAAGGACGAGGCGCTCAATAAAATTCTGGGCTGGGACTTTGACTGGCAGCACATGTTTTCCGGAAACTACGGACTGATGCCTCCGTTTGAGACGAAGGTCGTCGAGACGTTCAAAGATGGTTCGCGAGCGGTTCAGAACGGGAACGGTATTATCGAGAGAATTCAACCCGGCGTGACGTCGATTCCCGCCGAGTACGACTATCTTTTGAAGGACCGCGAGGCGTTCGAGACGCTTTTCGCGCCGAAAATGGCCGTCGACATCGAAAAACGCGTCAATTTTGACTGGTTCCGCCGCTTCAACGAGGACGTTTACGACAAAACGGACGTGCCGCTCGGACTTCATCTCGGCAGCGTGATGGGCAGCGTTCGCGACATGACTTCCGTGATCGGAATGAGCTACATTATGTACGACGAGGACGAGGACCTTTTCAAGGACGTCGTCGACACGTGGGCGAATATGCAGTACGAGGTCGCGAAGGCGGTTCTGGAGACCGGGGCGAAGTTCGATTTTGCCCATTTCTGGGAAGATATCTGCTTCAACGGCGGCCCGCTTCTGTCGCCCGCGCTCTTCGAGGAACTCTGCGCCGACCACTACAAAAAACGCACCGACCTCTGCCGCGAGCACGGAATCGACATCGTTTCGCTCGACTGCGACGGCGTCGTGGAGAAGCTTCTGCCGGTGTGGGTCGAGAACGGCGTGAACGTCATGTTCCCGATTGAGGTCGGCACGTGGGGCGACCAGTTCGAAAAGGCGCGGAAAAAGTACGGCGAGAAGGTGCTCGGCGTCGGCGGAATGGACAAAACCGTGCTGCGCCTCGATAGAGCTGCCGTCGACCGTGAGATCGAAAAGATGCGCAGGCTTGCTTCGCTGGGCGGCTTTATTCCCTGCCCGGACCACAGGCTGATGCCGGGAACCAAGTTCGAGCTCGTACAGTACTACTGCGAGGAGATTAAGAAAATTGAGTGCTGAGGAACTCCGGGACGAATATCCGGATTCGCGGGAGGCTTTCTCCGGGGACGGTTTTTTCCGGGCGGAGATCGGGCCTTCCTTCGCGGGAATGACGGTCGCTGACGCCTTGAAGAAGTCGTGCGGCTTTTTGATTGACAGACCGTGCGGAGGCCGCGGGAAATGCGGGAAATGCGCGGTTTTTGTGCTGCGCGGTGGTTCTGCTGGATTTCCGGGAAATTTTCCGGAAAATATTCCTGCGGGCTGTGAAAAGGTACTCGCCTGCGGCGAAAAAGTGCCGCCTGAAGGGCTGACCGTGTTCATTCCCGCCTCCAAAAATCTTTCCGTGCGCATAGATTCCGTTCCGGAAGAAAACGCCTTGCATAACGAAGGCTTTGACCCCGAAGACACTTTTCTTGCCGTCGACGTGGGAACGACCACAGTTGAGTCCGCACTGGCGGTGAAGGACGACCGGGAGTTGTGCGGCTACCGCATTATAGCAGGGGACACGTGCCTCAACCCGCAGAAGGTTCACGGCGCCGACGTTATTTCCCGCATACAGTACTCCAAGTCTTCAGCCGGCGGAAGAACGGGTCTCGAAGAGATGCAGTCCGAAATCGCCGCGGCGGTGAACGGTATTTTGGCAGGTTTCAGGCAGCGGTTCGGCGACGGTTGCGCGCGGAAAAACGTTGTCGTGGCGGGAAATACCACGATGCAGCACCTGTTCTGTGGAGTTTCTCCGGAAAAAATGGGTGTTTTCCCATTTACTCCCGCGTTTACGGAGATGAAGATATTTTCCGGCGAGGAGCTGGGAATCGACGCGGAAAAAGTGACGGTGCTGCCCTCCGCGGACGCGTTTATAGGCGCCGACGTGGTGGCGGGCGTTTTCGCTGAAAATCTTACGGCCGGCGGCGGGAAAAAGCTCTTTGTAGACCTCGGAACAAACGGGGAGATGGTGCTGTCGAACGGCGGCGTCCTTGCGGCGTGTTCGACCGCGGCGGGGCCTTGCTTTGAAGGCGCGAACATAAGCTGCGGAACGGGCGGCGTTCCCGGGGCGGTCTCAAGGGTGACCGAAAACGGCGGGAAATTTTTATTTTCCACGGTTGCCGACGCGGAGCCTAAAGGCATTTGCGGGTCAGGACTTATCGACGTCGCCGCGATTCTGGTGAAGAACGGTACGATCGACGAAACCGGCCGCGTGGAAGAGGATTTTGAGCTTCGGGGCGAATGGATCGCTTCGGACGGCAACGTCATTTCGGAAGACGCCGAAACGGGTGTCGTTCTGACGCAGAAGGACGTTCGCGAACTTCAGCTCGCCAAGGCGGCGGTGCGCGCGGGAATGGAAGTCCTGCTCGAGAGCGAAAAACTCGCACCCGAAGACGTTGACGCGGTGCTGGTCGCGGGCGGCCTCGGAAAATACATCAACGCCGGAAATGCCGCCACGGTGGGAATCTTCCCCGAAATATTGGCCCAAAAAGTGGTTCCGGTGGGAAACGCGTCCCTGAAAGGGGCACTTCTGGCCGGCGCCTCGGACAAAAACGCCGAAGCGATGGCAGAGACCGCCGGAAAAATCAAGGCGTTCTCACTTGGCGGGAAGCCGGAATTCATGGAAAAATACGTCGAATACATGATGTTCGAGTGAGGTTTTTTCCACGGGAAATGTGGATTCTCCAAGTTCGGGCGGCGGATTTCCGCGGAAAATGTGGATTTTCCGAACCTGGGCGGCGGATTTCCACGGGAAATGTGGATTTTCCGCCACACACGCTCGTACGCGAAGAACGAATGTATTTCAATATTCTTTATTCCTTTTATTGGTGAATCGAAATGATAGAATTTTTGTACAACTTTGACAGGTCGCTGCTGAGCTTTTACCATCTCCTTGCGGAGCATGCGGGAAAAGTCGCGACGCCGCTGATGAAATTCATGACGCTGATCGGAGAGAAGGGGCTATGGATGCTCGCGCTCGCCTTCGTGCTGATACTGTTCCCGAAGACGAGGAAGGCGGGCATATGCCTGTTCGGGGCGGTGTGCTGCGGCGCGCTTGTCACGAACTTCGTGTTGAAGGATATGATCGCGAGGGCGAGGCCGTTCGAGGCAGATCAGGAGTTCAGGGCGTGGTGGGTGTTCATCGGCGCACCCGCGGAGGACGGATTTTCGTTCCCGTCGGGGCACGTGACCGCGGCGGTTGCGGGTGTGTTGGCGCTGGCGATGACGCTCGGCAGGAAGGTGCTCTGGGCGGGCGTTCCGTACGTGGTGCTGATGGGCGCTTCGAGGAACTACCTGATGGCGCACTATCCGACGGACGTTCTGGCTGCGTGCGGCGTGGGCGTTTTCGCGGCGGTGGTCGCGTACGGAATTACGATCCTCATTTACGCGCTGCTGGAGAAGTTCAAAGACAGGAAGTTCTGCCACGCGCTGCTGTACGGGCTTGACGTGCGCAACTTTTTCCGGAAAATTTCCGGGAAATCGCCGGTCAATAACGGTCCGCAGATAAAAGCGGTGAGGCCGGGAGAAGGCGAAAACGGCGGGAGCGACGGCGGAGACGACGATGACAACGAAGACAGACTTCCCCTATAAATAGGAAGAAACCGGCTGCGTGAAAGGACCTTTGGCGATGGCGGATACGTTTGAGATGATGGCGGCGATGGGAATATCGCGCGAAGTGTACGAGTACGGCTCGAAAGCGCTGAAATCGCTCGAAAAACGCTTCAAAAAAATAGACGAGATCGCGGAGTACAACCAGGCGAAAGTCCTTCTGGCGATGCAGAAGAACCGGGTCAGCGCGGCGTGCTTCGCGGGAACCACCGGCTACGGATACGACGACGTGGGCAGGGACACACTTGAGCGCGTTTACGCGGACACTTTTCACACTGAGGCGGCGCTTGTCAGACCTCAGATCACCTGCGGAACCCATGCGCTGGCGGTGGCGCTGTCGGCGAACCTGCGTCCCGGCGACGAGCTTCTGTCGGTGAACGGCGCGCCCTACGACACCCTTCAGGAAGTCATCGGCATAAGGCCGGGTCCGTGTTCCCTTGCCGAAAACGGAGTCAGTTACAGGCAGGTCGACCTCAAAAGGAACGGCCGCTTCGACTTCAAAAAGATAGAAAAGGCGATCAACGACAAAACCGCGCTCGTTGCCGTCCAACGGTCCAAGGGATACGATGAGCGGCCGAGCTTCTCGGTGAAGGAGATCGCGGAGCTTACAGCCTTTGTGAAGCGCGTGAAGTCGGGACTCAAGGTGATGGTCGACAACTGCTACGGCGAGTTTACCGAGCTGTACGAGCCGTCGGACTTCGGGGCGGACATGGTCGTCGGGTCTCTCATCAAGAACCCGGGCGGCGGGCTGGCGTCAGTGGGCGGCTACATCTGCGGAACGGCGGAGTGCGTCGAAAGGTGCGGCTACCGGCTTTCGGCTCCGGGCCTCGGGCGTGAAGTCGGCGCGAACCTAGGCATCATTCGCGAGATGTTCCAGGGCTTTTTCCTGGCGCCGACGGTCACCGCGGCAGCCGAAAAGGGCGCGATTTTCGCGGCTAAGCTTTACGATCCCCTCGGGTTCAAGTGCATTCCCGCGGCATCGGAGGAGCGCCACGATATCATCCAGGCGGTCGAACTCGGCAGCGAGAAGGCGATGCTGGCTTTCTGCAAGGGAATTCAGCTGGCCGCGCCGGTCGATTCGTACGTGACGCCGCTTCCCTGGGACATGCCGGGGTACGAGGACAAGGTCATAATGGCGGCCGGGGCGTTCGTGCAGGGCGCGTCGATCGAGCTGTCGGCGGACGGTCCGATCAGGCCGCCGTACGCGGTCTACTTCCAGGGCGGACTCACCTGGGCCCACGCCAAACTGGGAATTCTTATGAGTTTGCAGAAGATGAAGGATGCGGGAATCCCGGGGACGGAAAAGATAGGGCAGGAATTATAAAAAGGCTTATATAAGGCTGAAACGGAGGGGCCGCCGCGCTTAAAAATACAGGGCGCGGCGGCTCTGCTTTTTGGAAAAAGCGGAAATAACGGCAAACTGTTGATAACGGGGCGGAAATGTGGTAGAATAAATGTGTATTTGCAAGCCGAAAGGATGTAAACTCAATGAAAAAAAGCCAGTTTATAACGATCTTCATAATGTTCATCATCGCGTCCGTGCTTATCTGCATCGGGTGCTTCTTGAAAACATCTCCGGGTGAGGAACCGTCCGGCGCCACCGCGACAGACAGCGGCACGGCGATTCTGCCCACGATAAAACCGATGGAGACCGAAATTCCCGAAGGAACCGGGCAGCCGGAAGATACGGCAGGACCCGACGCCACCGAGGCGCCCACCGAGGTTCCCACTGAAGAACCCACCGAAACTCCCGCGCAGCCTGTCGTATTCCCGACAATCAAAAACGCGGACTTTGTGCAGTACAACTCCAAATGCGAGCACTTCTCGACCAGGTGGCAGACAGGCGCCGACAACCAGAACCGAGCGGTCATTCAGGACTACGTTCTGGAGATAATCAAGGACGTCGACTACGTCTTCTACACGATCGAGTCGGACACGGCCTGGGACCACTATATGACATTCTCGCTCCACTATGAGTACGGCTACACTGCCAAAACCCTCGACCTCCTGAAGGACTACAACATCAAAGCCGTGTTCTTCGTTTCCGAGCAGTACATCAAGGAGAACCCCGATCTCGTCCGCCGCATGAAGGAAGAGGGGCACCTGATCGGCAATAGAGGCGTCGTCGGCGACTCCAATATCGAGAAGCTGACAGCGGAGACGTTCGCGGAGGGGCTGCTGGCCGTCGAGGCGGAGTACAGGAAGCTTTTCGGCGAGAGCGAGCGCATGTATCTGTTCAGAACGGACTACTTCAGCACGCGGCTTCTCAAGGTGGCCGAGGCGATGGGCTACACCGTGGTCTTCAGAACCTACACCTACTACAGCGACGCCGAGGATTTCAAGAACAGATCCGCCGCCGACCTTTGCGAAAGGTTCAACGAGCGCGCCGCCTACAACGGCAGTGTTTCCGAGTTCACCGTGGAGGAGAAGTGCTACGAAGCGCTTAAGCTGTTCATTCCGAACGGCGTTGACGAGAACATCAACTTCAGGCTGATTGAGCGCAGGCGCTGATGAAATGATTATAGGAAGCGTTGATTTAGCAACTGTTGTTTGCCGGCGCTTCCTTAAAGATATTGCCGCGTGGGAACGTTTACGGAGTTATCGAAGTTTCTCCGCCGGCTCACGCGGCTTTTGATTAGCCGGAAAATATTGCCGGAGGGCGGAAAATATAGCCGAAAGGCGGAAAAAACTACCGAAAGGCGGGAAATATGAACAAAGCGATAATTACGGTTCTCGGAGCCGACAAAAAAGGGATAATTGCCGCGGTCAGCGGGTATCTCGCAAACAACGACATCAACATTCTCGACATCAGCCAGACGATTATGGCGAATATCTTCACGATGATCACGATGGTGGACATAAGCGAGGCGAAAAAGCCGTTCGATGAGATCTACGAGGACCTGAAGAAGCTCGGGGACGGGCTCGGGGTCATCATTCAGATTCAGCTGGCGGAGATTTTCGACGCAATGCACAGAATTTGACGGCCCGCGAAAAGAAAACGCCGGGCTGTGAGAATGTGAGAAATGTTAGGACCGTGAGGTGGAAAAGTGTTTATATCGGCTGACGAAATAACGCAAACATTACATATGATACAGTCGGAGCACCTCGACATAAGAACGGTGACCATGGGCATAAGCCTGCTCGACTGCATAAAGAACAGCGCCGAAGCGACGTGCGAGGCGGTTTACTCCAAGATCATGAAGAGGGCGGCGAGGCTCGTTCCCGAGTGCGAGGCGATCGAGCGCGAGTTCGGGATTCCAATCGTGAACAAGCGCATCTCGATCACGCCGGCGTCACTTCTGATGGGAAATTTCAAACCGGACGAGTGCGTGAAGCTCGCGCTGACGCTCGAAAAGGCGGCGCATGACGCAGGCGTGAATTTTATCGGCGGCTACTCCGCGCTGGTCCACAAGGGCTACACGGACGCGGACAGGAAGCTTATCGACTCGATTCCGGAGGCGCTGGCGGCAACGTCCTCGGTCTGTTCGAGCGTGAACGTCGCGACTACGAAGGCGGGCATCAACATGAACGCCGTTCGCGACATGGGCGTCCTTATAAAGAAGGCGGCAGAGTTGACGAAGGACAGCGGCGGTTCCGCGTGCGCGAGGCTGGTGGTTTTCGCGAACGCACCGGAGGACAACCCGTTCATGGCGGGCGCGTTCCACGGAATCGGCGAGCCGGAGTGCGTCATAAACGTGGGCGTGAGCGGCCCGGGAGTGGTTCTCAGCGCCATCAGGAAGGTGCGCGGCGAGGACTTCACCGTGCTGGCGGAAACTGTCAAGAAGACCGCGTTCAAGATCACGCGAATGGGCCAGATCGTGGCGCAGGAGGCGGGAAAGAGACTCGGCGCGGAGTTCGGAATTGTGGACCTGTCGCTGGCGCCGACGCCCGCGGTGGGCGACAGCGTGGCGAGAATCCTTGAGGAAATGGGCCTTGAGGCCTGCGGAGCGCCGGGGACGACCGCCGCCCTCGCGCTTTTAAACGACGCTGTCAAAAAGGGCGGCGTGATGGCTTCTTCGCACGTGGGCGGCCTGAGCGGGGCGTTCATTCCCGTGAGCGAGGACGAGGGCATGATCGCGGCGGTAAGGCGAGGCTCGCTTTCGATAGAAAAATTAGAGGCGATGACCTGCGTCTGCTCCGTTGGACTTGACATGATCGTGGTTCCGGGCGACACTTCCTCTTCCACGATTTCCGCGATAATTGCGGACGAGATTGCGATCGGCACGGTCAACAACAAGACGACTGCCGTGAGGATCATTCCCGCCCCGGGGCTCAAAGAAGGCGACACCGTCGAATTCGGCGGTCTTCTCGGCGAGGGCCCGGTCATGCGAGTGAACCCGTTCGGCAGCGAGAAGTTTATCGCGAGAGGCGGAAGGATTCCCGCGCCGATCCACAGTCTGAGAAACTGAGATTACAAACCGGAGCGTGTACCGCACTCAACCGGTTCTCCGGAGAAAGCTTTTAAAATGGCGAAAATTGGCATTCTGGGAGGGACTTTTGATCCCGTTCACAACGGACATATCGCGTGCGCGGAGCAGATCAGGGACGAATTCGGCCTTGACCGCGTCTTGTTCGTGCTCTCCGCGAACCCTCCCCACAAATTTGCGAGCGACGTGACGCCGGCGCGGCTCAGGGCGCGGATGATCGAGCTTGCGCTTGAGGGGCACGAAGGGCTTTGTCTCTGCGACCTGGAGCTCAGGCGGCCCGGTTATTCGTACTCGGCCGACACAATTGCGGAACTTCTCGAAACGTACCCCGACGACGAGTTTTACTATATTATCGGGACAGACGCGGCGGTGAGGCTTCCCGACTGGAAGAACGTCGAGGCGCTGACGGCAGGCTGCTCGTTCATTCTGGTGAAGCGTCCGGGCGACTCTCCCGAAATTGCGGAGAAGGCGGTGGCGGCGCTGGAAAAGGCCGGCGCGAAGTTCTTTAATTCCCGCTCGGAAAATCTTGCGGACGTGTCGTCGACTTCGATTCGCGAGGCGGTGCGGGAAGCCGGAATTATTTGTGAAGAGCTGCCGGAGAAGGGGCTCGTTCCCGAAGCGGTTTGCCGATTTATAGGCAAAAACAACCTCTATAAGGGGCTTCCCTGGACCGAGGAGATGATCGTCGCGGACCTTAGGAGCGTGCTCAAGCCGGGGCGGTTCATTCACAGTCTGGGCGTCGCGGAGGAGGCGGAAAGGCTCGCGGAAAAATACGGAGTCGACAGGAAAAAGGCGCGGCTGGCGGGGCTGCTTCACGACTGCGGCAAGAACGTTTCCGAGGGGCAGCTGGTGTGGATCGGCATGACCAAGAACGACTTTGCGGCGGTTCCGGGCGGGAACGTCAACGTGCGGGTCATTCACGGACCGGTGGGCGCGATTGTCGCGGAGCGCAGGTACGGAGTGACCGACCCTGAAGTTTTAAGCGCCATCGCGAAGCACACGACCGGAGCGGCGGAGATGACCCTTCTTGACAAGATTATTTTCCTGGCCGACTACACCGAAAAGAACCGGAAGGGCGAACTTTTCGACAACGTGCGGCGCGTTCTTGACAGGCGCGGACCCGACGCGGCGATAAGGTATTCCTGCGACGAAACGATCAAGCTGATCTTAAAACGCGGCGAACAGATCGACATAAGAACGGTCGAGGCGCGCAACTCGGCGCTTGAACTTGAGAATAAACCGGACACGCCGCAGGTTTAAAACGATTGGGAAAAAGGCTGAAACACGCCTAAAATAATATGTGCAATCTGAAAGGAGAATGTATGACACCTGAACTGATGGTAGAAAAAATCAAAGACGCAATCGACAACAGAAAGGGCAGGGACATCGAAGTGATCCCGCTCGCCGAGAAGACGATCATCGCCGACTACTTCGTGATCTGCAGCGGCACATCGACCACACACCTGCGCGGTATCGCCGACGAAGTTATCGAAAAGCTCGAAAAAGAGGGCGTTGTCGCGGCGCACGTTGAAGGCTATGAGACCGCCACGTGGATTCTGATCGACTTCCTCGACGTCGTCGTTCATATTTTCCAGCAGAGCGAGCGCGAGTTCTACAACCTCGAGAAGCTCTGGAACGGAAGCGCGGCAGGCAGAAAGAAGGCCGAAACCGCAGCCTCTTCCGCACCCGCTGAAAAGCAGGAACTTGGCTGAAACCCAGATGGCGGCACCGCCGCTTCACAACATGAACAAACTGTATATTTTCGATTTTGACGGCACCCTTTCCGACACCGGCGGGGATATCGCCTTTTCCGTGCGCGAAACGCAGAGGCATTTCGGGGCGCCGCTTATGGACGGGAAGGCCATCCTCGCGAACGTCGGTTACGGCGCCCGCCATCTTATCGAGCGCACTGTCGGCTCCGCAGCGGACTCGGTAGCGCCCATTGAAGAGATTTTCAAATTCTACGTGGGCGAGTATTTTGACCACTGCACCGACACCTCGCGCCTGTACGAAGGCGTCACGGAAACGCTCGACCTGCTGCTTGCGCGCGGCGACAAGTGCGCGGTCTTCACGAACAAACCGCTGCCGGTAACGCTCAAGATGCTCGACTTTTTCGGCATCACCGGCCGCTTTTCCGCGATTTTCTGCCCCGAGAACCTTACTAAAAGGAAGCCGGATCCCGAGGGAATTTTGCGATGCATGGAAAAAACCGGCGTCCCCGCGGGAAACACGTTAATGTGCGGCGACTCGAAACCGGACATTGACGCGGGCCGCGCCGCCGGCGTGAAAACGTGCGGACTTACGTTCGGCATGGGCAATCGCGAAAAGCTTCTTGCCGCGGGTCCGGATTATCTGGCATCGTCCTTCAGGGAAATCGCGGACATAGTATTCTGAAATTTTACCTATAGTTAGAAAAAAAGCACCGCGCGGCCGTCGATGACGGCCGCGCGGCTTTGCTTTGATGCGAATTGCATTTCATATTCTAAATTGTTGCGGGCAAGCGCCCGGAATCAGCGCTTCCGGGGAATTCTTTGTGGAGCGAAGCGCCAAGTTTCGAGCTATTTTTAAGCGTACGGATCCGAAGGTGTACAAGTGTACTCCGAGAGGTCCGTACGCTTAAAGCGATTTGCCGTAGCAATTGCCAACGGCACCTTATTATAATTATTCACACGGCAAACCGCGCAAAGAGCCGAAAATCGGCGCTTCGCTAGAATCTGCCGCCTCCGCCGCCATGACTGACTCCGCTCGAGCCGTAGCTGTGCCCGCCGCCGGAGTAGCCGCCGCGTGAGCCGCCTGACGAACTCGTGTCAACGTGCCGTACGCTGGTTGTGGACTTCTTGACGAAAACTTCCTTCTTGTCGCGGATGGCCTTCCCGTCGATGTAGTGCGTTCCCGCCACAGTCGTGATCTTCGGGTCCCTGTCTTTGGTGACGGAGGACGCGCGGATCAGCGCGAAGAGGGAGGCGAGGATGCCGATGAAGACGTACTTCCCGGTGCTGAGCGGGTAGTGGCCGAGGGCGAGCCGGACGCGCAGGTAGCGGATGAACTTGTTGATTGCGCCTTCGTAGTTGCCGAGGGCCATGCGGGTCGAGATCGCGCTGTAGAGCTTGCTGATCTTGGAGTCGAGCTTCGTGGCGGACTTGCCGCTGGTGGCGATCGTGAAGTCGCGGTCGCTCGGGTTGTTCGAGATGACCAGCAGGATGCCGCTGTACTCGTCGCCCTGGCCGTAGCCGTTGTAGATCATGTAGTCGTCTGCGTAGTTCGAGAGGTCGTAGTCGCGGCCGTACATGCCGTGGTTTGCGGCAACGACGGTTTCACGTCCGTAGTCGGCGGGGCTGAAGTTGGTGACCGTGAGGATCGCCACGTCCTGCTTGCGGTTTTTGGAGAGCCTTTCGAGCTTCTTCGTGATCTTGGCCTCGTAGGCGTCGGGAAGGATGCCGGCGCTGTCGATGACGCGGGGCAGGTTCTCGCCATGGAAGCGCGTGAACGAGCTCTGGTACTTGCCTTTTTCCATCGCGAAAACGAGCGAGAGGTACTCGGGAACGAGCTTCAGCTTGTTCTTGTCGGAATCGGTGTCGATAAAGGTCTTGGCCTCGCCTTTTTTGTTGAATCTGAAGTTGGCGGCGCTGCCGGACTCGAAGCAGCCGACCGTGAAGTCGGTACCGCTCTTCGTGAATACAATTGCGACGCCGGATTTGTCGTAGCCGCTGCCGNNCTGCCGCAGCCGTTGTAGTTGAAGTAGTCGGCGGCGTAGTCGTCGGCGGAGTAGCCCGATCCGCGTTCATTGTAGAAGGCGGCGCATTCGGCTCCGAAAACGTCCGGGGTGATCGTGCCGGCGGTGATGAGAATGCAATCCGACGCGTTCGAGTTGCTGACGTCCGCGAGCGCCTTCTCGATCTCGGCCTTTGTGGCGGCGTCGAGAATTCCCGTGTCGTCGAAAACGTGGTCGGACGACGTTCTGGAGCGGTCGCCGAACTGATATTTGTGGGTGGCGGCGGCCTTGCGGGCGATGTCGTAGCAGTACTCAAGGTAGCTGTCGACCGCGTCCTCGTACCTGCCGTCGGAAAGCAGCGGCTGGACCAGGTACTTGAGAGTCGTGATCTCGTCCTCGAAAAGCCCCTTGGCCTCGCCGGTGGTAATGAACCAGTACTCGTGGTTGTACTCCTCCATATTGATGCCGAAAATGATTCCGCTGAAGGAGTCGCCGATGCCGTAGCCGTTGTAGTCGTAGTAGTCGGCGAGATAGTCGCCGAAAGAGGGGCCGCTGCTGCCGTAGTAGCTCTGGACGTCCGAGCCGAATTCGGAGGCGGAGTAGCCGTCGACGGTCAGAACGACGAAGTCGCAGCGGTAGAGCTTGCTGTTTTCGGCAATTTCAGCGGTGATTCTGCTCTCGTAGCTTGAGGAGAGGATTCCAGCCCGGTCCGTAACGCGCGGCGCGTTCTCGTCGTGAAACTGCGTGAATCCGGAGATGTCGACGCTGTGCGAATCGTACGCGTCAGAGCGGACGGTTCCCGGCGTGAACAGAAGCCCGAGGGCGATAACGGCCGTGAGGGCGACGCAGATAAGAAGTCTGAAGTTTTTCATGACGCCGCCTCCTTTAGTTAAACAGGAAGAACAAGATCAGCAGTATCGCCGCGAAAATTCCGAGGTATTTCAGGAAATACAGCCAGAAGCGTGATTTCGCCTGCGGGAATTCGCCTACGAATTTGCCGGTTTGTCCGTTGATCGCGTACTGGTACTCCGTGCCGTTGTAGGTCGCCTTCATCAGGTAGACGGGAAGGAGCGCGTACTTTGCGTTCGTGTCGTTGAGGGTGATGTTTGAAGCCAGCTGCCGCTTTGAGCTATAGCCGGTGACTTCCGCGGAGAACGTGTCGCTGACGGCGCCCTTGATCCTGCTGTCCGCTCTGGGAAGGCAGGTCTCGACGGTGTCGTCGTACCGGTCGGCAACGAAGCCGCTCAGGTAACCGGGCGCGAACTCTTCAAGCGCGGAGTAGTCGTAGGGCTCCAGCTTGTCCATTGTCGCGTTGTCCATTTTGATGCTCGCGTCCACCGGGATCTTCCTGAAGGTCACGCCGCCGTCGACGGTCACGTAGTAGTAACTCGTCTCGGTGTAGTCGTAGCCGCCGGAAGTCCAGCTCCGCGAGGTGGTGGTCTCGAACGTCATCGTTCCGTCGGCGGTGCAGTCGAAAAGCCAGAACGGCACGTAAAAGCCGTGGGCCTTCTCAATCACGACGTCGTTCAGGAAGTTGCGCGGAAGGAGCTTCCTGCGCTTGACGATGTCCTTGACGATCGACTGGATGTTCTTTTTGTCGATCTTGAACGGAATTATGTAATTTGGCCTGAGCGAACCTTCAAGCTGCGGCGCGATGATGATCTCGTTGTCGCAATAGGGGCAGCGGGTCGCGCTCGTTGTCGCGTCGGTGACGATCTCCGCGGCGCAGTATTTGCAAACGTATGAAACGGTGCCCGTGAGGCTTTCGTTGTGCTTGGACGAAATATACTCGCCCCAGTCGAAAGCCGTGGCGCCCGCGGACGTCGCGTTTTCTATCTGCGCGAGCTCGTACATATTGTCGCACGCGGGGCACTTAAACTTGCCCGACTCGGCGTCGTAGAGCAGCGAAGTGTCGCATGACGGACACTTGAACGATACGAGGTTGTCTTGCATTTAATCATCTCCTGTGCATTTTCCGGAAATCACTCCCCGGAAACGTGACCGCGCGCCTGCCTTTTACCGCAAGCCGGGAATCATTCCCGACGATTTTTCCGTAAACGTTTTCGCTTCGCGGTTCTTTTTTGATTATATCAAAAACCCCTCGCGCTTTCAATAGAAAACCGCCTTTCCGCCGGCAGCGCGGATCGCCCCGTATTTGCCCCTTCGCGGCGCCTTCGAGGCGCATTCGCGGCAAATTCGCGGCGCGGATCATTAAACGCTTGCAAAACAACGGAAATGTGGTATAATGTGGCTACAAACTGGCGTTAACGCCGACACATTTTATAGGAGGGAAATATGAAAAAGATTATTGCATTAGCGATAGCCGCAGCGATGGTATTCTCGCTTTTCGCGATCAACAGCTTTGCGGAGATCGGCCATGTGGTTGACGGTATCATTGCCGAGGACGAGTACGTCACGGCGATGGAAATGAAGCCCGACAACGTTCAGACGTGGACGAATACCACTCTTGAGACGAGCGCGACGATGTACATCGACACCTCGCCGGACCAGCTCCTCGACTCTCGCCTCTACATTGGCATTGTGACACCGAAGGAAACCTTCACCGAAGGCGATACCTACCAGCTCAACGTCAACCCCGGCAACATTCCCGACGACAAACCGGGTCTGTTCCTGTCCTTCGTTCTTAAGACCGACGGCGTGCAGATTCTCCAGCACAACTGGGCGACGCTGCTTCTTGACGACGACAGCGCTGCCGGCGCGGACATTACCGACCTCATTATGGAGAAGGCTCTCGACACCTCGGGCGACAACATCGTTTTCGAGGTGCAGCTGCCCACCGATCTCTTCACTCTCAACGGAGAGGAGAGCTTCAGATTCGGCAAGACTCTCAAGTGCGGATTCTTCGCGGTAATCAAGGGCAACCAGGGCTACACGACTCTGCCCACCAAACCCGGCTCCGACTGGTCCGTTAAAGCCCTCGGACTCAACGACAACGAAGTCGTTATTATGCGCGACGTTGAAAAGGGCGAAGAGCACACCGTTTCCGGCGTTGAGATCCTCGACTTCTCCGACGCAGAAGGCGTTGGAATGAGCTTCGATACCTTCTTCGTAAACAGAGTCCAGCTCGACAACATCATTATGAATAACGTTGACGGCGGCGCAAGCGCAAAGCTTGAAGAGTACGACAGAACCATCGACGGTCACGAGGCCGAGTACACGAGCTTCACGTTCCGCGGCTGGGTCGGCTTCCTTGATCCGATGGTCGAAGTCGGCTACCAGATCGACGAAAACGATCCTATCATGGTTGACAACTGCTTCAAGGCAACCGAGCAGCCCGTTAAAGGCGCCGGCGGCGAATACGCTCAGAGAATTGAAGTCGAAGTCGACGTTACCGGTCTCCAGGACGGCATCGAGCACGAGATCAGAGCGGTTGCGAAGATCCAGGGCGAGGACGGCGAGCCTTACTACGCTTACATGAACCAGGACGAAGTCAACGCGAACATGCAGTTCTACTACATCGCACCGGGCGATCCGCCTCCACCGACCGACACTCCTGTTCCGACCGACACTCCCGAGCCGACGGCAACTCCCGAGCAGGTGGAAGAGCCCACCCAGGCTCCCGTTGAGGAACCCACTCAGGCTCCTGCCACCGAGACCGAAAAGCCCGCCGGGAAGAAGGGCTGCGGCAACTTCGTTGGCGGCGGTGTCGCTGCTCTCTGCGCACTCGCAGGCGTCGCGCTCGTTCTCAGAAAGAAAGAGAACTAATCGTTAAAACGCTAAACTGAATAATCAAAAGCTTCAGACGTGTACTGCTTCGCAGCGGAATTTCCGCGACAGACGCGTAACGGTTTGAGGCGATAAAAGACCCGCGCAGGCGGCCTCCGGTTATTGTTTTTGACCGGGAAAGGGCTTTTTGCTTGCGCGGGTTTTTGCATGCAGAGAAGCATTTTTACCCCATTTTTAGTACCTTGTAAAACGCGGGAGAAGTGGTATAATAAAAACACCGAAAGATGAATAATCCGACTAATCTACCCGGAGGAAATTATGAAAAAAATAATTGCATTGGCGATTGCCGCGGCGATGGTTTTCGCGTTGTTCACGGTCAGCAGCTTTGCCGAGATTGGCCACGTCGTCGACGGCGTCATTGCCGAAAATGAGTACATCACGGCGATGGAAATGAAGCCCGACAACGTTCAGACATGGACGGACAGCACTCTCGAGACGAGCGCGACGATGTACATCGACACGTCGCCGGATCAGCTTCTCGACTCGCGCCTCTACATAGGCATCGTGACGCCGAAGGCCACCTTCACGGAAGGAGACACCTACCAGCTAAACGTCAACCCCGGCAACATTCCCGACGACAAACCGGGTCTGTTCCTGTCCTTCGTTCTTAGGACCGACGGCGTGCGGATTCTCCAGCACAACTGGGCGACCTTACTTCTTGACGACGACAGCGCAGCGGGCGCGGATATTACCGACCTCATTATGGAGGCGCAGCTCAATACCGAAGGCGATGATCTCGTTTACGAGGTGCAGCTGCCCACCGACCTGTTCACGATCAACGGCGCGGAGAGCTTCGGTTTCGGCAAGACGCTCAAGTGCGGATTCTTCGCGGTGATCAAGGGCAACCAGGGCTTTACGACCCTGCCCACCAAGCCCACAGACTGGTCTGTCAAAGGACTCGGCATCAACGACAACGAAGTGCTCATTATGCGCGACGTTGAAAAGGGCGAAGAGCACACAGATTCCGGCGTCGAGATACTCGACTTTTTTGATGAGAAGGTCGGCGGCGTCGGCATGAGCTTCGACACGTTCTTCGTGAACAGAGTCCAGCTCGACAACATCATCATGGAGAACGTTGACGGCGGGGCGAGCGCGAAGCTTGAAGCCTACGGAAGAGTCATTGACGGCCACGAGGCCGAATATACGAGCTTCACGTTCCGCGGCTGGGCAGGCTACGCTTTACCGATGGTCGAACTCGGCTATCAGATCGACGACAATGACCCTGTCATGGTTGACAACTGCTTCACAGTGACCCCGGACATCGTTAAAACCGTCGGCGGTGAATATGCGCAGAGATTCGAGATCGAGGTTGACGTTACAGGTCTTCAGGACGGCATCGAGCACGATATCAAAGCGGTCGCGAAGCTCCGGGGCGATGACGGCGAGTTCTGCTACGCCTACATCAACCAGGACGAGATCAACGCGAATATGCAGTTCTACTATATCGCGCCCGGCGATCCGCCTCCGCCGACAGACACTCCGGCTCCGGCCGACACTCCCGAACCGGCGGCAACTCCCGAACCGGCGAACGATCCCACCGAGGATCCCGTTGAGGAGCCCACCGCTGAGCAGCCGGTAGCCACCCAGGCTCCCGAGAAAAAGAAGGGCTGCGGAAACTTCGTCGGCGGCAGCGTCGCGGTTATCTGCGCACTCGCGGGCGTCGCGCTCGTTCTCAGAAAGAAAGAGAACTGATTTACGACGGCCGACTGTTAACTGATTTTATCCTGCCTCCGTCCTTGCGCTTCGGGCGCGAGGCGTGAGACAGGAACAATAAAAACGCACCGTGTCCGGTTGCCTTCGTGATTTGCGGGGGTGATGGAAGCGGTGCGTTTTTGTATATGAGAGAAAGTCTGTTTATTCGTTTTCCGGCGCGTAAACGTATTTCACGTATTCGACCTGCTCGTATTCCGCGGCCGTTTCTTTCATTGCTTCGTAGAGCTCGTCGCGGAGCTTTTTGCGGGCTTCTTTAAGGGGGAGGGTCGCGTCGGGGTAGAACGGCCCCTTGACGACGCTGAGCACCTTCGGGCGTCCGAAAAAGGGAATTTTCCGCTTGAGGTAGACGTTCGTGACCGCGAAGCAGGGCGCCGCCGCCTCGCAGGGGTAGAGCATGGAGACGTCCCTGAACGGCCGGATTTTCGTGTAGTAAGGCCAGATGTGGGCTTCGGGATAGATTGCGACGGCCTTGTTCTCGGCGATGCGCCGGAGGACCGCCTCCCTGAAATTCCTGCTGCCGTGAGCGCCCGTGAACACCGGAATGCCACCCAGCATCTGCACCAGCCCCTTGATTCCTTTAATGGAAGTGGCGTCCGGGCTGCAGACGATGTAGGCTTTTTTCGGCGCCGCCAGCCGCGAGGGTACGAACGCGTCCAGGTCGCCGTTGGTGTGGTTCGCGAAAATGAAATACCCGGTCTTCCTGAAGGGCCTGAGCAATTCCCGCCCCTTTATGCGGTGGGCGAACTTGAGCTTCAGCCACAGGAACGTCACCGGCCGCGCAAAACCGTGGTAGACCAGGAACGCGCACGCGCGCCAGAAAGGATTCGTGCGGACGTAGACAAAGTCCTTCCCGAGCTTTTTCGTGGATATTTCGTTGCTCGCGAAGTCGTCGTTCAGCGGGTCACTGTAATAGAGAACTCTTTTCATACTCGGAATCGTCGGATGAAGCGAAAACCCCGTTCAGGCTGTTCTCGCGCAGGTCGGCGGCCTCTGACAGCGCAGCCGAACGTTCCGCGGCGGACTGAAGGGTGTACCTTCCCGCCTCGCGGCTGAGCCGGCGCTTTTTTGCCTCCGCGGTCTCGGTGATCATTTTCCGCATCGCCTCCATGCACACGGACTGCTTCACGGAGACGCCCGAAGCGAGGCAGCGCGCCGAATACTCTTCGCGCAGGGCAGGATTTTCGATCCAGAAGTCGATCTTCCGCGCCAGGTCCGCGCTGTCGTTGCACTTGAAAATGCATTTTTCGTCAGGCGCAAAGTACTTCGTCGCGCAGCGCGGCGAGTCGGAAACGACAGGCACGAGGCCGCAGCTGATTGCTTCAAGACACGCGATCCCCTCGAGCTCGATCTCGGCGGGGTGGCAGTACAGGTCGGAATAATTGATCGCCTCGAGCAGGCGTTCCCGGGTGAAGAACTCCATAACCGGCGGCGTGATTCCCGCCTTTTTAACGCAGGCGTCGATCTCGCGTTTCCGAGGACCGCTTCCCGCGAAAATGAGCCTGATGTTGTCGCGGTATTTGCTTTTTGCGACGGCTTTGACAAGCACTTTGTGGGACTTTTCGCGCGCGTACCTGCCTATAAAAAGAATCACAAACTTGCCTTCGAGCTCCGGGGGCTTCTCCGCGGGCTTTTTCTCGAAAATTTCATTCACGCCGTTGGAGATCACGTACCCGTTCGTTTTGTGCCCTACCGACTTTTCGAAATCGTCGCGAATGAACTGAGTGGGGTAGTGCACCGCATCGACGTATTTATAGAAGCCGTTGTAAAAGTTTTTATATACGAGTTTGTTCGCGAGCTTGCTGTTCATGAGCATAAGGTGGCTCGTGAGATTCTCCGCCTGGCAGTGAAAACCTGCCGTCACCGGAATGTTCCGCTTCACCGCCTCGCGCAAAGCCGCGCGCGCGAGCATGAACGGTGTCATAATGTGAACGGCGTCGCACCCTTCGAGCGCCTCGGAAATCACTTTTTTGTCGGGAATCGCGATCGAAACACAGTTTTTGCGAATGACCGCGTTGAGCGCCGGCCCGAGGGAGAGCTTCTTTACTATATAATAACCTTCTTCGCCGCGCCTTTCTTCGTCGCAGCAGACCACGCGAACCGTGTCCCCGCGCGCCTTCAGGAAGCGGATAAGATTCATGCAGGCGACCGTCGTTCCGTTGTTTTCGGAGCCGAGAACGTCCGCGACTACTGTAACAACCATGGCTTACGCTTCCTTTCCGCTTTCGCTGTCTTTATTTCCGATATTTCCGCCGCTCGCAGGCGCCGGGTCCGAACTGATCTTCACGTCGACGATGTCGGAAAGGTCGCAGCTGAGCGCCTTGCAGATCTTGACGAGCGTGTCAAGGTGCACCGGCATGTTCTTGCCCATCTTCGCGATCACGGCAGAACTGAGACTCGTCTCGCGCATCAGGTCCTTCTTTTTCCAGTTGCGGTCGATAAGAAGCTTCCAGAGCTTGTTGTATGAAACGTATGTTGAACTTCCCATAAAAACCAAAACCTCCGTTTTGCCGCCAACGATCCGGCTTCGCGCATTCACGAATCCCCGCGTTCATGAAATCCCGCGGCGGCAACGGGAGTATACCACTTCTCAGGCTGCGTTTCAAGTGAAAACTTTACGATGATCGTGTCAAGTTTCTACGGAGA
>DBXM01000046.1 GCA_002309655.1 Mageeibacillus sp. UBA1212
CAGGTCCGTGTGAGAGTTCTCTCATAGAGGTTCAAGCCGGCGGCCGCGCACCACTAAGCGGCCTCGAGATTAGAGTCCCGGGGCTGTTTTTCTTGTTCTCTTACGATTCAAATCATCTGTTTCTTAGGCTTACGTTTTTTGCGCGCTGTTGCAGATCGCCTATGTTTTTTCCGGAAAAATCGAAAAAAACGAAAAAGGGACAATTTGTCACTTTATTCCGGCGAATTTGCCCTGTATATTACTTGACGGAGGCATTGTATGAGATTAGACGTCGGCGAAAAAATCAAAAATCTCAGGATCGATAAAGGCTTGACGCAGGATGAACTTGCAGAGAGACTTAACGTATCGCGCGCATTGGTTTGCAAGTGGGAAACCGGCAGCAGACTGCCCGCGTACAGTAACGTTGAAGAACTTTCGACCATTTTTGACGTCGATTCCGAGTTGCTGATGTAATCCTGGAATGCCTTGAGAATAAAGGGCCTCTTTACGAGCCGGACGATCCCGAAAACGCGGAATACGTTATTATAGCAGTATAACAATACCCTATTACTTTGATCAAGATTGAGAGAATTGGTGGTTATAATGAAAAAATTGAGTGTAATGATTTGTTGCATCGCGCTATTTATAACGAGTATTGTAATTGAGTCTTCAGCGAACTCTTCTGATATTAACGCTTTTATGTATCCTGATAGTTTGGACGAGTTAATTAGTGCTGAGCCGGATATTCAACATATCCTTCATTACTATAACGGAACATTTGTTTATTGGATTGGGCAGGGGAAAACGCTCGAGGAATTGATATCACTTGATTCGAAGGAATGCGCAATCGAGAGCCTCTTTGCATACTATGGTGATAATCCAAAAGAGGAAGGCGTTGTTACTTTCCGGTATGAAGACGGGCAGTATGAGGCAATTGGCAACAGAAAGGGGAACATTTTTTTTGCTTCAGAAATAGAGGAAAATAAGCTTCTAAAATCTCAGATTAAACAAGAATTTAGAATCTCAAATATTGTTTGCTTAAGTGAAGAGGCGTCTTATGGAGCAATTCTAATTTATTACGTCACTGATATTGGTGATTATGTCCTGTTTAAAGAGACTGCCGAATCTGATGATGTGTACTTGTTTCCGTTAGCTGCTTTTCGTTCATTTGCTGCAGAGTATTATGAATGGCTGTTTTCTAAGCAGACTGTTGACGAAAATGGAAATACCAAAAAGGCGACAGAGGACGGCCCTTCAGACATTAAATCTGTTTTCGGCATTGACAAATACTTGATTGCTAATAAAACAAACGCTAACCGAAATTTCCCGGTTGTTATACTCAGTATTATTATCGTTATTATTGCAGTAATATTGACTGTTGCACTATTTGCAATCAGATACAAAAAGGCACAGTGAAGGACGGGATTTTCCGGTTCCCCTTTTGATTCCCTCGCGTTCACTTTTACCGCAAATTATTTAATTTCCGTTTTATTCAGCATAGGATAGTACAAATGGCAGACAGATATATTATTAAACGAATAACGGCCGACAGAAGCAAAAACGCCTTCTCGGTCGAGATGTACTCTGAGGAGAACATTCTGTATACAGAGGCGCTCGAGGCGTTCAGAAAGGAAGCCGGCGCAGGCAGCTGCGCGGTCCTTATCAGACTCAGGTGGGGCGTCACTTACCAGGAGACAGTTGCGTCGCCCGAACTTAAGGCCAGGCTCTGGAAGCATATTCTGAGCTTTCTCTCGGTGAACAACCCGGGTGCGCAGGCGGTTCTCTCGTCCGCAAACACGCGCCGCAAGATCACATTCGACGGTTTTTACGTGTACACGGACAAGGTCTCGCACTCGATTCTGGCGGCTGGCAAAATTCAGGAGGTGCTGCGCGACTTTCTTGCGGACACGTTCGGCGAATCTGTACCGTTCTTCCTCGGCATCAAAAAGAAGGACGCCGACACGGCAAAACGGGCTGCCAATGAGCCTGAGGAAGCGGTCGGCCCCGCAATCGACGAGGAACAGTACGAAAAAGAGATCAACGCGACAATCAAGAAGAACCGCACCGAGAAGAACCGCAGAAATAAAAAAAGCGGGCAGGGCTACGCGTACGCGGGCTACGGCGGCGCGAGGGGCGGCGACACCTACATGGGGAAGGGCGGCTCCAGGCGGAAGAGAACTCTGACCCCGCAGGATGGCGAAGAGCCGCGCAAGGACAGCCGCGGGAACGTGATTCTGATCGGCGGCGAGATTCTTGACGAACCGGTCAAAATGGAGACGGTCAACCCGAACGTCGGCTACATTGCCGTGCGCGGGCGCATCTTCAAATTCGAGGCGAAGCAGATTCCGAGCGGCTCGTATATCGCGCTCGTGAGCGTCACGGACAACACATATTCGATCACGTGCAAGTTCTTCTTTGACCCGGAGGACCTTCCTTACGTGTCTAAAAAATTCGCGGTGGACAGGTGGGTCACCCTCTACGGCGAGGTCAACTACGACAAATACTCGAAGGAACTGACCCTTTTCATCAGGAACGCCGCCGAATACACGCCGCCGAAGCGCGAAGACAAGGCGGAAACGAAGCGGGTCGAACTTCACCTCCACACCTGCCTCAGCGCGCAGGACGCTCTCACCAGGCCGAAGGCGCTTATCAAGCGGCTCAACGAATGGGGGCACACCGCGGTCGCGGTCACGGACCACGGCATCGTGCAGGCGTACCCGGATATTTTCAAAGCGAACCACGACGAAGGCGACAAGCTCAAGATCATCTACGGTATCGAGGCGTACCTGACCGACCAGCAGGGCAAACAGACGAAGGAGGAGGCGCGGCTAACCCCTTCCTGGCACTGCATCATTCTCGTCAAAAACCTCGTTGGCCTCAAAAACCTCTACAAGCTGATCTCGAAGTCGAATTTGGACTATTTTTACAAGAAACCGCGCATTCCGAGGTTCGAGCTCGAGGCGTTCCGCGAAGGGCTTATCGTGGGCAGCGCGTGCTCCGAGGGTGAGATCTTCCGCGCGATTCTCGAAAACGAGCCGGAGGATGAACTTCTTAAGAAGGCGTCGTTCTACGACTACCTCGAGATGCAGCCGACAGGCAACAACGAGTACCTCATCAGGGAGGGGAAGGCCGACTCGGTGCACATGCTCGAACAGTGCAACAGGAAGATTCTTGAGCTGGCGGACGCGCTCGGGAAGCCGTGCGTCGCGACGTGCGACGTTCATTTTCTCGACCCGGAGGACGCGATCTACAGGTGTGTAATGCAGACCGCGCTGGGGTTCAAGGACGCCGCCGACCAGCCGCCGCTCTTCCTGAGGACGACTGAGGAGATGCTGGACGAGTTCCGCTTCCTGGGCGACAGGGCGTACGAGGTTGTCGTCGAAAACACGAACAAGATCGCGGACATGATCGAGGTCATCAGGCCTGTTCCGAAGGGCAACTTCCCGCCCAAGATTGAGGGGTCGGACGAGACTTTTAAAGAGATATGCGAGAAGAGGGTGCGCGAGCTCTACGGCGACCCGGTTCCCGACCACATTGCGGCGAGGCTCGAGCGTGAACTTCACGCAATCATTTCGCACCACTATTCGGTGATGTACATGGCGGCTCAGAAGCTTGTCGCGCACTCCGCCGAGAACGGCTACACGGTGGGCTCGAGAGGCTCGGTCGGTTCGTCGCTGGCCGCTTATATGGCAGGCATTACCGAGGTGAACGCGCTCCCGCCCCACTACCGCTGCCCGAAGTGCAAGTATCAGGAGTTTTTCTTCAACCAGGAGTACGAAGCGGGCTGCGACATGCCCGACAAGGAATGCCCTGAGTGCGGAACGCCGCTTATTAAAGACGGCTTTGACATTCCTTTTGAGACGTTCCTCGGGTTTGAGGGCGACAAGGTGCCTGACATCGACCTGAATTTCGCGTCGGAGGACCAGGCCAGCGCCCACAAATACTGCGAGGTCATGTTCGGCGCGGACTACGTTTTCAGGGCGGGAACGATCTCGGGTCTCGCGGAGAAGACCGCCCGCGGGTACGTGCTCAAGTACCTCGAAGAGACCGGAAAGATGGCCACCGAGGCCGAAATCGAGCGCCTCGCGTCAGGTTTTGAGGGCGTGAAGCGCACCACCGGCCAGCACCCGGGAGGCATCATGGTCGTTCCGCAGGACATGGAGATTTTCGACTTCACGCCGATCCAGCACCCCGCCGACGACGCCGACTCCGACAAGATTACGACCCACTTCGACTACCACTTCCTGCACGACAACATCCTGAAGCTCGACATTCTCGGCCACGACGGCCCCGAGATCGTGAAGCTTCTGGAGACGTTCACGGGCATAAAAGCCGACTCGGTCAACATTTCCGACCCGCGCGTGATCTCGCTGTTCACGTCGCCCAAAGAGCTCGGCCTGGACGACTCGATCCTTCCGATCACCATTGAAACGGGCAGCCTCGGTATTCCCGAGTTCGGCACCCAGTTCGCGATCGGTCTCCTGAAGGCCACGCAGCCCCACACGGTTTCGGAACTCGTCAGAATTTCAGGCCTGTCCCACGGCACGAACGTCTGGCAGGGCAACGCGTCGGAGCTCATCGAAAAGCACATCGCCACGCTCTCCGAGTGCATCTGCTGCCGCGACGATATCATGCTCTACCTCATCAAGATGGGGTGCGAAAAGAAGCTCGCGTTCGACGTCATGGAGTGCGTCAGAAAGGGCAACGTCGCCAAGGGCAAGGCCCCCGACTGGCCGAAATGGAAGGCGGAAATGAAGGCGCACAACGTTCCCGACTGGTACCTCGAGTCGTGCGAGAAGATACAGTACATGTTCCCGCGCGCCCACGCCGTCGCGTACGTGCTTCTGTCGGTCCGCATGGCGTGGTTCAAGCTCTACGAGCCGCTCGCGTACTACGCAACCAGATTTACACTAAAAGTAGGCGATTTCGACGGCGCGAACATGCTCTTCGGCATCGACAGGGCGTACCGCGCGATGTGCGAGATCAAGCGGCCCGGGCACAAGATTTCCGACAAGGAAGACGACCAGCTCACGATTTACGACCAGCTGATGGAGATGTACTCGAGGCACATCGAATTCCTGCCGGTGGATCTGTACAAGTCGGAGGCGACGAGGTTCGTGCCCGAGGATGGGAAGCTGCGGCCGCCGTTCTGCGCGCTGTCGGGAATCGGTACCGCCGCCGGCGAGGCGCTCGAAAAGTGCGGGAAAGAGGGAACGCCCTACAGCAGCATCAGCGACCTCCAGACCCGCGCCAAACTTAACAAATCGGTCATCGACGTTCTGCGCTCGAACGGTGTGCTCGCGGGGCTGCCGGAGGACGACGTGATGTCGTTCTTTGATTTCGAAAGAATGAGCGCGGAAGAGGAGCAGTAACGCCTTACAATGCCTTGTAACGCTTTATAACCCTTTATAACGCGCGCAGTTATTGCGTATGCCCGCAGGAAACCCTTTGCAAATCGTATTTTCGAGTGTATAATATTGCTGAGATCAGTTCGGGAAACATCGTGATTTCCCGGAAAAGTTGTTTGGAAAACACTTCCTTTAAATCCAGGGGAGGATAAAAATGAGAACAAAACGAATCAGAATCATTGCCGCATTGATCGCGTTCGCGCTGATTGTCACAGCGGTGCTCGCGGGGTGCAAAAAGCCGACCGTGAACCCGGTGCCGACCGAAAAGCCTGCAGAGACCGAAGCGGCTACGGACAACGGCGGAGAAACTACGCCGCCCGAAGAGACTGCCGCGGCGCAGGACCCGACCGAAAACCCTGAGGAGACGGCTTCGCAGAAAACGGAAATTCCTGACGCGACGCCTACGCCCGGGCCTTCCGAAACAGGCAGCGAGGAACCCGGCATGACCGGGGAGCCTTCGCTGACGCCTACGCCCGAACCTGGAACGGAGACCGAAGAGCCGACAGGCACCGAAGGCGCAACGGAGACGGCTACCGGAGAGGCGCCCGCAACCGAGAGCGCGCCGGCAACCGAGGGACCGACCGCGACAGCCGGCAACACCGAAAAGCCGACCGAAACCGCGACCGGAAACGTGACTCCCACGCCCACGGCTCAGGCTCCGACCGCCACGCCTACGCCCGAAGCGACGCCCACGCCGACTCCCAAGCCGGAATACAACGAGGCGCTCAACGTTTTCGGCTCCTGGGACAGCGACACCGTGAAGGCGTTCTCGAACACCAACCAGACGAAGGTGACGCTGACCGACGAGGGCATCGAACTGTCGTTCACCGGCGGCTCCGGCGACCCGCACGTCGATTTCAACGTGACGAAGTACTCGCAGATCACCGGCAAGAACACCCTTGCGGGTTCTGCTGCCGCGTACATTGTTTTCTGGGCCAAGGGCAACGAAAAATGCGACGGCTCCTTCGAGGTGTTCACGCAGACCCCGAAGGCGGGCGACTCCGGCACGTGCTCCTACAATATTGACGGTGCCTGGCATCCGATCATTGTCGAGATGACCGCCACGACGCTTGTAAGGCAGACCAATCTCACCAAATTCAGAATCGACTGGACTTCCGTCGGCTCGCAGAACGGCGCCAAAATGGTCGTCAAAAAGATCGAGATCTACCCTGACCGCAACAGCGCGCTTTCAGCCGCCGGCCTCGATCAGTACGTTCTCAACATCGACACGAGCATTACCGACAACGATCCGCTGGCGAATACCGTTCTGACGGCGCCGAACGAGGACAGCACGCTCAGCCTCTGGTTCGAACAGTCGACAGAAAAGCTCAAGCAGTCTATAACGAAATCCAGCGGCCGCACGGGTTACACGGTCAAAATGGCCAAGAACGAGTCCGAAAACGCGCAGTTCTTCCTCTCGCCCAAGAGCGACGTGACCGTGCGCATCGAAGTCGATCCGTTCACGAACTCCTCCGGCGAAACCGTTGACTTTGTGGTTCTCTTCGAGTACTACCACAAGATCAACACGCTGCTCTACCCGGACGCCGTGCCTCCGCTCACCGGCCCGATCGACATCAAGGCGAACACTTCGCAGGGCTTCCTTATCCAGCTCACCACGAAGGCGACCACCAAGGCGGGAACGTACAACTCCGTGATTCACGTCTTCAACAACGCAACGAACCAGGAAATCAAACGCGCCGCGGTGGCGGTCAAGGTCTGGGACTTCGCACTTTCCGAAGAGACTGAAATGAGAACTGCGTTCGCGGTATGGTACAACTACCTGGGCAACTCGTATTCATCCGACAGAGCGCAGTACGAGAGCGACGAACAGTACGCTCAGCTCAACTATCTCGACGTCAATTGCTACGACTTCTTCCTCAGATACCGCATCAGCGTTACCGACATTCCTTCCGGCATCACTTCCGGCCGCGGAATCCAGTGCATGCTGAACCCGCGCGTCACCGCTGCCAGATGGGGCAACTACGAATACAGCGTGTGGACGGACCTCAAGAACGACGGCTATACGGAAAAACCGGCGTGGCTCTGGAAGATAATTTACTACCCGGGCGAGGCCGACGAACCGAGAGAGACCGCGCACTTTGTGTCGCTGAAGAGCAGGGCGGAGCAGGCCGCCGCGACGGATCCCGACTACAGAATGGTCATCCCGCTTGAGAGAAACCTCTGGATCAAGGAAGACGGCACGGTCGTTTCGAACAGACAGGCCGCTGCGTACGACTCGGTCGGATTCGTGATGAAGTACACGAATATTTACTGCCCGAAGCTTGACGCGTTCACGCCCCGCGAGCTGACGTTCGTGAAGGGTTCCTCGACGCTGCAGACTCCTGAGCACGACCTCATTTACGGAACGTACGTGGACAGGGTCAACGCGGAAGTCGCGAAGGGCGACGAGCTCTGGACGTACATCTGTATCAACCCGACCCAGCCCTACGTGAACTGGCAGATCCTTTCCGACGGCACCGAGACGATCGTCTCCCTCTGGCAGATGAAGCAGCTCGGCGTGACCGGTCTCCTCTACTGGGGCGTCAACGTCTGGAAGGTCAACTACTGGGACAACACGACCAACTGGCCCGGTCCCGCACAGGGCGACGGCAACCTGATCTACAGCGGCTACAAGTTCAGGATTTTCGAGCCGGTTTCCTCGATAAGACTTGAGGGCGTCCGCGACGGAATCGAAGACTACCAGATGCTCTGCATGCTCGAGAAGAAGCTCGGCACCGAGGCGGTCCAGAACCTGATCTCGAAGATCACCACCAGCGTCGTGACCTACACGAACGACGACGACTATATCCACGCCGTCAGGGTGCGCCTGGGCGACATGCTGGAGCAGGCCATGAGAGGCTAGTTTTCTAGGAAGCGCTGATTTAATGCTCTTTACGCAAGCGGCGAAATACCGATTGGCTACACAAATACGTATCCGAGTATAGATCATTGGTTTTTACCGACATCGTAAAGTATAAGGTGTCTTACGACAGATTTACTGCCGCTTGCTTTGCGCGAGCTCCCCTCTCGCAGTACACTTGTACAGCTTCGGGGTCGCGCCCGCAAAAATAGCTATTAACTTAGCGCTTCCTTAGATTAATTAATTAAGGGGCGGCCGGCGCCGCGATTATAAAAGTGAGCCGGCCGCAGTGAAAAGCGCCTGAATTTCCCGGATTTTAGGGAAATTCAGGCGCTTGCTTCATAATGAAACCTTGGGCAACACGCGTAAAGTCCTTGCTTGCAAAGAAGGGCGAAAAGTGGTATCATTCCAGCATGCTTGAGGCATTTCCGGCATTCCCGGAAAATGATTTTTGACGCGCGGGAGGATCCGTGAAAGATGAGTAACAAAGACGTTGACGGCGGTTCCAAACCGGAGGGGTATGTTCTGACTCCGGGGCAGAAGTTCACGAGGATTCCGGACCCGGACGGCTGTTTTGAGCTTTACGGGGTGTTTTACGACGAACGCGAAGGGCGCTTCCTGAGGATGCCCGCGGAGGCGGCGAAAGCGGTCAGCGAGGCGGTCGAAGGTCTTAACAGGTGCACCGCGGGAGGCAGGGTCAGATTTTCGACAGACGCGGACAGAATTTCGGTCACGGTCACATTTGACGGGTTCAATGTGTTCAACCACATGGCGGGAACCGGCAGCAGCGGCCTTGTTCTGCTCGAGGAAGAGCTGACGCCGGCCGGCGGACTTTCCGAAAAGCACGCCGCGACGTTCATTCCCGGTCACTACGCCAACGTGTGCGAGTCGTGCGACGCGCACGGCTACTCGGTCGAGAAGTACGTTCCCGGCGGCAAAATGCGGAATTACATTCTGTGGCTGCCGACCTACAACGACATCCGTTCACTGACGATTGGCATTCCCGAAAACGCGAGAACTGGCCGAGGCCTCGCCTATGCCGGCAAGCCGCCCATTGTATATTACGGTTCGTCCATCACCCAGGGGGGATGCTCAACGCGGGCCGACAACGCGTACCAGGCGTACATTTCGAAGTGGAGCAACACCGATTTTATAAACTTAGGCTTTTCCGGTTCGGCGGTGGGCGAAACGGCCGCGGCAGAGTATATCGCCGGAATTGACGCGTCGGCGTTCGTGATGGACTACGACTACAACGCGCCCAACGCGGAGCACCTGGCGGCGACGCACGAACGGTTTTTCCGTATTTTCAGGGAAAAACAGCCGTTCACACCGGTCATTTTCGTGGCGAATCCGGACTGGGACACCGACGCTTCCGCACCCGCGCGGCTCGAAGTAATCAGGCGCACTTACAGGAACGCGAAGAAACGCGGCGACCGGAACGTGTGGCTAGTCGAAGGCAAGGCGCTTTTCGGGAAGCGCGACCGCGAGAACTGCACGGTTGACGGCACACACCCGAACGACCTCGGCTTCTACAGGATGGCGGAGGCGATCTACAAAAAACTGAAACAGGCCGGCGCGGTTTGAATTCCCGGCATTCCAGACAGGAGGTAAAATATGAACAAGCTTGTTTTTCTTGACGGCGCGATAGGAACGTCGCTCTGGGCGATTGCGGACGCGCACGGCGTGGCGAGGATGCCTGTGTGGCGCTACAACGTCGAGCATCCGGAGTTCGTCGAGGAGCTCACGAAAAGATATATCGACGCGGGGGCGGAAATCGTTCTTGCCAACACGTTCGGCGCGAACAGGCCGGCGGTCGAAAGAGCTTCCAAGCTCGACCCGGTCGAAGTCGTCTCCAAAGGCGTCGCAATCACCAAAAAAGCGGCGGAAGGCACCGGCGTCAAAACATGTCTCTCCTGCGGCCCGCTGACGATGCTTCTTGAGCCCTACGGCGACCTTGAAGAGGACGAGTGCAGGGAGATCTACCGCGAAATGATCGAAGCGGGTGTCGGCGCGGGGGCGGATTTGATTCTGCTCCAGACCTTCATCGACCTGGAAATGATGCGCATCGCGGCGGAGGAGGCCGTGAAGACCGGTCTGCCCGTGTTCTGCGCGATGACGTTCGAGAAGGTCGGCAAGACGATGTTCGGGAACTCGGTTCAGGACGTTATCGACACCCTCGAGCCGCTCGGAATTTCCGCCATCGGCATGAACTGCTCGCTCGGGCCGGTTGCCGCCGTCCCGATTATCCGCGAGTTTTCGGAAAAAACGAACCTTCCGCTTCTGTTCAAGCCCAACGCCGGCCTCCCGATCACAGGTTCAGACGGCAAAACGGAGGTCGCCTATACTCCGGAGCAGTTCGCGAAGGAAATCGAGCCAGCGCTTGACTTCGTCACCTACATCGGCGGCTGCTGCGGCTGCGACGACTCCTATGTGCGGGCCATCAGAAAGCTCGCGCTTGAGCGGAACGCAAACGAAAACGCTTGACACGCCCTCATTGAAAATCATTCCTGAAAGAAACGCCCGCCGCCCGCATTCATAGGAAAGCGCCCGCCGGCCGGCAAACAAAGAGGTTTTTAAATGAAAAAAGAAAAAGAATCGCTCCAGATGCAGCTCGCGAAGCGCAAATACAAGATCCCGAACCGTTTCTACTACTGGATCTACCACTTCCTGATGTCGGGCTTCATCGCGAAAAAGTACCGGCCCCACGTCACCGTCAAAGACAGTATCAGCGACTGCGAAGGCCCGTGCTTCCTGATCTGGAACCACCTCTCGCGACTCGACCACGCGTTCGTGATGCAGGCCGCATACCCCAGGCCGATCAACATCGTCGCCGGCTACAACGAGTTTTTCCGCTCGCACCTGCACACGGTGTTCAAAATGATGAACATCATCCCTAAAAAGATTTACACCAGCGACATGCTCAGCATGCGCGGCATGAACTCGATCATCAGGCAGGGCGGCTGCATCGCGTTTTCGCCGGAGGGCATGAGCTCGATCTACGGCTGCAACCAGCCTGTCGTTCCCGGCACCGCGCGCTTCATCAAGCACTACCGCATTCCGGTCTATTTTCTGAAAATAAAAGGTAGCTACCTGACCAGCACAAAAATGTGCCTCGACGAACGCTACGGCCGCGTTGAAGCCGAACTTTCGCTCCTCTTCACGCCCGAGCAGCTTGACGCGATGACCCCCGAAGAGATCGACGCCGCGATCAACGACGCTTGCCGGTTCGACGACTACCTCTGGCAGAAAGAGCAGCGCATCAAATGGAAGCACAAGCACGGAATGTGCAAGCGCCTCAGCGACATGTGCTACGTCTGCCCGAAGTGCGGCGCAGAGCTCCGGATGACCGCGACCGAGAACTACATAAAATGCGAGGAGTGCGGCAACGGCGCCACCGTCAACGACTACTACGACTTCGTGCCCTTCGACGACGGCTGCGTGATTCCCGAAACCGTCACGAAGTGGGTCGAACAGGAACGCATCAAGACGATCCGCGACATCCGCCGCGACCCCGGTTACTCCTACTCGTGCAAAATGAAGCTCGGCTACATGCCGCCCGACCACTACATGAAGCACCTTCAAACCACCGAGGAGTGCGGCGAAGGCATCATGACGATCGACCACGCCGGCATCCACTACGACGGCACGAAGCTCGGCGAGCCCTGGCACTTCGACCTCACCTACGAGGTGATTTTCTCGCTCCCGATCGTCACCGACACCTCGAAGTTCGGCCTCTACGTCGAAGGCGAGTTCTACGAGTTCACGCCTGAAATCCCCGCGGTCGGCAAGATGCTCCTCCTCACCGAGGAAATGCACCGCCTGCACGTGAACGAGTGGAAAAACTTCCCGTGGAACGATTTTATGTACGAGGGCGTTTGATTTGTATAGTATGAATGAAGCCGGGCGGCCGCTTGTTATATAAGAGCGGGCGCCCGTCGCGTATCTCGATGAAATGTGCGTTCACCTGCGTGAACATAAAGGGATGTAAACTAATGAAAAGCTCGATTGAAATCAGAAAAACCAGCATTACCGACCTCGGGACCGACGCTATCGTGAACGCCGCCAACGAATTCTTGGCGGCCGGCGGCGGAGTCTGCGGCGCAATCTTCAGGGCGGCGGGTCATTCACGCCTGCAGGAGGCCTGCGACGCCATCGGCCACTGCGACACCGGCAACGCGGTCATCACTCCCGGCTTCAACCTCAAGGCGAAGTTCGTGATCCATGCCGTCGGCCCGCGCTGGATTGACGGTAGCCACGGCGAGCCCGAAAAACTCAGAGGCGCCTACAAAAACGCTCTTCTTCGCGCGGTCGAGAACGGCTGTTCATCCGTCGGCTTCCCGCTCATCTCCTCCGGCATCTACGGCTACCCTCAGGAACAGGCCTGGAACGAAGCCGTCTCCGCCTGCGCCGGCTTCCTCAGGGAACACCCCGAAACCCATTTGAAGATCATTTTCGCCGTCCTGAGCGACACCGTTCTCGAGAACGGCCGCAAGTCGCTGCGTTTAATCGCGCCGGATCTCAAGGTCGCGGAAAAAAGCGACTGGCAGGCGGCGGAAATGCCCGAAAAACGCGGCAATTTCATTCTCGAACGCACCTTCACGCCGGACCAGATGGACGCCCTCCGCCACGGCAACATCCCCAAAGCCCAGGAAGACAAGTGGTTCTGGTACATGGAAGGCGACACGCTCCACGCCCACCGCAGCTGGACCGGCCACTGCATCTACATCGTGGAATTTCGCGCGAACGGCAAACACTCCGTCACCGTCAACCGCGACCCGGAACAGTACAAGGTCACGGATTATGACGCGGACCGGGAGCGGCTTAACGAGCTTCTCGACTGGTGGAGCATGCCGCAGTACGACCACTACAACGAATGGATGGCGGAGACGCTGGCGACGATCAGGAAGAACGGGTGGTTTAAGAACGACGGGGATTTAAGCGGAAACGGATGATTTAAGATTGAAAATCAGTGCTGCAAAAGATCAAAAGTGGAGGACAGAACAGCCATTTTTCGGTATGTGAATTCTCCGTTAGCATAGGATTTGTATAAAACTTTAAAAACGAAGGTTTCAATATGAGTAATTGCAATTTTTATATAAGCTATTGCCGGGCAGATGGTCAAGATATCGCAGTTCAGCTTGGTAAGCAATTAACCGAAAAAGGGTATTCTGTTTTTATAGATAAAGAAAAATTAGTATC
>DBXM01000021.1 GCA_002309655.1 Mageeibacillus sp. UBA1212
GTACCAACAACAACTTGACACGGTCAAAATTCCCAAACGCTTGATAATTCGAAGAATTCCTTGTATAATGCGGCTATGTGACAGAGCCGGACAAGGAGGTGTGCTTTTTGTTCAAGGACAATTTCAGCCGTTACGAGTTCAAGTTTCCGATGACATACCGGGACATAGACAGCTTGATCGGTGAGCTTCTCGAATACGTCGAACCGGACGAGCACGTCGGGCCGTCGGGAATTTATACGATAAGCAGCCTGTATATGGACAACGACCGCCTCCAGTGCTACTACGAGACGATCAACAACGACTATTTTCGCCAGAAGGTCAGGCTGAGGGTGTACGGCGCGCACAACGGTCCGGACTCGCAGTCGTTTCTCGAGGTCAAGTCGAAGATTGACGGCCTTGTCGTCAAGCGCAGGATCAAAATGAGGCTTGCCGACGCGATGGATTTTTGCGACAAATGTGTCACAAAAGGGTACGATTTTGACGCGGGGCAGTTTAAAAGCACGAATCCGCAGATTTTGGAAGAGGTCAGGCGCGTCATTGTGTCGAAGGAGCTTCACTTTGTGAACTGCGTCAGCTACGACAGAATTCCGTACTTCTGCTCGGCCGACCCGGACCTCAGAATCACGTTCGACTGCAACATCAGAACGCGCGGCGACGACCTCGACCTCACGCACGGAACGTACGGCGAGCGCAGAATTCCCGAAGAGGTCGCGGTTCTCGAAGTCAAGACGTCGAAGGACATTCCCTACTGGCTCGTGAAGATTCTCGGCACGTACGGGTACAGGAATCAGACGTTTTCGAAATACTGCTCTCACTTCGCGCCGCAAAATGTGATGCTTTCGGACGCGGCAAGCGGGAACATTCATGCGGCAGGCGGGAACAGCCCCGCGGCAGGCAACGGAAAAACAGGCAATAACGGGGAAATACCTGACAATAATACCGTTTCGGACAAGAAAGGGGAATACAAATATGTTTCAAGAGTTCTGGACCTCACTTACTGAAGTCAACGCGGGAATCAACCTGCTTCAGGTGGGCGCCTCGATAGCCGTTGCCGTGGTTTTGGGCGTGATAGTCTATTTTGCGCACAAATTCACGACTGACGAGTTTGTTTACGACAAGGATTTCGGGCTTGTACTTCTTTTTGTGCCGGCGACCGTCGCGCTCCTGATCTCGATAACGAGCACGAGCATTTCGAGGGCGCTCAGCATCGCGGGCGTTCTGGCGATCATCAGGTACAGAAGCACGCTCACACGGCCGAGGGACCTGGTCTACATTTTCTTCAGCGTCGCGGTCGGATTCGCGGCAGGCGTCAAAATGTACCTCGGAGCGCTAATTTTCGTGGTTATCGGCGTGGTCGTCGCAATCCTTTTCGCGCTCTTTACAGCCGAAAAGACCAAAAACATCAAGAAAACGCTCAAAATCGCTGTGCCGGAGAGCATCGACTACGCAGGTCTTTTCGACGGGGTGCTGGCCAAGTACACGAATTCGCACAGACTTGTCGCGGTCAGAATCATCAGCGGCGGCACGGTGACCGAGCTTACGTACGCGATCAAAATGAAGGACACCAAGGACACCAAGGCCTTCCTCGACGAGCTGCGGACGCTGAACGCCAACTTCAAGCTGGCGCTGCAGGAATACACGCCTGTGGACATGCTTCTAAAGCAGTGACAAAAAGCGCTGCGTGAATAATTCCAAAGGGAATACGGAAAGGGCGGCCCGCCTCAAGCAAGAAAGCGGGCCGCCCGTTTTTTGCAATACAGGCATATTGCGCGCAACAGGGCTTTTTCCAAAGCGTCAGCTGTTACGACCTTTCGCGCGGGATTTTAATGAACAAATAAACAGTCCCGCTGCCAGCAACAGAACGGTGATGTAGGAAAAAACAACCGGAGCCGAATCTCCGGTATCGGGGACGGAGACAACCGGGTTTTCGACAACAGTATTGAGATTGTTGAGCTCAAACCTTGCGTGAGAAATGATTGTCTCATTCAGCTTGTCTATAAACTCCGTGCTGTTGATCCGCCATCCGTTCTCTGTTTTAAGATATTGAATCGTCGTCGTTAAAGGATCCAACTCTTTTACCTCGTATCCCATAACCACGAAGGGTCTGAATTCGTAGATTACTTCCGCGTGAGTGTCATCGGTTGTTTTAATTGTAATCTTATCATCCGGGACATTCTTTAGCCCGTATTGAGCGCTTACCGTCATGATATCATATGTCACGACTGCCTCAGGATAAAGGAAATACAGTTTTTCGGGGTCGAGACCGCTCATGAAGGTCAAATATCTGCCTTCGTTTATGAATACGCGCCTGTCGGTGTAGCAAAAATCAAGAATATGAGAAGTTGTCTCTTCCGTGCAGAAGTTGTTTGCATAGTTTTTCCAGACGCCGATATCCGCCAGATTTCCCTCGAATATGTTGTATGAAAAATCGGAATATACAGTTCTCTCGACAACCGTGCCGCCGTCAGCACCGGTAGTGGTGTTTTCACGGTAAGTATATATTTTATTTTGGCCAAGTTCGTTGCCGCGACCGTATGTGCAAAGTCTGTTGTATGCGTTGAGTTTAATCATTGAATCCAGATCGCAAACAGCCGCAATAATGCTTTCTCTCACAAAGGATTCGGTTAGTTCTCCGTCAGAAGGGACGTTCTTGTCGGCTCTGAAAATCATGTTGGAAAAGTCTGCGCCTTCAATTTTCCATTTGCCTGAACTGTTGCCGAGATAAAATATGACTTCGGTATTTACGCGGGCGTTTTCCGGATTTCCGTCAAAGTATTGATTGTAATTTCTGTGAACCGGAACTGAAACAACCGCATGGCCCGCAGCGTTCTCCAAAATCTTCAATCCGTCAATTTCAGCGGGTTCAAACCAGGTATAAGGTCTGTCTCCGTCTTCGAAACTGAATGTATTACCGGATCTGTAAAAACCGTAAAACCAAATACCGTTTTCCTGATAATACAAATCGAAAAAGGTTTTGCTGTTCTCGATAATTGACCCGGCAATTTTGTCAGTAAACGTATCGGTTATCAACTGTTTTACGCTTACAGGGTCGTAACCGTCTTTTACCTTGAAAAAGGAGTGATACGGGTACTGCTCCGGCTTATTTACGGGACGTATTCTGTCCGACGTATCTATATTGTCCAAAAAGAAATCCTTGGACGCGCCGCCCTCGTACCATTGAAAGCCCATGCCCATATTTGTTCTTAATTCGACAGCAGTCTGTATAAGGGCAACCGCCTCATCTTTTTCCAGGATATCTCCCGAGGCGTTGGCGGAAATCAGATTTGACGGCAAGACCGTAATGAGTATTGCAACCGTCACCAGGATAAAAGGCACCAATCGTTTCATTAATAAGTCAACTCCTTCTAATGTAATCATTCCATTGAGGCGTTCAATGGCAAAAGGTTTATCTTGTATTTAAAGTATATCATATCGATATGAAAAAAAAGAGTGAAATAGTGCAAAAATCTGATGAGGGGTATCCGCACACGTTCGTCCTCCGTGCCGGAGAAAACCAAAACAAGGCGGCTTGAGGAAATACGAACCCCGCAATCATATAAGTTGTGGATGCAAAGGTTGAAATCGTGCCGCCGATATAGTACAATTCCGCCGTAAGGGTAACAACTCACGAAAGCTTGCGACATATTAAAAAGGGGACCGCCTCGATGCTGAGCATTTGCGCTTATTTTACGGTAATAATACTGATCGCGGCGGCGCTGGCGGCGGCGGAGCATGTGCGGATCGCGCACACCCTGCTTCCCGCTGTTTGCTACACAGGGCTCACCGCCTCCGCGCTCCTCGTTCTCGGACTCGCGCGGCTCGTTCCGTACGTTTTCGCGGCTTCGGGAGTCGCGGCGGCGGCCGTTCTCGCGGTGGTGCTCGTTCGCGACAGGAAGGCGGCGGTATACGTTCTGACGACCGAGCTGGCGGTTTTCGCGGCGATTGCGTTTGCGTGCGTGCTGCTGAACTACGGCCGCGTCTACGTGCTGAACGACGAATTTTCGCACTGGGGGCTCGCGGTCAGGAACATTTTCACGGTCGGGCAGCTTCCCTTCGGCAGCGAGACGAATGCGCTCTACCGCGACTATCCGCCGTTCGCGACCGCGATCTGCTTCCTCGGGACGTGCTTCGAAAAGAATCTCAACGAGGGCGCGACGTACGTGCCGATGAATCTCGCGATGTGCGCGGCTGTAATGCCGGTCCTCTCCGCGTATATGAGGGGCTGCGCCAGAAAAGGCTGCGCGAGGCTCGGAAGAGTTTTTGTCGGCGTTCCGGTGCTGGCGCTTCTGTGCGGAATTCTCTGCTTTAAGCTGTCTGCGTTTACGGTCATTTCGGTCGACACGCTGATGGGGCTGCTGGCGTTTTACGTTGTCGCGGAGGTGCTGGCGGGAAAGGGGTTCGGCAGGATCGTTCACAGCGCGGTCGCGGCATCATGTCTCGTTTTGACAAAAAATACCGGCATTGCGTTCGCGTGCTTCGCGGCGGCGGTGCTGCTGGCGGTAGTTATCGCCAACGGAATCAAAAAGAAGGACGCGAAGGGCATTTTGAAGAGACTTTGCGCCGTTGTGATTCCGGTCGTGGCCGGCTCTGCCGCGGCAAAGGCGCTCTGGTCGCTTGTTTTGACGGTGAGCGGCGCGTACGATTCGTCCGGGAATCCTGCCAAGGTGCTCGGGGAGGTCATCGTTGGCGGTCTTTCTGACGTCAGGAAAGAGACTGCGCGAGCGTTTTTCAGGGCCTGGGTCGAGCCGCGGTTTTCCGTGGGGCTTCCGCTTGTAGCGGTCGTCGCGGTTCTGATTATTGTCGAGGTGCTGACGGTTCTTCTTCTCGTAAAGCTTAGAAGCCGCAACACGGCCGTGACGGTTGCCTCCTACATAGCGGTCACGGTATGCTTTTTCCTGTATATGTTCGGTGTACTGGTGGGTTACTGGGCAAAGTTTTCGGACTACGAGGCGACGACGGTGGCGTCGTTCGAGAGGTACGTCGGCACGTACCTGACCTTCTGGCTCTGCCTGATCCTGATGACGCTGATCTCGGTCGTACTCCCGCTGCTCATTAGAAAAATCAGCCTCGCGAGGGGCTCGCAAAGAACAAAAATTATGATCGCGACGGCTGCGACATGTCTCGCGGTCACTGCGTCGGCGATCTTTTTCGGGGCGTTCTACCCGTACCGCGCGCGGGCGTCCGTCATTGAGCGGAAACAGTTCTCCGTCGGCGAGGGGCTTGCCGAAAAGTGCGAGGCAATGAACATCGGAAGGGGCGAAAAGATTCTTCTGTTTTCCTCCTCATACACCAACAAATTGAGGCTCGCCGCCAACTACAACGCGGCGCCGTACACGGTCACGGGCGGCGAAAACTGGCTCGAAATCATCGAAAACGGCGAGTGTGATTTTGTCTATTTTTCGGATGTTTCCGACGCTGAGCAGGTGGCGCTCGCGGCCGGGTATCTGGACCTTGGCGGCCAACCGGGATCCGCGATTGAAGCGGGAAATATCTACCGGATAAAAAGCGGCTCTAAAACGGATTGATACGTTCCGGTTTTGTTTTTGTCTGCCGGAGACGAATGACTTTTTGCATGCCCGCGCGGCGCGGCTTTTTGAGGGCGTTTTCGCGGGAATTCCACAAGGAGATTTACTATGAAAAAAATGACAAGAACGGTGTTCGCGGCCGTTGCGCTGCTGCTGACCGTCGCCTTGACGTTCGGCTGCCTTTCGTCGTGCGTGAAGCACGGACAGAACCCGGTGCCGACCGAAAAGCCTTCGGAAACGGAAAACGCGGCGGAAACGGACGTTCCCGGCGAGACCGGAGCGGTCGAAGATCCGACTGAGGCGGCGACGGAACCGCCGGCTGAAGAACCTACTGAGGCGCCGACGGACGAGCCTACTTTAGAGCCGACTGTTGAGCCGACTCCTGAGCCCACTTTGGAGCCTACGCCTGAGCCGACACCCGAACCTACCCCGGCGCCTACGGACACACCCGAGCCTACCGCGACGCCCACTTCAGCGCCGACGGATACGCCTACTCCGACGCTTACGCCCACTCCGACCCCCACGCCCACTCCGACGCCTACTCCGACCCCCGAGCCCACCGCGGCCCCGGTTGAATTCACGGTCGCGAAGGTGTTCTCGAACAACATGGTCGTCCAGCGTGGCGAACCTGTGAAGGTCTGGGGCTTCGCGCCCGCTTCTTCCAACGGCGGAACGATTCACGGCGAGTTCATGGGCGAGACCGCGACGACAACTGTTGAAAACGGAACGTGGACGCTGGTTTTCGACAAGCTTTTCAGCGCGAACGCACAGATGGGCAACAACATCCGCATCTACAGCGACGCCGCGGAGGTGGTTCTCTCCGACGTCCTGATCGGCGACGTGTACATGGTCATCGGACAGTCGAACGTTGCCTATTCCATGAACGAGCACTGGGCGGCCATTCCCGCCTCGGACACCGACAGATGCTCGAGGTCCGCCAGCCTCGACTACCCGATCAGAATCAACTACAACACCCAGAACACCGCCAACGGAAGCTTCAAGAGGGGCTCCGCCGACAAGGTCACCGACATCAGCCGCAAAAACAGTTGGCGCATCGCGACAAAGTCCTACGTCACCAGCTTTTCGGCGATCGGCTACCTTTTTGCGTGGAATTACGCGCGAATGACCGGCAGCCAGGTTCCGATCGGCCTTATCGAATTTGACGGCAACGGCCAGCCGCTCGGAGCGTTCGTGCCCAACGAGATCGCGGAGCGCTTCCACACCGACAGCTGGAACTCGGCGAAGGGCTACTACGTCACCACCGGCGTCAACGCGAACTGGGGCCGCTTCATCTACAACGAGTACATGGCGGCGTTCGAGAAAATGCCTGTCGCGGGAATCCTCTGGTACCAGGGCGAGAGCGACTACGCCGACAACGAACGCAACCGCTACGCCGACGTCTTCACCGCCTACGTCGAGTACATGCGCGGCACCCACAACACGGTCAACAGGAACTTCCCGGTGTACTTCATCGAATTCCCTTCAATGTACACCAAGCCGTCGACCTACACGGGCACGTGGGCGTACATGGAGACCGGCAGGATCCGCGGCGCCATGGGCAACATGGTCATGATGTCCGAAAATCTCTACCAGGTCCAGTCGAGCGACGTCTGGAACGACAGAACGTACTGGAACAGCCTCCACCCGAACTGCAAGTACGAACAGGCCCTGCGCGCGGCGAAGATCGCCTGCGCGGTGAACGGTGAAGGCGGCATCGCGATGAGTGAGGCTTCCGGCCCGATCATCGAGTCCGTGACCTACTCGGACGACTACAAGACGGTGACGATCAAATACAAGAACGTCGGCGACGGTCTCACGACTGCTGACGGCGGCACGACCGTGAAGGGCTACAGCGCGCTCGCCAACAAGAACACCGTAGGCGCAACGCTGACCGGCACCATCACCGGCAAGGACACGGTTGTTGTTACGTCCGTGAACGCGCTCCACGGCATCGCCTACAACGTGGTCACGACGTATTATTACGGGCAGGAGGTCAGCCTCTGCAACTCCGCGGGAATTCCCGCCGGCGCGTTCATGCTGTGGAGGGGATGATTTTTCAGGTGTGCGGGACGCGATTGCGTGCGGTTGCTTACTGCGGCGCGCCACGCGCCGGCAGATTTAACCGTTAATGAAACCGCCCGCGGTCCGGCAGGACAGCGGGCGGTTTTTTGCGGTGCGCCGGCCGGCTTCCCGGACGGCGGATCCGGCGCAGAGACCGGATCATTTATCCCCAATCCCCATAGGCGTTGTTCCACGCAGCGGTTGCAGCGTCTTTAATCTGAAGAAGATCTTTCTCGGGATCGTACCCTCGAAGTGATTCGAAGCAGGCGCGGTCGATCTTGTTAGAGATTACTTCCGCACATACCTCCGGAACGTAGAAGGACAGGAACGCGGGAACCGAGTTTTCGGCGTAAAGCAGGCAAAGATCCCAGTTTTTGTCGGCGTATTTGCCGCCGACTGAACGCCAAGGGCCCTTTTCCGACATAAACTTAAGAGGTGAAATTGAACGCCGGCCTTCACTGAAAGCGGTCTGCCCTTTTTCCGAGTACATGAACCCGCAGAAATACACCGCGGCGAATGCGTTCTCGGTCCCGCCGATATCTTTGCGTACACCCAGGCAGTCGCAATCAGCCGCCACGCAGGAATCAAACCCGTTTAAACCGGATCCCGGGAACGGAGCAAGTTCCCAATCAACTCCTTTTTCTTCGTACTGTTTGACCGCTTCCGGAATCTCACTGAACAGCACCGCTCTGAAAACAGGTTCTCCGGAGAGAAATGTTTCTTTTATCCAGTTGGCGCGGTCTTTTAGGAAAATTGAGTTGCCCCAGTTGTTCGGGTCTTCGAGATAATCTCTACGCGGACCAAAAGCACAGTCAGGGTACGCGTGCCCGACTGTAATTAGGTCTTGAGTGCTGGCGTAGGCATATTCGGCTTTTCCTCCCGACGAGCCGGCTTTGAGACGGGAAAACCCCACGTCCATGGATGAATAGTCCACCCAGCCCTTTGAGCCATTTGAAGCGCGGTACTCGCTTCGGGGCCGCAGAAGTGAAAGGAATACAGGCTCATAGGTGATGTCAAGTTCCGCACCGTAATACAGAGTCGCGGGCTGACCGTTCTGAGCCTCGATCAAATCAAGGCAGTAGGCCGCCATCTCCTCGACCGTCCATATCTTAGGAAGTGTGCGTCCGGGGAGAAGTTCCTCAAAAGCGGTCTTGTTGTAAATCATGCACACCGGATCGTAGTTCACCGCGACGGAATATGTTTTGCCGGCGAGCATTCCCGCCTCCAGCGAGGCCCGGTAAATATTTCTTGTGTCGACGTCCTCATAGATGATGTCGAGCGGAAGGAGCAGGTCTTCGTCGTAGGTAAGACGCAGCGTTTCCCGGCCCGGGAACAGGACCACGTCCGCGTAGTTGCGATCCTCCTTCGCGGCGCGAAGAGCATCCTCGGCGGCCGTGACCCTCCTGAGGTCGATCTCCACCCCAGGGTATTCGGCCGAGAAGGCTTCGACGTACTTCGTGAACGAGTTCATGATCTCGTTCGGATAGCTCTCGGGAACGCCTACAGTGATGGAGCCGGCAAAGCGGGGAGGTTCACTGTTCTCCGGGGTCGGGGACGAGGGTTCGCCGCCGCGGTCGCAGGAAGCGCAAGACAAAATAATTGCGAGAACGACCGCAAGACATATCAAAGTGGATAATAAACGTTTCATACGGACCTCCTATAGTCATTTTCCCTTATTATAGCCGTTTTCCGGCTGCTTTGCAAGCCGTGGGCCGGCGGGGACGCGAGCGCGAAGGGTCTAAAGAACCGTCCGTAGAACCGTAGAACCGTCTAAAGAACCCTCTTGAAAAATCGGCCCGAAAGTGGTAAAATACAATTCGGCGCTGTGCGGACAGGGCACATTCACGCCGGAAAAGGGCCCTTAAAGCCGGAAATCCGCGTGAATCAAGCAAGAACACCGCACGGCACCTGAGTTTTTTCGGACAAGAGGCCCGGGAACGGGTACTCGGACATACACTTAATTGGGAGGTTTTATTATATGCTGACAGCCGGTGATTTTAGAAATGGCGTAACTTTTGAAATGGATAACGGCGTATGGCAGGTCGTTGAATTTCAGCATGTGAAACCGGGAAAAGGCGCGGCGTTCGTAAGAACGAAAATGAAAAACGTCATTACCGGTGCCACGGTTGAGAGATCCTTCAACCCTACCGACAAATTCGAAAACGCGAGAGTAGACAGACGCGACATGCAGTATCTCTACAGCGACGAGGACCTTTACTACTTCATGGACCTCGAGACGTACGACCAGCTGCCCATCGACGCGGCAACGATCGGCGACTCGCTCAAGTTCGTGAAAGAGAACGACATCTGCAAGATTCTCTCGTTCAAGGGCAACGTTTTCGGTATTGAGCCGCCCATTTTCGTTGAACTCGAAGTAACCGAGACCGAGCCCGGATTCAAGGGCGACACGGCGACCGGAACGGTCAAGCCCGCGATCGTCGAGACCGGAGCGATGGTGAGAGTTCCTCTGTTCATCAACGTGGGCGACAGGATTCGCATCGACACGCGCACCGAAGAGTACATGGAGAGAGCCTGATTTTCGGCTCTTTGCGCAAGTAGTTCGAGAATGCATTTTCGGCTCTTTGCGCAGTCCGCAATTTCATCTTTCCGCACTATTTGGCAGCGTTTCGACATCTTTTAAAGAAAGGGTACAACTATGGGTTATTTGGCAGAACGTGTTAGTTATTTGAGAGGCCTCGTGGACGGCATTTCGCTTGACAAATCTTCTCCCGAGAGCAGAATTTTCGATGAAATTCTCGAACTTTTCGAGGATATCGTAACTTCGGTCGAAGCGATCGACGAGAAGCAGGACGCGCTGACGGAGGAACTTGAGTATACCCGTGAAGACGTCGACGCGCTTTTCTACGACGAAGACTTCGAGGATGAAGACGACGAAGAAGATGACGAAGAAGATGACGAGGACGAGTATGACGACTACGAGGAAGAGGAGTACTACGACGAGTTCGAATGTCCGAACTGCGGCGAGATCCTTCCTGTAGACGAAGCGCTTCTCGACACCGAGGACGAGATCACTCTTACGTGCCCGGGCTGCGGCGAAAAGGTCACAATTTCGTTCGTGGACGACGAGGACGAAGAGGACGACGAGGACGACGAGGACTTCGAGTGCGACGGTGACTGCGAGAATTGCCCTGAAGGGGACGACGAACTTCCCTTTTAAGAGCGGGGCATCGCGAATGTAAGTTTGTATATGGCAGCCTTGCGCGGATCGAAAAGTGACGCCCGGGCTGCCGTTTTTGATTTTATTTCCGGGAAATATTCACGCATTTTCGGGAGAATAATTGCGCATTTCCGGGAAATAACGAAAGGTTTTGACCATGAAAAAAACACTCATCAGAAAATACGCGAGGCTTGTCGCGCGAGTCGGCGGGAATGTTCAGAAGGGCCAGTCGGTGATAGTCTGCGTTGAGCCCGAGAACGAGGATTTCGGCGTGATGCTTGCCGAGGAGTGCTACAAGGCCGGTGCGGGCTGCGTTGCGGTGGAGTTCTACTCCAACAAGGTCTCGAAGGTTGACGTCCGCTACAGGACGCTTAAGTCACTGAAGACCGTTCCCAAGTGGGCCGAGGCGAAGGCGCAGCAGGAAGTCGACGACTGCGCGGTCAGAATTGTGGTCGAGTCCGACGATCCCAACGCGCTGAAAGGCGTCAACGTGGCGAAAATGCGGAAGGCGCACAACGCGCGCAGGGCGGTTCTGAAAAAGTACAGCGACGCGCTCGAAGGGCGGCAGCAGTGGTGCATCTGCTCGGTTCCCTCCAAAAAGTGGGCAAAAACCGTGTTCCCGGACGACAGGCCGGCGGCCGCGGTGGAAAAGCTGTGGAAGGCGATTCTGGAGACTGTCTATGTCTCGGAGGACAACGACCCCGTGGAGGCGTGGGAGCGCCGGCGCGAGGAATTCGAGCGCCGGTGCGGGTTCCTGAACGGGCTCGGGCTGAAGTCGCTCGAGATCACGACGGCGAAGGGAACAGACCTGAAAATAGGGCTCATTCCCGGCATGCGCTTCGAGGGCGGCGGGTCGACGTCGCTGAACGGGGTGTACTTCGTGCCGAACCTGCCGACGGAGGAGATATTCACGTCCCCGATGCGCGGCGTTGTTGAGGGAACGGCGGTCGCGACGATGCCGCTCTCGTACAACGGGGTTCTTATCGAAGACTTCAGCGTGACGTTCAGGGACGGCAAGGCGGTGGAGTGGAAGGCTGCGAAGGGCGGCGAGATGCTGACGCAGATCGTCAAGACCGACGAGGGCTCCGCAATGCTCGGCGAGGTCGCGTTCGTGCCGGTCGACAGCTCTGTCGGGAAGACGGGTCTGCTCTTCATGAAGACGCTTTTCGACGAGAATTCGAGCTGCCACCTGGCGCTGGGAACCGGTTTTCCCGATTTGATGCCCGGTTTCGAGAACATGACGCTCGAGCAGGTCCGCGAGGCGGGCGTGAACGATTCCCTGACGCACGTCGACTTCATGATCGGCGACGAAACCTACTGCGCGACAGGAATTACAGAGGACGGCCGGCGCGTGAAGCTTCTCGAAAACGGGAAGTGGGTCATCTGACGCGTTTTAGCGTCGTTTTCATGGTTTTTTAAGGAAAGTGCGCTACCATAGATACGCAAATCAAACAAAAGAAGGCGATTTTATGAAGTCAAAAGCTTTTAAAATAACAATTGCGGCGCTCTGCCTGGTCCTCGCGGCGGCGTTGATCGTGTCCTGCTCGAATTTCAGCTTTCAGTCGATTCAGGACTGGATAGACGAACAACTTGACGCGGAACAGTCCACCGCCGAAAACGGTTCGAACACCGAAACCTCGACCCCGAAGCCGACTTCAACGAATACCGGCACCGCCAAGCAGTTCAAATACGGCGGCAAGAACGGCGAGACGTACACGGTTTCCGAAGTTTACGCGAACAGTGTCGACAGCGTCGTCGGCATCCGCTCCGAGAGCGTCTCCAAGAACGTTTTCGGCCAGACCAGCACCACCGCCAGCCTCGGCACCGGCATCATTCTGACCGAGGACGGCTACATTCTAACCAACAACCACGTCGTTGAGTCGGGAACCACCTTCAAGGTCGCTCTCTACAACGGCGAGTCCTACGATGCGACGATCGTCGGCACCGAAAAAACGAACGACGTGGCGGTCCTTAAGATCGAAGCCACGGGTCTTAAGGCTGCCACGTTCGGGAACTCCGACGAACTCGTGGTCGGCGAGGACGTCATCGTCATCGGGAACCCCCTGGGCGAGCTCACCTACACTCTCACCCGCGGCGTTGTCAGCGCCCTCAACCGGGCCATCAACGAAGACGGCACCCCGATTTCCATGTTCCAGATCGACGCCGCGGTCAACGAAGGCAACTCCGGCGGCCCTGCACTCGACGCCTCCGGCAACGTGATCGGCGTGGTGACAGCGAAAGTCAACTCCGGCATCGTGGAGGGAATCGGCTTCTGCATTCCCGTCAACGACGCCCTCGAAATCGCCTCCCAGCTGATTGAATACGGCTACGTGAAAGGCCGCGGCGCACTTGCAATCGCCGCCACCGAGGCCTACCGTGAATCCTTCTGGGGCACCACCCGCGTGAGCGGCGCCTACGTGAACTACGTCATCGAGGGCGGGGCGGCGGACAAGGCCGGCATCAAGAAGGGCATGCTTATCACCGCCGTGGACAACACCGAAATTACTTCCTCCGACGACCTGGCGGCGGTCCTCCGCGCGAAGAGCGCCGGCACCACGATCACCGTGAAGGGCACCGACGGCAAGGAACGCTTCGAGGTGGAGGTCGTTCTTGATGAGTACACACCGGATCTGATTCCGGAGGGCTGGAAGACTAACGACGGTATCATCCTGTAATTACTTTTAAATATACTTGGGTGACGGGAAGGGGCCGGCATCTTCGGATGCCGGGCCCGTTCTTTGTGCATTCCCGAAAACGTTCCCGCAAATACCAACTCGAAATTGCTTTTTGCCCCCGGAAAGAGTATCATACCCCCGTACAAATCAAAGCGGAACCGGAGGAACCTGGACTTGCGCAAGGGAACTGTTTTCGTCTTTCTGTCGGCGGTGCTTTTCGCCACGGGAGGGCTGTTTTTCAAAAAGTGCGGCTGGAACGCCATGGCAATCAGCAGCGCGCGGTCGATCATCGCGGGGGCGTTCATTCTCGTTGTGATGCTCGCGACGAAGCACAAGTTCAAGATCAACCCGGCCGTCATCGCGGCGGCGGTCTCGATCTCGGTGACGAACAACCTTTTCGCGCTGGCCAACAAGCTGACCACAGCGGGCAACACGATCGTGCTGCAGTTCTCGATGCCTGCCTTTGTCATCATAATTATGGCCATCCTGTTCAAAAAGAAGCCCACGACCCTCGAACTGGTCACCTGCTTCGCGGTCCTGGCGGGAATTATCTGCTTCTTCATCGACTCGCTCACCGCCGGCAATATGCTCGGGAACGTGCTGGCCCTGATCTCGGGCGTCTCCTACGCCTGCTTCTTCATCTTCAACAGCCGCGAGGACTCCGAACCGTTCACCGCCGTGCTCCTGTCCTACGCCCTGACCGCCCTGATCGGCCTTCCCTGGCTGCTCCGCACCAACATCGCCGCCACGCCCGTGAACGAACTCCTCTGTGTCGCCGCGCTGGGCCTCGTTCAGCAGGGCCTTGCCCAAATCTGCTTTTCTGTCGGCATCAAGAATACCCCGCCCGTTGCCGCGTCGCTCATTTCCGGCGTCGAACCCATCCTCAACCCTGTGCTCGTCGCGATTTTCTACGGCGAAAAGCTGACGTGGCTGTCGCTGGTCGGCGCCGCAATCGTTCTCGTTTCGGTGCTGGTGTTTAACGTGCTGACGGCGGGGAAGAAGCGGGAAGAGGAGAAAAATCAGGAACAAGAAATAAGTAATGAATAAATAACGCACGCGATATATAAAAGAAACGCCCTGTGACCGTGACAAGCCGCAGGGCGCTTTTGCAGTATTAATATATGAGGCCGGGAATTAAAACCCTGCGGGGGTTCATCATTAATTCTTCATTTCAGTTGAGGCTCCGTTATCATCCTTGCGGTCGCCGCTCGCTTTTTTGGAGCGCAAAATATTGAGGACATTTCCGACGTTCTCTTCTGTAAGCGCACCCGGATTGTCCTTTTGAAAATCAACGAGCTGTTCTCTGATGTCAGTCTCGTTCTTTCGAACCCGGCCGTAGATTTCTTCATAATTTCCGGCAGACAGAGTCTTTATAATAAAACTTCTTGCGCCTTCCGGAAAATCATCCCATGAACCGTAGAGGTTTTCTGCAGCCAAATCAATTCGCTCCAAAGTAATGCTGTCGCCACGGCTTTCATGCTCAGCAAGAACCCCGACGATATCTGAAATGTCATTCTTGTATTGCCTGAAGGCGCGCAGCTTCATAACAATCAGATATTCTCCCGTTACGATTCGCACGTTCAGAACCTGATTGAAGGTTTTGTAAAATGAAGAATATTGCAGCAATTTGTCGGTATATGACGCCGTTTTCTGAAAATCCGCGTTCAGCCAACCGTTTGGAAGCCCGTAACGGTCTCCGACCATATTTATTGCGTCTTTCATTGCCGAAGCGGCTGTGATGATTGCGTCGACATCGGTCGTCATTTCGCGAAAACCGTACCCCTCGATTACTGCCGCACCGCCAATAAGGATGATTTCTGCCGGCATATTTCTGCCGACCAGCCTTTTGTACTCCCTTGAAAGCTCTTTCAGGTATAAATCGAGTGTGGCCTTCTTAAAAACGTTTGAATAATCAGTTGACATTTCTGACCTCGCTTTCCACGATATTGAACCGCATAAATTCGGGAATGGATTCGGCCGCGGCGCGTTCCAGAACACTTTCGTCTTTCAGCACGGCGTACGCGGCGAGCACGCTTGACGGATAAACCGGCTCCTTCAATTTGGCTTTGCGGAGTGCGCTATAGGTGTTACAAAGGGGAATGCCGTTCACCCTGCTGATGTAGTCCACCATTGCGAGAAGATACAGGCTTTCGGGGAACCAGGACTTCCGGTAATAGGCCGTAATATCGTCGCGTTCGAGCGCGTCAATCAAAAAGTCAATATCGCCAAGCTCTTTGAGGCGGTGGCAGACGTTGCTCTTGAACAAATCGAAGGCCGGACGCGGCGAAAAATACGGCTCCAACAGTTCTTCCATAGATACGCCGAGTTCCTTTGCCAGCTTGTAAACCGTTTCCGCGCTGCACTTTCCGAGCTGCGTTTTGCCGCTGCAAATGTTGTTCAGCGTCATATAGGGGACGCCGCTGTTTTTTGCGACGCGATATTTGGATGTTTGATTGCGGTTGATAATTTCGCTAATGTTCACGCGGGTCACCCTCCTCGTGATTATTATAACGGCATACCGTTATATTGTCAAGAGCTAAGAAATTTGAAATGCACTCGCGCGCATAAAAGAAACGCCCTGTGACCGTGACAAGCCGCAGGGCGCTTTTGCGCTATTTAAATATGAAATCGTGAATTAAAACCCGGCGTTAATTATTCTTCATTCAGCAGTTCAAACCTCTTTTGCGGTCCTTTAATCATCTTCTCGACGATCTTGAGGGTGTTGAACCACTCGTCGAAAACCAGCTTCTCCGCAGGTTTGTGCTCGTTGTAGTAGCCGACGCTGAGGTTCACGCCGCAGATTTTGTCGCAGAGAACCACGATGTCGGTGCGGGAATTCATGCCCGCGTCGCTGTAGCCGGTCGAATTCCTGACAAAGTCCCGGAATTCATCGGTGACCGGAAGGTAGTAGAACTTGTAGTCGGAGCTGCCGCGGCGGTCAAGCTGGATGATGTAGTTGTGGCTGTTGATCTCCGAGAACAGAGCCGGGCAGGATTCGCGAATGGCGTGGGCGCCGCGCTGGCCGTGTTCCTCTCCGTCGAGAACGAGCAGGGAATGGCCGCTGTTCCTGAGGAGCCACAGCATGGCGCAGCCCGCACGGTCGTCCGCCCCGAATCCGCGGTCCGGAACGCCGGAAACGTACCCTTCGCGCGTCTTTTTGACGGAGTGCTGCACCGTATCCCATGCGTACAACGTGTCCCAGTAGGCGTCGGCGTGGGCAGCCAGCACGATCCGGTCTTCGCGGGTGCCGGGAACGTACACGAAATTCTCCTTCCCGTCGCGAATGCACGAGACCGCTCCGTCAAGCTCAGCGAACTTCCGGAGAACCGGCGCGGCGGAACAGACTGGGAACGACAGGAATTCTTCCAATACTTTTCTTGCGTTATGCTTTGTCATTGTGTTTTCCTTTCAATAAAAGCCTAAAAGGCGGAAAAAGAACCCGCGGGAACGGCCCGCGGGAAACTTTTAGTAGCAGGTTGAGGATTCCCGAAGAGGGCGGGAATTTCATTCCTCGCTTTCTTTCCCGACTTCCTCCGTCTGCCGCTGGCTCTCCGACGACAGCACGTCCTCGATGGCCATCATTTTAATGATGTGCTTGATCGTGGTCTCGAGGGGCGAATTCTCGCGGTAGTCGGCGGGGTAGATGTAGTCTACGCGTTCCTTGCGGAGAAGTTCCTCGACCTTGGCCATTTTCGCGGCGTCGGTGCTCTGGGCCGGGTCGTAAACCGCGATGGACTTGCCGCCGTACGCCTTTACCATTTTCATGCAGGGAACGTCGGAAAGACCGTCGCCCAGGTAGACCATGTTGCTGAAGCGGATGCGCTTGTTGTTCTCGGGCATGGAGGCGTTGAGATCCTTGTCGTTGGAAATGTCCAGAATGCCCTTGTTGATGCGGTAGATGAACTGGGTCTTGTTGGTGTAGTTGACGCCCACCTTGGGCCAGACCGGGTCGCCTTTTTCGTTGTACAGGAACTCGCAGGCGAAAATTTCCTTAAAGCGGTCGCGAATGGCGCACCCCTCGATGATCTCGCGGAGGCCGGAGGAGATCACGTAGTGCTCCACGGAAACGCCCTGCCGTGCACCGTAGCGGTTGATGCGGTCGAACCATGTCTCGACGCCCTCGAAAAAGTCGATGTTTTTGCCCATTTTTACGAGAGTTTCGCGGCGGAAGCTCACTCCTTTTTCCTTGGCCTTTTCGATCATGACGTACATGTACGCCAGAATTCCGTCCATCTTGTTGTCGCGCGCGAACTTGTTGGCTTCCTTCCAGAAAGCGTCGGGCTCCATGTTCAGGCTCGGAATGAATTGGTAGTTCTGCATGTCCTGGGTGGACAGGGTACGGTCAAAGTCGTACAAAAGAGCGATAATCGGTTTGGACACGGCCGCTCAACCTCCTTTTCGCGTAGCGCGGGCAATTAAAATGCGTAAAAACTCTTATTTTTCGTCGACCAGCGGGATGAACATCTGCTTCTTGAGCTCTTCGCGTGGCAGGAACGGAGCGAGATCCTCAAGGGGCGGGCTGAACAGCGAGCCGTCGGGCTTCTTTCTGGCGCCGCTCTTGGGCTCCCAGACCTGCACGGTGTCGGTGAAGATCTCGGTGAAAACGGGACCTTCCAGCGCGAGAACCTCGTCCACGACCTCCTTCATCTCCTTGTTGGAGTGAGCGCAGAAGTACCTGTAGCCGAACGCCTCCGCGATCTTCTTGAACTCGGGGAAGGTCAGGTCGCCGGATTCGGGACCGATGCCAACCTTGGTGTGGTGGCCGAAAATGTTGGTCTGCGTGATTCTGATGGAATGGTAGCCGTTGTTGTTGATCAGGAATATCTTGATCGGCAGGTTGTTCGTGAGGATCGTCTGCAGCTCCTGAAGGTTCATCATGATGCTGCCGTCGCCTTCAAGGCAGATCGTCTCGCGAGTGCCGCCGCCGATGCAGGTTCCAATCGCAGCGGGAAGGCCGTAGCCCATGCTGGCGATGGCGCTGTTGTTGGCCATGCGGCTGCCCTTCTGGATTACGTAGGCCTGGTTGCCGACAACGCAGCAGGCGCCGTTGGACACCGCCGTGAGACTGTTCTCGGGAAGGCGGCTGGACAGGTACCTGACGAACGCGTAGACGTTGGCGGTCTTGCCGTTCTCCTCCCACTGGCGCGGAAGAACCGCGGGGTAGTCGTTTTTCCACCTGCGGCACGTCTCAAGCCAATCTTCGCCCCTGAAGACCGGCCCTTTGGCGGCCTTGTCCATTTTCGTCAGGAAGTCCTTCGCGTCGGCCCATACAGGGTACTCGACGTGGAGAGTGGGCTTTTTGAGCTCAGCCTTGTCGATGTCGACCATTATGACCTCGGCCTCGCGCGCCCACGTTTTCCAGTTGTAGCCGACCTGGCGGATGGAGATTCGCGTGCCGACGGCGAGAATGAGATCCGCGTTCTGGATGGCCCAGTTGCCGGGTCTGTCGCCCATGTTGCCGGCGCGTCCGCAGTAGAGCGGGTTGTCGTCCTCAATAAGATCGACTGCGTTCCAGTACGTGACGACGGGAATGTTCAGTTTTTCGAAAACCTTCCTGAACTCCTCGTAGCCGCCGGAGAGTCTGATTCCGTAGCCCGCGTGGAAAACGGGCCGCTTTGCTTTCGCGATTTTCGCGAGGATTTCGTCGATAACGGATTCCTCGACCGGGGGCGGGAGCTTCGCGTCGTCTTCGGCGGGGTCGTAGCCCTTGAGGTCGTCGGTCTCGATCGTGCAGCCCTGGAAGTTGACCGGAACGTCGATCCAGACAGGTCCGGGACGGCCGGTGGTGGCGAGATGCCACGCTTTTTCGAGGTCGTACCTGATCGTGAGCGGGTCCTCGATCATCACCGCGTATTTTGTCATCGCGGAAACCGCCTTGGTGATGTCGTACTCCTGGTCGCCCATCGCGCGAAGAGGCTCCTCCGTGTAGGGGAGCGCGTACCTTGCTGTGGTGTCGTAGCGGACCTGACCGCTTACAATGAACATCGGAATGGAGTCGAGCCAGCCGCCAACAACGCCTGTGATCGCGTTCGTGCCTCCGGGGCCGGAAGTGACGCAGACCGCGGCAATTCTGTTTTCGAGGCGGGCATATGCCTCGGCAGCGATCGCGCACGCCTGTTCGTGGTGGTTGTATGTGACCTTGAGGCCGGGATTGTGTCCGATTGCGTCGTTGAGATGCATCGCGCCGCCGCCGACAACGCTGAAAACGTCAGTGACGCCGTGTGCGACGAGAAAATCGGCCAAATAATCCGCTAATCTGATTTTCATAAGTTTATCCTTTCGTAAAAAAATAGTTAGTCTGCCGGCGCACAGTGCGGGTTTCTTTTACGCCTCATTCACTTTTGCCGGCTTTTTTCGCGTTTTGTGACTACAGTATACCTTATCAGAAGCAAAACCGCAACAAGAACGATAAGAATGATCGTGTCAAGTTTCTACGGAGA
>DBXM01000045.1:0-6365 GCA_002309655.1 Mageeibacillus sp. UBA1212
GGCCGCCAAAAAGCGGCGGGGGGCTGCCCCATTAATACAAACCAATGCTCGTCAATCCGCCGTGAACGGAAGCAGCGCAACGTGTCTTGCGCGCTTAACGGCGATTGTCAGCTCTCTCTGGTGCTTTGCGCAGGTGCCTGTCATTCTTCTGGGAAGGATCTTTCCTCTCTCAGTGATGAAACTCCTGAGTTTCTGGAAATCCTTGTAGTCGATATGAGAGGACTTTTCGGCGCAGAAACGGCAGACCTTTTTCCTGGGCTTTTTGCTCATCTGGCTCTTGCCTTCAAACTTGTCAGCACCCTTACCATCTTTTTTTGCGAAAGGCATAACAGTTTCCTCCTTAAAATCTCATACCCTCCCGGGCATATGCCGCGGGGGCGTAAAACCATCAGGCTCAAAGAAGAGCGTCAGAACGGAACGAATTCGTTAGAATCCAGCGCGAAGTAGCCGCCGTCGCCGGACTGGCTGTTATCCGCAGGAGCCGTGTTAGCGGCAGGCTGTGCGTTTGTGTAGGGAGTTGCCGAACCGGCCTGTTTGCTCTCGCAAAACTCAGCGTTGTCGACTATGATCTCGGTCACGTAAACTTTCTTGCCGTCTTTATCCGTGTAATCTCTGGTCTGAACTGAACCCCAAAGAAGGATCCTGTTGCCTTTTACAAAATACTTGCTGATAAATTCGGCGGTTGAACGCCATGCAACGCAGTTTAAGAAGTCCGCCTTCGTAGTTCCGTCGGGCTGCTTGCCGGGTCTGTCCACGGCCACAGCGAACGTGCACTGGGGAACGTTGTTTGCCTGCGTATATCTGAGTTCGGGATCGCGCGCGAGGCGGCCCATAAGAATAACCTTGTTCATAAAATCTCTCCTGTCTTTCTAAAATTCTTTCCTGTCTTAAAACTGTTCTTTGAACAAACAAATCAAATCAACGGCACCGCGCCGCAACCCGTGAACGGGCCGAACGCGGAAAGCTCCGGTTTACTCAGCGTCCTTGTTTATGACCAGGAATCTGAGAATACCGTCGGTGATTCTGTAAATTCTCTCGAGCTCAGCCGGGAATGTCGGCTCAGCCTTAAAGAGACACAGATAATAGCAGCCTTCTTTAATGTCGTTGATAGGGTATCTGAGGGCTCTCTTGCCACCCCACTCATTAAAGGATTCGATCTCGCCGTTATCTGCAATCAACTTCTGAAACTTCTCTGCGAGCGCCGCGACGGCCTCTTCGCCGATTTCAGGATTGACGATAAACATAGTCTCGTATCTAACCATAATTTTCACCTCCTCATGGACTGTCGGCCCCCGAACGCACTCAGGGGCAAGGAACCTTGCGATTATATCACTTTCTTTTTGCTTCTGCAAGGGTTTTTTCGAAATTTCAGCTGGTTTCTTTAGGGTTTCTTCGGCGTGTTCCGGCCAGGTCAAGTCGCTGTCAACTTCTGAACAAAACCTCCGGCTCCGCGTACTCTTCCCCGAAAGTGTCGACCGTAACCTTTTCCATAACCACGTCGTCGTACGGCCGGTCGCGGTGGTCGGTCTTAACGCACGCAATCTTGTTCACCACTTCGATGCCCTCGACGACCTCGCCGAAAGCCGCGTACTGTCCGTCCAGGAAGTCGCCGTCCTCGTGCATAATGAAGAACTGGGAACCTGCCGAATCCGGGTTCTGCGACCTCGCCATGGAGATGACGCCTTTTTTGTGGGAAAGCGTGTTCCTCGTGAATCCGTTGCGGGCAAACTCGCCGCGGATCGAATAGCCGGGGCCGCCCATTCCGGTGCCTGTGGGGTCGCCGCCCTGGATCATAAAGCCCCTGATGATTCTGTGGAAGATCAGGCCGTCGTAATAGCCCTTTCCCGCGAGGTAAATGAAATTCTTCACGGTGTTGGGCGCCGTCTCGGGGTACAGTTCAACAATTATTTTGCCGAAGTCTTTGACTTCGATTGTAACTTTCGGGTTCATTTTTTCTCCTTCCGGCCGCGCTTTTATCAGTGCGCGGTGCGTGTTTCGTTTTTGCCTGCGTTTAGGCAAATTTTGAATTTATATGCTGGTTATTTGATGACTTCCGGCTCCGGATAGTCGAAGCCCTTCGTGTCGACGCGAATGCTCTCGATCACGACGTCGGTCAGCGGCTTGTCGTTCCTGCCGGTGGAGGTGGCCGCAATCTTGTCGACGACGTCCATTCCCTCCGTGACCATTCCGAAGGACGCGTACTGGCCGTCCAGTGAAGGATAGTCGACGTGCATAATGAAGAACTGGGAACCCGCCGAGTCGAGGGGCTTCGTACGTCTCGCCATCGAGATGACGCCGCGCGTGTGCTTCAGGTTGTTCTCGAACCCGTTCGCGGTGAACTCGCCCTTGATAACGTAGCCCGGGCCGCCTGTGCCGTCGCCGTTGGGGTCGCCGCCCTGGATCATGAAATTCTTGATGACGCGGTGGAAAGTAAGGCCGTCGTAGAAGCCGGAGTTGGCGAGGCTGATGAAGTTCAGAACAGTGTTCGGCGCGACGTCGTAGTAGAGCTCGACCGTGATGGTTCCGTAGTCCTTCACGACTATCGTCGCCACCGGATTGTCGGACGGTTTCGCGCCGTTTCCTTTATCGCACGCCGTGAATGCGCAGACCGCGAACGCGATCATCAGCGCCGCGGCAAGTATCTTCGTGAGTTTTTTCATTTCTGTCGTCCTTTCGTTTTTATGCGTTTTTACTGTAGAAATTAATAAGGCAGCCTGCGAGAAGAATTTCGCGTTCTTCGGCTGAGAGCTCGCCCAATCCAAGTTGCAGCTGTTTAATAAGCGCCCCGCCGCGGTAGACCTCCGCTTCGGCAGTGTTGCCGCCTTCGGAGAGCGTTTTCGCGATGCCGCGCACGAGGATCCTGTCACCCTTGGCGAGCGCGTCCGGTCCGTTTCCGAAAAGGTCGTCTTCCGCACCGCTGCCGCCGTTTTCGACCGTGAACGGCATCATTCCCCAGTTGATCAAGTTGCTTCTGTAGCGCTTTGTCGCATACTGCGAGGCGATGTTCGCGGCGCCTCCGAGGACCCTCTGGCACGACGCGGCCTGTTCCCTTGCCGAGCCGTCGCCCGGGCATCTCGCGGCCACAACGCTTCCTACCGACGTGTTCGCCGGGCCGATTCCGGGAATTCCCTCCGCGAAGGCGGAATTCTCTCCCGAAACGTATTTTCCGCCGTTTTCCTTGATTTTCCGCGCGGTTTTGACGTATTCCGGGTCTCTTCTCGACAGCGCGAAGCCCGCGAGTTTGATCGGATTGGACCTATAGGATGAAGTCTCTCCGCTGGGAATGAGCTCGTCCGTCGTCGTCACCTCGTCGCCAATCACGGACGCCACCTCGAGAAGCAGATTCTCGCGGAGCGATTCGATCTCCGGCCAGTCGGCAATGTTCGGGCCGAACCTCAAAGAGATTTCCGGCTCCGACTTTTTGAAGCCGTCGTAAACGCGCGCGCGATATGCGCGGTCGTCGAAAACATATTCAGGAATGTCGTCGGAAAAATCGACGTCGTTCGCCGCGGTGAGAACGCCGCCGTTCGCGGAAGTCGCAGCAATCGAAGCCACGTCCATAAGCGCCACCCACGAAAGCTGGCCGTCCTGCGGCCTCGAGCCCTCCCTGTTCGGGAAGTTCCGCGTCGTGTGCCTTATGGAAAAACCGTTGTTGGCGGGAACGTCGCCGGCGCCGAAGCAGGGTCCGCAGAACGACGTTTTGATGACGGCGCCGGCGTTCATGAGCTTCGCGGCGGTACCGTTCGCGGTTATCGCTGCGTTGACCGGCTGACTGGCGGGATAAACGCTCAAAGAGTATTCCCCTGCGCCGGTGTTCTTGCCGTCAAGAATCGCGGCCGCCCGCATGATATTCTCGTACGTGCCGCCGGAACAGCCGGCGATGACGCCCTGGTCTGCGAAGAACCGCCCTTCTCTGTACTTGTTTACAAGCCCGCACCCTTCCGCGAGCTTCCCGAACTGCTCCTCCGCAGCCTTTTCCGTGAGCCTCAGAATGTCCTCCGCATTTTCGAGGAATTCGTGAACCGTATACGCGTTGGACGGATGGAAAGGCAGCGCAATCATCGACTCAACCTTCGACAGATCGACGACAACGGCGCGGTCGTAATATGCTCCGTCTCCCGGATTCAACTCCCTGAAATCCTTTTCGCGCCCGTGAATTCTGAAGTACTCGCGGGTCTTTTCATCGGTGGTCCAGACCGAGCTGAGGCAGGCGGTCTCCGTGGTCATCACGTCGATTCCGTTCCTGAAATCCATGCTGAGCTCGTGAACGCCGGGGCCCGCGAATTCGAGGATCCGGTTCTTGACGAAGCCGTTCTTAAAGACGTCTTTTATGATCGAGAGCGCCACGTCCTGGGGACCTGTTCCGTGCCCCGGTTTTCCCTTTAAATAGACAAGAACTACCTCCGGCGTCCTGATCTCCCAGTACCGCCCGAGCAGCTGTTTCACAAGTTCGGGGCCGCCCTCTCCCACGCCGAGCGTTCCCAGCGCGCCGTATCTCGTGTGGCTGTCGGAGCCGATTATCATCCTGCCGCAGCCGCTCATTTTTTCGCGCATGTACTGGTGGATCACCGCGATGTGGGGAGGCACGAAAATGCCGCCGTAGCGCTTTGCCGCCGACAGTCCGAAAACGTGGTCGTCCTCGTTGATCGTACCGCCGACCGCGCACAAACTGTTGTGGCAGTTCGTCAGAACGTAAGGCAGCGGGAACTCCCTGAGGCCGCTGGCGCGCGCGGTTTGAATGATGCCGACGTACGTAATGTCGTGCGAAGCCATCGCGTCGAACCTGATTCCGAGCAGTCCGCTTTTGTCCGCGCCGTACGCGTTGTGGGCGTCGAGAATCCGCCTCGCGATCGTTTTTGCCGCCGCGTCCTTTACGCTCACGCCTTCCGTTCCGGTCTCCGAAATTATTCCGTCTTTCAAGAATACTCCGCGATCAATGAGTTCGGCCATTTCCGGTTTCGCCTCTTTTCAAGCAAAAATCCTCTGCGTTTTGAAGGTCTTCACGGGTTTAAAAGCTCCCAAGCCTCCGTGAAAACCGCAAAACGCATTTTATTATACCATACTTGCGACCGCTTTTCACTCACTTTTTGACACGCTTTCCTGCCTGTTGAAGCGGGAATGCATCGAAAGTGCGCTTATAAATTTACCTATTCAATAACCGTCCGGAAAGTGGTAAAATAACAAAAAAGCCGCCGGAGCTCGCGGGTTGGCCGTTCACGACCGCACCATTCACGAAGTTCCCGCGCTTACCTGACGGCAATCATTCCTGACAACGCAACCAAACCTTGTTTTACGGAGTTCAAAATGAAAAAGAGATTATCTTCAATCATTACTGTCATACTCGCGGCGCTACTTCTGTTTGCCGCGACATTCGGAACCTTCGGCTGCGACCGCACGGAGCCTTCCCCGGGAGGCAACGGAACCGCCGAACCTGCCGACAACACCCAGGCGCCCGCCGACCCGACCGAACCGCCCGAGAGACACGAAAAGCAAAACGTGGCGAAAATCATTCTTATCGGCGGCCAGTCCAACGCGGTCGGAGCGTCGCTTTATACCTATTTAAAGGGCTTTCTCGACGACGACAAGTACAAGGCACTCGGCAAGGGCTACGAGAACGTGAGAACGGTCTACTACGCCGGCGAAAAGACCGCCACCAACTTCACCGAGAAGCGCCTCGCAATCAACGACCCGCAGAAGCTCTTCCAGAAGACCCGCTACGGAATGTCGATCACCGGCACCCAGTTCGGAATCGAGCTCGGGCTCGCGGACTACTTCACCGAGAACTACCCGGACGAGCACATCTACATCATCAAGTGCGCGCGCGGCGGCATCCCGATCAAGGGCTACTGGCTCGAAGGCGACGAATACTTTGAGCGGCTGTGCGAGATGACCGAGAAATGCTGCGCAGTCCTGAAGGACAACGGCTACGAGCCGGAGATCATGGCCATCTGCTGGCTCCAGGGCGAGAACGAAGGCCTCGCCGATTCGCTCGCAAAGCAGTACTACGACTGGCAGAACAGCGTTGCGACAAGGCTTCGCGACAGGCTGAAAGAGTACGCGCCGTACGGCGGAATTCCGTTCGTCGACGCCGGCATCTCCACCCACTGGGCCTACTACAAAACGGTCAACGAGAACAAGCAGAAGTTCGCCAATGACTCGCCCAATAACTACTACATCGACGTTATCGGACTCGGTCTCGAGTACAATAAAGAGCCCCACAACAATCCCGACCTTCCCCACTACGACGCCGACAGCATGTGGAATCTGGGGCTCGAGTTCGGCAGGATCATCGTCGAAGCCTACAGTAAGGTCAAATAGTTTAATTTGCCTAAATGTAGAAAAAATTGCGGCCGCCCGTCCGGGCG
>DBXM01000045.1:6378-9658 GCA_002309655.1 Mageeibacillus sp. UBA1212
GGCCGCTTCCTTTTATTTAATCAATCAACAATCCTTAAATCAGCCATCGTAAATCGCCGCCCACTTCTGGTTGGCCTCGGCCTCCATTAATGTCAGCGTGTTCTCGACGGATCTGTCGCCGTTCACGTCGTCCGGGATCACGTTCTGCATGTACTTCTTGACGATGGTCGCGACCTCGGGCGGGATAACGCACTCAACGAACGCATAGGTGTCGGCCTCCGGGAACGAAATGAACGCGTCGTAGTTCTTGCCGTTTTCGGGGTCGTCCTTCCTGTCGGCGAAGGGAACTCTCCAGTAGTCGTTGTTGTACGCGAGCGACTTCATGTTCGGAATCGCGCCGCCTTCCTGTCCGTGGTACGCCAGCTGGCCCTCTTCGGTGAGAATCGTGAGCGCAAGCGCAGCCGCCGCGGCGGGGTTTTTAGTACCGTTGAACACCGCGAAACCGCTGCAGCCCGTGCCGACCTTGTGCGTGGGAAGCGCCGGAACCGCCACAACGTCCCAGTCGATTCCCGCCTGCTCGTAAGCCTTTCCGATCGTGACCATGTTGTCGTGTTCGCCGGCTCTGAAAACGACCTGGTTCTGGTCGTTGTAGTCGCTGAACGTCTCCTGCGAGGGCGACTTTCTGATCGACTTGGCAGCCTGGTCGCTCTGCGTCACCGCGTAGTACTTGCACGTGTTGCTCCTGATGAAGTCGCACATCTCGACGACGCCCTTGAGCACGCGTTCGTCCGAAACGAACGAGACCTTCTTCTCTACCGTGTCGTACCACTGCCCGCCGAAGCCCTCCAGGAACGGAATGTACTCAGCGGAATAGCCCAGCCTCAGCGCAGCTCCGACCGTTTTCCTGTCAGCGGAATCGTCGGTAACCGTCAGCTGCCTGCAGTAGTCCTTGAACGTCTCCCAGTCCCACTGGTTCATCGCCTGCAGCTCCGCAGGGTCGATCAGGTTGGCCGCTCTGATGAGGTCCTTGTTGTAGTAGTAAATAATGTGGTTGTAGTTGCACGTCGCCATGTAGAGCTTTCCGCTCACCGTTCCCATGTCGATCATCGCCGAAAAGACGTTCGACAGGTCGATTCCGTACGCCTCCACGTAATAGTCGAGGTTCATCAGCGCGCGCTGCGTCTGTGCGTAGTTGTAAACGTCCGACTCGAAAAGGAAGAGAACGTCTCCGACCGTTTTCGCCGCGATCTCGGCCGCCACCTGCTCCTTGCTCTTGTTCGAGAGCTCGGTCGTCACCGAAACGTCCGGGTATTTCTGCTGGAACGTCCTCACGTAGTCATTGATCGCCTTCTTGAGCGACTCGTTCGACGCGATGTAGTAGTTCAGCTTGATTTTCCCGTCCGGCTGCGGAATGTAATTCTCGGGAAGGATTCCCGACTGCGGCTCGTACCCTGCGCATCCGAAAGCCAGAACGGACAGCACCGCCGTAAGCACGAACGCCACCGCCGCCTTGATTATTCTTTTTGTCACTTTCATTTCACTACCGTCCTTTGGAATGGTATTCTGTACTTTTATTATAAAAAGTCGGCGCCCGTTTTTCAAGCGGATTTTACAATATTTGCGCAACTCTGCGGCGGCCGGGGACTTGCCGGGGACTGAATTGGTGCAATTTGCGCAATTTGCGGGAATCTGCGGATAATTCGAAAATACCCGTTGACACGGTCTTTCCGGGTGTGATATAATGAACTCCGTTCCGAATCCGGGGGCGTAGCTCAGCTTTGGTTAGAGCGTCCGGTTGACATCCGGGAGGTCGTAGGTTCAAGTCCTATCGTCCCCACCAAAAAACCTCGCTTAAATGCGAGGCTTTTTCGTTTTTATAAGGTCTTTATTTTACTTATTACGCTGCCCGGGCTTTATTCATTCACGAAGAAAACCAGCTTGTAAAGCCGCGCGCCGTCGCCGAAGTAGAAATTCACGTAGTAATCCCCGTTCACCATGAACATCGACTCGGATTCGCGGTCCGTGTCGAGATGGATGGTCGTGACGTAGTTGCCGGACCAGTCGTAAACCACCAGAACGTTGTCCTTGTTGTCGCCCTTCGGACTCATCGGGAAGTAGATGAAATCTTCGTCGGAGCCCATTCCCTGCGCCGTGTAATCGAGCACTTCGCGGGTTATCGTCTGTGTCACTTTCAGGTTGCTGTCGAGGAAGCGGAGGTTCTTTCCGCCCTGGCTGATGGCGAAAATGTCACGCTCCGGCGAGTAGGTTATCGCGCCTGCGCCCTTTTTAATTTCGACCGACTGGGTAACGACTTCAAGGGTCTCGGGATCGACCGTGGTCAGAATCTTGCCTTCGGAAGAGCCGTGGGCAACGTAAATCAGATTGCGCACGGAGTCGTACGTCATGTCGTTGCCGTGAAAAACGTAAATCGGCTCGCTGCGGTTAACCAGATTGCCGGTTTTCAGGTTGTGCTTTGTGATAATCGCCTCGCCGTCCTCAGAGGGCTTCAGAAGGAAATAAACGTAGGTGCCGTCGGAGCACGCGCCTTGAGCGACGTGGTAGTCAAGGTAGGCCGTGCTGTGAACAACGAGCCTGAAGCCAATCGAGAATTCCTTTCCGCTCTTGATGAGTTCGTTGAGCTTGTAGTGAGGCTCGGGGGTAGGCTCGGGTGTGGGAGTTGGCGTCGCGGCGGGAACGGGAGTCGGGGTTGGCGTGGGAGTAGTTGTCGGAGTTGGGGTCGGAGTTTGCGTCGGTGTATCGGTCGGTGTCGGCGTGGCTGTAGGTTCCGGAGTCGGCGTAGGAGTCGGATCTTCCGTTGGTTCCGGCGTCGCGGTTTGCTCAGGAACGGGCGTCGCTGTCGGATTCGGTTCTTCTGTTTCGGCCTGATTTTCCGTCGGCAGGACAGTCGGTTCGGGTGTAGCAACTTCTGTAGCCACGGGATTATCTGTTATTTCGGGAGTCTCCGTCAGCGAAGGCGTTTCGACCGTCACCGGGACTTCCCGTTTGCGGCAGCCCTCAAACGCGAAAACGCACACAAGTATCAATACCAAAACCAAAATCGTTCTTTTCATTAAACACCTTCCGGACCGCGTTTATCCGTTCCGATTCGTCTGAAATTCGCGAAGTCTACCCTCCGTCGTGTCACGAAGGTATCATACACTATCGTACCCGTTTTGCCAAGTCTGTTTTAAACTCACGGACGGAAAAATCTTTGAAACGATTACCCTTCGATTATTGTTAAAAAACTGTTGACACGCAAACTTTTCTTTGATACACTATCACGGTAACGAAAAGTTACGGGGCATTAGCGCAGTTGGGAGCGCACAACACTGGCAGTGTT
>DBXM01000045.1:9665-16069 GCA_002309655.1 Mageeibacillus sp. UBA1212
TTCGAATCCCCTATGCTCCACCACAAGACGACGCAGTCTCTTCACGGGGCTGCGTCGTCTTGTATTTAGTCTTAGAGGGGATTCGAACCCCGTAAAAAGAGGGGCCCCCGAAAGTGCTCGCACTTTTGGGGAAAAGGAGCCGCAGCGGAGCGAGCGATGTCATCCGTTTAAAAGGTCTTAATAACGGGTAACGAGCAGGCGCAGCTCGCGGCGACGCAATCTCCTATGCTCCGTGGCTGTAAAAAAAAAGTGGGGATTCGAACCCGAAAGGTTTACATCGTTGTTTCGCCTCGTTTTAAAAAATGTTTTAGAAATGCTGCCGACAAGGAAATTGGCGGGTTAAATGGCGGGTTAAATGGCGGGTTAATATATGCTAACGAAAAAACAGAAAGCATAATTGGATATATTGTTCGGCGGGATTCAGCAAAACAAGTCAATAGATAGTTATAATATGACGCAAGGCAGCGCCTATCAACCTTGAAGAATTACTTCCGTTACAGTGACAGTTCACTCTCTTTTCATCACCATTCTGACTATCGAAACCGGCGTGCCGAGGTTCCATTCCTTCTTGCATCCGTCAAATTCAAACCCGTATTTGCGATAAAAGCGAATGGCTCTCTCATTTTTCTCGAGCACCCACACAAACACAGTATCATATTCACGAAGCCTCGAAACGGCTTCATTCATCAATCTATATCCAATTTTGCGGCCGTAATACTCTGAAAGGACATAAATCGCGACTACCTCTCCCGCATTCGGCAGATCTTCATCCCGCGAAGGAACGTATACCGCAAATCCCACAACTTTCTCTCTATCCTTGGCTACAAGAGTATTCTCCGGGAACCGCCGGGCACGCGCCGTCGTCGCCTCCACAGTCATCGTATCAAGATATCTGTCGCAAACAATGCCCCTGTAAGCTTCCTGCCAGGAAGTGCAGTGCACATATCCCCTGCCGCACAGCTCCTCGTCAGTTTCAGCCGGTTTAATGCATATCGAATCCTTTATTTCTTCCATCATCCTGATCCTCCGCTGAAATTCATTCTTTCGCCGCTTCCGGCATTTCCGCAAAACCGGATTCCCGCTATCGTAAAACAAGTAAATTATACCACTGAAAGCACTTTTTTCAACGTTTACCCTTTTCGTGTTATGCTTTCTTTTATCAGCCGGGCGCGCATTCTTGTAAACAAACAATTTATTTTAAAACAACCAATTGATAATTGAAATAATCCCCGCCTGCGTTTATAATGAACTCGCACCGGTGAAATTCATCAACGAAGCAAGGAGAATTATTATGGTTGTATTAGGTGAACAAATAAAAGAATTGCGCCAGCGTCACGGAAGGACGCAGGAAGCGCTTGCGAACGAGCTCGGCGTTACCGCTCAGGCTGTCTCGCGCTGGGAAAACGGGATATGCTACCCCGACGTGGAACTCATTCCTTCGATTGCAAATTTCTTCGGGGTCTCCATTGACGAACTCTTCGGCTACGACAACGAGCGGGCGAAAAAAGTCGATTCCCTTTACGAAACTATATGTGAAATGAACCGCAGGAACAACGGCGTCGACGTCGATCTTGACGACTGCATCGCGCTTGCTAGGAACGCGCTGATTGAGTTCCCCGGGAATCCCAAACTCGGGCTTGCGCTTGCCGCCGTGCTGTTCAACGCGGGCTATGTAAGGCGCGGGGAGTTTCATATTGCCGGCCCGGACGGGTACTCGCTGTATGACATCGAGAGGCACAGGACGTATCCGGAGTGGCGGGAAGCGATAAAGATTTACGAGAAGATCATTCCCGAGCTTCAGGAAGGCGCCTTGCGGCAGCAGGCAGTAACCGAGCTTTCGCAGCTATACAAGAATATGGGCGAGCACGAAAAGGCGCTGCAGCTTGCCGAATCCGCCCCCGATTTGTCCGCGTCAAAGCTCTTTTTGAGGATCAACGCAGTTGACGGTGTTGAAGCGGTGGCCGAGTGCGGGAATGCGCTTCTGGAAACGGTGCGCTGTTCGGCGGAGTTGATCGAAAGCATCGTACTCTCGGATCACAATATTCCGCCTAAAACCGCCGCAGGTCTGCTCCAGAACGCGGTCGGACTCTTCGATCTCGTCTGCACTGACGGTTTCTACGGCCGCCTTTCCGGGTTCATAGCCTGCCTGCACATGCTGCGTTCCTATTATCTGTGGCTTGCCGGTGAACGCGACGCGGCGTTTGACGCGCTGGATCTGGCGCTTGAAAACGCGAAGGCTTTGGATCGGCTTTCGGAAAACAGTCCCGAAAACTTTTCCGCCCCGCTTCTCGCCCACGTGAAGGTCGGCGTTCACAAGTCAGAAAGCCGCTTCGCGCTTGAACTTCCGGAAGTTTGGCCGTGGTGGGACGTTCCGGAGCAAGGCAAAGTCAAAAGCGAAATGCAGGCCGACCCGCGCTGGGACAAATGGTTCCGCGCCGCGCAGTAAAAAGGTAACGCATAAATAATGATGTAAGAAAAGCTTGACCCTATCGGAATCTTCCACAGGAATCGTTAAACAGTTATGTCATCAAGAAGGGACTGTTACATCACCGGCTAAATTGCCGGTTTTTGTACAGTCCCTACCATAAACAAAGAAGAATTATATGCAAAACTGCCTGCCTTATTTAGCTTCTTTTCGTATGAATTTCCTGTTGCGTTTTGTCACTTTACAATCCCGCCCGTGTTTAGTAGAATGAATTTCGAAAGGAGAGACTGTCCATGTTTAAGAGAAGCAAAACAGTTTTCGTTTTCGCGCTCGCTCTCTTGCTTGTGCCGGCGCTTTTGGCGTCGCTCGCGCTTTCTTCATGTTCCCGCGGCGGCAGACCTTCCGGCACGGATCCGCAGAACACCGGCAATAACGGTTCGCAGGAAACCGTTCCTACCGAAGGTCCGGACACGAACCCGGGCAATGACACGGCGAAGCCGAAAACGCTGAAGGCAGAGGTTAAGTGCGAAGAAAAAGAATCCGAAGACGCGAAAAATACCGTGCTCGGAATTTTAAAAGCCCGGGGCTACCGCAGCGTCGCGACGGTCAACGGAGCGTACGCCCACGTTGTCTACACGAACTACAAAACGGACAGCGTCAAGTCGGTGAGGGACTGCACCTCGCCCTACGTTGCCGCAAACTCCGATATCCGCCTGTACCGCCTGGAGAGCGGATTGTTCCTTTTGTATATCGACGGCAACCTTTACCAATTGGACAGCTTTTTTTACGTGACGGAAATGTGCCTGTGGGATTACGACAGCAACGGGATTGCGGACGTCGTGTTTTTTGGCGGCGCGGGTTCAGGCCTTCCCTATGAGGTTCTCCGTGTTTTTGACGTGGCTGCAAAAGAGTCTCTCAACATAAAAACCGTGATGACGCTCATGGCTCCCGCCTTTAAAGCCGGTTTTGACGGCGAAAGCGTCTTCATCGACGGGAAGCGCGTTCTGTGGAACAACAACAGGTTTGAAATCGAAGGCGATGACAATCACCTGCCCAGAGGGCTATACACGGCTTCCGGAGACCTTAATAACATCGGCCTTCCCTATGTGACGATATTCGCGAACAGGTTTACGGTCGTCGAAAACGTCGCGGTCTCCTACCAGCCGGCAGGAGACGTGGCAATAAACGGGGACGAAGTCATCTTGAAGGGAACTTACGGGGACGCGGATTTCCGGTACGTTTTTAAAATTACCTCCCGATACACGATCAGCTTTGACGCGGAGAAGTCCGTGATCGCGGTTGGGGAAAACGCTTCCCTGTGGAGTGACGGCCTGACGCTTACGCTGGCGGGACCGATGCGCGCACGCGACCTTTTCGGGTCGGTCGACGTCGATAATATGACGCCGGATCAGGCGGAACTCATGAAACGCTGCCCCGAATATTTCGGGCTGAACGCCTCCAACGGCCTTATCGTGGTCGTCTGGCAGATGGCACCGGGAAGCTATTCTTTCGGACTTATCGAAGATTCCGGAATCCTGCTTCCCGGGGATGATGTGACTGTCGCATACTCCGGGGCGGGTATCTCCTCCCTCGATCTGCTACGTATGAGGCTGAAAGGCGTCAACGCAGCGGAGATGCGGGCGATTCTGGAGACGTACCCCGTAAGCGCTAATAACGTTATAATCCTTCCGTGGCAGAATCCGGTGTCGAGCTACATTCCCGAGTGCTGGGTCAACAGCGGAGGCGAGGATATGAACGCGAAAATGGAAGCCTACATAAGCACTGTCAGATCGATGCTCTTTTGACTTTGACAACAAAAATGTTACAAAACCGGCCGCAAAAAAGCGCCCCGCGGGGCGCTTTTTTGCGGCTGCTTTTTATCATAAATATAGTTATTTTATTCCTGAGGCGCCTCTCCGGCAGGGCTTTCCGGCGCCGCGGTAGCTTCGGGAGTCTCCTGTTCCTGTTCCGGTGCCGGCTCAACGTACTCGAAAACCGCCACGAGCTGCTTGGCGAGGACGTCCTTGTTCCAGTCGCTCACCTTCGTCGGATCTTCGGGGTAGATTCCGTAGAGGCCCGAAATGAAGTCGCGTCCGGTGTCGAGGAGTCCCTGTGCCTCGAACTCGTTGAAGTCCTCGGGAAGGCCGAGCCAGCCGCGCGTTTCGTCGGTGGCGATGTTGTTGGTTGCCTTGTAGACCTTCCAGACCCAGATCGGGGTCGGCCAGAGGCGGATGGACTTTTCGGCTTCGATCCTCTTGTAGAACTTTTCGTTTGGGCCGTGCTGACCGTGGTGGCCCATCTGGACGTACTCGGATTTCAGTTCGTCGCCGTACTTGCGCACGAGCTTGTTCGAGTTGTCGGTGTAGGAGTCGCCCAGGAAGAGCACGCTGTGGTCGCCGTAGACCATGCGGACGACTGTGGACGTGCTGTTGACGTTGGTGCAGGATTTCTGCCATGTCTGAAGCACGTTGAATTTGACGCCGTCGACCTCGATAACGAGACCAGCGTCGACGCGTTCACGGTTCACGACCGCGCCGTTGATCAGGTTGTAGTAGTAATACTCGCTGCCCTCGGGTGCCTGCCACTCGCTCTCGGGAATGTCGGCGTATGCGAGGCCGGCAAATTTCTGAATAGAATAATAGTTGTCGAGGCCTTTTTTCATATTCTCGACCGCTTCGAGGCTGTAGTCGTTCGCGCCCGCCTGGGATTTCCACTCGACGCCGAAGTCCGGGAAGTAGAAGTAGATGTTGTTGATTTTGTAGTTGGATTCCGCCGTGTAGGCGAGCGTCATTTTGCCGATCTCACCCATGTGGTCGTCGTGGCCGTGCGTCAGGAACCACGCCTCGATTTCAAAGTAGCCGTCCTGAGGAAGGCCCAGAATCGCTCTGATGGCGGCAGGAAGATAAGGAGGCGCGTCCTTGCCCTGCCCCGCGATGCCGCCGTCGAAAACGACCACCTTGTTGCTGGGCGTCACGATAACGTAGCTCATCATTAGGCTGTTCTGCTCGGGCGCGAGCTGGTAGAGCCTGACGTCCTTCGGCTTTTCGGGCTCTTCGTTGGCGCCCGGGTCTTCGCCCGGACCGGGTTTGTTGCCGTTCCTGCACGAAACAAGCGTAAACGCAACCGCCAGAACTATAAGCACTGCTGTCAAAATCAAAGTCACCAAAAGCGGTTTATTCATCATGTACCTCACATATCTGCGAAAATGATAGGGACGCGCACGCCGCACGCATTCATTTTTACCATCACGCCCCGCGGCTCATTTTTCTCATGCGTTTTGTAATCCCGAGGTTATTATACTGTTTTTTGTCGCCGATTTCAAACGGAAACGGCGTTTTTTTGTTAAAAAGCGCCGCCGGCCATCAAAATCAGCAGGCCGGCGGCGCCGTTTTAAATACTAATTGTCAACGGAAGCATGTCAGTCGATCACGGGAAGGCCCTTGAAACCGACTTCGAGATCCTCGTCGGTCGGGATGTAGTCGTCCATTTTGCCGTCGTGGAACTTCTCGTAAGCGACCATGTCGAAGTAGCCGGTTCCGGTCAGACCGAAAACGATTGTCTTCGCCTCGCCTGTCTCGCGGCACTTCTCGGCCTCGTCGATGGCGACTTTGATCGCGTGGGAGCTCTCCGGCGCGGGAAGGATTCCCTCGACCCTCGCGAACCTCTCGGCCGCCTCGAAAACAGCGGTCTGAGGCACCGCGACCGCCTCCATGTAGCCGTCGTGGTAGAGCTGTGAAAGAGTCGTGCTCATTCCGTGGTAGCGGAGACCGCCGGCGTGGTTCGGGGCGGGAATAAAGCCGCTGCCCAGGGTGTACATTTTCGCCAGCGGGCAAACCATTCCCGTGTCGGCGAAGTCGTAGGCGAATCTGCCGCGCGTGAAGCTCGGGCACGAAGCCGGTTCGACCGCGACGATCCTGTAGTCGGCCTTCCCGAGGATCTTGTCCCTCATAAAGGGCGCGATGAGGCCGCCGAGGTTGGA
>DBXM01000005.1 GCA_002309655.1 Mageeibacillus sp. UBA1212
GCGCGGCCCGCGGGCCGCGCCCCCCGTTTTCACTAAAAAAAGGCCGTTTTTGTTGACATTTCCGGGCCCCGGTGGTATCCTATAAAGCGATGATACAAAGATTTGACGCCGGCAGGCGTTTGAGAGGATCACAGCCAATGCGAGCCGGACTATTGAATAAACTGATTCTGTTAGCCGTTCTGACTGCCGTTTTAGGCGGTTTTCTTGTGCTTTTCATGCCTGTCACGGACGCTTTCGCGGCGGAGAAGTACGACCCGGAAAAGATGCTTAAAGAGGGCTTCGCGGTCCTCGAGATCACTCTGAACGGCTTTCACGAGGAGGACATCCACCGCTCCGCATGGCTGCCCATAAGCTACAAGCTGCGCTGGGACGGCCGCGAGATCGAGAACACCGCGCAGATCAAAGGCCGCGGCAACTACACCTGGGAGCAGGCCAAGCGCCCCTACGCGATAAAATGCGACAAAAAGACAAACTGGTTCGGATTCGGCGCCGCCAAGGACTGGGTGCTGCTCGCGAACTTCACCGACCAGACACACCTCCGCAACTACCTCGCGTACAGTCTCGCAGCGAAAATGCGCTTCAGGTTCACGCCTCAGGCCGCCTTCGCGCAGGTTTTCATCAACGGCCGCTACAACGGAATCTACCTCGTCACGGAAAAAGTGGAGATCGACGACGAACGCCTCGACATTTCCATCACGGGCGGCGACGTTCTGATCGAGCTCGACAACAACTACGGCTGGAACGAGCCTGTCACGTTCGCGTCGCCCTTCGGAAACCTCTACGTCTTCAAGGACCCCGACGAGGAAAAGCAAAAACAGAAGCTGGAGGCTACCGGCGGCGAGGGCGTCACCTTCAGCCGCGCAATCTCCAACGCGCAGTCGCACATAAAACGCTTTGAGGACGCCGTCACCACCGACCGCGACCTCGACACGGTTTTCAAGTATATGGACCGCGACTCGCTCATCGACTGGCTGATCTTCAACGAGATCGTCAAGAACGACGACACCGTTTTCAACTCGAGCATCTACCTCTACAACAAAATGGGCGACAAGCTCTACATGGGCCCGGTGTGGGACTACGACCTCGCAATGGGCGGCATAGACCGCTTCAACAACGTCTACACCGACGGCCTGCAGTTCCTGGACAACCCCTGGGACCGGCCGAACTGGTTCGTGAAGCTCCTGAACCGCGACGATTTCAACGGTCTCGTAAAGGAACGCTGGTCTGAAATTTACGCGAGCGGAATCCTTGGCGACTGGGTGGCGGAGCTTGACCGCATGGCGAAAATTCTGCCGGCGGCGGTGCAGTACGACGTCAAAAAATGGGACAACGCGGGTGTGTTCGTGCTGCGTGAATCCTACAGCGAAGGCATCGAAAACCTGCGTGAATTCATGACCGGCCGCATCGAATGGCTGAACTCAATCTGGAACGTCACCGGCGCCACTCCGGGGCCGACCTCCGAGCCTACGCCTACTCCGACTCCCGGTCCAACGCCTGACCCTACCGCCACGCCCGCAAACACCCCCGAACCGACCCCGTCCCGCTTACCCCCCGGTTACGTTCCCGTCCCCCCAACCGCCGAACCCGCGGAAAAGCCGTCAGGCAACAGGGGCTGCGGCTCCGGGCTTGGCCTGCCTGCCGCCGCGGCTGTCTGCGGAATTTCCGCGGCGGCCTCCCTGGCAGCGGCTTCATTGCGCAAACGCAAAAAGAGAGAAAAGGTCTGACGTAACCGTCCCGCAAAAGCGGATTTTGGTTACGCGAAGCAGGTGCGTTTGGGAGCCGGAAAACGCGAAAGAAACGCAGCCGGTTATTCCGGATATCATTCCCCGGAATGTTACAAATTGTGGCAAGACATTTCCCGGAACGCGTGTTATACTGTGGTTGCAGGTAGAGGTAAAGTGCACTATTCCCGCCTGTGACCACAGTTTTTTTGAGGTTTGATTATGAAGAGCATTGCGGAGACAGTCGCGGAAATGAGGGCCAGTGAGGGACTGACCCAGCAGGAACTGGCCGGTCTGCTGCATGTTTCGCGCTCTCTCGTGGCCATGTGGGAGGCGGGGGAGCGGATTCCCGACGGCGTCAGCGTGGCGGAAATGGCCCGGATCTTCGGGGTCAGCGAGCGCGTCATTGCCGGGGAGCCCGAATACGCCTACGGTTCACCGCACGAAATGGGCCTGATCAGCGCCGAGATCGGAGAGTTCACCGGCAGCGCGCCGTCCGGGGTTCCCGCGGATAAGCGGCTTGGCGTGCTGAAGGATTTTCTCGCGTCCCGGAGCAAAAAGGACGTGGACATTTTCATGGGCCGGTACTTCTACATGAAGACCTTCAAGACCATCGCGAACGAACTGAACATGAACGAGGCGGCGGTCAGGGTCCGGCTCGGAAGGCTCCGCAAAAAGCTCAATTCGGTTCTCGGCAGGGAGGAAGAAAAATGACGGAAAAAGAATTCAAGGAAACGCTGTCGGCGCTCGGGAACAGCCCGGAGTTTGACGGCATCGCAAAAACACGCAAAAAAAGGAACATTTTTCGGGCGGTGACCGTCTGCGCGGCGGCGGTGCTTGTGGCGGCGGCAGTCACGGTGGTTCTGCTGGCGAACAATTCCGGCAAAGGAACGAAGCTGCACGGAGGCGGTGAAGTGCTGGCCGGAACCGCGACGCCCGCATACGTTGATTCGGAGGCCACCCCCACTGAGGCGACCCCCACCCCAACTGAGGAGTCCGCGACACCCACGGCAAAGCCCACCGAAGCGCCCACGGCAACGCCCGACGCCGGCAACACCGCCTACATGTCGCTTCCCGCGGGCCGGGGCCTCAAATTCCTGACCAACGCCTCGTTCACGACGACGCGCAGGAAGGCCGCCGTCAGCGAATCGTTCAGGCAGAACTACACCGCCTTCGCGCTGGAGCTCCTTAAAAAGACCGGCATCGGCAACGGCACGCTTGTCTCCCCCCTCTCGATCCTCACCGCCACGCTCATGACAGCCGGCGGCGCGAAAGGCGAGACCCTTGACGAGATGTTGGCCGTTCTTGCGGGCGGAGCGGATTTAGACAGCGCCTACCGGGAGTTTTTCAACTTCTGCGAGAGCCTCACAAGCAGCGAGAACGCAAAACTCGAATCCGCCAACTCCGTTTTCGTGACGGACCGCGAGGATTTCAAGATCAACAAGCGGTTCATCCATGAAATCAACGAGACCTTCAGGGGTCAGGTGGCCGCAGCCGACTTCACGGACAGCAAATCGGTGGACGACATCAATTCCTGGTGCGACGAGCACACCGGCGGCATGATCCCCAAGGTGCTGAACTACGACGACGTGGACGAAAACACGGTGATGGTCCTCCTGAACGCGATCTGCTTCGACGCCCTCTGGCGCGAGCCGTTCACCGAATTCAACGTGGCGGACGGCGTGTTCCACGGTACCGGCGGCGACAGGAACGTCAAAATGATGTCCTCCCTCGAGAGCTACTACTTCGAGGACGGGAACGCCACCGGCTTCCTGAAGTCCTACTACGGCAGGTACGCGTTCGCGGCGATTCTTCCCAACGAAGGCGTCAGCATGGAGAGCTATCTTGAGAACCTCGACGCCGGCACATTCCTGTCGCTCACAGGCACGGACGCCGGCAGCGCGAACATCTCAATGCCCAAGTTCTCCTTCGAGTGGAGCGCGAGTCTCAACGACGTTCTCCGCGACATGGGCATCAAAAAGGCCTTCGACTCCGGGACGGCGGATTTCTCGGGCCTTGGCGGGTTCGCGAACGAAGCCGGCGAGGTGGACGAGGAAGCCAATCCGGGGCTGTACATCGGAAATGTGATCCACAAGACCCGCATCGACGTGAACGAGTCGGGAACGAAGGCGGCCGCGGTCACCGCGGTGGTAATGCCAGGCAACGCGGGCCCCGACCCGGAACCGCCCAAGACCGTCATTCTCGACAGACCGTTCATCTACGCGATCGTCGACTACTCCACGAAGCTGCCGATCTTCATCGGCGTCCTGAACGACATTCGGTAAACCGTTATTGTTCGGGAACGTCCACTTTGCAATTTTGGCCGTTCCCGGGTGCGTTTTGTCACTTTTTTTCCCGGCGAAGATATGTTATAATGGCTTTAGACAGACCACTTGTTTGCAGAGGAGCAATTCATTATGTTTACGAAAGAAAAAACCGTTATATTTTTAGTGCTCGCAGTCATTTGTTTCGCATTGATTTCCGCGACCGCCGGGTGCGATTGGGTACGCCGGCAGGAAGACTTCACGCCCGAACCCTTCACCGGTTCCGCGGAGACGGCGACCCCCGGAACCCCTGACACGCAACCGACGGAAGCCCCGACCGGTTCCGGCGACAACGGGCAGAGCACCCCTTCTCCCGAACCGACAGAAGAACCCGACCCCACTCCCAAGCCTCCGGCTCTCAGCCAGGTAAGGATTTATGAAGGGAAAAAACAAGCCGTTACCGACCCCACGGAAGAGCAGCGGCACATCATTTCTGTCTACCAACAGCTTTACCCCGAAAACAAAGACCGTCAACCGCTGCAATATATCGATATGTCTCCTTCCTATTATAACGGCGAGCTCTTTTTCGTCCCTGAAGAATGGTATTACGATGGGTATCCGCCAATATACGGGAGACACGTTTTCGAGCAGATAGGCGACCGGTGGCTTTGTGTATATTTGCAGAACGGGGAATTCAGATTCGGCGTTTTTGACAGCGACTTCGTTTTACAGTCAGACGTAATATCATGGAATACCGGATACCGTTCTTCCACCGGCTGGCCCGCGTGTTTGTTTGAAAAAGACGGCAGCTATTATCTGGCAGTTGAGTTCTCCTATTTTCATTCAGGGATGGGCAGCACGACCACGCTTATTTATTCACTGCCGTTGCTCCGGGAAGTCTGGCGCGACTCCGAGTTTCTCAAAAACGATCCGGAGAAGAACCTTGACCAGTACCGGTTCGAAATTGAAGGCGAGTGGTTCAACATCTATGAATATGAACGCATTAGCGGGGAGTTGCGCCCGCATGTAATTGCCAAAATGAAGATTTCTTCGGTGTTGGATTAGTTTTCAGCGATGTATAACCGCATTTAATAAGTTAAGGGGCCCCGGCAGGAGCCCCCTTTTTTTCGTCATATTCGTCTTCACGGATTCCCGCCCGGCTCGCCTACGTTCTTTTCGCCTCGCCCTTCGTCTCGCAGTAGATGCAGCGGTAGACGCGGTTTTCGCGGTCGGTCAGCTTGAAAACGTGCGCGAGCTCCTGCTCCGTGGAGGTTATGCAGCGGGGGTTTTTGCAGTGGATCACGTCTGTGAGGAGCGCCGGCATGTCGATGGACTTCTTCTCGACCAGAACTCCGTCGCGGATTATGTTGACGGTCGCGCACGGGTCAACGTAGCCGATCACGTCAAGGTTTATTGCCATGTCGCCGTCGATTTTGATGATGTCCTTGCGGCCCATTTTAGTGCTCGGGACGTTTTTCATTATCGCTACGGTGGCGTCGCTGCTGCCGAGGCCGAGCAGCTCGTAGATCTCCATGCCCCTTCCCGCGGTGATGTGGTCGATGACCACGCCGTTTTTGATCGAGTCGACTGTCATATCGTTCCCGCCTCCTTCAAAAGCATCAGAATGAGCGCCATGCGCATATATTTTCCGTTGAGGACCTGCTTAAAATAGCAGGCGCGCGGGTCGGCGTCGACGGCCACGCTGATCTCGTTGACGCGGGGCAGCGGGTGCATCACGATCATGTCCTGTTTGGCGGTGCGGAGCTTGTCGGGGGTCAGAATGTAGCTGTCCTTGAGGCGCACGTAGTCCTCCTCGTTGAAAAAACGCTCGCGCTGCACGCGCGTCATGTAGAGGATGTCGAGCTCCGGCATCGCCTCCAAAAGGTCGGTCGTCTGTGTGTAGGGAATGCTCTTCTTTTTGAGGACGTCGTTTTTGACGTAGGAGGGAAGCTTCAGCTCCTCGGGTGAGATCAGCACGAACTTCACGCCCTCGTAGCGGGAAAGCGCGTTGATCAGGCTGTGGACGGTACGGCCGAATTTCAGGTCGCCGCAGAGCCCCACGGTCATGTTGCCGAGCCTGTCTTTTTCCCTATAAATAGTGAGAATATCAGCCAGCGTCTGGGTCGGGTGGCAGTGGCCGCCGTCGCCCGCGTTGATGACGGGTACCGAGGCGTTTTGAGCAGCCACCAGCGCCGCGCCCTCCTTTGGGTGACGCATCGCGATGATGTCAGCGTAGCATGAAACGACACGCGCGGTGTCCGCAACGCTCTCCCCTTTTGCCGCAGAAGACGAGTCGGCGCTTGAAACGGAAAGAACGTTCCCGCCCAGCTCGTACATCGCCGCCTCGAAGCTCAGCCTTGTTCTGGTGGACGGCTCGAAAAAGAGCGTCGCCAGCTTCTTGCCGCGGCAGATCTGCGCGTATTTTTCCGGCCGCTCGATAATGTCGCATGCCACGGAAATGATGCCGTCCAGCTCCTCCACGGACAGGTCAAGAATGTCGATAATGCCTCTCATATTAAGCCTCCGGTTTGCCGGGTTCCTTTGCGCCGGCTATCCACGATTCGTCGGACGGATTGTTCCTGAACCTGATCAGCTTTTCCACGTCCGCGCGGCTCACGTAGCCCTCTTCCGCCGCGACCTCCGCGATCACGTCGAAGTTTGTGAGCGAGTGGTTCTCGACGTCCGCCGCCTTGAGACGCTCAAAGCCTTTTGCCATATTATAGGTAAAAATCGACACGACGCCGAGCACGTCCGCGCCTGCCTCGCGAAGCACGTTCACGACCTCGATAACGCTGCCGCCGGTCGAGATCAGGTCCTCGATGACGACTGTTTTCGCGCCCTTTTCAAGCCTTCCCTCGATCTGGTTGCCGCGGCCGTGGTCCTTCGCGCCCGATCTCACGTAGCCCATTGGGAGCCCGAGAATGTGGCCCGTTATCGCCGCGTGGGCGATTCCCGCCGTCGACGTTCCCATCAGCACCTCCGCCTCCGGGAAGTACTCTTTCACCGCCTCCGCAAGTGCGTTTTCGACGTCGTTCCTGACCTCGGGCGCCGTCAGCGTCAGCCTGTTGTCGCAGTAGACCGGACTCTTGATGCCGCTCGCCCACGTGAACGGCTCCTCCGGCCGGAAAAAGACCGCTTTAATTTTCAGAAGGTCCTTCGCTATCAATCTTTCTCTCTCTGTCATTTTCTCAATCCTCCAAGAATTCTCTGACCGCTCTGAAATACGCCGCGCACGGATCAGCCGCAGCGGTGATCGGCCGCCCCATCACAATATAGTCGGAACCGGCTTTGCGCGCCTCGCGGGGCGTCATCACGCGCTTCTGGTCGCCCTTTTCGCCGTCATCAAATCTGACCCCCGGCGTCACCGTCAAAAATCCTCCGCCGCAGGTGTCGTGAACGGCTTTTGCCTCAAGCGGCGAGCACACGACGCCGTCAAGCCCCGAGTTTTTCGCGTTCAGCGCGTAGCTCATCACCACGTCCTCCATCGGCTCCTTTATAAGCAGCTCGTTTTCCAGCGCCTCGCGGTCCGTAGAGGTGAGCTGGGTCACCGCGATAAGCAGCGGGCGCGTGCCGTCCTCGCGGGTCAGTCCTTCAAGGGCGGCTTTCATCATGCTTGAGGTGCCTGCCGCGTGAAGGTTCGTGATGTCGACGTCGAGTTTCGACAGGACCGCCATCGTTTTTTTGACCGTGTTCGGGATGTCGTGGAGCTTCAGGTCGAGGAAAATTTTATGCCCGCGCGATTTGATCTCGCGCACGATCGAAGGTCCTTCCGCGTAAAAAAGCTCCATACCGATCTTCACGAACGGCTTCCGGCCCGTATTTGAGTTCTTTTCGAAAAGATCCAGAAAATCAAGCGTCGTTTTCGCGTCCGCGAAGTCGCACGCCACAATTACGTCTCTTGCCATTATTTTGCCCCTCCGATCACGTCTCTAAGCCTTGCAATTCCGTATTTTCTCATCGTTTCGGGAAGTTCTTCGATTATGTCCCTGCACGCGAACGGGTTCACGAGGTTCGCGGCGCCGACCTCCACCGCCGTCGCGCCCGCCAGCATCATCTCGATAACGTCCTCCGCCGACGAGACGCCGCCGCAGCCCACGACCGGAATACTGACCGCGTCAGTGACCTGCCAGACCATTCTCATGGCGACCGGAAAAACCGCCGGCCCCGAAAAGCCGCCGATCTTGTTCGCGATAACGGGGCGCTTCGTTTTCAGGTCGATTCTCATGCCTGTCAGCGTGTTTATAAGGCAGATTCCGTCGGCCCCGGCATCTTCGCACGCCTTCGCGATCGCGACGATATCGGTAACGTTCGGCGTAAGCTTGACGATAACGGGCTTTTTCACGACCTTTTTGACCGCTTTTACGATCTCCGAAACCTTGTTCGCGTCGGTTCCGAGGCTCATCCCGCCGCCGTGAACGTTCGGGCAGCTGACGTTCACCTCGAGCCAGCCGACCTGCGGCTCCCTGTCAAGCTTCCCGCACGAGTAAACGTAATCCTCGGCCGAAAAGCCGCTGACGTTCGCGATAACGGGCTTGTTGAAGCACTTTTTGAGCTTCGGCAGCTCCTCCGCGACCACTTTTTCGACGCCCGGGTTCTGCAGCCCGATTGAATTTATAATTCCCGCCGTGCACTCGGCGATGCGCGGAAGCGGGTTCCCGTACCTCGGCTCACGCGTGGTGCCCTTGAACGAAAACGTCCCGAGCACGTTTATATCGTACAGCTCCGCGAACTCGTAGCCGTACCCGAACGTTCCCGAGGCGGGAATGACAGGGTTGTCAAGCTCGATTCCGCAAAGATTTACTCTCAGATCTTCCATTTCCACTCCTTTGCGAGCGCCGCCGCTTGGTACGTGCGCGCGTTCTCACCACAAAAGTTCGCTCTTTTCAAAAACCGGTCCGTCCTTGCAGACTCTTTTCGCGCCGTTTGCCGTCATCATACTGCAGCCCATGCACGCGCCGAACCCGCAGCCCATCCTCTCCTCGAGGCTGAACTGGCCGCCGGTTTTCGTCTGCCTGAAAACCGCCTTGAGCATCGGAAGCGGTCCGCACGTGTAAAAATGCGTGTACTCTTGGGGCAGTGCGTCGGTCACAAATCCTTTAAGGCCGTACGAGCCGTCGACCGTCGTCACCACTGTTTCGCAATCGGCTTTTTTGAACTCCTCCTCGAAAAAAACGTCCGCCACCGAGTTGAAGCCGAGCACCGCAACGGGTTTCGCTCCATTTTTCACAAGCTCCTTCGCGAGATAATAGAGCGGCGGCACGCCGACCCCTCCGCCGATAAGCAGGGGCTTTTTTCCGGCCTTCGTAGGGTTGGTGTCGTAGCCGTTCCCGAGTCCTGTCAGCAGGTCGAAAACGTCCTCCTCCGCCGCATTTGCCATCTTTTCCGTGCCTTTGCCCACGACCTTGTAGATCACCGTGAGCAGGTCGCCCTCCACGTCGCACACCGAAACCGGCCGCCTCAGGTAGAGCCCGTCGATCGCGAAGTTCACGAACTGCCCCGGCCTTTTGATCTCCGAGGTGTCGCCGCGAAGGGTCATGCGGTACACGCCGGCGGCGATTTTTTCGTTGAATATGACTTTAAAAAGGTCTTTTTTCATTGTTTTACTCAATTTCCGGCTGTTTTACGCCGCTTTTGAAGATGTTATTCATTTGGGAAACGCTAAGTAAATAGCTATTTTTGCGTGCGCGACCCCGAAGCTGTATGAAGATACTGCGAGAGGGGAGCTCGCGCAAAGCAAGCGGCAGCAATCGTCGCAAGACACCTTGTACTTACGAGTCGGCCTGAATAAACAAACTGCGTTCAAATACGCTCAAGCGTAGTTCATCTGCACTTCGCCGCTTGCGTAAAGAGCATTTAATCTGCGTTTCCCTACGAGTCGATCGTCGAAATCGTCAGCGTAGTCTCTTCCAGCACGTCCAGAAGCACCTTCACGGTGTCCAGCGACGTGAATATCGTCGCGTTGTTTTCGGTCGACAGCTTCCTGATCTCCACGCCGTCGCTCTCCTCCACCATCGAACCGATGTCGCGCGTGTTGATCACGTACGCGATGTGCCCCTGCCTGATAGCGTCCGGAATGTCGCGGCTTCCGTCGGAGATCTTCCCGAGCACGTGCGTGCGGATACCGTTTTCCTTGAGGAAGCGGCCCGTTCCTGCGGTCGCCTGGATGTTGAAGCCCAGGTTGTAGAAGCGCCTGATCAGCGGGAGCGCCTCGTTTTTGTCCTTGTCGGCAATCGTCGCGAAGACCGTTCCGTAGTTCTGGAGGTGCGTGCCGGCCGCCTGCAGCGCCTTGTAGAGCGCGCGGTTCAGCTTGTCGTCGTAGCCGATCGCCTCGCCCGTGGATTTCATTTCCGGCGAGAGGTACGCGTCGAGCCCCTTGATCTTGTTGAAGCTGAACACCGGCACCTTCACGTAAAAACGTTTTTTCTCGTCTGGGTAGAGGCAGAAAATGCCCTGCTCTTTTAGGGAGTTGCCCAGAATGACCTCCGTGGCGATGTCCGCGAGGCTGTAGCCCGTTGCCTTGCTCAGGAACGGAACCGTCCGCGACGACCGCGGGTTGACCTCGATGATGAAAACGTTTTCGTCGGCGTCGACGATGAACTGGATGTTGTAGAGCCCCACTATCCCGATGCCGAGGCCGAGCCTCTTCGCATAGCCGAGAATCGTTCCCTTGACCTTGTCGGAAATGCTGAACGCCGGGTAGACGCTGATCGAGTCGCCCGAGTGGATTCCGGTGCGCTCAACAAGCTCCATGATTCCCGGCACGAAAACGTCCCTGCCGTCGCAGATCGCGTCGACCTCGACCTCTTTCCCGAGAATGTACTTGTCGACCAGTACCGGCTTGTCCGCGTCGATCTCCACCGCCGTCTTCAAGTAGTGGCGCAGCTGCTCCTCGTTCGCGACGATCTGCATCGCACGCCCGCCAAGCACGAACGAAGGCCTCACAAGCACCGGGTAACCGATTTCCGCCGCCGCCTCGACGCCGTCCTCGATCTTCGTGACCGCGCGCCCCTTCGGCTGCGGGATCCCGAGCTCGAGCAGAATTTTCTCAAAACTGTCGCGGTTTTCGGCCTTTTCGATCGCCGCGCAATCCGTTCCGATTATCTTGACGCCCCTGTCCACAAGCGGCTGCGCGAGGTTGATCGCGGTCTGGCCGCCGAGTGACGCGATAACGCCCTCCGGATTTTCGAAGTCGAGAATGGCCATCACGTCCTCAGGCGTCAGCGGCTCGAAGTAGAGCTTGTCCGCCGTCGTGTAGTCGGTCGAAACCGTCTCCGGGTTGTTGTTTATAATTATGGACTCGTAGCCCGCGCGCCTGATCGTCTGCACCGCGTGAACCGTCGAGTAGTCGAACTCCACGCCCTGGCCGATCCTGATCGGACCCGCGCCGAGCACGACGATTTTCTTCTTGTTCGAAAGTCTGGAATCGTTTTTGCCGCTGTAGCTCGAATAGAGGTACGCGATGTATTTCCCAGTGTGCAGCGTGTCGACCATCCTGAAGACCGGCACGATCCCGTACTTTTTGCGCTTCTCGTAGACCTCGAGCTCCGTGAGGTTCCAGAGGCCGGCAATATACTTGTCGGCAAAGCCCATTTTTTTGGCTTTTTCCAACACTTTTACGTTGTTGACGTTCGCGGCAAGCTCCTTCTCCATCGCGACGATCTTCGCGAAGCTCTCCAGGAAAAGCTCCGTGATCATCGTCACCTCGTGGATCTTCTTTATGCGCGCCTCCATGTCCGCCTTATTGTCCGCCCCGCGGCGCAAAAGCTCGCACACCGCGAAAATGTTGTCGTCTCTTGTTTCCGAAATATAGGCAAAAAGTTCCTCCTCGGACTTGTTGTCGAACTTCGCGAGCCTAAGGTGCGTCACGCCCGTTTCGAGGGACCTGACCGACTTTAATATGCACTCCTCGAGGGTCGACCCGATGCCCATGACCTCACCCGTCGCCTTCATCTGCGTCCCGAGAACGTTCGGCGCCGACGTGAACTTGTCGAACGGGAACCTCGGGAACTTCGCCACATAGTAGTCCAGAACCGGCTCCGTCGCCGCGTTTCCGCCCGCCACCGGAATCTCCTCCAGCGACATGCCCATCGCGATCTTCGCCGTCACGCGCGCGATCGGATACCCGCTCGCCTTCGAAGCAAGCGCCGACGAACGCGACACACGCGGGTTGACCTCAATCAAAAAGTACTCGCTCGACGTGGGGTTCAGCGCAAACTGCACGTTGCACCCGCCCTCGATCCTCAGCTCGCGAATGATCTTAATCGCCGAATCATTGAGCATCTTGAGGTCGTGTTCGTTTAGCGACAGAATCGGAGCCACGACTATCGAGTCGCCCGTGTGAACGCCCACCGGGTCCACGTTTTCCATGCCGCAGATCGTGATCGCATGGTCGTTCGAGTCGCGCATGACCTCAAACTCGATCTCCTTGTAGCCCTTCACCGACTTTTCGACAAGCACCTGCGAAACCGGCGACAGCTTGAACCCGTTCTGCGCGATCTCGACAAGCTCCTCCTCGTCGTTCGCGAACCCTCCGCCAGTACCTCCGAGCGTGAACGCCGGCCTCAGAACGACCGGATACCCGATCTCCACCGCCGCCGCCTTCGCCTCCTCGAGGTTGTACGTGATTCTGCTCGGAATGACCGGCTCGCCGATCGACTCGCACATCTCCTTGAAAAGCTCGCGGTCCTCGGCCCGCTCGATACTGTCCGCCGGCGTTCCCAGAAGCTCCGTGCCGCACTCCTTCAGAATGCCCTTGCGCGAAAGCTGCATCGCGAGGTTGAGACCCGTCTGCCCGCCGATACCCGGAACGATCGCGTCCGGCCTCTCGTAGCGCAGGATTTTCGCCACGTATTCGAGCGTGAGCGGCTCCATGTAGACCTTGTCGGCAATCGACGTGTCCGTCATGATCGTAGCCGGATTCGAGTTGCACAGAATGACCTCGTAGCCCTCTTCCTTAAGCGCGAGGCACGCCTGCGTTCCCGCGTAGTCAAACTCCGCCGCCTGACCGATAACGATCGGGCCCGAACCTATGATAAGTACTTTTTTGATGTCTGTTCTTTTTGACATTTCAATTCGCCTCCCGGACGATTTTATTAATTTGTCGTGAATGCTGTTTGTCGTGTTTTTTGTTTGCCGGTTTGCATTGGCCGGACTTTCTAGTTAACTAGAATTTTGATTTGTCCATTTAAATGGACTTTTTCAGTGGTTCCCGGTTGTGGGTTCGAGGGTGGAAAATCCACAATTTTCCAAAGCCCTGTTGTTTCTCCATGGAAAATCCACAATCCGGAAAATCCACCGTTTTTCGGGAAATCGGTCGTTTCTCTGCGGAAAATCCACCGCATTTCCCGGAAATATTTCGCGCAATTAATTATTTCCCGCCGTGTAAACGTTTTTCCCGGAAATATGCGTCAACACACATTTTCCAAAAACGCCCCACCCCTCAAAAGGCGTGGCCCTGCCTTTCGACAGGAACTCCTCCAGCTCCACCGTGTAAAACTCGTTCAGGTCGAAAACCGTAAACTCCGAAGCCCCAAGCGGAATCCCGAACCGTTCACGCGGGTTCACAGCCATCAGCTCCACAAGTTTTTCCAGGGAAATAATCTTTTCCCGCACCAGGTAAGTGTAAAGCAGCGGGAACGCGGTCTCGAGCCCCACCACCCCGAACAAGCTTCCCGAAAGCCCGCGGGACTTCTCCTCCGCACTGTGCGGCGCGTGGTCGGTTGCAATCATGTCGATCGTTCCGTCCCGAAGCCCCTCCAGCAGCGCGAACCTGTCGCCGGCCCCACGAACCGGCGGATTCATCTTGAAGCGGCCCTCTTCACGAAGGTCGTTTTCGTCCAAAAGCAGGTAATGCGGCGCGGTCTCGCACGTCACGTCGACGCCGTCCTTTTTCGCCTGCCTGATAAGCTCGACGCTCTCGCGGCACGAAATGTGGCACACGTGGTACGGCGCCCCGGTCTCCTTCGCGAGCTCAAGGTCCCGCTCGATCGGCCGCCACTCGCTCTCGGAGCAAATCCCCTTGTGCCCGTGCGCCCTCGCGTAATTCCCGTCGTGAACGTACCCGCCCCGGACCAGCGCCTCGTCCTCGCAGTGGCAAACCGTAATCTTCCCGGCCGCCTTAATGCGCAACATCGCCTCTCGCATCATTTCCCGCGACTGAATCCCCTTTCCGTCGTCCGAAAACGCGACAACATTTCCCGCCATCGCCTCGATTTCCGCGAGCTTTTCGCCCTTTTCGCCGACCGTGATAGCCCCGTACGGAAGCACGTTCACGACCGCGCCGTTCCTGATTATTTCCAGCTCCTTTTCGAGATTTTCCGCCGAATCCGGCACCGGGCTAAGGTTCGGCATCGCGCAAACCGCCGTAAAACCGCCCCTCGCCGCCGCCCGCGACCCGCTCTCAACGGTCTCCTTATAAGAAAAACCCGGCTCTCTGAAGTGAACGTGCACATCACAAAAGCCGGGAAAAACCGTCAACTCTTCCGCAACGGGAAGTATTTTCTCTGAAAGAACCGGAGAAAAGGAGGGAATCCTGCAGCTCCTGAACACAGAATACTTGCGCATTATGTCCGCCATACTTTCTCCTCCGTCTTGACGGCCTCTCTGTGCCGTCTTAAAGACACGCCCGAAACAACTCGCAAACGCGGCCCGTTTTCGAACCGGAGATATTATACCACACGGGCGCGGGCGTGACAAGAGGGAAATGCGGGAAGTCTTTACTTCTCCCTCTCTCGTTTATCTAAGCGTTTATCTAAGCAAATCCAAACGTGAATGTGCTTCAAATGGTGGAGTGTCAAGTTTTTACGCAAATTCTCAAATAACAGAATGGTCGCAATAATCCTTCCATTCAATCTTTACACTTTCGTCGTTATACTCCCCAAACTGCAGCCAATCACTGTTTTTCGAAAGACGCCTTCGCCCTCTCCTCAGTCAAAAACGTGTGAATGTGATTTTCCTCAGAATACTCCGACACGTCTTTGAAAGGCAGTCCGTTTGTTTTGCAGTATTTAAGCATCGCTTTCCTGACGGCAACAGACTCAAACAGTTCAAAATCGTAAGCCCCGTCAATATGTTCAAAAAACCACAAAAACGAAACGATCTTGTTCGCGGAACCTTTCATCGCAGCCCTGCATTCCGTACCATAGCGGGCTATTCCGGGTGTCTCGAGATATTGCTTTATTATTCCGCAACACATGTCATACGTGTCAGAAATAAGGACCGCGTCTACAGAGTCTTTACTTGACGAAAACACTTTGTCCGCCTCGGTATCGTAGTAAATTGCGAAACCCTTTTTTCTTTTGGTTGACTCATATTCGGTTATAACGTTGTCGAAGTTCACCATATTACATCTATATAAAATCCTCTTCCCGACCCTTTAAGGGACATCGTTGCTGTTGCAGGTGGCTTTCCCTTCACAGATTTTTCTGCAGCATCCAGTTTCCGTTGGCAGATTTGCCGATTCTTTTCTCGTTCTCCGCCCACGCGATTCCGGCTTTAAAGAGATCGTGTACCGCTGTGCTGACTCTGCCGATGTTCATGAGATTCGCGGCGGCACGGATCAATTCCTCTTCAGGAAGGCTGAATTGTTCCTCAAGAGCGCGACATATGGCATTTGCGGCCTCCAGGTGTGGAATTTCCTTTGCGTCGCGTTTGTTTTCGCCCTCGCCGTTAGCGCGAAATGCGGTGTAGCCATGCAACTGGCTGGACAATAAAGCGTAAACCCGGCAATCATCTTGAGTTATATAGTCCAGTTTCATTCCGTCGTAAATGTTTTTCATAAACTGCTGAACCTGGGGACCGGCACGCATAATAGAGTAGCTTTGCAATACGCGCCTTGTCAAAAGCGGTTCGCAAATCGGCCCTTCGAATTCCGCAACGGAAAGAATTCTTTCAGCGGTCTCGAGATTATGCCGGCCGGGCTCAACAAAATCCTTCTGGGTCATATTCCTCTGTTCAAAGCGCACCGCTCTGTAAACCTTCACCGGCTTCTTTTTAGAGGTCTCATCCTGAACTACGCCTCTCAAACCCGCTCCGTTGCCTGTCTTGGGCGCAGGCTTGCCTGTTTTTCCAGATGTCGTCATGTCGTTGTTTCCTTTCTTGTTTCCGGCGGTATTAACGCCTTTTCCCTTTGGCAGATGATTGGCCGATTCGGAAAATTCCTTCTTGCTTTTGGCCTCCAGTTCCGCTTCTTCCGCATCGTAAGCGTTTGGTTTGATGGAAATGATTATACTTTTTTCGCGGCGAATTCTCAACAAGATATTGCCGTACGCGGCGTTTTGTTACAAAAATCGCTCGTTTTTCGGAAGGTCAAGGCTGCTGTGAGTTTCCCGCTCTCCGGGTGCTCTCCAGTTTACCGGATTCGCACCTTGCGTAAAATACCGCAAGCAGAAATTCCGGTCAAGCGGAATTCTTAAACCCTCTCTTTAATCTGCCTTTTCCGGTTGACACCCGCCCCGCGATTTGCTACACTTTAGTCGGCAAAAACATCACCCTGCCGCCGGCGCGCGGCGAGCGGTTTTATAGAGTTTTATACGATTCAGGAGGAGAGATACCGTGAAAAAAGTGATTGCAGTTTTGGCGGCGGTTGTTGTCGCGATAGCGGTTTTGGCGGTTTCCGCACCGGTTTTTACGCCGGTTTTTGCGGACGAGACCGTGACCACAGGAGAGGCGCCCGTTGGAGACGGCGGGGAGGCCGAGTATGTGAGGCTTACAGGCGAAGGCTTCGACCCCTACGCCATGTTTGCGTTCAGCGATAAAGGTGCGAACACCGAGATTGACCCGGACACCGTGACGTGGGCCGCGATCCGCTACAGGACGGCGGCGAGGTACAACGAGAACGGCGTCGAGTACATTATGCAGATGTACGTCAGCCCGGCCGCGGAGCCGTTCATTCCCGCTCACTACGCGTTCAGCGGCGAGTGGGACACGCTGATCGTCGACATGACCTCCGTGGCGGCGCGCTACGAAAGAGAGACGATCTGGGATTCCGGCAACTACACCAGCACTTCCGAGATCAGAATCGACCCGCTTGAGCCGGACAGAGACGCTGAGAATTTTGACGACTCCACAGGGCGCGGCATCGCTACCGAGGGGGATTACGTCGACATCGCGTGGATCGCGTTCTTTGAGAAGGAAGAAGACGCGCGGGCGTACACCGGCACCGAGAGCACGCCTTATTGCATTCTTGACACCGGAAGCCTTTCGAGCCCCTACATGATCCACAATTTGAAGGCCGAGTATATGGGGAACGCTCCGGTCGAAGATCCCGAAGCCACAACAGAGCCCGGCGAGGCGGCAGAACCGTCCGCGCTGTTCGTGTTCACGGCTGAGGACGACGTTTGCGACGCGCTTCTCGGCGGCAGCAAAAATCTGATCAACGACGTGTATTTTAACGAGAAGTACTACGCCATCGAGGTGGCTCAGGGCGGCGACCCGTACATTGAGCTGTGCTTCGGGACGCTGGCAACGCTCGGTGACATCGACGAGATTTCCGCCGACGAGAACAGGGTCGTGCAGCTCGCGGTGCGCGTGAACACGGAGGAAGGCTACAAGAGCGGCTCGCTTTACTGGCAGACCGACGAACACCCCGGCTACGGCGAGGCCCAGAACCAAACCTACAACTACGCCGCCACCGACGAGATTCAGCTCGTGAATATCGACTTCACGAGGATCAAGAAGTGGGAAGGCACTGTCGGGAACCTCCGCTACGACCCGTTCTTTGAGAGCGCCGAGGACACCACCGTCGAGGTTTACTACGTGGCTTTCTTTAAGAACATGAACGACGCTGAGGCGTTCGGGGCGCGCTTCCTCGAGGAAGGGCTTCCGGCAACGCCCGAGCCGACAGAAGCTCCGACCGCGACTCCGACCCCGGAAGCGACCGAGCCGCCGGCTGAAGAGCCTACGCAGGCGCCTGTTGAGGAGCCTACAAAAGAGCCTGACGCGGAGCCCACTGATGCGCCGGCTGCTACCGAAGCGCCTCAGAAAAAAGGCTGCGGAAGCGCGCTTGGCGGAATCTCCGCTTTTGTGGTTCTGGCTGCCGCCGGTTTTGGCGCAGCTCTTGCGATTCCGCGCAGGAACAGAGGCAAAAAGGAATAAGGTTTAAGGTTTAAGGAAAAATAAACTGTTACTTTTAAAAAAAGAGACCGCGGTCCCGCCGTTGTTTTTTGGGGGGCCGCGGCTTTCTTCGTTGTATTAGCAATTGGCGCCGCTGAATGTTATTGCCGGAACCGCTCCGCGATTCGCTCCGCCGCTTCGAAAAGCTGCTCCTCGCTTTCAACGGAAGCGGAGCCGCTGATCTCGCGGGCGGAGCCGCCGCCCCGCCCGCCAAGGATCTCGTTGATGGCGGGCGCGGCTTTTTTCAAATCGATTCTTTCCGATTTCATCACGTATTTTCGCTTTCCCGCGGGGCCTGCCACGGCGAGGAAAAACAGCGCGCCTTCCTTGTGTTTTTCGCCTACGCGGTTAAGGGTGCGCATATCGGCCTGCTCGCAGAAGACGGCGCGATAGCCGCTTCCGGGAACGTTGCGGGCGGCAGTTGTCGGAGCCGTTGTCGAAGCGGTTGCCGCCGCGATTTTCAGCTCGAGAAGTTCGGTCAGAAGGGCCACGCGCTCCTGCTCGCGGGCGGCGTTTTCGGCTAAAACACGGTCGATTGCGGCGGGAACGTCGCAGGGCTTCACGGAGAGCGTTTCTGAGGCCGTTTTAAGCGCGTTCAGCCTCGACCTGGTCTCTTTTACCGCCCCGCTGCCGGAAAGCGCGTAGAGCCTCGTACCGCCCTTGTAGGGCATGAAGGCCAGAACCGTAAAATAGCCGGCCATTCCGGTTGAAGGCAGGTGTGGCGCGCAGCAGGCGCACATGTCGGTGTCGCCGATCCTGACGATCCTGACGCGGCCTTCGAGCTCCTTTTTGCTGCGGTAAGTCATTTTCGCGAGCTCGTCCTTTTCCGGGAAAAGGATCTCGATCTTTTCGTTGCGGCGGATGACCTCGTTGGTGAGCGCCTCGGCTTTTTCCACGTCCGCGAGGGTGAGCGGGCCGCTCGTGTCGATCGTCACGTACTCGTCGCCCAAGTGGAAGCCGACGTTCTCGAGGGCGAAAACGTTATGCACCACGCCGGAAAAAATGTGCTCGCCGGTGTGATTTTCCATGCGCCAGAGGCGTTTTTCAGCGTCGACTTTTCCCGTGACTTTCGAGCCCTTCCCGAACGCCCTGTCCGCCACGTGAACGATCTCCCCGCCGTTCTGCCGCATACCCGAAACGCGCGCGCCGTCAATAAAACCGGTGTCGGGATCCTGCCCGCCGCCACCCGGGAAAAACGCGGTCCTGTCAAGAACGACGTCGAAAAGTCCGTCCTTCCTCGCGTCGCACGAAAGCACCTCTGCGTCGAAAACGAACGTGAGGCCGTCGGTTTCGTATATTTTTTCGGTTTCGCGTCTGTTTTCGGTCATTTTCCGCTCCTCCCTGTTGCGCGGCGGCGCTTTCAATCAAAAATGCGGCCGCCGCTCAGTTCATTTTGTCACGCGCCGGCCTGTTGTTAAGTCATGCGCCGGCGCCGTTTTCACTCCGCCCCGGCGCCGTTTATTTCCTGCTGCTTTGCGGCAGAGTTTTCGCCGAGTCCGGCCACGCCGTCGACAGGCAGCGCGAACGCGATTCCCTGTGCAGGTAGCGTCGGTCCGCAGGCGGCGTAGAGCGCCTTCAGGATCCCGTTCCGGTGTTCCTTGTCGGTCAGGATCATCACGATCTCCTTGTGCGGCGTCACGGTGATGCCGTAGTACTTTTCCGCGTCAGGGCTGGCCGTTCCGTGCGCGCGCATAACGGTGCCGCCGGTTGCTCCCGCGGGCCTTGCCGCGTCCATGGCCGTCTCGCTGAAACCCTCGTTGACGATGCAAATTATAACTTCATGTTGAAAATCCATTTTCTACCTCCGGGCGCGCATTTTATCGCGCCTTTTTATCCGGTCGCGAAACTCACGTCGCGCAGCTTACTGCGCCGGGTTGCCTGCCGACGGTCCGAAAAACGACGCCGGCTCCTTCATGTCCGCCAAAAACCTGTAGGCGAGAACGCTTATAACGCTTGTCATCGGCACGGTGTAGGCGACGCCCTTCCCGTTTCTGACCGTTTTGAACTTTTCGCCTAAAATTTCGAGAATTCTATCGCTGTCGGACGCCTTCACGACGCTCAGGATCACGCTTTTCCGCTCATCGCTGAGACCCATGATACCGAGCCTTGCCGTGGCGGCCGTTCCCTCCGCCGCGACGAAACACTGCATGTTCGCGCCGAGGCTTTCGATAAGGTCCGCGTAGTACTCGGACTTGATGCGGTTGACGACGGTCACCAGGAGCTTGAGGCCCTCGGGCGAGCGAACCGTTTCTTGCGAGCGACCCGCCTCTGTGAATGAACTATTGTTGTCAGAACTCATTTTTGCCGCACGTTCCTTTCACATAAACTCGATGATCTGGGCATCGTCCGCGCTGAGGATCTTCGCGATCGCGCGCTTCTTGCGCAGCCTTTCGGCCACCGTCGCCCTGAAGCCCAGCACCTGGATCGTGATCAGCGGCGTCATCGCGACCATCGCCACAACACCGAACGCGTCGAGCGGGATCTTTTCAGCGCCTTGGAGCACGTAGCACGCACCGATTGCGAACGGCAGCACGAAGCTGGAGGTGAGCGGACCGCTGGCCACGCCGCCCGAGTCGAACGCAATCGACGTGTAAATTCCCGGCACCAACAGCGAGAGCCCAAGCGAGATGATGTAGCCCGGGATCAGGTAGTAGAGCACCGAAAAGTCGAAAATGATCCTCACCACAGAGAGCGCGATCGAGATTCCCACGCCCGCGGAGAGCGCGATCATCATGGATCTTTTTGAGATCATGCCGTTGGTGACTTCCTCGACCTTCGAGTTGAGCACGTGCACCGCAGGCTCGGCCGCGACCGTGGCCATTCCCGTGATGAAACCGAAAATGACGAGCACGTCCGTGCGGCCCGCCGACGCGAGCTCGGTTCCCAGCTTGTAGCCGATCGGCATGAAGCCGATTTTCACCGCCGTCATAAAAATGACGAGCCCCGTGAACGTGTAGAGGATTCCGTGGGCGATGCCCAGCAGTTTGCGCACGGGCAGCTTCAGAACGGTCACCTGTAGCACAAAAAAGAACGCGGAAATGATTCCGAGCGCGATCGCGACCTCGCTGACCGTGTCGAGCAGCGTGACCCAGACGTTCCTGCCAAGGTGCGACGCCATCGAGTAGTCCGGCAGCTCGTACGTGACGCTTCCCTTTGAAAAGATGCCGATCATCATGACGGCGAGCACCGGGCCGACCGAGCAGAGCGCAATCGATCCGAAGCTGTTTTCGCCGTCGTTTTTTGTCGAAAACGTGGAGGCGATGCCTATGCCGAGCGCCATTATGAACGGAACCGTGATCGGGCCCGTCGTGACGCCGCCGGAATCAAACGCGAGCGCGGTGAAGTTGTTGCCGCCCCTCGCGATCATAACCGACGCCAGCGCAAAAAGAACCAGGTAAAAATACATCAAGATCTGCGCGAGCGGCTTGTTTTTGATGACTTTTATCACCGACAAAACGAGAAACACACCCACGCCGGCGCCGACAACGCCTATCAGCACCCAGCCGTTCACCATTTGCGAGACCTGGCCCGCCAGCACCGACAGATCGGGCTCGGCAACGGTTATCACAACGCCCATGGCAAAGCAGACCGCCAGCAGAAGAAGCGGCTTCCCGGACCTCGACAGGCCCGTGCCCACCTGCTCCCCCATCGGCGACATCGCGACGTCAGCCCCGAGCGTAAAAAGTCCGATTCCAATAACAAGCAGCAGGGCGGAAACGAGGAACACCCCTATTTCCGTCCCGGTGAAAGACACCCACGGCGTCAGGTACATTATCAGCACGATGACCACCACCGGGATCACCGAAAACGCCGCCTCTTTGATTTTTCCAAGCAATGCTCTCAAAACGATTCTCCGGTCGATCTGCAAATCGGTTCAGGAAACGGTCTGCAAATCGGTTAACAATAACGGTTAAATAACGAATATCAAAACTTTTTACAAACCGTCCGGGAGACTTAAGCCGCCGCCTTCCGCAAATCTTTCGCGAAAACGGCCGTCGCTCTCCCGGACATAATTCTTCTATTTATAGGCGAAAATCACTCCCGCCCCGGAATCACTCCCGCCCCGGAATCACTCCGCCTTTGATGCGGCCTCGAGCGCCTGCGCCAGGTCCGCGATAATGTCGTCCGTGTTTTCGAGCCCCACGGAGAGCCGGACCATTCCCGCGTTGATGCCGGCCGCCACGAGCTGTTCGTCCGTGAGCTGGCGGTGGGTCATTGAAGCCGGGTGCAGCACGCACGTTCTGATGTCCGCCACGTGAACCTCGCGGGAACACATTTTGAGCGCGTCCATGAACTTCTCGGCGGGTTCGCGTCCGCCCTTCACGTCAAGCGAAATGACGCCGGAGCAGCCGTTCGCAAGATATTTTTGAGCCAACGAATGGTATCTGTCGCCGGGAAGGCCGGGGTAGCGCACCTTTTCGACCATCGGGTGACCCTGCAAAAATTCCGCTACTTTCAGGGCGTTTTTGCAGTAGCGCTCCATCCTTACTGCCAGCGTTTCGAGGCCGAGGTTCAGAAGGAAGCCGGAGTGTGCGGCCGGGTAGGCGCCGAAGTCGCGCATGAGCTGCATTCTCGCCTTGCCGATGTAGGCCGCGCGGCCGAACTTTTCGGTGTAGACAAAGCCGTGGTACGACTCGTCAGGCTCCACGAGCTCCGGGAATTTCCCGTTGTCCCAGTTGAAGTTGCCGCCGTCGACAATGACGCCGCCGCCCTGCACCGCGTGGCCGTCCATGTACTTCGTTGTCGAGTGGACGACGATGTCGGCGCCGAAATCGATCGGCTTGCAGAGGACAGGCGTGGCAAAAGTGTTGTCGACAATCAGCGGAACGCCGTGCGCGTGCGCGATTTTCGCGAATTTTTCAATGTCGAAAACGGACAGCGCCGGGTTCGCGAGCGTCTCGCCGAAAACGAGCTTCGTGTTGGGCTTGAACGCCTTCCCGATCGTCTCCTCGTCCGCGTCCTGGTCGACGAAAAAGCACTCGATCCCGAGCTTCTTCAACGTGAACGCGAAAAGGTTGATCGTGCCGCCGTAGATCGCCGACGCGGAAATGAAACTGTCGCCGGCGTTGCAAAGGTTGAGAACGCTCATCAGGGTCGCCATCTGGCCGGAGGACGTGCACATCGCGCCGACGCCGTGCTCCAGGTCGGCAATTTTCTTCTCGACGCAGTCAACCGTCGGGTTCGAGAACCTCGAGTACATGTGCGCGTTCGGAAAGTTGAAAAGCTCGCCAATCTCCGCGGCCGTGTCGAAAACATACGTGGTGCTCTGAACTATGGGCATCACTCCCGGTTCACCGTTTTTCGGTTTGTAACCTGATCTAACGCATTTTGTCTCGTCTTTCATACTGCACTTCCTTAACTTCCGCGCGCCGCCGGCGGCTCATTTTCTTCATTTCTGACCCGCACGCAAACGCGCAGTTTAATAGTATTTGAGCGGGGCGAAAACGTCCTCTTCCCAAAAGGTATTTTAGCCCCTGCCCGCGTCTTTGTCAAGGAGAGTTCCCCTACCGGTTCTACCGTGTTCTACCGGTTCTACCGGTTCTGCTCCCCTGCTTCCCTTGCGATGCTAAAAGATAAAAAAGAGGCCGTCCGCCTCCCGCAAAATCACGGGCACGCGAACAGCCTCTATTATTAAGTATTCTTTAAAGGAAAGTTATCAGAAAGCTTTCTTCTTAAGAATAACGAGCGCGACCGCAACAGCAGCGATCACGAAGATCACGAGGGAAGCGTCGCCGGTAGCCGGAGGATTCACAGGAGTGTCTCCGCCGGAAGCAGAGCCCTCAGCCGGGTTAGCAGCGAAGAATTCGCCTTCAACAACGTCGCCGACAACGATGAACGCGAAGGTTCCGTTGCCCTTGTTGCCTGCGTTGACCAGATACTCAATGTTCGGAACTTCAGCTTCAGCCGCATGGTCGAGAACCATGTATGAGCCGTCGTTGGTGCCGTTGAGGTGGTCGCCGCCAACGGATACTTTGAAGACGTAGGTGCCTGCCTCAGCCGGAGCGGAGAGATTCAGAACTGCGGGAGGATTGCCGTTGGTAACAGCAACAACCGTGGCGGTCTCAACCGGAGCCTTGGACATGGAAGTCTCAATGTTGGTGTCGAACTTGAAGAGCTCAAGGGTGTAGGTTACGGGAACTTCCTTGCTCATTTCGCTTGCCCAGAAGGTGGTGAGCTTAACCGTGGTGAAAGCGCCGGTGGTGGTGAACTTCGCAGCGGCATATTCGCCGGGCTGGTTCATCCAGATAGCGTTTCCGTCAACCGGGTTGTTGACTCCGGCAACCGCGGTGTGCTCCTCAGTCGTGGGAGCCGAGCTTCCGCCGTCACCGACAACGAGGGTGAAGGTGTGGCCGACTTCGGTCTCATTGTTCTCGTATCTTGCGCAGATCTCGATCGTGTATGTTCCGTCGGGAAGAGCGTCGATGCCGGTCAGTTCCATGAGATCATCATCTTTGCCGAATCCGGTGTGCGGTCCGCCGGGAACAACAGGCTCCTGGCCGTCCTTGTTGAAAGCGCTGGCAACGTCCGCTCTGTCGCGGTAGTTGTCGGGAAGTGCTTTCTCAACGCCGTCAAGGGTGTAGAACATCTCTTTGAGAGCGCTCTGCTCAGATCCGCAGTATGCCCATCCGATGATGTAGAGCTTGTCTCCCGGGTTGATGTTGATAGTGCTCTGGCTCTTAACGATTGATCCGCCGACGGAGTCAAGGTTGACAACCGCAAACGCAGGAACCGCAAGTGCGATAGTGAACGCTACTGCCAGTACTATTGCAAGTAACTTTTTCATAATAGAAGGTCCTCCATTAGTTTTTTGGCGGCAAACCGCCTTTGATTATTGATTATAACACATTCATTCACGCTTTGCAACATGAAAAAAGCAAAAGGGAAGAGCGCAAAACTCCTCCCTTAAATTCTGTCAGGTCTTCATTTCAGCTTCAAACAACGCTTTTCCCCGGGTCCTTCAAAGCCGCCAAATGACCTTAAACAAGGCAAAAACTTCTTTCAGCCCCTGAACGTCAGTTCTCCGCCGCTTCCGGCACCTTTTCCGTCGTCACGGTGATCGTTTTCCCGTCGCTGTGCATGACCACGTCGCCGTGGAGGTCGTTCCTGTAGAACTCCGCGCCGGTCTGTTCGAGGCGCTTGACGGTGCTCTTGTCCGGGTAGCCGAGCTTGTTTTCGGTGCCGACCTGCATGCAGATGTACTTCGGATTGACCGTGGAGAGGAACTTTTTGACGTTGCCGGCGGAGCTTCCGTGGTGGTCGGCTTTGAAAACGTCCGCGGTGAGGTCCTCGCCGGATTTCAGCAGCTGCGACTCGACCGTCGCCGAGATGTCTGCGCAGAGCAGGAACGTATTTTCGCCGTACGTGAACTTGATGCAGATCGAGCAGTTGTTGAGGTTGTTCGGGTCGTCCTTTAAGGGGCCGATGACCTTGAACGAGCCGCCGCCGAGAGTATAGACCGCGCCGACCTCGGGGTTGACGGTGTTGATCTTGCGCTCCTCGATGATCGAGAGAAGGTTCTTGAACGGCTCCTCCGTGCAGCGCTGTTCGAGGTTGATGAACATGGTCTCGAACGGGAACGCCTCAATGATTTCCGGCATTCCGCCGACGTGGTCCGCGTGGCCGTGGGTCACCATAATGTACTTCAGCTCCGTGACGCCCTGCGCCTTGATGTAGCTGACCATTTTCTCGCCCCTGCCGACGTTGCCCGAGTCGATGACCATCGCCTCGCCGTCGCAAACGAGAAGCATTCCGTCGCCGGTGCCGATGTCGATAAAGTGCAGGTCGAAGCCCTTTTTGATCTCAGGCGTCGGCTCCTCGGTGGGTTCCTCGG
>DBXM01000017.1:0-19384 GCA_002309655.1 Mageeibacillus sp. UBA1212
AGAGACGCAATGTAAAGTGCGGCCGCTAAAAGTCGCCTTCGTGCGAAACACACAGGGTTTGGCTTGAAATAAGGTGCCTGAGGCGATCAAACCGTTCTAAAGCTAAGGAGGCAAGGACGTGAAGGACAAATTGAATTCCCGAAATAAGAGAGGACCGTTTATTCCCGCCATTTCAGTACTTTTGGCGCTGTGTGTAGTTGCTCTTCTGGGCTATGCAGTTGGATACGGCTTGTCAGAGCACCTTTTGAGCCGGGAAGAGGCCGTTAGGATTTTATTAACGACAACTCCGGTCTGGTACATGCTTCTTTGCGCGGTTTCGCTGGTCGTTTTGCTGACGGCAGGTAGGAATCAGGCGAAAAACGCGGGGCGGCTTGGCGTTGTGACGGGATGCTTTTTCGTCGTTCACGTGTTGCTGAGCATTTACTATCCGATTGTGGAGTGGATAGTTCGTCGGGTTAATGCCGGCAAGTATGCGGACAGCCCCTATTACGACATTATCGTTCACAGCATTAATATGGATTATTACAGACCGGTCAGTCTTTTGGTGGCGGGTTTTTTGCCGGTTTTTGTGATTGGAGTCTTCGTCGCGCTTATTGACAGCTCGAAAAAGAGGGAAATACGGTTCGGAGGCGTTAAGTACGCGGTTTTGTTCGCGGTTGGAGCTGCCGTGAGGTTTACGGCTCTTTGTTATTCCGGCATAGCGGAGCCTTTAGGGGAGGTCATGAAGCGCTTTACATTTTATAATGTTTACGATTTTCTGATGAGGTTCGACTTCGCGATGCCTTTGGCGATGCTATTGACGGCGGTTTTCGTGATTCTGTGCTGCGCGGGGAAAAATGGCGGCGTGAAGGCGGAGAAAATCTGGTTCGTGCCGGGAACGTTCTACCTCACGGTGTTCTCGGCGCCGGTTGCGTGGTTGCTTCTCAAGTATACGGCGGATTTTATAAGGAGATATCTTGAAGACGGTTTCAGAAGACAGTGGGTTGCCGCGGAGGCGACATATCATTATGCCTCAGCGTTTTCGGATATTGTTTATAATGTTGCGTTCGGGGTTGTGCTGCTGATGTTTGGGTACTGGTTTGTCGTGAAAAGAAGAAGAAAGAGAGCTTTAGCCGCCGAAAACGAAGCCGTGCAGGAATAAAACCGCAGGAACTGTGGAACAGTTGATGTAATATGAAAAAAGCCCGGCCCGCCTGAGTTGAATCAAAGGCGGGCCGGGCTCGTTTTTGCCTAAATATAGGTAATTAAGTTGGCGATTTAATCTTCCTGAACCGGCTCATCCGGCTCATCGGGCGAGTCCGGAGCATCGTTCGAATCCGGCTCATCAGGCGAAGCAGAAGCTTCCGCGGAAGCGGATGAATCGTCGTCTTCCTCCTCCGAGACGATGCGGACTGCGATGCGCTCCTCGGGGTCGTCGATACCGTTCTCGGCGAGGGACGTGCTGCAGTTCTCGATCAGGTCGAAGTAGACGTTCCAGTAGGAGGGGGTGTCGCACCACGCGCGCACCGTGAAGATGTACGTGTCGTCGTCAACCGCAGTCAGGCGCGCGAAGGGCTCGGGGTCGGAGAGAACGCCTTCGGTACTTGCGGCGGCCTCGTAGAGGACCTTTTTGACGAGTTCCTGGTCGATGTCGTTGGTAATCTTGAAGTCCTGGTCGATGCGGCGCTTGGGCTCGGCGGTGAAGTTGGTCACGTTGGAGCTCATCAGGTCGCCGTTCGGGACGAGAATCAGCTTGTTGTCCAGGGTGATGATCTTGGTGTAGAAAATCGAAATGTCGCGGACGAAGCCTTCGGCGCCGGTGGACTCGATGTAGTCGCCGATCTTGAACGGCTTGAAGACGAGAATCATGAAGCCGCCGGCGAGGTTCGCGAGGGCGCCCTGGAAGGCGAGGCCGACGGCAAGACCGCCGGAAGCGATGAGGGCGACGACGCTGGTCATCGGGACGCCGAGAATTTCGATGATGCCGATGATCAGAACGAGGTAGAGCAGAAGCTTCACGACCTTCACGATGATCACCTTGACGCGGTCGTCGAATTTGGTTTTGTCGATGGCTTTGGCCGCGAGCTTGCCGAGAAGCTTGACCAGAAGCAGGCCGACGACGGTCACCGCAATGGCGAGAAGAATTTTACCGCCGTAGGTGCCGCCCAGGTCTATTAATTTTTTGACTATTTCGTCCATGGCTGTTCCTTTCAGAATAACTATCAGAATGAATGGTGGTTGAAAGGGGCGCGCAGGCGCCGGGTCTTTTTTACATTATACCACATCTAAAGCAAGTTGTGCGCGTGTTTTTTGCCGGCTGAAAGGGGTTTTTGCCGGCTGAGACGGGTTTTTTGTTGACTGAAACGGGTTTTCGGTTTAAAATAGCATAACGGCCCGGAAACCGTGCCGGACTTCGTTGCGAAGAGGTGTTTTATGAAAGAGAACAGCGGACGGAAGTTCACTACAATAATGCTGGTCATGGCGGCGGTCATGAGCGCGATAGGGGTCGTTCTGGCGCTCTACATTCATTTTCCGCTGATTCCCGCGGTGCCTTTTCTCGAATACGATCCGGCAGACATTGTGATCTACATTTGCACCTACGTTTTCGGAATTCCGATCGGGATTGCGATGACGGTCGTTGTGAGCGTGGTTCAGGGGCTGACGGTCAGCGGGTCGAGCGGGCCGATCGGGATAGTGATGCACATCATTTCGACAGGCGGGTTCGTTCTCGCGGCGGGGCTGGTCTACAGGGCGCTGGCTCCGAAGAACGGAAGCGGGAATTCGAACGGCGGCAGAATGGTGATGAGACTTGCATTCGCGACGGCGACGGGAATTCTGACGACGATCCTGCTGATGACGCTGTGGAACATTCTGCTGACGCCCATATACATGGAGATCGACAGGGAAGTATTGATAAATAAGTTCCTGTGGCTCATCGTTCTTTTCAACATCATCAAGGCCTCGATCAACGGCGTCGCGGCGGCGGTGCTGACGGTTCCGTTCAGGCTGCTGGCGAAGCGGTTCTGCGGCGAGGGGCTGGTTCAAAAATAAAGGGCTGGTTCAAAAATAAAGAAGGCCGCGAAAACGGCTTGTTTGGCAAGGAGTAACTATGGCAGCTGATTCGGGCAGCGCAAGAAAAAAGTCGAAAACCGTATTCATAACAGGGATAGTCACCGTCGTCGCGGTGGCTTTTCTTGCTGCGGGAATCGGAGCCGGCGCGGTCAACTCCGTGAGGCGGCGCGAGGAGGCGAAGAGGCAGGAACCCGTGATGAAGGTCGGGGACATGACCGTTTCGCGGGCGCTTTTCGAGCTTTTCTGCATCAACGTGATCGAAGGCGACGGGTTCGAGGAGCTGAAGAACCAGACCGCGTCAATCTCGACTCTCGCGGCGGCGGTCAAGGCCAGGGCGGCTGACGACGCCAGAAAGTATGCGGCAATAAGAAGCGAGGCGGAGAAGAGCGGCGTGAAGCTTTCTCCGATGGAGATAAGCACCGATGACCTCTATTACGCGCCGTCGGGCTCGAACGTCACCGAGTACACGTATAAATACTTCGGGCTTTCCGAGGAGGAATACCGCGACCTCTGCCTCGGCTGGAAGCTGTGCGAGAAATACATCAACGGGGCGGTCGAGGACAGTGAATACGACGACAGCTTTCTGAGATTCGTTTTCGAGAAGAATCTGGACAGTCTGGCCTATATAGAGGGCGACGGGATAAGGTTCGCGCTGCTCGCCTCGGACGAAGGCGCCTCGGAGCTGAAACGGGCTTCCGCGGGCAAGATTTGCGACGCCGTTAACGCTGCCGCGGATGACGAAAAGGACGCGGTTTTCGCAGGGTTTTACGCTGACTACAACGAACCGCGCAGTGAAGGCGACACGGTGAACACGGTGCTCTCAGCCGACTATTTCGCCGAAAACTACCCGAGCCTCCTTTACGCTTCGGAGGGCGACGTTGCCGGAAGGTGCTTCATTTTCGACTCGGGCAACGAGATAATCGTTCTGCGCGTGAAAAAACTCCGCACCTACGAGTATTACAGAAATTCGGACGAACTGAAGAATCTCGCAAAGCAGGAGGTCCGCAGGAACGTGATCTCCGGCATTCTTGAAAACGAGAAGTACATCGGAGAGACGTATCCCGCGCTCGACAGCGTGGACATCACAAAGTATTTGAGGACGGATAAAAGCTGAGCGCTTTCGGATTTATAGAGTTACAGAGACATGGACGTTAAGGATTTTGATTACGAGCTGCCGGAGGAACTGATTGCGCAGACGCCGCTGGCGGACAGGACGGCTTCGAGACTGATGGTCGTCGACAGGAAGACCGGCGCTCTGACGCACGCGCATTTCCGCGACATCGGGCGCTTTTTGAGGCCGGGGGACTGCCTGGTGCTCAACGACACAAAGGTAATTCCCGCCAGGATTTTCGGCGTGAAAAAGAATACGGGCGGCGCGATCGAGTTCGTGCTGCTGAGGAGACTTGGCGCGGACGAGACCGAGGAACTGGGCCTGGGAACAGACCGGGGCGACGTGGTCTGGGAGGTCATTCTGAAGCCGGGAAGGCGCGCGAAGGCGGGCGCCGAGTTCGTTTTCGGCGACGGCGTTCTTGAGGCGAAGGTGCTCAGGGTCGAGGAAAACGGGAACAGGGTCGTGAAATTCACGTGCGACGGCGTTTTCGAAGAAGTGCTCGACAGGATCGGGCTGATGCCACTTCCTCCCTATATTAAGGAAAAACTTGACGATCCGGACAGGTACCAGACGGTTTACGCGCGCGAGAATGGCTCGGCTGCGGCGCCCACCGCGGGACTTCACTTCACGAAGGAACTTCTCGAACAGCTGCGCGCCGGCGGCGTCAAAACCGCGTTCGTCACGCTTCACGTCGGCCTCGGAACCTTCCGCCCGGTCAAGGAGGAGAAGGTCGAGGACCACTACATGCACGAGGAATTCTTCGAGATCAACCAGACCGCCTGTGACACTATAAACGAGGCGCGCGCGGCCGGGGGAAGGATCATCGCGGTCGGTACGACTTCAACGCGCGTTCTTGAATCGGTCGCGGACGAAAACGGATTCCTGGCGCCGGTCAGAAGCTCCACCAAAATATTTATTTACCCGGGCTACAGGTTCAAGGCCATCGACGGTCTGATAACGAACTTCCACCTGCCGCAGTCGACGCTTATCATGCTGGTCAGCGCGTTCGCGGGAAGGGAGCACGTTCTTGAAGCGTACCGCGAGGCGATTGCGGAGAGGTACCGGTTTTTCTCGTTCGGCGACTGCATGTTCCTGTGCGACACGGGGAACATTGAAGATGCGGGAAACTGATTTTTCGAGAGGTATTTTATGGTCGACGGATACAAGGTCGTGACGCTCTGCGGGAGCACGCGGTTCAGGGACGAATACATGGAGGCGCAGAAGAGACTCACTCTGGAAGGGTGCATAGTCATCAGCGTCGGCCTTTTCGGCCACTCGGGCGACCGCGAGGTCTGGGAGAACATGGACGAGGGCACACTCACGAGAACGAAGCAGATGCTTGATGATATGCACAAGCGCAAGATTGACATGGCGGACGAGATTTTCGTGATCAACGTCGGCGGCTACATCGGCTCAAGCACGCGCTCGGAAATCGAGTACGCGAAGGCGCACGGCAAGGCGGTCCGGTATCTGGAAGAGCCGGCGGAGTGAATTAAGCTGAAATAATCCTATATGAAACGCTCGCGGGAGGATTTTTGTTTACTCAACGGGCGTGAAATGTTATAATCAAATAAAGAAACCGCCTTCGCGGCAGAAACGGGGTTAACTATGGGCGAAAACGAAATTAAGACATCGAATTACGAATCCGAAGAGAATTTGATCGTTCTTGAGGACAAGAAGGGCAAGCGCTTTGACTTCAGCCTTCTCGATTTCATCGAGTACAACGGCGAGCAGTATGCGGTGCTGATGCCGAAGGCCGCCGAGGGAAAGTCGGTCGCGATTCTGAAGGTCGAGGACGTGAACGGTGACCAGATCGCCGACTATATCAGCGTCAAGGACGACAGCGTGGTCGAGGCGGTATTCGACATATTTAAAAAGAAGCTGCTCGGGGAGCAGGAATAATAACTGTTGTTTGGCGGAAATCATTCCTGCACGTTCATCAGTTCACGCCTGCGCGAACCCTGAACGACGCCGCGCCGCTCCATTTCGCGGTTGATGAAGTTGAGCACCTTCTTCTTGTCGGCCGACCAGCGCGGAGACAACAGAATGCTTTTCGGGGCGTCGCCGGTTATGCGGTGGACGACCGTCTCCTCAGGGAGGTTTTCGATAATATCACACACAAGGCCTGCGTATTCCTCAAGCGAGAGGGTGCGGAACAGGCCTTTTTTGTACATTTCCGCGAGAGGGGTGCCTTCGAGAACGTGGAGCAGGTGGATCTTGATGCCGTCGGCGCCGGAAGCGGTAATGAAGTTCGCGGTGTCCAGAATCTCATCGCGGCTTTGGGTTCTGAGCGGGAATCCGTCGGGCGAAGAGCCGTACTGAGGCGGGCAGGGAAGACCGACTATCATGTGACCGACGGTCTGTATGCCGGCGGCTTTCAGCTTTGCGACGGCTTCGGGGAACAGGTTTGAAGGGTATCCGCGGTTCATGAACGCGGCAACGCAGTCGTCGCGGGTCTGAAGGCCGAGCTCGACCGTGACGGGTTTGAGGCGGGCGAGGCCGGCGAGCAGTTCTATTACTTCGTCCGGAAGGCAGTCGGGCCTTGTGGCGACCGACAGTTCGGCCGCGAGAGGGTGGCTTATCGCCTCGGTGAATCGTTCGCGCTGGACGGCGAGCGGGGCGTAGGTTGCGGAAAAGTCCTGAAAATAGGGAATAAAAAGGGGCGCGGGACAGCCTTTCAGCTTGTTTTTAAGGAGGGCGGCGGCGCGGTCGATCGCCTCTGTCACGCTGCCGCCGCCGCTTTCTGCGAAGTCGCCGCTGCCGGCCGGGGAACAGAAAAGACAGCCGCCCGTGCCGCACTTCCCGTCCCGGTTGGGACAGGTGGCGCCGGACGACAGAGCCAGCCTGTAAACCTTCGTTCCGTATTTGGCCTTAAGGACGTCGCCTGTTTTGTTGTAGCGCGCCCCGCCGGCGTAAGGGCCGGCGGGGCGGCTGTCTTCATTCCCGTTCATATTTATTTCACGACCTCGAGCTTGAACGTTCTCGCCTTTGCCTCGGTCATCGTTACAACAAATGTGTACGTGAACGTGCCGTCGCTGGCGTACTCGACCGTGTAGCCGTCGTAGCCGAGCGAGGAGGCAATTACGTAGCGCTCCCAGGAGTCGCCGGATTTTTCGTAGATCGCGGGAACGCCGAGCTCTTTAATGCCGGTGACCTTGACGGTTATGTTGTAGTCGCGCTCCCAGGTCGACTTGTATTTCGTGTATTCCGCGGTCGCGTAGCCGGGAAGGTCGCGAACGTTCGGGTAGCCGCCGGAAAGCGTGAACTCGGCCGATTCGCCGTTCGCGGAAGATACGGTGGGAACGACCCTGTCGCCGGCAACATTGCCTGAAGCGCATTCGACCTTGATCGGGTTCTGCAGGGTGTTGATGCGGACCATTCTGACGTTTGCGTCGTCCTCGGAGAAGAAGTCGCCCCACGGCATCAGGATCAGAAGCATTTTGATGTGGTCGCCCTTCTTGAAGGTGACTTTTCCGTCCAGGTCGAGCGTCAAAGAGGCGGAGCGGTTGCCCTGCCTGACCACGAAGCCCTTTGTGTACTGCTTGCCGCCGACCGTTATATCGTAATTGCCGATCAGGCAGGAGACGTTGCAGGAGGCGTCCTCTATTGTGTACGCCTTCGGGTTGGTCGTTGTCTTGTGGAAGCAGTCGAAGTACGGGAAGTCGCTTCCGAGCTTGAAGAACTCGAAGCCTTCCTTTTTCATGTCGGTGATCACGGACTTGTTGGAGGCGTCAAGGTAGCCGAATTTGTCATAGTTGTAGGTGACCGCGTAAATGCTGAAGTCGTTTTTGACGTCGTTCACCGTGACGTCGGACAGGAACTCGTAGTCGATCTCGTAGTAGGCTCTGTTTTCGTCGGTCTGCGGCATCTCGACGTGGCGGTAGGACTGGAGGACCTTGCCGTCGTACGAGAGGTAGTTGAGTGTGATGTCGGCGAGCGTGGGGCCGGCGGCCGAAATATTGGTGCGGCCGATGTTTTCGTACGAGTTGAAATTGCCGTCGGAGTCGGTGTACTGCAGGAACGTGTGCGCGCCGACGTTGCAGTGCTGGGGTTGCTGGCCGTAGATCGTTTTCGCGCCGGTGGGGTTGCCGCTCGCGTCGACAACGTCGATATTCTCGTCAGCCCAATAGACGGTGGAGAGACCGCGGTGGTCGGGAAGCCTTGTCGCTGTCGAGTAGATGTGGATGCAGTTCGTCTCCGTGACGCCGAGCGACAGATGGTAGTACGCCGAGTGCCATCTTATGGAGGAAACCTGCTTCAGCCTGTAGTTGCCCCACTGTTCGTAAAGGTTCGCGAGCGTCAGAACGGTCTTTTTGCCGGCCTCCGCGACTACAGGGAATATCGAAAGTCCGTACGGGTCGCTGTCGCCGTTGGTGAAAAACAGTTCCTCGCCGTCTTTGCCGAAGTTTTTGCAGCACTCGACCTTGACGGGAAGGAGCTCGTTGTTTTCGTCGAGAAGGACGGCGCACTCGAGGCATCCCGCCGCGTAGCCGTTGCCGCGCATGTAGACCGTGCGGTCCTTGCTGTCCGGAGAAATTTCAAATTTGATCTTGTGCTCGTCAAGCGGATTCAGGTATCCGACGTCGAACGACGAGATGCACTGGAGGTTGAACATATAAGCGCCGACCGTGCAGTCGTATCCCACAAAAGTACTCTTTTTTGAGCTGCCGTCTTTTTCGACAGTGATCTCGAGGGGAGCGCGCTCATAATAAGCCGTTTCGAGGAATCTGCCGAAATCGTGCGATTCGTCCGTGTAAAGCGTGCGCGCCATGGTGACGCTGCCGTTCTTTTTGAGCTTCTTTCCGGAAAAATCGAGCTTCTGGACGAGAACGTAGCTGCCGTCCTCGACGGTCATGGAGAGCTTTCCGGCGGTCGATTCGTCATATCCGAGAATGATACCGAAAATGCCGGCGTTTTTGACGTCAAAACCCGCGTAGACGGCGGTGTTCCAGTCGACTCCGGCGAGATCGTAGTGCGGACCGTTGTTGTCGTTGACGACGATCTTTTCGACCGTATCGCACGGAATCTTGATGACCGTTCCGAGACTGCTGAGCGACTCTGTGGCACTGAGCGCCTGGATTCTGACCGACTCGGTAATCTTGTCGGGATAGACGTGATACGCTCTGTCCAGTTTCACGGGAGGTAGGTCGCCTTTAAGGGAGATGACGGAAACGTCGGAGATGACTATGGTCTCGCCGGCGCGTGCTCCGAGGTCGATCCTGAAATCGGTGAGTTCGCCGGACATGTCCTTGCTCTCGTCGAAAAGAATCGTGTAGGTGTGGAATTCGCCGTCGGCCACGACGTTGAAGTTGTAGCACTGCTCCGACGTGAACTCCTCGTACTTGCCGCAGATGAAAAAGAACTGACCGTCCGAAGCCGCGTCGCTCTTCAGGGTTATCGAAAACGCTTCGTAGTCGGCAAGCTTGACGGGATCAGTTTTGAAACATGCGTACGGGTCGTAAATGCCCTTCACTTTCAGGCTCACGGAGCCGTCGCTCCCGTAAACAGGCTCGGACATGTCGCGCTGATAGTAGCTCCTGTCGAGGGAAAGCTTGTGAACCGCCTTGTAATCGTCCTTGGAGAGCTTTCCGAAAGTCTGGTCGAGAACGCGCAGATTGTAATAGTAAAAGCCCTCGTCGTAAAGGTTGGCGCGCGCGGGGTTGTCACCTGCGTAAAAAGTGCGGCCGTCGGAGCCGGTCACGAACGTGTCTGCGGTATTTCTGAGGTAAGCCTCGCCCTTCGTGTTGGAAATCTCGCTTACCACAGCCTGCCCGGTGACGTCGCCGACAAGGTTGAAAACGAGCGCGCCGTTAAGGTTCTCGAGTCTGTAGTACCGGCGTGTCGAGTCGGTGTAGTACCCGTTGACGCTGTTGGCGTAGTTCGCGGCTGTCGTGATCGTCTTTCCGTAGGGAACGTCCGAGACGGGAAAGTCGGTGCGCTCCGCCGGCGGAAGCGTCGGCACAGGGGGCTCGTCCGCAGGCTTCTTATCGCACCCGAAAAGCGCGAAAACTGCCGTAATTGCGGTCAAAACTGCCAGAATCAGCGTAATTGTCCGTTTCATTGTAAATCCTCCGAAGCAATTTTGGTTTGCGGCGCGGCCGCGTCCGTACTTTTATAAGGCCGCGCCGGTTTGATTTTTGTATGGCTTATTCTAACATATACGCGCGCGTTTTACAAGAACTTAAGGCGATCTGTACAGCGCGGTACTGCTCGCGTCTCTTGCTTCTCGCAGATTCCTCCCGCACACCCTCCGAAGCGGTCCGGAATGAATCTTGGTTGAAATAATGCCGCCGGTGTGCTATATTGAAGGCGGAAACGGTACGCTTTAAGATAATTTTAAGACATTTTTCATACAATCTTATTAACGTACACGGCTCTCTGCCGGAAAGTGAGGTTCCAATATGAGAAAAAGTATTTCAATGGGGCGGATCATCGCCGTGATTGCGGCGGTTTTAACCGTTTTTTCGTGCGTCGTGACGGCGTTTGCCGATACCGGGCCCAAACCGTCTGTCCACGTCTCGTTCGAAAATTTAGAGGAGGCGACGTGCTATGCGACGCTTCTGTCAAGCACTTCCAACTACGGCCCCTGGTCCGCGTGGGATGGCCGCGAGGAGAACGCCGGGGGAGACCCCACGCCGGAAATCTGGATGGCGTTCGCGAAATACGAGGACCCGGACGGCTACTATTTTCTGAGGAACATCTGGGAGGTCGGCAAGGACAAAGGATTCGCGTGGACCTACTGGCCGCCGACGGATTTCAAGGTGCTCGTATACTTCCCGGAGACAGGCGAATTCGCGTCGACCGGGGCGCTCACCAGGAAGGCGTTCGACACGTTCTATATCGTGAAATTCGAGGGGCACGGGATCGCCGGCGCGGAGTACGATAAAGAGAACAGCTCGGACAAGAGGATGTACGCGCGGGAGATCGAGAACTACAAGTATATGTTCGCGTCGGCCGGAGTGCGGCTGATAGTGACAATCGTAATCGAACTCGTTATTGCGCTGATTTTCGGACTGTGGCGCGGGAAGTCGCTTCTTATAATTCTGGCGGCGAACGTGGCCACGCAGATACTTCTCAACGTGGTGCTGCTGCTCGCCGAAATCTTTCTGATGCCGACCTGGACGTACATCCTGTTTATCGCGCTGGAGATCGGAATCACCGCGCTCGAGGCGTGGTTCTACTGCAAGACCATTCCCAAGGTGTGGGTGAGCTGGAAGAACAGGGCGCTCCTCGCGGCGGGCGAATTGTCCGAAAAGAAGGTAAAATCTCTCAACGCGCCTTCGAACAGAAGGCTGATAATCTACGCGATCGTGGCAAACGCGGCGTCGTTCGCGGCAGGCTGGATCATCTCGTTCGTGTAACCCTAATAAAGACAGGAATGACTGCGCGGGCCGCCGCAAGCTTTTAATTAAGCGGCGGCCCGCTTCAACGCTAAACATATACCCAATACTTACGGAAGGCGGGTTGACAAAGTGAACAAAAAGAAATTCTACCTGGCGCTGGTGATATTCTCGTTCGTCGGACAGGTCGCGTGGGTCGTCGAGAACATGTACTTCAACGTGTTCATCTACAAGATGTTCAACGCGAGCGCGGCGCAGATCTCGCTGATGGTCGCGGCGAGCGCGGTGGCGGCAACGCTGACGACGATATTTATAGGGGCGCTGTCGGACAAGCTTCAGAAAAGGAAGATATTCATGTGCGCCGGCTACATCGCGTGGGGCGTGTCGATTCTGGCGTTCGCGCTGATAAGGCTCGACGTGATATCGGCCGTTCCGGGCGTCACTGCGGGGGCGGCTTCGCTGGCGATAACGCTCGTAATTGTGATGGATTGCGTGATGACGTTCTTTGGGTCCTCCGCGAACGACGCCGCCTACAACGCGTGGCTTACCGACATTACCGACCCCACGAACCGGGGCAGGGCCGAGGGTATCAACTCGATGATGCCGCTGCTCGCGGTGATTGCGGTTTTCGGCGGATTCATGGGCTTCGACCTGGGTCTCGCGTCGTCGTGGACGTGGATCTACGTGATCATCGGCGGGCTCGTGCTTGTTATCGGCGTGCTCGGGTTCTTCATTGTCGAGGACGCGCCGGCGAAAAAACCGGACGACATTGGCTACTTCGCGACGATTTTTTACGGTTTCAGACCCTCGGTGATCAAAAAGAACGCCGGACTCTACTTCACGCTGGCGTTTTTCGTCATTTTCGGTATCTCGATCCAGGTGTTCATGCCCTATCTGATCATCTACTACGAGCAGACCCTCGGAATGAGCGACTACGTAATCATAATGGCGCCGGCGATTCTGGCGGCCGCGGTGGTGACAGCGCTCTACGGAAAATTCATCGACAGGGCGGGCTTCAGGGTGACGGTCTGGCCTTCGCTCGGAATGCTGGCGGCGGGTTACGTGCTGCTGTACCTGTTCCCGGGCATCGTGAACGTCACCGGCGTCGCGATGAAGGTGCCTGTTTTCATCGGTTCGTGCCTGATGATGAGCGGCTATCTGTCGGGAATGGCGGTCTTCGGGACCGCGATCAGGAACGGTACGCCCGAGCATATGGCGGGAAGGTTCCAGGGACTCCGGATCATCGCGCAGGTGCTCATTCCCGGCGTGGTCGGCCCTGCGATTGGCGCGTGGGTGCTCAGGAACGCGGACAAGGTCGTGAACAGTGACGGAACCGAGTCGTTCATTCCCGGGAAGGTGATCTACCTCACGGCGTTAATCGTGATCGCGGTGCTGGCGGCGGGACTGGCGGTCTACTTCGGGTTGACGCGCGGGAAGAACGACAAGCAGGACATTCTTGAACAGAAGGAACCTTGAGATGCTATTTTTCAAACACGACGAAAAAAAGGCGCGGGAGCGCAAAAAGAAGTACCTGAGGAACCTTTACACTGAGGCGGGCGAGCGGCTGGCGGCCGAACCGGACAGGATACCGTGGGACGTCTACCCGAGACCGCTGCTGAAGCGCGCGGAGTGGCTGAACCTGAACGGCACGTGGGAGTTCGAAAACGACGGCGTGGAGGCGACAAGCATACGCGTTCCGTTCTGCCCCGAGAGCATTCTTTCGGGAATCGGAGAGGAAATCAGACCGGGGTCGGCGCTTCGGTACACCAAACGGTTCACGGTGCCGGAGAGCTGGCGCGGGAAGCGAGTTCTGCTCCATTTCGGGGGCGTGAGTTGCATGTGCGGCGTGTCGCTCAACGGCAGGACGGCGGGGTTTTTCTCGAACGGTTACGCGCCGTTCACGGCCGAGGTCACGGACCTGGTTAAAGTGGGGGACGAAAACGTTCTCTCGGTGACGGCGGTGAACGACATTTCCGACATCTACCCCCACGGGAAGCAGAAGGAAAACCGGGGCGGAATGTGGTACACGCCGGTCAGCGGCATCTGGCAGACGGTCTGGCTGGAGCCGGTTCCCGAGAAGTACGTTTCGGGGCTGGAAATCACGGCCGACCTTGAAGGAGCGGACATTGTTCTGAACGAGCGGCTTTCGGGAACGGCGGTCTGCTGCGGGAAGGAGTACCCGATCAGGGACGGGAAGGTCAGGATCGAGCCGGAAAATCCGGAAAACTGGACGCCCGAGAACCCGAAGCTCTACCCGTTCACCGTGAGATGCATGGGGGACGAATTTGAGTCGTATTTCGCGCTCAGGACGCTTTCGGTTGGCGAATTTGAGGGCAAAAAGCGCCTGTTTCTGAATGGAAAGCCGTATTTCTTCAACGGACTTCTCGACCAGGGCTATTTCAGCGACGGAATCTACACGCCCGCGGAGCCCGGAGAGTACACCCGCGACATTCTTCTCGCCAAGGCCCTCGGCTTCAACATGCTGAGAAAGCACATCAAAACCGAGCCCGACTTCTTCTACGCGGAGTGCGACAGGCTCGGCATCGCGGTGTTCCAGGACATGGTGAACAACGGCGCGTACAGCTTCTTCCGCGACACGCTGCTGCCGACCGTGGGGCTTCAAAAGCTGAAGGACCGCCGCGGGAACAGCCGCAAGTCGGCGCGCGAGGAGTTCGAGAAGGCGGTCGAAAAGACGGTCGCGAGGCTGAAAAACCACCCCTGCATATGCTACTGGACGGTATTTAACGAGGGCTGGGGCCAGTTCGACGCGGACAGGTTCTATAACAAGGTGAAGGGCTTGGACGGGACGCGATTTGTCGACGCGACAAGCGGCTGGTTCAGGCAAAAAGAGAGCGACGTCGAGAGCCTGCATATTTATTTCCGGAAGCTTCCGAAAAAAGCGGCTGCGGTTGCGGCTGCGGGGGCGGGGGCTGCTTCGCGGCCGCTGGTCGTTTCAGAGTTCGGCGGCTACGTGTGGAAGTGCGAAGAGCACAGCTTCAACGTGAAAAAAACATACGGCTACAGGATTTTTAAAACTCGCGAGGCATTTACCGCCGCGCTCGCGGACCTATATTTGAGTCAGGTGGTACCGCTGGCGCGTGAAGGCTTGTCTGCGGCTGTCTACACGCAGCTCTCGGACGTGGAGGACGAGACAAACGGGCTCGTGACCTACGACAGGAAGGTCGTTAAGGTGACGCCGGAGGAGATGCAGCGGGTCAGGGAGGCGCTGGAAGAGGCTGCAAAAGGCGTTTGAGAAATAAAAAGGGCGGGTCGCACGCGGCGGCCCGCCTTAATTAATTGGAAATGTGAGCCGTCCGGCCTGCGCGTTACAAGAAGAACGCAGGCCGGGCGCCTTTTTATTTGTTTCCGCAGAACGGAGCGTAGATGCAGGTCGAGGCGTTCTCGCAGGGAGCAGCTGGTTCCGCCACGGGTGCAGCGGGTTGACCGGACAGCCTTGCGATGCCGTCCTCAATGCGTCTGATCGTCTCGCTATATCCGAGAATTTCAGCCAGGTCGGTGGCGCCGCCCGGGGTGGCGTCCATGCCGCTGACGGCGGTCCTGACAGGCCAGAGGATCTGGCTGTTCTTGAGACCGTTCTCTGCCGCGAGGGCGCACAGGAATTCGTAGATCCTGGGCGACGTGAACTCGCCGGCAATTTCGGGCGCATTCCTGAGGGCTTCCGAGACGAGCTTGAGGCTCTTTAGCGAGATCTCTTCGTCTGTTTTCATCTTCTTGTGGCAGTAGAGCTCGTTGGAGTAGTCGGGAAGGGCGGCGAAGAAGGCAATCTTCTGCGGAATCTCGGCGAGAGTCGAAACTCTCGTCTGTACGAGACCGCAAATCCTGGCAATCTTGTCATCCGGCAGTTTTCCCGGAAATACGCTCTCAATATAGGGGCGCGCCAGCTCCGCGAACTTCCCGGGGTCCATTCTTCTAATGTACTCGCCGTTCATCCACGTGAGCTTGTCGATGTCGAAGATTGCCGGCGACTTGCTGATGCCGGAAATCGTGAACGCCTTCTCGAGCTCGGGGAGCGTGAAAAACTCCTCGTTGCCCTGGGGGCTCCAGCCCAGCAGGCAGATGTAGTTGAGAATCGCCTCGGGGAGGTAGCCCTTGTCGATCAGGTCGAAGAAGGAGGCGTCGCCGTTGCGCTTGGAGAGCTTGTGGTGCTCGTCCTTCATGATCGGAGCGCAGTGTACGTAGACCGGAATCTCCCAGCCGAACGCCTCGTAGAGGAGGTTGTACTTCGGGGTGGAGGAGAGGTACTCGTTGCCGCGGACGACGTGCGTGATGCCCATCAGGTGGTCGTCGACGACGTTCGCGAAGTTGTAGGTCGGAAGACCGTCGCTCTTCAGGAGGACCTGGTCGTCGAGGGTCTTGTTTTCGACCGTGATGTCGCCGTAGACGGCGTCCGTAAACGTGGTGGTGCCTTCGAGAGGCATTTTCTGGCGGATCACGTAGGGGAGACCCATCGCGAGGTTGGCGGCAACGACGTCTTTGGAAAGGTCGCGGCAGTGTCTGTCGTAGTTAAAGCCGGTGCCCAGCGCTTCGTCGCTGGTCTTGAGACTGTCAAGGCGCTCCTTGGTGCAGAAACAGTAGTACGCGGCGCCTTTTTCGACGAGAATCTCGGCGTACTTTTTGTAGATATCGCGGCGCTGGCTCTGGATGTAGGGACCGCAGTCGCCTTCCTTGCCGGGTCCCTCGTCGTAGTCGATGCCGGTGGCTTTGAGCGTGTTGAAAACGACGTCAAGGGCGCCTTCAACGTATCTCTCCTGGTCGGTGTCCTCGATCCGGAGCAGGAAGTCGCCGCCCTGCGACTTGGCGATAAGATACTCGTAAAGCGCCGTTCTCAGGTTGCCGATGTGCATGTAGCCCGTCGGACTCGGCGCGAATCTTGTTCTGGTCTTTTTCATTTTATCCCTCTTTGCAAAATGGTAGGTGTGCGGCGCCTTGGAACGTTCCCGCCGGGAATGCACTCAGACCGCCGCTCTTTTTATTTTACCGCAAACCCGCGCGTTTTTCCACCGTTATTTGCCGCCTGACCGCGAATTGCCTTGCCGCGCGCGTGCGGAAGTTATATAATATGCGCGTGTAATTCACCGACGGCAATGTAAGATTTTATCAGGGGGAGCTCGTGAACGATTCCAAAACAAACGCTACGCGAATAGTCGAGGAAAAGTGCGGCGGCTGCGAGGTGTATTCTGTCGAGCTCGGGAAGGAAGGCTTCACGGACGCGGCGGAGCTTGCGGGCAGGCTCGGTCTCGAAAGGGAGCGCGTGTTCAAAACGCTGGTCACGGAGGGGAAGAGCGGCGCGTTCTACGTCTTCATGGTGCCCTGCGGGGAGCGGCTCGACCTCAAAAAAGCGGCCCGCGCATGCGGCGAGAAGAATCTGGAAATGCTGCCGCAGAAGGAACTTCTGAAGGTGACGGGGTACGTTCACGGCGGCTGCTCGCCTGTGGCCATGAAGAAACAGTTCCCGACTTGGATCGACGAGAGCTGCGTTTTGTTTGACAAGATCTGCTTTTCCGCGGGGCGGCCGGGCTTCCTTCTGGAGGTCGGAACCGAACGCTTTTTGGCGGAATTTCCGGTGGAGTGCGCGGAACTCACCGTATAAATCGTTGTTTTGGAGGGTAAAATGGCGGAAAGAACACTTAAAAGAGCCTATTCGGACGTCGACGCGGCCGATATAGCGCTTCTCAGGGCGGAAAAAAGAAAATACGTGACGTTCAGCTTTGACGACGGCGTGATCCAGGACAAAAAGCTGATCAAGCTGCTCGATACCTACGGCGCGAAATGCACGTTCAACGTGAACTTCGGCCTTCTCGGAACGCAGAGCAAGGTTCCCTGCTACGACAGGACGATCGACCACATCAAGGTGACGCCAGAGGACGTCAGGAACGGTCTCTACAAGAACCACGAACTGGCCGCCCACGGCTTCACGCACGCCTATCTTCCGCAGATTACTCTCGAACAGGTCACGGAGGAGTTCGAAAAGGACGCGGCGGAAATGGAACGCCTGACCGGCGAAAAGCCTCTGGGCTGCGCCTACCCCTGCGGCCTCGACCCGCAATTCGGCGACATCGCGGAGCACCTCAAAAACACGACCTGCATAAGGTACGGCCGCACGGTCAACTCGACCTTCGGCTTCGGGGCGCCGGAAAACTTCATGCTCTGGCATCCGACAATCCTTCACTTTGACGGCGCGCTCTTCGACGTCTGCGACCGCTTCATCGCCGCGAGGCCGGAACAGGAGGGCAAAGACTTGTTTTTCTACGTCTGGGGCCACGCCTACGAGTTTGACGCGGTGCCGGACGCTTTCGAGAACGACGAACGCCTGCTCGAGAAGCTCGCCAAAGAGGACGACGTCATTTTCGTTACCAACAGAGTGATCTTCAAGTTACTAAATGGTTGCTGACTTAAACTGACTTTATTTTTTGAAAGCGCTAAGTTAATAGCTATTTTTGCGTGTGCGACCCCGAAGCTGTATGGAATATACTGCGAGAGGGGAGCTCGCGCAAAGCAAGCGGCAGCAAATCCGTCGTAAGACACCTTATACTCTCGCTAACGGCGGAAATGAATGAACTGCGTTCAAATCTTGTAGTTATTCGCCGCTTGCGTAAAGAGCATTAAATCAGCGCTTTCGTTAGGGGATTTTTATGAGAATTGTTGTACTTGACAGGGACACGGTCACGAACGGCGACCTGGATTTCTGCGCTTTGGAGGCGCTCGGAGAGGTTACGTATTTCGACGTGATTCCCCACGAAAAGATCGCGGAGGCGTGCGCAAACGCCGACGCGGTGATTATAAACAAGGCGGAGATGACGCGGGACGTTCTGGAGAAGCTTCCGGAGCTGAAGTACATCGGGCTGTTCGCGACAGGTTACAACAACGTGGACACGGCGGCGGCGAGAGAATTCGGAATCGACGTCGTGAACGCGCCCGGCTACAGTACGGCTTCGGTGGCGCAGCTTGTTTTTGCGTTCATTCTTTCGTTCGCGACCAGCATCGGGGACTACAACGCGTCCGTGCACCGCGGCGACTGGGTGGGGTCGGCGACGTTCTCTTACTTCCCGTTCAGGCTGACTGAACTGGCGGGGAAGACGCTTGGAATCGCAGGCTTCGGCGCGATCGGCGGGAAAGTGGCGGAAATCGGCAGCGCCCTCGGAATGAACGTGATCGTCTACACCCGCACGCCGAAAAAGAACTGCCCCTACAGATTCGTGAGCAAAGAGGAGCTTTTCGCCGAGAGCGACTTCCTGTCTCTCAACTGCCCGCTCAACGAGGGCACGAAGAACCTTGTGAACCGCGAGACGCTGGCGCTTATGAAGCCTGATGCGTTCATCGTGAACACCGCAAGGGGAGGGGTGGTTGACTCGCAGGCTCTCGCGGACGCACTCAATTCCGGGAAGATCGCCGGCGCGGGAATCGACGTTCTTGTTAAAGAGCCGATGCGCGCGGACGACCCGCTGAGGACCGCGAAGAACTGCATGATCACGCCGCATATCGCCTGGGCGTCGAAGGAGGCCAGAGACCGGCTGATCGCGATGGTGGCGGAGAGCTTGAGACTCTGGAAAGAGGGCAAGCCGAGGTTCGTGGTGAATCCGTGAAGCAACCCGTTGAACGCGGAACGCTCTTCTGATATAATGAAAACACTTGTTTACGGCCCCTGACCGGCCGCAAATTCAAATAAAAAAGGAGTTACTATGAAAAATCTGAAAAAACTGACCCTGCTTCACTCCAACGACATGCACGGCGACTTCCTTGCCGAGAACTTGGACGCCAAACTGGTGGGCGGCGTTTCGCTTCTCTCCGGCTACATCAACAAGGTGCGTCAGGACGAGGAAAACGTCATTTACGCGATCGCGGGCGACATGTTCCGCGGCTC
>DBXM01000017.1:19508-19707 GCA_002309655.1 Mageeibacillus sp. UBA1212
ACGCCAACCTGCACATCAAGACCAACGGCGCCAGACTTTTCAGACCCTGCCACATTCTCGAAGTGGACGGCATGAAGATTCTGTTCATCGGCATTCTCACCGAGGTCGCCCTTATGCAGTGCAAGAGCGACGGCCTGATCGGAACGTTCGTCACCCTTGAAGACGCCGCGGAAGAGGTGGGCAAGATCTGCAACACCTA
>DBXM01000042.1:0-176 GCA_002309655.1 Mageeibacillus sp. UBA1212
CCGAGGGCGATGGCCTTCACGACGTCGGCGGCGCTTCTTATGGAACCTCCCGCCACCAGGGAGACGTTGTTGCGGATGCCTTCCTCGCGAAGTCTGGTGTCCACCGACGCAAGGGCAAGCTCTATGGGAATGCCCACGTTGTCGCGAATTCTTGTCGGCGCGGCGCCTGTGCCGCA
>DBXM01000042.1:313-12545 GCA_002309655.1 Mageeibacillus sp. UBA1212
TCGTGGTGCGGGGCGGGGGAGATTGCGTCGGACCCTTCGGGAATCATTCTCGTACGCGATACGTCGCCGACTATTTTCGCGCCGGGAAGGTGACCGCCTATGCCGGGTTTTGCGCCCTGGCCCATTTTTATCTCCACCGCGGCGCCGGCGTTCAGGTAGTCCTCGTGAACTCCGAAACGCCCCGAAGCCACCTGAACCACCGTGTTCGCGCCGTATTTGTAGAAGTCCTCGTGAAGCCCGCCTTCTCCGGTGTTGTAGAGAATTCCCAGCTCGGTCGCGGCGCGGGCGAGAGAGGCGTGGGCGTTGTAGCTGATTGAACCGTAGCTCATGGCCGAGAACATGACCGGCATGGCCAGTTCGATCTGCGGCTCGAGACGGCAGCGCAGATTGCCGTTTTCGTCGCGCTCAACCGAAGAGGGCTTCTTCCCGAGAAACACTCTGGTCTCCATCGGCTCGCGAAGCGGATCGATCGGCGGGTTGGTCACCTGCGACGCGTTGATGAGGATCTTGTCCCAATAGACGGGAAGGGGCTTCGGGTTCCCCATGGAGGAGAGCAGCACGCCGCCTGTGTTGGCCTGCTTGTAAAGCTCGCGGACGGTGTCGTTTTCCCAGTTCGCGTTCTCCCTGAGAACGCAGTCGCTCTTTACGATCTTGAGGGCGCGGGTGGGGCAGAGGGAGACGCAGCGCTGGCAGTTCACGCACTTTGTCTCGTCACTGACCATGGTCTTCCGCTCCTCGCTGTAGGAGTGGACCTCGTTGGCGCACTGTCTCTCGCAGACGCGGCAGGCGATGCACCGTTCGCTGTTTCGTATTACTTCAAACTCCGGATAAATGAATTCCACTCCCATTAGAATGCTCCCTCCTTTACCTTGACGATCACGGGCTCCCCGCCTGAAGGCGACCGGATGTTTCCCGCGTCGGGATCCATCACGCGAATTGCGGCCTCCTCGCTGGCAATGTAGACCATGTCGTCATGCTCGCCCGTCACCATGGAGCGGAGCTTCAGCCGGTCGTTGAGGGCCATCAGACCGCCGTTAAAGCCGAGAATTATCGAAAACGGACCGGTAATGAGCAGACTCGGGAACACCGTCCTCAAGAATTTCAGCCGATTGCGTTCGTTTTCGTCCGTTTTTCCCTCGATTGTGGTCCAGAACGGCGCGGCAATTACGTTCGCCGCCTCGGTGAGGGTGAGCTTCTGCCTTCTAAGCAGGTAGTCGAGAATGTACGTGATGACCTCTGTGTCGGTCTTGAGAGTGCACTTGTAGCCGAACATCTCAATGAAGCGGCGGTTGGCGTCGTAGGAGGAGATCTCGCCGTTGTGGACCACCGAGTAGTCGAGAAGCGTGAACGGATGTGCGCCGCCCCACCATCCCGGGGTGTTCGTCGGATATCTGCCGTGGGCGGTCCAGCTATAGCCTTGATATTCTTCCAGCCGGTAGAACCGTCCGACGTCCTCCGGAAAGCCGACGGCCTTGAAAGTACCCATGTTCTTTCCGCTGGAAAAAACGTACGCGCCGTTCATTTCCGTGTTGATCTTCATTACAGTGCGGGCCACGAACTCCTTCTCGTCAAGCTGAAGGCGGGAGAGAACGGACCGGAGAGGCGTCACGAAATACCGGTAAATAATGGGCTCGTCGGTGATCTCGGGAATCTTTCGCGTCGGGATGAGCTCTCCCTTCACCACCTCGAAACTCTCCTTCAGGAACGCCTCGCAGGCCTTCCTGGTGTCACGGCAGTCGAAAAACATGTGCATCGCGTAGAAATCCCTGTATTCCGGGTAGATGCCGTAGCCCGCGAAGCCGCCGCCCAGACCGTTGGAGCGGTCGTGCATCGGTTTCATCGCCCTGACTACGGTGTCGCCGCAGATCATATTTCCGTCCCTTGAAACGGCCGCTGCGATGGCGCAACCGGACGGTATCCGCACGCTTCCTTCTTTCAGCATGCTGTGTTCACTTCCCTTCGGTAAAAGCAAATAAAAAAGGCAAAGGCGTCGCCGGCGCACAGTAAAACAACGCCTGTGCGCCGGTGAACGCCTTTGCTCACCGTGTGTGATTATATATCGCGTATTTTTCGTTGTCAACACGAAAAAACGTCAAGGGCGCCGGAAAATGCCGGAAAACGCGGGGAAAACGCGGGAAAAACACCGGAAAAACACCGGGAAAACGCAGGAAAACCGTCCGAAAAACCGCGAATATTTTTTTGGCGGAAGTGAAAAAAGTGCTTGACAGACCGTGAGGACAGGTCTATAATTGCCACGTTGAAGGCAACGGCGTCTTCGAACTTAGCGGTTCGGAGGCGCTTTTTCTTTGTTCCGAAGACGCCGGAAACCGGGCTTGACCGGCCGACCGCCATTCCCTAAAGGGTTCCGCAGGAGTTCCCGGCGGGGGGAGAGGAGAATCATTATGAAAACTGTATCGGATTACTTCGGAAGCATGGTATTTGACGACAGAGTCATGAAGGCGACGCTCTCGGCGAAGGTCTACGCCTCGCTGAAGCACACGATCGACGAGGGCACGGCGCTTGACCCGGGAGTCGCGAACGCGGTCGCTCAGGCGATGAAGGAATGGGCTGTCTCGAAGGGCGCGACCCACTTCACGCACTGGTTCCAGCCGCTCACGGGCATCACGGCGGAGAAACACGACGGTTTTATCGCTCCTTCGCCGGACGGCGGTGTGATCATGGATTTCTCGGGCAAAGAGCTAATCAAGGGCGAACCCGATGCGTCTTCGTTCCCGTCGGGAGGCCTTCGCGCGACGTTCGAGGCGAGGGGCTACACCGCATGGGATCCCACGTCGTACGCGTTTATCAAAGGTAAGACGCTCTGCATTCCCACGGCCTTCTGCTCATACGGCGGTCACGCACTGGACAAAAAGACGCCGCTGCTGCGCTCAATGGAGGCGCTAAACAGGCAGGCGCTTCGCGTTCTCAAACTTTTCGGAAATACGACGGTCAAACGCGTAGTCTCGTCCGTGGGACCCGAGCAGGAGTACTTCCTCATCACGAAAGAAATGTACGATGCCCGCCCCGATCTCAGATTCTGCGGCAGGACGCTTTTCGGTTCGAAGCCGCCCAAGGGCCAGGAGATGGACGACCACTACTTTGGGGCGATCAAGCCAAGGGTCGCGGCATATATGGAGGAGCTGAACGACGAGCTCTGGAAGCTTGGAATAATGGCCAAAACGGAGCACAACGAGGTTGCGCCCGCGCAGCACGAGCTCGCGCCGATCTACACGACAACAAACGTCGCCACCGACCACAACCAGCTCACGATGGAGATTATGCAGAAGGTCGCCTCGAAGCACGGCCTCGTCTGCCTGCTTCACGAAAAGCCTTTCGCGGGCGTGAACGGCTCCGGCAAACACAACAACTGGTCGATCTCTACGGACGAGGGCCAGAACCTGCTCTCGCCGGGCGACACTCCTTACGAAAACGCCCAGTTCCTGCTCTTCCTGTGCGCCGTCATCAAGGCGGTGGACGACTACCAGGATCTGCTCAGGATTTCCGTCGCGACTGCCGGCAACGACCACCGTCTGGGAGCGAACGAGGCTCCGCCCGCGGTGATTTCAATGTTCCTCGGCGACGAGCTGAACGCGGTTCTTGAGGCAATCGAGAACGACGCTCCGTATAAAGGCGTCGAAAAGACTCAGATGAAACTCGGCGTGGACGTGCTGCCGAAATTCAACCGCGACACAACGGACCGGAACCGCACTTCGCCGTTCGCGTTCACCGGAAACAAGTTCGAGTTCCGTATGCTGGGCTCGTCCAACAGTATCGCCTGCGCCAACATAATGCTGAACTCGGCGGTTGCGGAAAGCCTTAAAGTCTACGCGGACAGGCTGGAGGGGTCGCAGGACTTCGAAAACGACCTTCACGCGATGATCAGGAAGACCATCAAGGACCACAGGCGGATCATTTTCAACGGCAACGGCTACGACGACGCCTGGATCAAAGAGGCTACGGAGGTTCGCGGACTTCTCAACTACCGCACGACCGCCGACTGCATGCCGCACCTTCTCGACAAGAAGAACGTCGACATGCTGACCGGCCACAAGGTTTTCACTGTCGAAGAGCTCAAGTCGCGCTGCGAGATCATGCTTGAAAACTACTGCAAGACGGTTACGATCGAGGCAAACACGATGGCCGACATGGCGAAGAGGATGATTGCCCCCGCGGTGGAAAAATTCGCGGCCGACATGGCGAAAAACGTGAACGCGAAGAGGGCGTTCGACCCTTCGCTGCCCTGCGCGTATGAGTGCGGACTCATCAGGAAGCTCTCCGGACTGACAGACAGGATCGCGGAAAAGGTGGACGAACTGCAGAGGGCCGAGATAGCGCTCGGCGATGCGGGCAATATCATCGAGGAGTCGTACATGATCCGCGACGAGGTGCTTCCCAAGATGTGCGAGCTGAGAGTCGCGTGCGACGAGGCGGAGACCGTGACCGCGAAGTCCTACTGGCCGTTCCCGACGTATGAGGACATCCTGTTCAGCGTGAGATAGACGCAGGAAAAGGACGGAAGCGGGGTGGAAGTCATGCTGACGGACGAAATAGTCAAATTAGTTGAAGAAAGCGCCGCAAAGGAAGTGTTCGGCGTATGGTTCCTTATCGGAGCCGCACTCGTTTTCTTTATGCAGGCCGGATTCGCGATGGTTGAGACCGGCTTTACCCGCGCCAAAAACGCGGGAAACATTATAATGAAAAACCTGATGGATTTCTGCATCGGAACGGTTGTGTTTGTCCTTCTGGGCTTCAGCCTGATGATGGCGGAGGATTACGTTTTCGGGTTTATCGGAGTTCCCAATCTGAAGATCTTAACGGATTTCGGCGGGTTTTTGAAAGACGGCAACGCTCCGTCGTTCGTTTTCAACCTTGTTTTCTGCGCGACGGCGGCGACGATCGTGTCAGGAGCGATGGCGGAGCGAACCAAGTTCCTGTCGTACTGCATATATTCGGGGGTGATTTCGCTCTTTGTCTACCCGATAGAGGCGGGATGGATCTGGAACAGCGGCGGCTGGCTCGTGAAGCTCGGATTTCACGACTTCGCGGGTTCCGCGGCGATACACTCGGTCGGCGGAATCACAGCTCTTATCGGGGCGATAATGGTCGGGCCGAGGCTCGGAAAGTATATTAAGGACAACGCGGGAAAAGTGAAGAAAGTGAACGCGATCCAGGGTCACTCGATCACTTTGGGCGCTCTTGGCTGCTTTATACTGTGGTTCGGCTGGTACGGATTCAACGGTGCCGCGGCGTGGGATTCCGAGTCGCTGGCTTCGATATTCGTGACGACAACGGTCGCCCCTGCGGTGGCCACCTGCGTCACCATGATATTTACGTGGATCAAAAACGGCAAACCTGACGTGTCGATGTGCATCAACGCCTCTCTCGCGGGACTCGTGGGAGTGACCGCGGGATGCGACGCCGTGAACGCGGCGGGGGCTGCGGTGATTGGCGCGGTGTCCGGATTCCTTGTGGTGCTGGTTGTCGAACTGCTCGACATCAAGCTCCACGTTGACGACCCTGTCGGCGCGGTCGGAGTGCACCTGGCAAACGGTATCTGGGGAACGATTGCGGTAGGTCTGCTGGCGGACCCGAACGCCCCTGCCGGGCTGAGCGGTCTGTTTTACACGGGCAGCTTTAAGCTTCTCGGCGTTCAGACGCTGGGAATCGCGGCAGTGCTCGGCTGGACCGCGGCGATGATGACGCTGACGTTCTTCATTTTGAAAAAGACGGTCGGACTCAGAGTTTCGGTGGACGAAGAGGTCAGAGGGCTTGACAGAACGGAACACGGACTTCCGAGCGCTTACGCGGATTTCGTTCCCGCAGTGGAGAGCATCGACTACGGATACCCGGGTGCGGTAGCTGTGAGCGGAGATGCCCCCGTGAGCGAGGCGGTACCTGTCAAAAAGGTGCCTGCGATCGACGACGGCTCCCCGAAATTCACGAAGGTCGAAATCATCTGCAAGGAGCCCAGATTCGAGGCGCTGAAGAACGCGATGATGGATATAGGAATAACGGGTATGACGGTTTCGCACGTTCTCGGCTGCGGAGCGCAGAAGGGACAGCCGGAATACTACCGCGGCGTTCAGGTCGAGGCAAATCTCCTCCCGAAGATTCAGGTCGATATTGTCGTGAGCAAGGTTCCGGTCCGGAGCGTTATCGAGACCGCGAAAAAGGTGCTCTACACGGGGCACATCGGCGACGGCAAGATATTCGTTTACGATGTTGAGAACGTTGTCAAGGTGCGCACGGGCGAGGAAGGCTACGATGCGCTTCAGGACGTGGAATAGGAGAGATTGCTTTGTGTTCGATTTTCGGTTACTGCGGGCGGGTCGCAGACGCGGCCGCGTTTGAAAAGGGCTTCGCGAGAACAAAATCGCGCGGCCCGGACGACACGAGAGTCGTCAAAACGGATAAGGGAATACTCGGCTTTCACAGGCTTTCGATAATGGGCCTTCACGACGCGGGCATGCAGCCGTTCGAACTTGGCGGCTGCTTTGCCGTTTGCAACGGGGAGCTGTACGGCTTTGAGGAGGAGCGCCGGAAGCTGGCGCGGAAAGGGTATTCGTTCAGGAGCGGCAGCGACTGCGAGATACTGCTTCCGATGTATTTCGAGCACGGAACCAACATGTTCGAAATGCTCGACGCGGAGTTCGCGTGCGTGATCTACGACGGCAGAACGGGTGAGTTCGTCGCGGCGAGAGACCCGGTAGGGATCCGCCCGCTCTACTACGGCTTCGATGAAAACGGTGTGATAATGTTCGCGAGCGAGCCCAAAAATCTGGTGGGGCTTGCGGAGCGGATCGCGCCTTTTCCTCCGGGACACTACTGGAAAAACGGGAAATTTGTGCGTTACCGTGACGTCGCCTCCGTCAAAAACGTCTGCCGCGACGATATTGAGACGGCCTGCCGGAACATTCGCGAAAAACTGATAAAAGGCGTCGAAAAGCGGCTCGTCGCGGACGCGAAGGTCGGATTCCTTCTCTCGGGAGGGCTTGACTCGTCGCTCGTGTGCGCCATCGCGGCAAGAAAGAGCCCGCAGCCGGTGAGAACGTTTGCCATCGGCATGAGCGAGGACGCGATCGACCTGAAATACGCGAGGCAGGTCGCGGAGTTTATCGGGGCTGACCACACGGAGGTGTTCATGACGCCGGACGAGGTAATCGCTTCGCTTGAGACAGTGATCGAAGCCCTCGGAACGTACGATATCACGACGGTCCGGGCGAGCATCGGAATGTACCTTGTCTGCAGGGCGATTCACGAAATAACGGACATAAGGGTGCTGCTCACCGGCGAGATATCGGACGAACTTTTCGGCTATAAATACACGGATTTCGCACCTGACGCCGACGCGTTTCAGAAAGAGGCGGAGAAGCGAATCAGGGAGATCCACATGTACGACGTTCTGAGGGCCGACCGCTGCATATCGGTCAATTCGCTCGAGGCGCGGGTGCCCTTCGGCGATCTCGATTTTGTGGAATACGTGATGAGTCTCGACCCGGAGATGAAGATCAACAAGTACGGCAAGGGGAAGTACCTCCTCCGCCACGCGTTCGAGGGCCTCGGGTATCTGCCGGACGGAATACTCTGGCGGGAAAAGGCGGCGTTCTCGGACGCGGTCGGTCACTCGATGGTGGACTATCTGAAGAAGTACGCGGAGAGCGTCTACACGGACGGTGATTTCGAGCGGAGGCGGCGGAAATACACGCACGCGGCGCCGTTCACGAAGGAGTCGCTTCTGTACCGCGAGATTTTCGAAAAGTACTATCCGTCGCAGGCGGAGATGATAGCCGGCTTCTGGATGCCGAACAGAGCCTGGAAGGGATGCGACGTGAACGACCCGTCCGCGAGGGTGCTTTCGAACTACGGCGCGAGCGGGCAATAGAGGAAAATCCCGGAAAAACGCGGAAAACAGCGGAAAAACGGGAAATAAATGCGGAAAAGAGAGGATAACTTTATGGGCAACTGCGCGATAGTGGGAATCAACTGGGGCGACGAGGGAAAGGGCCGCATGGTCGACCTTCTGACCGGACAGTACGACGTCGTCGTCAGATACCAGGGCGGCGGGAACGCCGGCCACACCGTTGTGAACGGGTACGGCAAGTTCGCGCTCCATCTCCTGCCGTCGGGGATCTTTCACGAAAACGTGGTAAACGTCATCGGCAACGGCGTCGCCCTTGACCCGGAGAATCTAATTTCCGAAATCGAGGCGGTGTCCGCGAAAGGCGTGAAAATCGACGGGAACAACCTGAAAATAAGCGACAGGGCGTCGCTCCTCCTTCCCTGGCACCGGGAACAGGACGCCCTCGAGGAGGCCAGACTCGCGGACAGAAAATACGGCTCCACAAAGCAGGGCATCGCGCCTTTTTACTCGGACAAATACCAGAAAAAGACGGTCCTCGCCGGCGAACTTTTCTACCCGGACGAACTCCGCGCAAGTCTGTCGGAGCTTATGGAGTGGAAAAACCTGACGCTTACCGGAGTGTACGGCGCCGAACCGTTTACGGCGGAGCAGCTCGAGGAGTGGCTCGAGAATTACGCTTTTAAAATCAAACCATATATAACGGACACGGGAAAGCTGCTGAGAGAGGCCCAGGAGGCTGGGAAAAACATACTGTTCGAGGCTCAGCTCGGTTCGCTGAGGGACCTGGATTTCGGAATTTATCCGTTCACGACGTCTTCGAACACCACCGCGGCGTTTGCGCCGGTAGGTTCGGGGTGTCCGTCGGCGCGGATTGATGATATAATAGGGGTCGTAAAGGCGTACTCCACCTGCGTGGGCGAGGGCCCGTTCACGTGCGAATGGTTCGGGGAAGAGGCGAAAAAACTTCGCGAAGCGGGCGGAGAGTACGGCGCCAAAACGGGAAGACCGAGAAGGGTCGGACCTCTCGACCTTGTCGCGACGCGCTACGGCGTCAAGGTGCAGGCGGCGACGTGCATCGCCCTTACAAAGCTTGACGTGCTTTCGTATATGGACAGAATACCGGTGTGCACGCACTATCTGCTCGACGGAAAGGTGACGGACGAGTTTCCGTTCCCGGCGGCGCTTCCGGGCGCGAGGCCGGTGTTCGAGTACCTTCCGGGCTGGAAGAAGGACATTTCAAAGGTCAGAAACTTTGAGGACCTTCCGGAGGAGGCGCGGGATTACGTTCTGTTCGCGGAGTCGGGAATCGGCTGCCGCATCGGCTACGTTTCGGTCGGACCGGAACGGGACAGCATAATTGTGAGGTAGTTTTATGAGCAAAGACGTTTATGAATCACCTTTGGCGTCGCGGTACGCGTCGGAATACATGCTGAAGCTCTTCTCCGCGGACACACGTTACACGACCTGGCGCAGGCTGTGGGTCGCGCTGGCGCGGGCGGAAAACGAGCTGGGTCTTCCGGTCACCGGGGAACAGGTCAGGGAGCTTGAGGAGCACGTTTCCGATATCGACTACGAAGAGGCGGAAAAGCGCGAAAAGGAGGTCCGCCACGACGTGATGGCGCACATTTACGCCTACGGGAAGGCCGCGCCGGGCGCCGCGGGAATCATTCACCTCGGAGCCACCAGCTGCTACGTCACCGACAATGCGGACATAATAATCTACCGCGACGCCATGAAGTACATCCGGTACGAGCTTACCGGAGTCATAAAAGAGCTCGCGGACTTTGCGCTGAAATACAAGGACATGCCGGCCCTTGGCTACACCCACTACCAGCCAGCCCAGCCGGTCACCGTCGGCAAGCGCGCCGCACTCTGGCTGCAGGATTTCGCGGCGGACCTGGAGGAACTGGACTTCACGCTCGGGCGTCTTAAAATGCTCGGCTGCCGCGGCACAACCGGCACCGAGGCGAGCTTCATGGAGCTTTTCGGCGGCGACGGCACAAAAATCGACCGAATGAACGAAATGATTTGCGGCGAGTTCGGATTTGACGGCTGCTTCGACGTGTGCGGCCAGACCTACCCCAGAAAGACCGACTCTTCAATACTCAACACGCTCTCGGGAATCGCCCAGAGCGCTTACAAATTCGCGAACGACGTCAGGCTTCTCCAGCACGACAGGCAGGTCGAGGAGCCTTTTGAGGACAGCCAGATCGGGTCGTCGGCAATGGCCTACAAGCGCAACCCGATGAGGTGCGAGCGCATCTGTTCACTGGCGAGATATATTATTTCCGACGCAATGAACGCGCCGGCGACGGCTTCGGCGCAGTGGCTCGAGCGGACTCTCGACGACTCCGCGAACAGAAGGATATCCGTGCCCGAGGCTTTTTTGTGTGCGGACGCGGTGCTCCGGCTGGTGATGAACGTGGCGGAGGGACTGAAGGTCAACGAAAAGATTGTCGCGAAGGCCGTGCGGGATTACCTGCCGTTCATAGCCACCGAGAACCTTTTGATGGAGGCGGTGAAGCGCGGCGGCGACAGGCAAAAGGTGCATGAAATGATCCGCCGCGCGTCCATGGAGGCAACCGCCCAAATGAAGGTAGGGCGGGAGCCGGATCTCATTCACGCCCTCGCGGCAAACCCGGAATTCGGCATGACCGAGGAGGAGATGAAGGCGCTTCTCGAGCCGGAGCGGTTCACGGGAAGGTGCGCGGAGCAGGTGGAAAACTACGTGAAAAAACTGGCGCCCGTCACGGCGCAGTACGAAGAATTCGAAAAGGAACTTGAAAAGGAGATTTCAGTCTGACTTATGGAGAAGGTGCTCGTTCTCGATTTCGGAGGTCAATACGACCTGCTGATCGCCCGCAGGGTGCGTGAAAACGGAGTGTTCGCCGAGGTACTCCCGTACGACAGGATCACGCCGGCGGAGATAAAGGCCGCGGGCTACAAGGGGATCATCTTCACGGGCGGTCCCAACAGCGTTTACGACGAAAAAGCCCCGCGCTGCGGCAGGGAAGTGCTGGAACTGGGCATTCCCGTGCTGGGAATTTGCTACGGCCACCAGCTTATCGCGTTCCTGGAAGGCGGCGTTATCAGGCCGGCGGGGAACGTCAGCGAGTACGGGAAGACCTCGGTTTTCGCACAAAAATGCAGACTTTTTGAGGGAATTCCCGAAAAAAGCGTCTGCTGGATGAGCCACACGGACTACGTGGCGGAGCTTCCCGAAGGGTTCGCGGTCACCGCGTTCACGGAGGCCTGCCCCTGCGCCGCGATGGCGGACGAAGCGCGTGGAATTTACGGCGTGCAGTTCCACCCGGAGGTCACCCACACGGAGTACGGGAAGGCGGTACTCAGGAATTTCCTTTTCGGCGTGTGCGGTTGCGCCGGCGACTGGCGGATGGACGATTTCATCGAAAAGACGGTGGAAAAGTACAAAAAGGAGCTGGCGGGGAAGCGGATTCTCTGCGCGCTCTCGGGCGGCGTAGACTCGTCGGTGGCGGCGGTTCTGATGCACAGGGCCGTGGGCGACCGGCTGACGTGCGTTTTCGTGGACCACGGACTTCTCCGCAAAAACGAGGGCGACAGCGTGGAGCGAGTTTTCCGCGGGCTGTTCGACATGAGGCTCATCAGGGTGAACGCGGAGGAGCGGTTCCTGAAGAATTTGGCCGGCGTTAGGGAGCCCGAGGAAAAAAGAAAGATAATCGGCGGCGAGTTCATTCGCGTTTTCGAAGAGCAGGGCAAGGTGCTCGGCCGATTCGACTACCTGGTCCAGGGAACGATCTACCCGGACGTGGTGGAGAGCGGGAAGGGCGACGCGTCGACTATAAAGAGCCACCACAACGTGGGCGGGCTGCCGTCCGTTATGGATTTCGACGGAATCGTGGAGCCGCTGCGCGAACTGTTCAAGGACGAGGTGCGCGCGGTGGGCCTGAAACTGGGAATTCCGCGCGAGCTTGTGATGCGCCAACCGTTCCCGGGGCCTGGTCTCGCGGTCAGGATCATCGGCGACATCACGAAGGAAAAGGCGGACACTCTGCGCGAGGCGGACGCGATTTTCAGGGAGGAACTGGAGGCGGCGGGCGTTGGCGCCAGCCAGTATTTCGCGGTGCTCACCGACACCAGAAGCGTGGGAGTGATGGGAGACGCCAGAACCTACGGCTACATGGTGGCGCTGCGGGCGGTTACAACCGACGATTTCATGACGGCGGACTGGGCGAGGATCCCTTACGACGTGCTGGCGAAGGCGTCGGGCCGTATCACGAACGAGGTGAAAACCGTGAACCGCGTGGTTTACGACATTACGTCCAAGCCCCCCGCCACCGTTGAATGGGAATAATAAACCCTGTGTGTCTCCGCTTGGTCTCCAGTTTAGCT
>DBXM01000042.1:12672-26596 GCA_002309655.1 Mageeibacillus sp. UBA1212
CAATATCAAGTGCGTCGTCAAGTGAGGGGCGCGATGCAAAGTGCGGCGGCTAAAAGTCGCTTTCGTGCGAAACACGCAGGGTTTTTCCTGATATAAGGTGCTTTCAGCAATTGCTTGGCAAGTGTGAGAAATAATTCATTTCGTATTTACAGTTAACTCAGCGTATATGCAGGAGGATCTTATGACAAAATACATTTTCGTTACAGGCGGAGTCGTTTCCGGACTCGGAAAGGGCATCACGGCAGCATCGCTCGGCAGACTATTGAAAGCCCGCGGTCTCAAGGTCGCGGCGCAGAAGCTTGACCCGTACATCAACGTTGACCCGGGGACGATGAGCCCCTACCAGCACGGCGAAGTCTACGTCACGGAGGACGGCGCGGAGACTGACCTGGACCTCGGCCACTACGAGCGGTTCATTGACGAGGACCTGAACAAGTACTCCAACCTCACCACCGGCAAGGTCTACTGGAACGTTCTCAACAAGGAACGGCGCGGCGAATTCCTCGGCTCGACCGTCCAGGTCATTCCCCACATCACCAACGAGATCAAGGAGTTCGTCTACAACGTTGGAAGGCACTCGGACGCGGACGTGGTCATAACCGAGATCGGTGGTACCATCGGCGACATCGAGTCCCAGCCCTTCATCGAGGCGGCGCGCCAGATCTCCCTGGAGGTCGGGCGCGAGAACAGCCTTTTCATTCACGTGACGCTGGTTCCGTACCTTCACGGCTCGGAGGAGCACAAGACAAAGCCGACCCAGCACTCGGTGAAGGAGCTCCAGGGCATGGGCGTCAACCCGTCAATTATCATTCTGCGCTGCGACGAACCTCTTGAGGAGAGCATTTTCGACAAGATATCCCTCTTCTGCAACGTGAAAAAAGACTGCGTGATCGAAAATATCACGCTGCCCAACCTCTATGAAGCGCCTTTGATGCTGGAGAAGTCGCACTTTTCGGCGGTTGTCTGCCGTGAGCTGGGCATTGACGCGGGTGAACCGGACCTCGATGACTGGACCGACATGGTTAGAAGGATCAAGTCGCGGCCCTACACGGTGCATATCGGGCTCGTGGGCAAGTACGTGGCGCTTCACGACGCGTACCTGTCGGTGGCGGAGGCAATGCGGCACGCGGGCTACTTCCACAACACGCACATAAAAATCCATTGGATCGACTCCGAAAACGTGACTCCGGAGAACGCGGAAGAAGTGCTCGGGGGCCTGGACGGCATCATTGTTCCTGGCGGCTTCGGCAGCAGGGGCATCGAGGGAATGATCGTGGCGGCTCGGTACGCGCGCGAAAACAACCTTCCGTACTTCGGGATCTGTCTCGGTATGCAGATCGAGGTGATAGAGTTCGCGAGATACGCGGCAGGAATTTTAGACGCAAACTCGGGTGAGTTCGACGAAAACTGCAAAAACAAGGTGATCGACTTCATGCCCGGCCAGAGCGACACGGTCGACAAGGGCGGCACTTTGAGGCTCGGAGCGTACCCGTGCGAGATCGTGAAGGGAACGACCATGGAGAGGCTGTACGGTACAAGACGCATCAGCGAGCGTCACCGCCACCGCTACGAGTTCAACAACGACTACCGCGGGATCCTTCAGGAACACGGCCTGACGCTGAGCGGTATGTCGCCGGACGGACTGCTTGTAGAGACCGTGGAGCTGACCGGCAGACCGTTTTTCGTGGGCGTCCAATTCCATCCGGAGTTCAAGTCGCGTCCGAACAAGCCGCACCCGCTTTTCCTTGGCTTCATCGGCGCCGCATTTGATAAAATGATTGCCGGAAAGTGAACGCCTTTTGCAGGGGAAAATGACATGCTTAAACCGAATATGAATTACGCGGATCTCAAGGATTCGTATCTTTTCTACAATATTTCGCAAAAAATCGCATCCTATCTCGAGGCGCATCCGGGTGCCCGCCTTTTGAGGCTCGGCATCGGCGACGTGACGCTCCCTCTCTGCGAGGCGGTGATCGGTGCGCTGAAAGGCGCGGTCGACGACCAGGCGGCGGCCGAAACCTTTCACGGCTATATGCCGGAGTGCGGGGCGCCGTTCCTGCGTGAGGCGATAGCGGAGCACTACAGGAGCCGGGGTGTAAACATCAGTACGGACGAGGTGTTCGTGTCGAGCGGCGCCAGCGACGAGCTGGGGGACATTCTCGACCTGTTCGACCGCGGGAACACGGCGCTCGTGATCGAGCCGGCGTACCCTGCCTACGTTGACGCGAACGTCATGGCGGGAAGGAAGATCATTCACGTGCCCTCAGGTGAGGAGAACGGCTTTCTGCCCGCGCCGCCCGACGCTTCAGCAGACGGTGAAGACGCCGTGGCCGACATTATCTACATCTGTTCGCCAAACAATCCCACGGGTGCGGTTTTCGGCCGTGAACTGCTCAAAAAATGGGTGGATTTTGCCAACGAAAACGGTTCGGTGATCATTTTCGACGCCGCCTACGAGGCTTTTATTGAAGACGCTTCTCTGCCGCGAAGCATTTTTGAGATCGAAGGCGCGAAGACATGCGCGATTGAGATATGTTCTCTCTCCAAGACCGCGGGCTTCACGGGCACAAGACTGGGCTACACCGTGATACCGAAGGCGCTGTCACGCTGCGGTATGAACCTGAACGCGATGTGGGTCCGAAACCGCACCACAAAAACGAACGGCGTGTCGTACATCATTCAAAAAGGCGGCGCGGCGGTGTTCACGCCCGAGGGTCGGGAACAGATCGAGGCCAACATAAACTATTATAAACAAAACGCGCGGATACTGACGGAGGCGCTCGACAAAGCCGGAGTACACTACTTCGGCGGCAGGAACGCCCCCTATATCTGGCTCCGGTGCCCATGCGGTGCGGACAGTTGGTCATTCTTCGATTTTCTCCTAAACGAAGGACAAATCGTCGGTACGCCCGGCTCCGGCTTCGGCAGCTGCGGCGAAGGCTGGTTCAGGTTTTCGACGTTCGGCAGCCGGAACGACACCGAAGAGGCGGCGAAGAGGCTCGCGCGGCTCATTCCAAATTTCAAGCCTTGACAAAAAGATTTTCCGGAAATAAAATCAGCGTTGCAACAAAGCTGCGAAAGGACGGAAAAAACAATGCTGAAGATCGGTACAAAGACGCCGGATTTTAAACTTAAAGACCAGAACGGCGACGAACACACATTGAAAGACTACGCGGGCAGGAAGCTGCTGGTTTTCTTCTACTCCAAGGACAACACCTCGGGCTGCACGAAGCAGGCGGTGGCCTATTCCGGCCTGAAGGAGCGCTTCGCGGAGAAGGGCATTACGGTCGTGGGAGTCAGCAAGGACAGCGCCGCGTCGCACAAGAGGTTCGAGGAAAAGCAGGGCCTCACGGTAACGCTGCTGGCGGACCCGGAACTCGAGATGATCAAGGCCTACGACGTCTGGAAGGAGAAGAAACTCTACGGGAACGTGTCGATGGGCGTCCTGAGGACAACCTACATGATCGACGGGAACGGCATTATCGTCTTCGCGAACGACAAGGTGAAGGCGGCGGAGGACGTGGCGAAAATGATCGAGCTGTAAAGCTGCGGGAATGAAAGCCTTGACAAAGTCTATATTAGTGAGCAAGTCCGGGGCACGGACAAAAAACAAATCCGTGCCCCGGCTGTTCTTTTTTTATGCGCGTTAATGTTGACACCGGCGCGGTTTTAAACTACAATTCAAGCAGACGCTGACCAATAAACAGCCATTTCCACACTCTATTTATACGGAGGCTTCCGGAACCATGAAAAAAAGCATGACTCAGACCAATAAAAGCATGACTCAGACGAAAAAAACTTCATTCCAAAGGATCTTAGGCGCCGCGGCGGCGTTCCTTGCCGCGCTGGTTTTTGCCGGGACCTTCCCGCTTAACACGGTTAACGCCGCGGACCCGACCGCCGTCTACACGCTCGATTACGACAGATACACGATGAACGAGATCGACGAGCTGACGCCGGGAGTCGACGTCGAGGTGCAGATCCACGTGAAGTATGCGGTAAAATCCGTTGCGCTTTTTCTGACGAATCCGGACGGCACCGAAGAGACGCGCGCGCAGCTGGACGTCAAGGTGTACAATTGGGACACGAATATCCTTAAGTCGCTGGCAGGCGCCGCGATCCGCGAGGGCTCATGCGAGGGCCCGGTTACCGAAGGCGAGGCGGTTTTCGATTTCGGCGTGGAGCCGCTTGAGGCGGGAGAGTACGTCGTGAGGTTTGAAATGACCGCAGGCGGACGCGCTTTGATCGAGAGAAGGAAGCCCGCGCCCCTCGGAGTCAGGTTTTATTATAAAGAAAAATGTGGTTACGGCTCGCCGGTAGGTAGCGTTGTGTTTGCCGAGGAGGTGCTTTCGCCGTTCAGGCTTGCGAGCAGCAACGTTGATCTCGTCTACCACGAGGCGCCGCCGGAGCCGACTCTCGACCCGGAAGGAGCCATCGTAAAGCTTGACGTGGACTCGACAAAGTGGGGCGCCGTCGACGGTCTGGGAAGGACGCTTCCCTCCTACAGCGAGGCGGGCGGCAAAAAGCAGAAGCTTGTCGGCATTTTCTACTGGACCTGGCACTGGGGTCAGGACTCAGGCAACAGCGCGCCGCCGCGCAACATCAACAATATCCTTACCGAGCACCCGGAGGCCGTAAACGACTACAACCACGAGGTTTGGCAGCAGCCCTCGGGGGGCAACTTCTGGAACGAGCCGCTCTGGGGCTACTACACCGAGGAGGACGACTACGTGCTGCGGAAGCACGCGGAGCTACTCGCGGACGCGGGAATCGACTTCGTGATGTTCGACTGCACGAACGCGGACGCGGTCTGGACGGAGGCGTATCTCAACCTTCTGAAAGTGTGGTCGAAGGCGCGCGAGGACGGCGTCAACACGCCCAAGATTGGATTCATGATGCAGTTCGGCTACAGCGGCAACACGCGTTCCTCGCTCTGGCAGGTGTACACGACGATCTACCGCGACAACAGGTATCAGGACCTCTGGTTCTACCTGGACGGAAAACCGCTCGTTATGGCCTGGGACACGGGCCTTGACCCGAACCAGGGCGACGAGCTCGAGCTGAAGGAGTTCTTCACATTCCGCCACCCGTGCGCCTCGTACTGGGAGCCGGAGCACGACGACACGTGCTGGGGCTGGCTCAGCGCGTACCCGCAGGCGCTCTACAAAAATGAAGACGGCACGGTCGAGTTCACGACCGTGGGTATCGCCCAGAACGCGAACTACGAGACGCAGTCTCTGAGCGCGATGAACAGCGGCGCTAATATGGGCAGAAGCTACGCGGGGCAGAAAAACTACTCGTACAGCTACAAATACCGCGGAAAACGCATCAAAGTCGACTCTAAAATCGAGAATTCGAAGTTCTACGGCAGGAATTTCCAGGAGCAGTGGGACTACGCGATTTCCGTCGACCCGGAGATCGTTTTCGTGACAGGCTGGAACGAGTGGATCATGGGCCGCTACGAGGAATGGTGCGGCGTCTCGAACGCGTTCCCGGACCAGTGCGACGACGAGAATTCACGCGACATCGAACCGACAAAAGGCGATCTCAAGGACTACTATTACTATCAGCTCGTCGCGAACGTCCGCCGCTTCAAGGGCATGTCCGAGCCTGATTACCAGCCGGAAGCCGTCTCAATGACGCTCGAAGGCGATATTACAAGCGGCTGGAACGACCCGCAAATAATCACGTACAACCACTACGCGCACAACACGCTCGCGCGCGACTACAAGGGCTTCGGGAAGACCCACTACACCGGCGACGCGATACGCAACGATATCGTGAAGGCGAAGGTTGCGTACGACGACAGTAACGTCTGGTTTTACGTGGAGACTCTCGACGAACTCACGCCCTGCACAGACCCGTGCTGGATGCGGCTTCTGATCGACTCCGGCGCCGCGACCTCTTCCTCGAAGGACTGGGAGGAGTTTGAGTACATTGTCGGCCGCGAGGGAACGACAGCAGAAACGATGCGCCTCGAAAAGTCGACCGGCGGCTGGAACTGGGAAAAGGTCGCGGACGTAAAGTACAAAGTGAGCGGAAAAGTTCTCGTGCTTGAGATTCCGCGCAAGCTGCTCGGAAAAGCCGGGAAGAGCCTGAATTTCGGCTTCAAGTGGTGCGACAACAACATCGCAGACGGCGACATTATGACCATCTACACGGACGGCGACGCCGCGCCCGGAGGACGGTTCACGTTTGTGTTCGCCGCAAAGCCGGTGCCGAAGGAGTGGCCGTATGTGATCGCGGGCGCTTGCGTTGTCGCCACCGCGGCGGCCGCGGTCATAGCCGTTGCGGCGGTGAAAAAGCGGAAGGGGAAGGACGCCGGGAAGAATGCCCCGGAAGCAACCACTGAGAGCTTGAAAACAACTTAAAAACTCAAAACCTGCAGTAACCTGTTGACATAATTCAAAATAAAAATATACTGGCGGCGTCAATAAACTGCGGCAAAACACCGTAAACGGTGCAAACGCAAAAGAACCTCAGGAGTGACTATGAAAAGCGGATTGTGAAAAAAACAAATTATTACAGCCGTTGTCGCGGCCGCATTCGTTGTCGTCGGTATGGTCATATGCATTATTCTTTCCTGCTGCGCGCTCCCTGTGAGCATTGAGGTAAGTTCAAGGCTGGCGGATGTGGAAATGACGCTGGACACGATACCGCAGTTCCGGTACAAGAGTGCCGGCAGGAACGGAGATTATGAGGTGTCGTTTACGGTCAGCGACAGAGAGAAATTTGTCAAAGGCGTGAATGCGACAGGAAACGCCGGTGAGATTTCAAACAGACTAATTGCGTCAAAAACCCAAAAGGGGAAGTACGACGATCTCAGAATATACGTCAGAAACGGGATGTATTTTTATTTTCTGATTCCCGCGGACAAAGAACAACCGATGCTTTTCTCCGAGATGTCCGGGACGCTGACCGCGGGCGGTGAAGAGTATTATTTTCCGTGCTCGTTTGTCGGGGCAGCTCTCGATTTCGAAAACGGGGATCCGATCCGCATGAAGTGGCTCGATCTCTCGTATCCGGGCGTTCCGTTTAGAGACTTTGACAGCCTTGCGTGGTTTTACTCGGGGATGCCGCAACTCGCGGAAATCGACTACGACGGTCAAACCGTCACTCTCGCGGCCGTGAAAGCAATTCACGAAGAGAGCGAACTCGGGAACGGCGAACGTCAGGTTGAGATTTCGGACAAGTATTGCGTTACAGTAACTTGCGATGAAGAAGGCATCGCGGTTAGGGCGGTTCGAAAAGGGGAATCTTAAGAATGAATCTGATTGAACTTAAAAACGTGACAAAAAAGTACGGGCGCCAGACTGTCGTCGACAACGTCAGCCTGTCTGTCGGAGAGGGCGAGATTGCAATCGTTTACGGTCGCAACGGCAGCGGCAAGACCGTTCTGCAGAGGATTATTCTCGACCTTGTCAAAGAACATGACGGCGTTAAAAACACACGCTGCGAAGTATACGGAGAGGTCGACGGTCCGGCGCTGTTCAGACATATGAACGCCCGGGAGAATATCAGAAGTATTTTAGAGGAGTCCGAAATTGTGAACGCGGAGCGCTACGCCGGGATTTTCGGAGTTAACGAATTCGGAGACAAACGCGTTGCGCATTATTCCACCGGAATGCGGCAGAGACTTTTCCTTGCAATTGTGCTTGCGAAGAATGCCGGACTGACCGTCCTGGACGAACCTTTTTCCGGGCTGGATGCCGAAGGCGTCAACATTCTTAACAAGGTGCTGACCGAGGAACGGGCAGGCGGAAGGAGCTTTCTGGTCGCGACGCATATTCTGACAGGGCTTGAGGACGAGGCGGACAGACTTTACCTGATGGAAAACGGAAGGTTGAGAGACGCCGCGCGCGAAGAGCTTCCGGTGTTTACCGAAAACGGGGATTGAGGTGCGGATATGAAGAGAGAATTGTTCAAGCTGTCTCGAAACGCCGTCTCCGCGGTTCTGTTCTTTGTTGTTTTCGGCTGCTTTTTCGCGGTTATGCTTGTTTATCTTCTAAACGTAAACGTGAGAGATACATACGAACTGGATCTGGTTCCGCACTATGAATCGCCGGAAGAGCTGAAAAGCAACACCGAAGCGCTGAGGGAGCAGCTTTCGGATGCGGAAATACAGGGACGCCCCGCCAACACGATTGCGTGGCTGAAAAAGCAGATCATCTACAGCGAATTTCTGGAGAACAATTACGTCCCGTACCCGCAGGTGGTGGTAACTTCGTTTCCGCTCTACGCTGCCAATATTATCCCTGTGTTCGGCAGCGGTGTCGCGACCGCGTGCACTCTTTCGCACGTAGTGGCGGTGACGCTTGCGCTGGTTCTATTCAATTCGGAATACATCGGGGGAACTCACAAGGCGTTCTATGCGGGAGTATCCCGCAGGCGGAAAATCGCGGTGCCGAAATGTTTAACGGTCCTGCTTTTTACGGTGCTTACCGCGGCGGTCATTCCCGCGCTCTCGCTCGTAATCGGTATTCCGTTCGGGGCGCATTTTAAGTACGTGTTTTTTGTCACGGAAAGGAGCGCTTATCTGATGCGGACGTGGTACTATCTGGCGGTCAACTGGCTTATTGTGATGTTTCACGCGGCGTGCGCGTGTGCGGCGGCATGCGGTATATCGCTCCTGATCAAGAACGTTTTTGCGGCGGGGGCGGTTTCGGCTGTGGCGGTTATCGGACTTCCGGTCGTGGCTCAGTCACTGGACTTGCCTGTCCTGACCGCGGCTTTTATTCCCGTTATTGACACCGGTGTTAATATTCCCGTGACGCTGCTCTGCAAGGCGGCGCTTGCGCTGTGCTGCGCAGGACTTCTGCTGGCAGGGGCAGCTGTTCACAGGAAGCGCGATCTGTGAGAATAATAGGTGTGACCCGGCGTGACGAACGCGGGCGGCGCGGAAATGAGCTAAACCGCCGCGAAAATCCTAAAGACGGGGTAGGCTTCAGCAAGCAGTGATTGTATAATAATTATGGGGTTGATTATTCTTTCTCTTGATTTATTATTTGGAGGCTTTTTATGAATCGAATTTTAATTGTCGTTTTATCCATTTGTTTGTTTTCAAGCATTTTAACCTGCAATGCACAGGTAAATGAAATGTCTTTGTGATTTGTTTATCTTGGAGGTTCAAGATGAGTTCCGTCAAAAAGAAGCTTATCCCGATAATTACAGTCGTTGTTTTGGTTCTTATCGCGCTGGTTGTTTTTATTGTTGTTTCAAAACTCCCCAAGGATTCCGGAATGGTTCATGTTCAACAAGAGTACCTAGACGGAACTTTGCTTGACCTCGGAGAGTGGAAGGGAACGCTGTCAACTATCAACGAGTATTTCAGTGCATCTATTGAAGATTTAGACGGTTTACTGGATGCCGTGCGAAACAGTGATTTTTATGATGAAAAGCTTGAATTTGACTGCCTTTACGGGTACTATTCGACTATTATATATTTGGTGGTTGACGGTAAAGCATTTTCTTTACAGTTCTGGGGTGGAGATCATATTGCCATCGCCCCGCTTCAAACAATATACTATGACGTTCTGTTTAAAACCGATCTCTCGAGGATGATGTATGCGCCTGTTGACACATGGATTTCCCGAAAAACAGACAGCAAAACCGGCAAATATGTTGCATCCGAATGGATGGCGGCAGTATCACTTGACGATATCAGATATCTTTACTCAAAAATCGATAGCGATATGTACGAGATTACCGATGACGCCATTTACGCTAAATGCTATGTTCAGGATGTTGACGAAATCTCCTTGGAATTGATATCAATTGATAAGACGGATAAATATGGGGTTAAGATTTATGAAGACGAGACCGGAAAAGTTATGGTGGAAGTCCTTTATTAAATGGCTCATAGTCATCGTTCTTTGATTTCTTTTCCGATAGTAGATTTCTCCTTTCCAAGAGTATCTGCAATGGCAGACTTAGTGGAACCGTTTCTGATTCCGGTTTCGATTATTACGCGCTCTTCTCTGGTAAGATGTTTTCCTGCATTAGATTTTTTCATCACAATCACCTCGAAAAGAGAGCCGGCGAGGTATTATCCGATATTCAGAGAGATTTGTAAAACAAAATTACAAATGGAAGTTCCCGCAAGACAGAATTCCACTTCGCGCCCCCTGAAGTGGAAGTTAACTTTTCACTTCACTTAGGGCAGGTCGCGTCTATTTTTCTGTTGTTTTCATTTTCGGGAAGTGATATCATTAAAGATTGAATATCATCACTTGCCGGGGGGAGCGGCTCCCCACAGGAGGTATTATGGCTAAGGTAACTTTTGACGTGGACAGGTGCAAGGGCTGCAGACACTGCGTTTTCGCCTGCCCGAAGAAAATCGTTGTGATCCGCGAGGACGTTCTCAACAAGAACGGCTACCACCCCGCGGGTGTACTTGAGATGGAAAAATGCATCGGGTGCGCGTCGTGCGCGACAATGTGCCCCGACTGTGTCATCACGGTGGAAAGGTGAGGTGAGCCGGAAATGGGCGAAAGACTTCTTATGAAGGGCAACGAGGTTATCGCGGAGGCGGCTTTGAGAGCCGGATGCAGACATTACTTCGGATACCCGATCACACCTCAGACCGAGGTTGCGCACTATATGGCGAAAAAAATGGAGCAGCTCGGCGGCACGTTCGTGCAGGCTGAGAGCGAGGTCGCGGCCATCAATATGGTGTACGGTGCGGCAAGCGCCGGCGTTCGCGCGATGACGTCTTCTTCAAGCCCCGGAATTTCCCTAAAACAAGAGGGAATTTCATATTCTGCGGGCTCGGAGCTTCCGATGGTGATCATCGACATCGTGCGCTGCGGTCCGGGTCTGGGCGGAATCCTTCCCGCGCAGTGCGACTACTTCCAGATGGTGAAGGGCGGCGGCCACGGCGACTACCACCTTCCCGTGCTTGCTCCGTGCAGCGTTCAGGAGATGTACGAGCTTGTCGTCGAGGCGTTCAATATCGCGGATAAATACCGGAATCCTGTCGTCGTAATGGGCGACGGATATCTCGGCCAGATGATGGAAGCCGTGACGTTCAGGGACGAAGAGCCTATTTACAAGGCGGACAAGTCGACCTGGGCGGCGTGCGGCAGCGAGCTTAAGCGGCCCCACCACACGATCACTTCCATTTACATCGAGGCGGACGTTCTCGAGGCGCACGTTCAGAAGCTTCAGAGAAAGTACGCGGAGATCACCGCCAACGAGACTCGCGTTGAGGAGTTCAACTGCGAAGGCGCGGACATCATCATAACGGCGTACGGCACGATTTCGAGAATCGTGAAGAACGTCATCAAGGACGCGGCGAAGGAGGGAATCAAGGTCGGGCTCATAAGGCCGATCACTCTCTGGCCGTTCCCGTCGGCGTCGTTCGCGAAATACGCTGACAAGTGCAAGCGCTTCCTGTGCGTCGAGATGAGCACCGGACAGATGCTTGAGGACGTGAAACTGGCCGTAAACGGCAGAAACGAAGTCGAATTTTACGGCAGAACCGGCGGCAACGTGCCTTCCCAGAGCGAGATTCTGGAGCAGGTGCGCAGGATTGCGGCGGAAAACTGAAAGGGGGTTTGAAACATGGCAATAGTATTTCAGAAACCTCACGCGCTGACGGACAAGCCTTTCCATTACTGCCCGGGATGCACGCACGGAATAATCCACCGCCTCGTGGCTGAAGTTCTCGACGAGCTCGGCATCGAAGGCACAACGGTCGGCGTCGCGAGCGTCGGCTGCACGTACAACAGCTACGACTATTTCAACTGCGATATGGTTCAGGCGGCTCACGGGCGCGCTCCGGCCGTCGCTACAGGCCTCAGAAGGTCGCTCCCCGACAGACAGGTTTTCACGTACCAGGGCGACGGTGACCTCGCGGCGATCGGAACGGCGGAGATCGTTCACGCGGCGACAAGAGGCGAAAAAATCACCACCATTTTCGTAAACAACGCGATCTACGGCATGACCTCCGGTCAGATGGCGCCCACAACGCTGATAGGCCAGGTCACCACGACGACTCCCTTCGGCAGGAAACCGGAGCTCCACGGCTACCCGATCCGCGTCTGCGAGATGCTCTCCACACTCGAGGGCGCCGCTTACGTCGAGCGCGTGGCGGTCAACAACGTCGCGAACGTCAGAAAGGCCAAGGCGGCGATCAAAAAGGCGTTCAAGGTCCAGATGGCTGGCCTCGGATTTTCGATCGTCGAAGTGCTTTCGATCTGCCCCACCAACTGGGGTATGAGTCCGCAGAAGTCGCTTGAGTGGCTCGAGCAGAACATGATGGAGCACTACCCGCTCGGCAACTACAAGGGCAAGGACCTGGAGGTGTGACATGCAGGAAATCATTCTGGCCGGATTCGGAGGACAGGGCATACTGTCCATGGGTAAATTTATCGCGATGGCGGGCCTCGAGGAGGGCAAAAACGTCTCCTGGCTGCCTTCGTACGGACCCGAGATGCGCGGAGGCACCGCGAACTGCAACGTTATCGTCGCGGAGGAGGAGGTCGGCTCGCCGATCGTCAACAAGGCGACCACGATCATCGTGATGAACCAGCCGTCGCTCGAAAAGTTCGAGAAGTTCCTGGTTCCGGGAGGCGTCGTGATCCTCGACAAGTCGCTGGTGCCGGTGATGCCCGAGCGCGAGGACGTCGAGGTTTACGCGATCCCCGCGACTGAAATGGCTTACGAAATGGGCAACGCGACATTCGCGGGCATAATTCTGCTCGGAAAGCTCATCGAGGTTACCGGCGTGGTTTCGCGCGAGAGCTTCGAAAAGGCGCTCTACAAGATCCTGCCGCCGCGCAAGCACTCGATGATTCCGGATGAGATGAAGGCGCTGGAGACCGGCGCGAAGTACTGAGAAAATGATCAAAAAGATTTGTCTTGCTTCAAATTCGCCGCGCAGGCGGGAACTCGTAAAGTACCTCGGGCTGCCTTTTGAGACGGTGTCAGTCGAAACCGACGAAACGAACCACCCGGAGGACCCGGAAAAGGCCGCGGTCTGCATCGCGGAGAGGAAGGCGCTGAAATGCCTTGCCGACAGGGGACTTGCGGACGGCGAGGTGATAATCGGCGCCGACACGGTGGTCGTTCTTGACGGGCTGATCCTCGGGAAGCCGCGGGACCGTGAGGACGCGTTCGCGACGCTCAAGCTGCTGTCCGGGAAGAGCCACTTCGTCTACACGGGCGTCACGCTTGTGTACAGGGACGCGGAAGGCAACGAACGTGCGGTGGAGTTCGCCGAAAAGACGCTTGTCAAATTCGCGGACATTTCCGGTGCGGAGATAAACGCGTACCTTGATACGGGCGAGTATGCGGACAAGGCGGGCAGCTACGCGATTCAGGGAGTGTTTTCGCGCCACATCGAACGGATCGAAGGCGACTACAACAACGTGGTCGGTTTTCCTGTGGCGAGGATCTACGCGGAGCTGGCGAAAATGTAAAAGTCCCGAAAAGATTTTTGATGATATGAAGAAGGCGGCGGCCCCTTTAAATGCTGAGGGCCGCCGCCGTTTTGATATTTAATGATTTATACAAATGATTTCAATAAAGAATAACCTTAGGTTTTCGTATTCCGTCATAATTCTTTTTTCAATCACTCAATTCGAACCCACAGGGTATCACGCCGGCTCTGTTTTCGAGCGTCGGGCATTATGACCAACCTGCGGGGGTTCGAATCGAAGCGGTTTTATACCTTGTCGTTCAGGTCCGAAAAATCGGTGTTGAGCAGGATCTCTTTCGGAAGTTCCTTTTTGTGCAGGAACATCAGCATATAAATCGGGAAGTAGGTGATCTTGCCGTCTGTTTCGACGTTGCTGTTACAGAAAACGTAGCCCTCTTCAATTCCGTAATCCGTCAAATTCAGCACGTTATCCATCGCGTTGTGGCGGTAGTAATCCTTGCCGGATTTAATCTCGATTGGCAGGATCCTGCCGTCCTCTTCGAT
>DBXM01000042.1:26611-26862 GCA_002309655.1 Mageeibacillus sp. UBA1212
AACTTTTTGCTGTTGTAGTAATAGAGTGTATATCCGTGTGCGGTCAGCTCCTCGGCGGCGACGTTTTCGTATATGGAGCCGAAGTTGATCGTCGTTTCGTGCTGCAGGATCTTGAGTTGGATCTCATTGCCGTACTGCGCTGCGAGCAGGCCGACGTCGTTCGAGAACAATTTGAACAGGTTCTGAGATTTTGAAAGCAGAAGCGGCACTCTCGGCTCGTCCACGACGTTCGCCGGGAGCGCGACGCCGGC
>DBXM01000042.1:26913-27292 GCA_002309655.1 Mageeibacillus sp. UBA1212
AGGATGAAGCGCTTATTTTTCGCGTTCAGCTCGCTGGGGATCAGATCGAAGATCTCGTTGAGGTAGAGGCGGCTTTTCTCGTCGTATTTTGAAATATCGCGCTTGTAAAGACGGATGATCGCGCTTTGCGCATCGGCGACTTTGCGGAGATTTTTCGTTTCCAGATAGGTGGAGACCGCCTCCGGCATACCGCCGACGATGAGGTAAAGCTCGAACAGCGCCGTCATGCGCTCGTGGATAAACGCGTCCACGGGCTTTTTCTTCTCAAACGATCTACGGAGCGCGTCGATGACTTTTGCGCCGACTTTGTTCGCCAAGGCAAATTCCTCAAAATCGAGCGGGTACATCGTGGCGATGTCCATGTATCCCACCGGGGCGG
>DBXM01000042.1:27361-27516 GCA_002309655.1 Mageeibacillus sp. UBA1212
TCCTTGCACTCCTGCACCTCGTCAAAGAATATCATCGTTTTTCCCGGTATCATCCGGTCGCCGAAAAGCGCGGAAAGGCGCAGCAAAATCTCGTCCGCACCCTGCGCACCCTCGAAAAGCGGGATATAATCCGGATTCTCGATGAAATCCATTTT
>DBXM01000009.1 GCA_002309655.1 Mageeibacillus sp. UBA1212
GGATTCTCGATGAAATCCATTTTGATCACGCTGTCGTAGTGGTCGTTTGCGAACTGCTCGATTATATAGGACTTACCGACCTGACGGGCGCCGATGATCATCAGCGCCTTTTCCGGGGTGTCCTTGTAGAACTCTTCAATTTGTTTTGTGATTTTACGTTGGAGCATTCTTCATCCTCCCATAATTCTCGATGGTATTATCATAGCACAAATCCACGGAGAAATCAAGGTGTAAATTACACTTTTCCATGAACTTTTCCATGAACTTTTCGCCGAATCACCGCACTTTTCTTGACACGCTCTTCCGGCAACCTGTTTGCGGAAGCCGATAAACGAAATATGCGAAACAAATTTCGCTTCATTTCGCATAATTTCGCATAGATTTCGCTTGGAATTTCGCATAGATTTCGCATTGAAGTTGCACAAAGCTGCGCAAACTGTAACTGTTCCATCAGCGGGACTTTTTTACAGCCCCGTTTTTTATTGTATAAGCGTGTTTTACTTGAAGGGGAGCGATTAAGCGCGGGGCGTTTTCGCGACAGGGACGTCGAGCTCCATGTCGGACCTCGGGTAGGTGCAGCACGGGTGGATGTAGCCGTAGACGCTGTCGGCCTGACGCCTGCCGTCGCGGCTCGCGGGCATGTAATATGAGCCGGAGATGAGTTTTGTGTGGCAGAAGCCGCACTCGCCGCTTCTGCAGAGCGAAGGGGCGTTCACACCGGAGCGCTCCATTGCCGAGAGAAGCGTTTCGCCGGCGCCGCACGTTATCTCGAAGGCGGCGCCGCCGTTCCTGACCTTTACCGTGTAGAACTCTTGAGAGGGCGCAGTATAGTCGGGCTCGGTTTTTACGTCCTGAGGCACGCCGCGCGCGTCAAAGCGCACGAATTTGCGGCGGAGAGGGCGGGGGAGCTTCGGAAGCTCGTTTTCGAGACTTTTCAGCATCGCGTCGGGGCCTGCCGCGAAAACAGAGTACGGATATTCTCCCGGGGCGTATTTCGCGACGGTTTCCGCCGTGATAAAGCCGTGCTCAAAGCCTTCTTTTTGCTCGTCGCTGAGAACGTAGACGACCTTGACCCTGCCTTCGGAACATGCGGCGGCGCCGTCGAGCTCCTCCCTGAACAGGATGTCGCTCTCACGTCTGGCCCCGTAAAGAAGCGTGAGCGAAAAGTCCTCGCTGCCCTCCAGAATCGCCTTCACCATCGAGCGGAAGGGGGTTATGCCTACGCCGCCGGCGATCCCGACAACGTTCGAGGCGTCGCGAAGCGGCTCGTAGGTAAACAGGCCCTCTGGCGCGGAAATGACGGTTTTGGTGCCTTTTTGCCACGTTTTGTGTATGAATTCCGACACTTTTCCGCCTTCCTGAAGCTTGACCGCGATCCGGTAAAAGCCGTTCGGGAACGGGCGGGAGGAATTCGCTCCGGACCACAGGCCGGTACGTGCCGGCAGCGCTTCGGAAGGCGACGAACAGATCGAGTACGGTCTTCTGTACACACAGCCGTCGATCTCAGCCGTGACGGAAACGTACTGTCCTGCAGCGAACGGGGCGAGCGACGAAGTGCCGCGCGACGCGTCGGGAACGAGCGTGTACATGATCGTGGAACCGGACAGCTCGCGCGTTTCCGCCACCTCGGCGAAAATGAACTCCGGGTGGAGTGATGCCGCGAGGCTGTTGGGCTTGTACGAGGCGGGCTGCTTTACGTCCGAACCGGGCGCCTTCATGATCTTTTTGACCCTTTCGGGCAGAATTTTCAGGAAGTTCGAGGCGCTGACTTTGATTTTTTTGAGTTTTTCACCGTTAATTTTCATGGGCGCCTCCGTTCTTCGCGACAAGGGTGTCCGGTGTTGCCGCTGGCCTTGAAATACCCGCTGCCGCAGGCCTTGAAATACCCGTTGCCGCAGGCCTTGAAATACCCGCTGCCGCAAGCCTTGAGATGACCGTTTCCGCCGCCTCGACGCCCGATGTGTACGTGACCCCGAAGCCGTCGCCGTTGACGCTGTGACCGCCGCAGAATGTGAGACCCGGCACGTTCAGCTCGTTCGAGCGGTTGAGGGTGCGCGACAGGACGCCGTCCCAGGCGGAGAGCTCGTAGCCGTACGCGGTGCCGTTGGGGGCGCCGAAATAGCGGGCGAACGTGGCGGGTGTGGCGACGGAAATCTCCTCAATATAGGGAAGAAGTTCGATTCCGAGAGTCTTTTCGAAATCGGCGATATATTTCCGGGAAAAGTCCGACTTGAATTTTTTGTAGTTGGCGGCGTCGACGCCGTCGAAGATTCCGCTCTTCGGGAAGACGGGAACGGTGATGAATAGCGAGCACGTTCCCGCGGGCGTGGCGTCCGGGACGGCGACGTTCAGGCAGTTCGCGACGTACATTCCGATCGTTTTGCCGGTGTTTTCGTACTGGCGCCGCGTCGATGAGTTGTGGGCGACGAAAACGGAGTAGTCATTTAGCCCGAGTTCGGCGGCGCTCCTGTCGAGGCCGGCGTAAATGCACACAAATGAAAGACCGAGCCTGCGCGCGTTGAGGAGTTTTTTGTCCTTCGAGGGGAGGCGCTCCCTGCCGTCCATCGCGAAAACGCTGTGGGGAATGACGTTGGAGACGGTCTCCTTAGCGAAAAACTCGTCGGAGCCGGCTTTTACACCTGCGACACGGCCGTTTTCGTCGAAAATCAGACCGGTGACCTCGGTGTTGTAGCGGATCTCGCCGCCGTTTTTCAAAATCGTGTCCGCGAGCGAGAGCGAAAGTCCGTACGACTTCATGGTCGGGATGCCCGCGCCGCCGTTTATGTATCCGCGCGCCATCTCCCAGTAGTGCATCGAGTTGAGCTCGTCCGCGGGAACGCCAAGGTAGCTCCAGTACGTCTCCAGAACGTTCCTCGTGCGCCTGTCAAAGCCGAGGGAGCGCAGCACGTCGTCGAGCGAGTGCGCCGCGGAGATCAGGAACTTGCCGTACCTCATGAGCATGACGAGCTTGTTCGGTTTCCCGTTTTTAGCGTCGTTGTACTCGAGCGCCTCGGAGGTGTTCGCGAGGACTTTTTTGAGCTTTGCGATGCTCTTTTCGCAGCCGGGGCACGCCTTGACAAGCGATTTTTCGAAATCGTCGCCCGATTCCAGGGTGACGTCGTATCCGTCCGGCCCCGTGACGACGGTTCTGAAAAGGTTCTTCTCGTTGACAAACGCGGCGTCCGAACCGAGCCCGGCGAAAAGGTTCCTCACGAGGCGAGGCTCCTCCTCTGTGCCGACGTCGCACAGTTCGTGAAGAGACGCCTCAAACTCGAATCTGCCGCGAACGAAGCTTGTCGCGACGCCTCCGGGCAGGTTGTGTTTTTCAAGGACGACGGTTTTGAGGCCCGCCGCGGACAGCTTTGAAGCCGCCGCCAGCCCTCCGTTTCCCGCGCCTATAACAATTACATCGTAGTCGTAACGCATTTTTGAATGACCTCCGCGGCAATATTATACTACAATAAACTTAAAAATAAACTGAATTACCGCCCGAAAAGGTGTATAATAATACCGTGGCGGAGCGGCGCGCGTTTAAGCGGCTGTTCCCGGGAGGACTTTTTGATGAATAAGAGCAATTTGAGGCAGAGCAATTCGAAACACGGCAGGAATCACGCATCATTTTTGACGTCTTGCGCGCTCGCGCTCATTCTCGCGGCGCTCGCGCTTCTCGGCGGCTGCAGCCTGAAGCGGACAGTCGACCCGTACGCGCAGAACGGCGGCTACAACATCAACATGCTTTGCGGCGTCGACGAATTCGGCCGCACTTTTGAACCGGCGCTGGAGATGAAGTCCGACAAGCAGGTCGGAATGTTCTACTTCCTCTGGCACGGCGCCTCGGGCACGACAACGTACAACATCACCGAACTGCTGGAAAAGGACGCGCGCTCGCTGTGGAACAAGGCCGGCAACGCGAGGAGCCCGCTTTACGCCTTCCACTACTGGAACGAGCCGCTTTTCGGCTACTACCGTTCAAACGACAAGTGGGTCATCGCGAGGCACTGCGAGATGCTCACGGCGGCCGGAGTCGACTTCCTGGCGTTCGACACGAACAACGGCCCGATCTATACCGAGCAGTTCATGGCGCTCTGCGAGGTGTTTCAGGAATACTACGACGCCGGCTGGAACGTGCCGAAAATCTGCTTCATGACAAAGAGCAGCTCCCCCGCGACGATGGAGGAGATCTACAACGCGCTCTACAAGGACGGCCTTTACAAGGACCTCTGGTACTGCCGCGACGGCGTCACGCCCACGATAATGGGCTGCCCGAGAGACGACTCGATGGAGCTGTACAACAAGCTTGACGAATTTTTCGACATCGTCTACACGCAGTGGCCGAGCGAGGATTTCAGAGACGACGCGTTCCCGTGGATCGAGTGGACGTATCCCCAGCCTATCCACAACGGAGTCATGAGCGTGTCGATCGCCCAGCACACGGGAATTCCGATGAGCCGCTCATGGATCGAGCGCGACATGAACTGGGGCCGCGGCTACGACCAGAACGACAAAATGAACTACGAGGCGACTTTCCGCCGCGGAACGAACTTCCAGCAGCAGTGGGACACCGTTTTCGCGAACATGGACAAGGTGCACACCGTTTTCATCTGCGGCTGGAACGAGTGGATCGCGCAGAAGTACATCGTGAACGACGCGGTGGGCTTTGTCGACCTGTTCAACGAGGAATTTTCGCGCGACATTGAGATGCCGAAGGAGGGCTACGGCGACAATTTCTACCTCCAGCTCTGCGACAACATCCGCCGCTTCAAAGGCGCTTCCAACGTGAAGGCTGCCAAAACCCCGGAGACCGTTATTGACGTCGGCGCGGATCCTTCGCAGTGGGACAACGTTACGGCCTCCTACAAGGCCCTTTCCCAGACCGTTCGTGAACGCGACTCCACGTCGGTCGACAAGCGCATTAAATATAAGCAGCCGGCTCCCGACAACAACATCCAGGAGATCAAGCTGGCGCATGACAAGGAAAATCTGTATTTCCTGATCCGCTGCGAAAACGACGTGGTTTTGTCGGACGACGCCAACTGGATGAATATTTACATAGGCACCGGCGAGCTGTCTTCGGACGGCTTCTGCGGGTATGAATTTCTGGCGGACTGCACGCCCGAAGGCGGGAAGGTTTGCACGCTGGACAATGAAGGCGCCTCGGCCGAGACGGGCGCGGGCGTCAAGACGTCTGTTTCGGGAAAATACGTGCAGGTCGCGGTGCCGCTTTCCGCGCTGGGAATCAAAAACGTGAAGAACTGCAAGGGGGTTTACTTCAAGGTGACCGACGGCGTGAACGAGTCGGCGGACATTCTGGAGACGTACATCTCGGGCAAGTCGCTGCCGATGGGCAGATTGAGTTATTACTACTACTTTTAGGTAAAAAACATTACTATGGAAGACGAAAAAGCGAGGGGCTCCGCGGCGCGGAACCCCTCGCTTTCAAAAAAACAGTGGGAATCAGGGCTTCTTGAAGAACGACAGACCGTCGCGGTACATTCCCGGGTGCGCGTCCCTGTAAGCAATCGCCTTTTCGATCACTTTTTTCCAGACACTGTCGTCGAAAAGCGCCGTCTTCTCGGCGATCTTCGCGTCGTTTTTGCCTAAAAACAGCTGAATTATCGGCATGAAGTCGGAGTAGCGGCCTGACGTGTCCTCGCCGGGGAAGAGGTCGTCGGGAAGCCGGTTGTCCCTGAAATACGTCACGGACGAGGTCAGCTTCATGCCCGCGGTGACGTTGAATTTTTCGACGAATTCCGCCGGGAAGTCGAGCACCACGACCGCGTCAAACTCGTCGGAGTAGGCCGCGATCCTGAGCGGTTCGGTCGACAGAACGTACGCCGGCTGGGTGTCGCCGAAGCAGAGCGATCTCGCCACCGGGTCGATCTGCATGTCCGAGTAGAACCTTCCCGCGAAATTCGGGTTGATCTTGTTGCGGAACCAATAGTATTTTCTGTAGGAGAACTTGACGTTTGCCTGGGTTTCTGCTTTGCCTGCCATGTGTTTTAAGCACCTCCGGATTTGTTTTTGTGAGTTGATTGTACTCCGTTTGCGGGAACGTGTCAACACTGCCCGCGGGTTATATTTAGGTTATTCTTCGGGATATTTTTCGATCAGCGCCGCCAGGTTCACCGCCGTCTCCCAAGGGCGGCAGAGCGTTCCCGCCTGATTCCCGCCGTCGTAGTATTCGCTCCACGCGCCGAAGCGGTCACGTTGCGCCAGCATCAGCTCCGCCAGCCCGCGGTCGAACCCCTGCCCGTACATCAGGAACCCGTACTCGAACCCGACGATCCGGCTGCGGGAATTCAAACTTTCGCGGACCGAAGCGGCCGCTTTGACGATCAGGTCCCCCGGGATCAGGCCTTGGGAACCTGTAAAACAGGGGGAGAGGAGCGCCGCCGCGACGTCGAACCGTTTTCCGTAGAGGCCGGGGAAAAGCGGCGGGAGATCGAGAGACAGGCACGCGGGGCAGACGTAGTCGCCGTTTTTGTTGCGGAAGCTGACGCCGAAGCCGTGGCCGCACGCGCGAACGCCTCCGGGCCTGAAAAGCGGGGCCTCCGAATGGTCTTCGAGCGGTCTGTTGCAGTAAAACAGGCCGTTTTCGCCTGCGAAATTCGCGGTGAAACGGTTTTCTATAAGAGCTTTGGCAGCTTCGAGAAGGTCGGCCGCGCCGGCGCCGAGGTATTCCTTGATGAACGGGACGGAAAGCGCTTCGGTGATCGCGCGGTGGAAGAGCGCCGTTGCCTCCATTGAGCCGTCAGCAATCACGCTTCTGGGGAGAAGGCCGCCGGCGATATATGTCTCGTCGCCGTTAAAGGGCAGCGTGCCGCAGGTCGAGAGCTCCGCCTGCTGCGAAAGAAGGCAGTACTTTATAAGGGGCAGCGCCTTCCGGACCGTCGCGTCGTCGCCTGTCGCGCGGAGATACGCGGTGAACATCAGAACGAGGTAGCCGGTGATCTCGACGCGGTCGTTTTCGTGGACGTGAAAAGCGCTCTCGGACATTCCCTGGGCGTTTTGGACCCTGCCGTGCGCCTCGAAAACGGACGTGTAAAACTCAAGCATCCTGCGCGCGTTTTCGTACGCCCCCGCCGCCAGAAAGAACCTGAACACACCGTAGTTGTCGCGCACGTAGCTCAGGTGGTAGTTGTACCCCGCGAGAACGGCGCCGGTTTCAGCCTGCTGCGCGGAAATGACGTCGAAACCGTCGAGAATCTCCTTCGAAAACGGTGAGTTTTTTGACGCGGGAACGTCGCTCTCCGGGAAAAGAAGAGGGGAACCGCCAAGCGGCGCGGCTGCGGGCGACTCGAGAAAAGAGAACATGACGTCCGCGATTCCGACTTCAAGGCCGCAGGCGAAAAGCGCCTCCGGGGTTTCAGAAAAGAAGACCGATATAAGGGCCCTTCCCGAGACGTCGATCTCAAGCTCCGTGGCGGATATTTTCCGGCGCACGGCGTCGCCTCCTGTTTTGATCAAAAGGTAGCGAAAACGGTTCGAGGTGTAGCCGTGCGGCCTGCCGTTTTCGAAGCTGTATACGTAGACGAGTGCGCCAGGCTCGGTGACTGCCATTTCGGCGCCGTCAAGGACGGTCTCAAACGCCGGCGCGTTTTTGAGGGAGAGCCTGAAGCGTACGTTTCCCGAGACCGCACGGTGGAACGAGGCGGAACCGGGAGGCACAAGGTCGAGCATTTTCGCGCCGGTCAAAGTGTGTGAAAAGCAGACGCGCGAGTGCTTAACTGTATCCGCTGAAGCTCCGACGCCGGTTTCCGGACTCGCGCCGTCGCCGCACACAGACAGCGTAAAAGCGTCCGGAGACGAGTACTCCGGCCCGAACGCCTGAAAAATATCGGCGCCCCTTCCGTAGACGCAGACCTTTCCGTTTCCGAGACAATGAACGGTCATTTCAAACCACCTCCCGCCGCCTTTATTATACCATTTTCCGGCCGCAATAAAAGCGGAAAAAGCGCTTAATACTCCGGGTGCCTGATGACTTTTCCCGGGCTGTAGTGTATAATAGACATAAAGAAGGTGAAGACGCGGGCGCGAAAGCCGCGGAAAAGCATCCGGCTGGCGCGCTTTAAGATTTGAGATGAGACTTTCTAGAGTGGACTTTAAGAGAGGCGCGTTTATATGAACAAGCAGAACGAAGACATCGCCGTCATCACGGAAAACAGAGAGAAAACGATAGTAAAAACGAGCGTCGTAGGCATCGTGACCAATATACTTCTGGTTGGCTTCAAGGCGTTTGTCGGCCTGGTGTCGAATTCGATCGCGGTGATTCTCGACGCGGTCAACAACCTTTCCGACGCGCTCTCGTCGGTCGTGACGATCATCGGCGCCAAGCTCGGGGCGAAGCAGCCCGACAAAAAGCACCCGCTCGGCTACGGCAGAATCGAATACCTCAGCTCAATGATAGTCGCCGCGCTCGTTCTCTACGCCGGCATCACGTCGCTTGTTGAGTCGATCAAAAAGATCATCCACCCGGAAGCGGCCGACTACGGCACCGTGTCGATCGTGATCATTTCCGTCGCCATCGTTGTCAAGCTGCTGCTCGGCCTGTACGTAAAAAAACAGGGCAAAAAAGTCAACTCGGGCGCTCTTGTGGCCTCGGGTTCTGACGCGCTTTTCGACGCGATCCTTTCCGCTTCGGTTCTCGCTTCCGCGGTCGTTTTCTTGATCTGGGGAGTGTCGCTCGAGGCGTACGTCGGCGTCGTGATCGCGGGCTTCATTATTAAGGCCGGTATCGAGATGATGATCGAGACGCTGAACGACATTATCGGAAAGCGCGAGGACGCGGAGACGACGAAGGAGCTGAAGGAGATCATCTGCGCGGAGGAGGGCGTGCTCGGAGCGTACGACGTCACGCTTTTCAACTACGGTCCCGGCAAAAACTACGGTTCGGTCCACATCGAGCTTCCGGACAACCTGAGCGTCGACGACGTCGACAAGATCACGCGGAAGCTGCAGAACACGGTTTTCCGCAAGACGGGCGTCATTCTTACGGGCATCGGAGTCTATTCTTTCAACACCTCCGACGACGAGGCGGCGCAGATGCGAAACGCTGTTCAGAAGACCGTGATGGCGCACGACTGGGCGCTGCAGATGCACGGTTTTTACGCCGACACGGTTGAGAAAACGGTCCGCTTCGACGTGGTTCTCAGCTTCGACGTCGACCGCAGGGAAGCGATCGAGACGCTTTACGGCGAGGTGAAGGCGCTTTACCCGGACTACGACGTACTGGTCGTTCCCGACGTGGACGTGGCGGATATATAGTACGGAACGCAGTTCCGGTGCTAAAATTTGTGAAAAATACATTCTTTTGCGGGATTTTGCTTGAAATCAGCGGGGAGAAGTTGTAGAATATGACCACATGTGGCAGTTTGCCATAAATTTATAGGAGGTAAACAATGAAAAAACTTCTTGCATTAGTTCTTTCCGTTGCCATGATCCTTTCTCTGGTAATGGTTAGCAATGTTTCTGCTGCCGGAGTGTTCTGCGCCGACGTATTCACGCTTAACAACGCAGAGGGCGGCACAGTCAACAACTGCGGCGCCGTTAATGACCTTGGTCAGATCAAAGGATTCGTCGACGCCGGCGCTACGGTCATCCACGCGGCCGGCTGGTATCTCCCCGAGTCCGAGATGGACGACATCGGCTACCAGACTGACGACGGAGAGATCACCTGGGGCAAATCGTACGTTGACGAGAATATCTATGGACCGCTTAACAGCACGCTTCCGCTCAGGTACAATCTCGACGCTCCGATCCTTGAGGGTTCCCACACCTTCAGAATCGTTGCGCACCTTGTCAACGGTACAGTAGTCACCGCTTTCGAGACCGTGTACAAGAATGACGATACCGTCATCGCCGAGTGGGCTAACATCAACACCGGAGCTGACGGCGCCGGCATCGGCCTCTGGCTCAAGCAGCCCGGACAGTACGCCGCAGCCGCTTTCACGGCTACCGCAAGCTTCGACGCCATCCGCACCCCGATCAACTGGTCTTCCAGACCTGACAAGGATCAGCCCGAGACTTACGAGATGTTGATCTACAGATTCTACAACAACATCGAGAACTCCCTCACCAAGACTCCTCTGGTAAGACAGGAATACTCTCCCGACGGTGACCACGTCGGCGGAGACGCTATGGAATTCGAGGCTCTTCCGAAGGGTCAGTACGTGTTCGCGATCCGTCTGCTCAGCCAGGAGAACGGAGGCTACTTCGTAATCCCGGTCAAAGGAAACACTGAAAAGGCTATTTACGCGACCAACGTTGGCGACGGCACTCAGACCTTCAACTTCGGCGTCAGATCCTTCGAGAAGGACGCCATCTACGGCGCTCTGCCCGAGATCACCGACACTCCGGATCCGGCAACTGTTGTTGGCAGCTCTTTCGACTCGTTCTATGTTAACGACGAACTCAACTTCGGCGAGGGCGACGGCGGTGCTTCCGGCAAGCTCGACAAACATGACAGAACCGTTGACGGCTCCGACGGCAGCGTTACCAAGTTAGTCATCCGCGGCTGGGTAGGCTTTGCTGACGAGATCGAATCGTTCGGCTACAAGATCGGCGACGCCGCTCCTGTTTACGGCGATTTCAAGACGACCACCGAAGCGGGAGTGCTCGGCGCGGGCGGACCTCTCGCCTCCAGATTCGCGATTGAGATCGACGCTACGAACATCAAGGGCGAAAAGACCGTTGTAGCGGTTGTCAAACTGCTCAACCGTGAGGAGCCCGTTCTTATGGACGGCAACTACGGCGGTGCCAACACCAGCTTCACGTTCATCGGTGTTCCCGGTGAAGAACCCGGCGGTGAAGTTCCTCAGCCTCCGACGGGCGACGCAACCGTTGCGATGTTCGCGGTTATCGTTGTTCTCGCTATGAGCGCTGCGTTCGTTTTCATCCGCAGGAAATCCTATTGAGACAAAGCGCGCTCCGGCGTGCCGAATCTTAAATAAGTAAAAGGTCCGGACCTTCGGGTCCGGATTTTTTTGTCTTCCGGGGGCTAAAAAGGAGCTAAAACGGGCGGAAAAAGACTGCCGTGGGCGGTGCCGGAATCATGCTTAAATTCTTTTCGCGGGCTTTAAAACCCTGCGCGGACGTGGTATAATACCGTTAGAATTATGCCTGCGCGCAAGCCGCGCGGAAACGGAGCACACTGTGAGTAATATTTCCGAACTGAAAAGTGAGATTCTGAGCTTCCCGAAGGGCGTTTTCGCCCCTGAGATATTCAGGGCGCGCGGCCTGTCGGAGAGCAAAAATACAATTAACGCGAACGTTCGCGCGGACGGGCTCTACGCGCTTTTCGCCATGCCGGAGCCGCATATTTATAAAAACGACCTGATCGCGGGCAGCCTCAGGGACGTAATTCTCGAGGTGCCTGACGATGAGCGCGGGCGCGCGGCGGCGGTTTTCGCAAAATACCCGGAACGTACGTTTTCGTGCAACACCGACCACTTCGCGGCCGACTATTTCACGGCTGTCGAAAAGGGAATTCCCGGAATGATCCGCGACGTCGACGCTTCGGCGGAGAAGCACGCGGGCGACGCGGAGGCGACAGGCTTTTTGAAGGCGATGAAGAGGACGCTCGAGGGACTTTTGAAGCGCATCGAAAACTACGCGGAAAAGGCCGAATCGCTGAAAGGCGCGGAGGGGTACGACGCGGAGAAACTCGATTTTATCGCGTGCAACATGCGGGCGCTTCTTGAGGGTGCGCCGGAGACGTTCGCGCAGGGGCTCCAGCTCGTGTGGATGATCCACAACTGCTTCGTGCTCGAGGGCAGGTACGCGATGGCTCTCGGAAGGATCGACCGCTACCTTTATCCGCTCTATTTGAAGGATATCGCGAACGGAACGCTCACGGACGAACGCTGCGAGGAGCTTGTCGCCAACACGTTTGCGAAGATCTGCGAGTTCAGGTACAGGGGCTGCGACGACGTTGTCAACATCTGCATCGGCGGCGTCGACGAAGAGGGTGCGTGCTCGGTGAACGGGCTGTCGTACTGCGTTCTGCGCGCGGTGAGAGACGTGAACCTCCCCGGACCGAACCTTTCCGCGAGGATCACGCCGGACTGTCCGGACGAATTCCTGGACGAGTGCCTGAAGGTCATCGGCACGGGTCTCGGATACCCGGCTCTGATGAACGATACGGTCAACATGGCGGCGCTTCTTAGAAAGGGCTACGAACTCAAGGACGTCAGAAACTACTGCATGGTTGGCTGCATCGAGAATTTCATCACCGGCATGCAGCCGCCGTGGTCGGACGGCAGGTTCGACCCGATCAACTACCTTGAGGCGATTCTCGTGGGTAAAACCGCTGAGGAACTCGATTCGATAGAGTCGATGGACGCGTTCATGAAGATCTACGAGGAGCGGCTCAAAGAGGGCGTTGAAAATTATATTGAGTGGATGAGGCGAGGCCAGTTCGTGGCCGAGCCGGAAAACATGACGGCGCCTTTTCTGTCGTGCTTCTGCCAATGCTGCATCGAGAGAGGACGCGACATTAACATGGGAGGCGCGAAGTATCCGTCGGCGCACGGCGCGGCGCTTATGGGCATAGGCACCGTCAGCGACTCTCTCGCGGCCATAGAGCGCGTTGTGTTCGAGGACAGGAAAATACCCCTCTCGACGCTCGCGGCGGCAATTAAGGCCAATTATGAAGGCTACGGGGACATCAGAGAGACGGTGCTGGCCGCGCCGAAGTACGGGAACAACGACGCGTTTGTCGACAAGTACGCGGTGTGGTACACGAGCACGCTTTCCGACATGTTCGACAGGTACACGACTCTTGACGGCGGACCTGTCTACACGGCGCAGGCGGCCAACGTCTCGAACATTTACGCGGGCCACGGACTCGGCGCCACACCCGACGGAAGACTCGCGGGAAGACCTCTTTCCGACGCCGCCTCGCCGACGTACGGCTGCGACGTAAAGGGCGTCACGTCGACGCTTCTTAGCGTCTCCAAACCCGACTACACGCGCTGCGCCTGCGGCTCCGTCGTCAACCAGAAGTTTTCGCCCTCCGCTTTCAAGGACGGCAAGCGCGAAAAGCTCGCGCAGCTGATAAGGGTGTATTTTTCCCGCGGCGGCCAGGAGATCCAGATCAACTCCACGTCACGCGAGGTGCTTCAGGACGCAAGGATCCACCCCGAGAACTATCAGTCGCTCGTGGTGCGCGTGTCAGGTTTTTCGGCGCTGTACGTGACGCTCGCGGACGAGGTGCAGGACGACATTCTGAGCCGCACCCAGCATGAAGACGTATAAGCTATGGCAATTCTCAACGTCAGCAACATACAAAGATTTTCCACTGGCGACGGCCCGGGCATCAGGACGACGGTCTTCTTGAAAGGGTGCAACCTGCGCTGCCCGTGGTGCCACAACCCGGAAAACATCTCGCCATCGCCGCAGACTCTCGTTTTTAAGGCTGCGGGAAAAACCGCAACGTACGGTGTCATTATGACCCCCTTGGAGGTCGCGGACGACGTTTCGGAGGACGCGGAGTTCTACAATGCGGGCGGCGGAGGCGTCACTCTGAGCGGGGGCGAGCCGATGCTCCAGTACGAAGGTGCTGCGGAGCTTGCGGCGATTCTGAAAGAGCGCGGGATAAGCACGCTTGTTGACACGGCGGGAAGCGTTCCCTGGGGGAATTTCGAGGCGGTCCTCGGGTGCGTGAATGATTTTTACTTTGATATCAAGGCGGGTTCGCGGGAAAAATACGCGGCGCTGACCGGCGGGGATTTCGACCTGATCGTCTCGAATCTCAAAAAACTCGTCGCGCGGGGAGCCTCCGTGACGGCCCGGATTCCGTTCATTCCCGGCGTGAACACGTCGGATGAGGAACTCCGCCTGATTCTGAAGGTGCTACTGGACGCGGGCGTGGGCCGCGCGGATTTGATTCCGTTCCACCGTCTGGGGAGCGCGAAGTATGCGGCGATGGGACTGGATTACCCCTTCGCGAAGACGCTTCCGCCGGCGGCTGAGGAGGTTGCGAGGACGGCGGAACTGCTCGGAAAATATATCGAGACAGGGATTGAATAGGAGATTGTTATGAAAGCAAAAGCGGCGGTTTTTGAAGGCGCGAACGTTCCGTTCAGCGTGAGAGAATTTGAGATCACCAAGGTGCCGGCAGGGTACGGGAAGAGCGAGCTCATCGCCAGCGGCGTGTGCGGCACGGACGTTCACATTTTCAAGGGAAGGCTCGAGGTCGGCGCGCCGTCGATAATCGGGCATGAGTTTGTGGGGCGGCTGACCGGCTGCGACCCGGAAGAGGCGGCGAGGTTTGGCCTAAAAATAGGCGACAACGTGATTGCGGACATCGCGGTGCCCTGCGGGAAGTGCCTTCTGTGCAGAACGGGCGACGACGCCAACTGCGTCAACATGCGCGACACAAACAGCGGCGACATAAACGTGCCCCCGCACTTCTACGGCGGCTACGCGGAGGTCAACTACACGCCCCTCACGAACCTTCTGAAAATTCCTGAGGGCGTCGATCCGGTGGCGGCTGCGGTATTCGCGTGTCCGGGGCCGACGGTCGTTCACGGCGTGAGGCTCGCGGAGCAGGCGGGTTACACGATCGGCAGTGAGACGGTCGCGGTCGTGCAGGGACTCGGTCCGGTCGGCTGCTTCGCGGTCATGTATTTAAAGGCGCTCGGCGTGAAAAAACTGTTCGCGGTAGGCGCGCGCCACAAGCCGGAACGCGCGGAGTTGCTTAAAAAACTCGGCGCCGACGTGGTGCTGAGCCTCGAAAAAGACGGTGAAAACGCGATCAAGGCCAAGATCCTCGCGGAAAACGGCGGCCTCGGCGCCGACGTCTGCGTCGAATGTTCAGGCGCGCCTTCGGCCGTCCCCCTCGGCATGGACATCCTGCGGAACCGCGGCGTCTACATAATTCCCGGCCAGTACAGCGACAGCGGCCCGGTCAAAATCGACCCGCAGACGATCACGTTCAAGGCGCTCCGCTTCATCGGCTCGTCCCAGTACTCCATAAAGGACGTCCGGATCTACCTGGAGTTCATGAAGAACCACAAGGCGCTTCAGGAGGTCGTGAAGTCCCTGGCGACGTGCTACAAGGTGAGCGACGTGAACCGTGCGTTCGACGACGCAATCGCGGGCAGAAACATAAAAACGCTGCTGGTAAAGTAAAAATGCCTTTAGTGGGCATTCGCCCCCTTAAAAAATGATTCTACGAAAGGAAAACCTCATGAACAAACCAATCAAGCGCTCGAAGCTTCGCGCCGCGTGCGGCATGCTTTATTACAAGACAAAGCGGAAGCTCCTCTGGCTGAGGATGCGGAAAAGGTTCGCTACCGAACGCAGTCCGGAGCCGCTTCCCGAGCTTCAGTTTACGCACAAAACGCCGCTCCTCAGAAAGCTCAAGGACGTCGACATGTACCTCCAGTACAACAAGATCACCAACCTTAAGCTCGCGGCCGCGAAGATAAACGGCGTCGTCGTGAAGCCCGGGCAGACGTTCAGCTTCTGGTACCTCGTGGGCAAAACGTCCGCGAAAAAGGGCTACAAAGAGGGTCTGGTCCTCAGCAACGGCCGCGTCGGGAAGGGCATCGGCGGCGGTCTCTGCCAGATGACGAACCTTATCTACTGGATGACGCTCCACACGCCTCTAACGGTCACCGAGCGCTACCGCCACGGCTACGACGTCTTCCCGGACTCCAACCGCACGCAGCCTTTCGCCAGCGGCGCCACCTGCTACTACCCGCACCTCGACCTGATGATCCGCAACGACACGGACATACCGTTCCAGCTTCTGGTGAACGTCGGCGAGGAGTATCTCACGGGCGAGTGGAGGTCGGTCGAACCGCCGCTGTTCAAATACGAGATTGTCGAAAAGAACCACGAGATGCGGCAGGAGTTTTGGGGTGGCTACTCGAGGCACAACGAGCTCTACAGGGAGGTTTACACCCGAGACGGAGAGTTTGTGCGCGAGGAGTTTGTGGTCGCGAATTCCGCGATTATGATGTACCGGCCTTTCCTCACGGGACCGGACGGCAAAGGCACCTGTGGTGAAGACGACCACAGCAAGTACGACAGGTAGAAACGCACGCGGTTTTAGGCAAAAGGCTTGAAGAAACGATAATTTTTGCTAAAAGTTTGAAAGAGGGACGGAAAATGGAAAAAACGGTAATCGGGATCATCGGATGCGGCACGATTGCCAACAGCGCGCACATTCCCGCGTATCTCAAAAATCCGGACGTTCGGATCAAGTATTTTTGCGACATCATTCCCGAAAAAGCGTCCGGGGCGGTCGAAAAGTACGGCTGCGGCACCGCCTGCACCGATTATCACGACGTGATAAACGACCCCGAAGTCGACGCTGTGTCCGTATGCACCCCGAACAGAATGCACATGACGATCACCTGCGACGCGCTCGCCGCGGGGAAGCACGTTTTGTGCGAAAAGCCGGCCGCGAGGACGTACGCGGACGCGCTCAAAATGCAGGAGGCGCAGCACAAATACGGAAAGACTCTGAACATCGGCGTCGTGAACCGTTTCAGCTCCGCGGTCCGCAAAATCCGGGAAATGATCTCGAACGGCGACCTTGGCGAGGTCTACCACGTCTACGTGAGCTTCCGCCAGCAGCGCTCGATTCCCGGCCTCGGCGGCGCATTTACGACGAACGCGATATCGGGCGGCGGCGTCCTGATCGACTGGGGCGTTCACTATCTTGACATCGTGATGTTCTGCACGGGCGACCCGCGGCCGGAGACCGTTTCCGCGAAGGCGTTCTGCAAGCTCGGAGTCGATATGAAAAACTACGTATACGAGGGCATGTGGGCGGAGAACACAAAAGACCTGAACGGAACGTACGACGTGGACGATTTTGTGACAGGTTTCGTGCGTACGTCAGGCCCGACCGTAACGTTTAACGGCGCCTGGGCACAGAACATCGGCGTCGGCGAGTCCTTTATCGACTTCCTCGGCACGAAGGGAGGCATCCGCTTGAACTACGGCTCTGATTTCACGTTTTACACCACCGGCAGCGGAAAGCTCGTGAGCTATAAGCCGGAGTTCAAACCGAACGACATGTTCCAGGAGGAGATCGACTCGTTTGTACGTGCCGTCAGGACCGGTGAAAAGCAGCCGTCGCACATCGACACCGTGATAATCACCGCGAAAATGATGCAGGCGA
>DBXM01000036.1:0-25626 GCA_002309655.1 Mageeibacillus sp. UBA1212
TATTGTTTGGAGGACAATATGGCAAATCTTAAGCTTTCCCACATCTACAAGGTCTATGATAACGGTCACAAGGCTGTGAACGATTTTTCGATAGACATAGCTGACAGGGAATTCATCGTTTTTGTCGGACCGTCCGGATGCGGTAAATCAACAACGCTGCGGATGATAGCCGGCCTTGAAACGATAACGGCGGGAGATCTGTTTATCGGTGACACACTTGTCAACGATATGGAGCCGAAGGACCGCGATATTGCTATGGTGTTCCAGAGCTATGCTCTGTACCCGCATATGTCGGTGTACGAGAACATGGCGTTCGGTCTGCGCAACCGCAAGATGCCGGAGGCGGAGATCAAGGAGCGCGTAATGAAAGCGGCGAAAATGCTCGATATCGTCGATTATCTCGACCGTAAACCGAAGCAGATGAGCGGCGGTCAGCGCCAGCGTGTCGCGCTCGGGCGCGCGCTCGTACGCGACCCGAAGGTGTTTTTGCTCGACGAGCCGTTATCGAACCTCGACGCGAAGCTCCGTGCAACGATGCGCGCCGAGATCACGGCTCTTCACAAGAGCCTCAACACAACGTTTATCTACGTAACGCACGACCAGGTCGAAGCCATGACGATGGGCACGAGGATAGTCGTCATGAAGCTCGGCTACGTTCAGCAGATAGACACACCGATGAACCTCTACAATTCCCCGTACAACATTTTCGTCGCCGGCTTCATCGGAACGCCGCAGATGAATTTCTTCGACGTCACGCTCAACAGATACGGCGATAAAGTCGGCGTAGAATTTTCAAACGGCGACAGCATAGACATCCCGTACGAGGCGCTCTCGAAGATCGACAAAGCATATCTTACGGGCGAGGTTCCCGTTGTATTCGGCATACGTCCCGAGCATATCGAAATATCCACGGACGGCGACGGTCTCAAATTCATCGTGACCGGAGTAGAGCGGCTGGGCAACGAGACGATAATCTACGGCAAACTGGGTGAGGTCCGCGGCGAGTTCACGATGAAGGACGAGGGCAACTCGATAGTAGTGAAGCTCATAGACCGCGACGATCTTGCGGTCGGCGACGTCGTTTACGCCAGGCCAAAGCTGAGCAAGCTCCATTTCTTCGACAAGAAAACAGAGATTACGCTGATCCAGAAGATACCGCCTTACAACACGATAGACGCGCAGATATGCGACGGCACGCTCAAAGTTCTCGGAGCAGAAGTCAGTCTGCCCGAGGCGCTCGGCAAAGCGGCCGGGAACATCGGCGAGGCGCAGCTCATAGTCCCGCCGCAGGCGATAGTCAAGGGAGACGAATTCCGTTTAAAGGTCGCGCGCATAGAAAAGGCGGACGACAAGAACCTTGCGTATCTCAAGGACGGCGATCATTATCTGTTTGCGCTCGTCGATAACGGAGTATCCGAAGGCGACGATTACGGCTTCTCGATACTCTACGACAAGATTACCGTAAAAGCAGGCGAACAGGTGCTCGCTTCTCCGATCGGCGACGAGGTATCGCTCGAAGGCCGCTTCTCCAAGAAGGAAAGGAAAGAAAACGGCGAAAGAGTACTTCACTTCTACTACAATATCGAAGGGTACACGATAGAAGCGGACAAGGAAAACGGCTACAAGATAAACTCCATTGATAAGGATCGCTGCTACGACTACACGTACAGATACGCGGTGGACAGAGACAGGATCCGCACGGTAACGGACAGTGAGGACGGGCTTGACGTTAAGATTCTCGAAAAACTCGACTACGGCGCCGTATGCTACGCAAATGTTCAGGCAGACGACGGACAGACGTTCCTTATCAAGATAGACAGGGACTACGCAGGCGACACGGTCAGGATAGCTTTCGACGGATCCGACGTTTCCGTGTATTCCACGAGAATCGATATGAAACTCTGCTGAAAATGAACGGTACGAACATACAGCTGGAGCCCAACTCAAAGCCTTATCTGCTGAAGCGGATAATATCCGACGGATTTGACACGGTATTAGTATTCGTGCTTTTCATGGTCATATCGGTTCTGATATTCTCGTCGCCCCTAGCAAACGTTTACAATGAACACTATGCGAATTATAAAAGGGTGCAGGACGAGGCGGCGGCAGAGTTCGGCGACGACGCGGAAGCGATAGCGAACAAGCTGAATGCCGACCGGTATTATCTTGACGAAAAGTTCGCGGCAAACCTTCACGCTTACTTGCTGAAGCTTACGGCGGGTTTTATCGCCGAGGCTGCGGTGCTCGCCGCAGTGCCGCTGATCAGCAAACAGAGAGGTACGCCCGGCAAGCTCATGACCGGTATAATACCGTTCAAGGAAAAAAAACAGACTAAGGCGGATGCAAAGACGATTCTTCTCAGATTCGTCTACGTATTCATAATCGACAGCGCTGTGTTTTATCTGTTCACGGGGATATTAACGTTCCTTTTGATCCCCGTTATAAGACTTGTCGAAATCCTGATCAACAAAAAGAACAAAACCTTATGTGACGCCCTGACAGGCGTCATGATGATAGAGAAATTATCGTACGACGGTATTGATAAATAAACGGAGGAAACAAAATGAAAAGATTAATTGCACTTTTTATCGTTCTGATAATGACCGCGGCGCTTTTCGCAGGCTGCGGAGGCGGCGGTAACAAGGTCATCCGCGTCTGGGTAGGCGAGGAGTCCGTTGAATTTTATCAGAAGATCTGCAACGAATACGTTGCCGCGCACGAAGACTTCGGCTACACTGTTGAGGTCAAGGGCATGGACACCGGCGCCGTTGCGGGAACGATCTCCAACGACCCGACGGCCGCGGCGGACATCTACACCGTGGCGCACGACAATATAGGAAAGCTCGCGTCCACGCAGTGCGCCAAGCCGATAGGCGATCAGTCGCTCATCGACCAGGTGCTCGCGGACAATCCCGAATCTTTCCGTAAAGTCATTTACTCGACGCTGAACGGCACCGAGTATCTGTACGGCGTACCGTACATCTCGCAAGCGCTGTTCCTTTACTACAACAAAGCGCTCGTGACGGAAGAACAGGCAAAATCGTTTGAAGGTCTGAGAGAAGCGGCGAGAGCCGCCGGTACCAAAGCCGTAACGGTGACGGGAGACGACGGCTTCAATATGTCCTTCGCTCTGCTTGCGACAAAGGTCTCCGACCACAGCACGACGGTAAAGATCTACGAGGGCGCCGAATCCGTATCCGGCGGCTCGAAGGGCACGTCAAACTGCCAGGGCGACGATACGATAGCAATTATGAGGTGGCTTCAGGACTACGCCGCGGATGAAAACGGCTTCAAATGGGCTTCTCCCGACGGCTGGGACGCCGACCTTGACAAATCGAACAAGGGCGTGCTCGCGGTCATAGGCGGCGCGTGGCACTACAACACCGCGAAAGCGGCGCTGGGCGAAACCAACCTCGGCATCGCGCTTATACCGACGTTCACGCTCACCGAAAAAGCCGTAGAGGGGCTGTCCGGCGTATCGGCCGGCGACGTCTACAGAGGCGGCACATTCGCGGACTGCAAATGCTTCATGATAAACGCGAGCTCCGATAAGAACAAGTACGCGAAAGAGCAGGAGCTCATCAAATTCATGTCGAGCAAGGAATCTCAGAACCGTTCGTACGTCGAATGTCTGAACGTTCCCGCGTACGCCGGCGCGTCATCCTACATAGAGCAATGCTACAACGAGGGCAAGGTCACCGAGAGCCAGTATAATCTGGCAGCTATGCAGGTAAGCATGGCGGAATGGGGCATACCTCAGCCGTTCGTCACCGGCACGCTCAACTCCTACTATTACTCCAAAAACGCTCCGTCCGTATTCCGCGCGATAATAGATAAGACCGCGTACCCGACGACGGGCGATACGATACTGGCGGAAACCGAATCTCTCGCGGGCATCCGCAAAGCCCTGTATCTCGCTGAATATCTGTGGATGCACGGAACCGTGCCGAAGGAGTTCCCGCAGTCTCTGCCGAGCCACGACTGATCTCTGATCTGCACGATAATTACTCACTTTTGCTAATTTTTCGGAGGAAAACATGGGTACTGATGTAAAACTGGATCGTAAACCAAAACGGTCAGGGTTTTTTAAGAAAATCGGCAACGCTTTTTCCGAATTCGGAAAGAGGTTCTCGGACGGCTCCATAGGTACCAAGCTTTCACACTTCATATTCGGAGCAGGCAACTTCTATCACGGACAGATAATCAAGGGACTGTTATTCCTGCTGATACAGCTCGGCATACTCGCCGTGATGATCTTCTGCCCGAGCATCAACAACACCCCGTACGGATGGAAAGCGCTCGTGAACCTGTCGCTCAAGAACGTTTCCGAGGGCGGAGTGTTCGATCCCGCGACCGGTGAAATGACGGTCGGCTCCGACTGTAAGCTGATGATTCTGTTCGGATTCGTCACCATAGCGCTGATTTTCATATACTTTATCGTCTGGAATCTGAATATCGCGTCCTCCTACAAGGCGGACAACGATAAAAAGGTCGGCAAAAAACCGACCACGTTCAAAGAGGACTGCAAGGAACTGCTTGACGGAAAATTCCACGTCCTTATGCTCACGCCGACGTGCATCGCGGCGCTGGCGTTCACCGTTCTGCCGACTGTCTTCATGATCTCGCTCGCGTTCACGACGTACAATCAGGAGGATATGCACAACCTCGGAACGAACCTGTTCGGCTGGAACGGCATACAGAACTTCGTAGCGGTCTTCACCGGCGAGGGTTCGCTCGGCTTCGAGATAAAGAACAGATTCCTGCCCGTCCTCGGATGGACGTTCATCTGGGCGATCTTTGCGACGCTTACCTGCTATTTCGGCGGCATAATCCTTGCCCTGCTAATAAACAAAAAGGGTCTCAAGGGCAAAAAGTTATTCCGCACGTTGTTCATACTGACAATAGCCGTACCGCAGTTCATTTCGCTGCTTGCGGTAAGAAACCTTCTGGGCGAGTACGGTCCCATCAACTCGCTTTTGCAGAATATCGGTTGGATAACGGAGCCTATAGGTTTTTTGGGGCTTAAGGCGACGGACAGCGAAATACTTGCAAAGGTGATGGTCATAATCATCAATATGTGGGTCGGCATACCGTATACGATGCTTATGACGTCGGGTATTCTGATGAACATACCGACCGATCTGTACGAGGCGGCGAGGGTCGACGGAACGTCGACGGTAAAGATGTTCTTCAAGATAACGCTGCCGTACGTGTTCTTCATCACGACGCCGTATCTCATATCGAGCTTCGTCGGAAACATAAACTCGTTCAACTCCATCTACCTGCTGACGGGAGGCGGACCTGCCTATCCCGGCTATCAGGCGGGCGGTACCGATCTGCTCGTCACGTGGTTGTATAAGGTCACGATAGACAAGGGAATGTACAACACCGGCGCGGTCATAGGTATCTTCACGTTTATAATCACCGCGACTATTACGCTTATAACGTACAGACGGAGCAAGGCATATAATGAGGAGGATACTTTCCAATGAGCGTTAATACGAAGAAAAAACTCAGCAGTCAGAGCAGAAACCGCCGTATCAGCCTTGCGGTCACGTATACTATCCTGGCGGTCATGGCGGTTATCTGGCTCATCCCTCTCGTGTGGATATTCATCTCGGCGTTCCGCTGTGAGTATCAGCCGGACGGTACGTTCATAGGCCGTGTAACGAGCAACTTCTTCCCGAAAGCCGTAGGCTTTGAGAATTTCAGACTGCTTTTCACGGAGAAGTATTACGGCGTGGATCACGCTTTCCTGCACTGGGTCGTAAACACGCTTATAATCTCCGTGATAGACTGTATAATCTCGACGTTTCTGGTGCTTTCGGTCGCATACTGTATCGCAAAGCTGAAATTCAAGTTAAGAAAAGCGTTCATGAACATCACGATGGTACTGGGACTTTTCCCGGGCTTCATGAGCATGATAGCGATATATTTCTTACTGAAATCGATAGGGCTGTCGGGCAACCCGGAGCATCCGGTGCTGTCGCTCGTAGGTCTCGTGCTGGCGTACAGTGCCGGAGCCGGTCTGGGCTTCCAGATAGCCAAAGGTTTCTTCGACGTCATACCGAACGCGCTTGTGGAGAGCGCCAAGCTTGACGGTTGCACGAATTTCAAGGTCTTCTGGAAGATAATTCTGCCGCTCTCAAAGCCGATAATCATTTATCAGGCGCTGATGAGCTTCACCGGCCCGTGGATGGATTTCATATTCGCAAAGGTCATCATAGGCGCGGACAACGCAAAATACTGGACGGTCTCCGTCGGACTTTACTCAATGCTTTTCGGAACATACGCCGATACGAACCTGTTCACACAGTTCGCAGCGGGCTGCGTGATAGTGGCGATACCGATTGTCACGCTGTTCATGTTCTTGCAGAAGTATTACGTGGAGGGCGTAACCGCCGGTGCTGTAAAAGGTTAACAGCAAAAAGAGCTGCTTAACGCTAGTTCTTATAAGGATATTTTAGTCTAACAGTGCTTTCTGAGAGGACGGACAGTCAAATGCCCGTCCTTTTCCGTTTTTGATTATTTTTCCCAGCCGGTATGCTCTTCGTTTGCACTGCATCGAACTGATCTGCTGAAAAGATGTTTCCAATAAGAGTTGCGATGAAATGAAAAACAACGCCGGTACCAAATATACCGGGCGGAAAGGGGAAACGTAATAGAAAAAGCCCCGCGTGAACGAGGCTTCATTTAATGGTCGGAGTGACAGGATTCGAACCTGCGGCCTGATGGTCCCAAACCACCCGCTCTACCAACTGAGCCACACCCCGGAAGGTTTTTCTATTATATCACAGGCCGCAAAAAAATCAATTGAGAAATTTTAAAAAAAGTACTTGACAAGCAAATTCGATTTTGGTATCATTACACAGTCGTGCGAGCGACACGCTGGTGTAGCTCAGCCGGTAGAGCGACTGACTTGTAATCAGTAGGTCGGGGGTTCGAATCCGTCCACCAGCTCCACCAATATGGGAGATTTCCCGAGTGGCCAAAGGGAGCAGACTGTAAATCTGTTGTCGTCCGACTTCCGTGGTTCGAATCCACGATCTCCCACCAGAAGACCCGATGCGAGAGTGCCGGGTCTTCTTTGTTTATTCACGCATACTAAATATCCCGCCTTACGATTAGATTACGCAAAGGCGGGATCATTTATAATAAGTCTGATGCAATTCAGGGAAGGGGCTTATATAATCATTTTCCGGCTGCGAATCTGCCGAGGGCGGTGCCGGCGAGAAGGCCGAGACGTTCCTGACCTGCCGCGCTGAAGTGACCGCCGACGTAGGGGTTCATCATTACCGGGTCGTCCCGCATCGCCGCGGCCTCTTCGGTCAGCATTAAAAAGAGTTCCGGGTTTTCGGCGCAGACCTCGCTCTGGGCGTTCATGATTCTGATGTCGCGTTCGTCGTTCACGAAGTAGCCTACGCGGATCACTCCGAACCTCTCGATTCCAACGTCGCGGCGGAGCGCCTCGCCAAGCTCGAGCATTCTCGACTTGTATTCATCCTTCCCGCAGTTGAAAATCGCGTCGCTCTCGCCCTGAAGCCAGATAAAAAACACGTGCTCCACGTTGCCGCCTTCGCGAAGGATCTTATTGATAGCGGCGAGGGATTTCTTCACGACCATTTTGTATCCTGAAGTTCCGGGAATCCAGTCGGAGATCACGGTGCTGCCTTTCGCGGCGTGAACCGCAACCGTCACGGCGCCTGTCTCTTTTATATAAGCGCGGCAGAAAGAGGGAACCATATTGGTATTGCCCCACCATGAACCGCCGAGAACGAACTCGCCAAGCCACGACTCGGGGTCGGTGGACGGATTTGATCCGGGCCCTAATGTACCGTCGGCGCGAAGGTCTTCACCAACCGGGTTCTTAAGGGGAGCAAGCGAGTCGGCCGCAAATCTGTACTCAAAAGCATTCGTGACCACTTCCTGTTCGGAGAGGATCTCCGTCTGTCCCTGCATGTTGCTCTGTCCGCCGAAAATCAAAACGTCCATAATGTAATTCCTTTCAAAAAGCCGGTTTCACGCATAATCCGCGTTAACAAAAGGGTAGCAGAACCGCCTGATTTTGTCAACCGCTTCCGCATGAACCGCCTGCGTTAAACCGCGAAGATCATTCACGAAACTGGTTAAAAATGTACTAAAACGAGCCCGAACTGGAAATGTTTATTTGTTGCCAAAAACCGGAAAATAAACTACCATATTAAAAAAGGAGGCCGCCATGGAGACTTTCAGAAAAATAATAAAAACGTGTCTGCCGGTGGTTGCCGCCGTGCTTGTTCTGTTTTCCGCCGCTGCGGGTACGATTCCCGCGTTTTCGGCAGAGGAGGGCGGCGCCGCAACGGGCAGCTCCACAATTTCACTATCGGAGGAAACGGTTATGTCTGTCACGGGAACCGACGATTTCAGCAGAAAAATCGACACAATTGAAGGCTACAGGAAGGACCGCTACGTCGGACTGTTCTATTTCATCTGGTTCGAATTTGCGCAGAAGGGCTACAGGTTCGACACCACGAAGCTGCTGCGCACCAAGCCCGACAAGCTCTGGGACCCCTTCGACAAGACGGGAACGGCCCCCGCGAGCTGCATGTACTACTTCAACGAGCCCCTTTACGGCTACTACAAATCGACCGACAAATGGGTCGTCCGCAAGCACATCGAACTGTTCATCGCGGCGGGAATCGACTTCATCGCGATAGACCTCTCCAACGACGTGATCTACGAAAACGCGCTGGTGACCCTTCTCGACACGATGATGGAGTTTCACAACGCCGGCTACAAGGTCCCGCAGGTCGTCTGCTACACGAACCTCAACACAGGCCACACGGTAGACCTTCTTTATAAGGTGATCTACAACACCGACAAATACAAGCCGCTCTGGTTCTACGGGCCGTACGACAAGCCGCTCATGGTTGCGCACAAAGAAGAGCTCGCGGACAAGTACAACGAATTCTTCTACGTCAGGCCCGCGCAGTGGCCGGGATTTGAGTACGAGGTGTACGAGGACGGATTTCCTTTCTGCGATCTCAACAGACCGCAGCGCACCCACCAGAACCTCATCGGCGTTTCCGTAGCGCAGCACACCGCCTACGTGTTCAGCTACGGAATGAAGGTCGACCCCCACGACACGCCCCGCGACATAAACCACGGAAGAGGCTTCACCTCCAAAAATCCGGTCAACGGCGACCCGGTGGCGATAATGCGCGGCGACAACATAGAAGAGCAGTGGGACTACGCGATCTCGCAGGACCCGGAGATCGTTTTCGTCACCGGCTGGAACGAGTGGGCGACAAACAAGTGGCCCGGGAATGAAGGCGACACGGTGGCGAGATTTGTGGACTCGTTCAACACCGAGTTCTCGCGCGACATAGAGATGACAAAGGAGCGCCGCTACGAGGGCAGCGCGGAAGAAGGGTACACGAGCGAGGGCTACGCCGACAACTACTATCTGCAGCTCGTGCGCAACGTCAGGCGCTATAAAGGAATCACAGGTACGTGCTCCTACACCGCGCCTTCGAGTCCCGAAGCGCTCACCGGGCGCGACTATTTAAGCCTCGCGGTCGCCAACGAACCGCGCAACTGCGGAGGCTACAAGCAGGCGGCAGCGGACAATTTTATCAAAAAGATCCGTGTGTCGCACACTTCTTCCGAACTCATATTCAAGATTGAATGTGAGAACGAGATCACCGCTCCCGGCGAAGGACAGACAAACTGGATGAACGTTTTCTTCGGCTTCGAGGGTTCCAAAGAGCAGAAATGGGAGACGTACTCTTACCTTATAAACAGGCGTCCCGGTGAAGGCGAAGGAGAGAGAACCACTTCGGTCGACAAGTATGACGGGAAGGCGTTTACGCCTCTCGGGGAGTGCGCTTTGACTGTTGAAGATAGTGTGATGATCGTCAGAGTTCCGTTGGAGCTGCTTCCGGAGTTGAAGGACGCCTACGGCTTCGTGATGGATTTCAAGGTCGCGGACAGCGTTGAAGTGGAGGACGACATTATGGACTACTACGTGAGCGGTTCGTCGGTTCCGATTGGGAGGCTTTCGTACACGTACGCGGGAAAAATAAAAGACAAACCGGCTGAAAAGAAGGGTGGCTGCGGTTCAGTCGCGGGAGCGGGAAAGGCAGCGGGGACGTGTCTCGTTCTGGGAACGGCTTTGGGCGCTGCAACGATTGCTGCTACAAAGAAGAAAGCCGGCAGAAAAAAGAAACGCGGGTAAACCAATAATAAAAATACACAGTATTAAAAGCATCCGGACCGCCGCAATCTCAAAGCGCGGCGGCCCGGGTGCCGTTCATTTATTCACCTATAAAAAGGCAAATTCAAAGCTTCTTACTCCTCGGGTTCGGTGATCTTTGCCGGCTCCTTAAGAGGGGAGTAGTGCTTCTTCCTGTACTCTCTGGGAGTCATTCCCGACCACTCGTAGAACGTCTTGGAGAAGTAGCTCGCCGTGTTAATGCCGACCTGATCCGCGATTACGCCCAGCGGGAGATTCGTCTGCGTGAGCTTTTCTGCGGCGGCGGTCATTCTCATGTCGCGCAGCATTGCGCCGAATGTGATTCCCGTGTACTGGTGAACGATCTTGCTGAGGTAGGGAACCGAGTAGTGGAATTCCTTCGCCACGCTCGAAAGGGTCGCGTTGCGGTAGTTCTGCTCGAGATACTTTTTGATAGAGTAGACGGTTCTCGGCGTCGCGTCGGTATTCTTGATCTGCACTACGTTGTCGGGCGCGATGCGCGAAAGCTTCGCGAGGATTGTGTAGAGAAGCGCTTTCTTGATCGGGTACTCCAGCTTGTCGCCGCGGTCGCGCTCGTTTATAAGCTGCTCGACCAGGTCGGTGAGTCCGGGAATGGACGTATCGGGGAAGAACAGGCAGGCGTAAGGCGAGCTCTCGTCGAGGCCGTTCTTGATAAAGTTGCCTAGCAGGTTCTCGGGATCCTCGTAAATCGTCTCGTAGACGTGGTCGAACGCGGCCTTCTTGACGAGAATGTTGACCATCACGCTGTCGTCGAAATTCCCGATGGAGTGGCTGACGACCGGCGGAATGATGCAGATGCTGTTCTCGTTCATCTCGATTGAAGTTCCACCGATATTGTTGGTGCAGCAGCCCCTGATAACGTAAATGATCTCGAAGAACTGATGGGTGTGGACAAAAGGCGGATGGAACCGGGTGTGAGTTGCGATCTTGATGTCGTCCTCGAAAGTCATTACCATCTCGCGAACACCGATTTCATTGAGCTCCGGATAGACCTCCGGCATCCAGTAGTGGCGCCAGTTGATCGTAGGATCCGGGAACTGCTTCCTGAGCGCGGCCAGAATCTCCTGACCGGAAAGGCCTTTTTGAACCAGTTCGTGATAGAACTTGTAAATGACTTCCTCGTCATTGTAATCGCGCAGAAAATCATGAGTTTTCTCATAACGGACCATAATTGCAAAACCTCCGTATACAATAATATTGTAAGAGTATTTATATCAGAATCATAAATAATTTACAATAGCAAAAAAATATGTGCGTCACGGTTTTGCAATTTGCACGGCGAAAATGTGCAGAAACTCACGGCCGTTTTTGAACAGTTATAAAAACTGGTTAAATTTGTGTCAGTTTAGCGCCGAAGTGGATAATTTGTACCTTAAATTAATCACTGAAATAGTGTAAAATAAATACAAGGAACGGAGGTGTTCGTTTATGAAAAAAATTAATGTACGTAGAATAACCGCGGCTGTGGTCACCGTGCTGGCCGCGTGCATTCTTTTTACCTTGTTTTCGGGCAAAATAAACGTTAGAGCGGACGGGGAGGGCGCCGCGGAAGGGGAACTCCTTCACTACACGATATTCGGTTCTCTCGACGGCTTCGACATAATCGTTTCCGGAGAACACGTTTACGACGGCCAGACCCTCGCTGTCGGCACGCGCTTTGAAGTCGAAGAAGGCTGCTCGATCACAAAAATCAGGAAGTATTTCGGCAAGGAAGAGCACGGAACGTTCGTTGCGGCAATCTGGGACGGCGACACCGGCGAGCTTATAAAGCAGTACGACTGGACGCTTGAATCCGGCAAGGACGCCTGGGAGGAGCTGGTCCTGCCTGAGCCCATCGAGATCGAGCCGCAGCATCCTTACGTCGTGGAGGTCCAGAACACAAAAGAGTCGCCGTACTACGTCTACACGAGAGGCTACTTCGACGACGTCACAATCGAGTTCTTCGACATCTCCGGCGGCAACTCCGTTTTCAGCGAGCGTCCCGGTGACATGTCCACCAACGCCATGGGCGGCAACGCGAACTTCCTCGTAGACGTCGAGGTCGAATACTTCAAGCCCGCGGAAACTCCAACGCCCGAAGCAACCGAAGCTCCGACGCCGACGCCGGCACCTGAAGCAACCGAGGCGCCCAAGGAGACTGAAATGCCGACCGGCGATCTGGAGCCTGAAAAGAAAGGCTGCGGCGGAATCGCTGAAAGCTTTGTCGCAATCATGGCGCTTGCAGGCGCGGGATTTGTTCTGATCAGGAAAAAACACTGATGAATTATAATCAGCTTTACCGGCTGAAACGTATCCGCTTCGGTTGAACTTATTATAAGGTTCGTTCCGGAGCGGTTTTTTTTTGCGCGCGTTGGCTGAAAATCTGCGCAGATTGACTGAAAAAGGTGAGTGAGGCGCTCTCAGAAAACATTAGATAAAATCATAATTTTGTCTAATATTTAGGGGTTTTAGGGCGGTTTTTCGGTAATTTTCGGATTTGTGCGCATCCGCGGCTTTTGCCGGCTTTTATAAATGCTTCAGGATTCATTTATGTGTCCGGACGATTTATTTGCTCGGTTGCATTTGATCGTCTGTTTTTTTCACGCAACAGTTTTGTTTTCCTCGTAGCTTTTATCTAATTATTTTCTGCAGAATGTTTTCTTGATTTTGATTTTCGTCAACCATACACTTGATTTAAAATTTCCGCGTGTAAGAAATCAATTCAGCATTTTATTTCTGATGAGTCTTTCACGGAAACATTTGTGAATGATTCTTCTGAAGCTGATTCACAGATTTCTTTGTGAATAATTCTTCACGAAAACATTTTGTGTGAAATATTCAATATTACGCCGGCGACGTCTGAATCGTTAATTCACGTTCAAAATCCAACAGATTCGGCAGATCGCGCCAGAAGCCCTTATTTTGGCCGTATTCGTGCACTTCTAAAAGACGTTAAACTAACCGTTTTATCGCCAAAAATCGATTTAAAGGCCATTTTTGAGCGTCTGAGAGCATTTTATATATAAAGGATACTTTCAGTGGCGCAAATCAATGAAAATTCGCTAAAATCAGCGTAGGGCGGCAGTTCAAAATTATTATGAGAAATCAGGGGGATGTATTATGATTTTTCCGCCCTTCCCTGCTCAGATTCTTTTAATAAAACCGCCCTGCTTCCCAAAAATCGCCTTTTTCAGGCACCGCCCTATTATAATCTCTTAGGGAAGCGGTTTTACAACATATTGTAGTCGATTCGATAGTAGCCACAAGATATAGTAATGGCCGCCGGATTATCCGGCGGCCAAATGGGTCCAATCCAAAGTAATGTTTTTCACACGAAACATAGTAAATCCGGCATATCTCGCTCAGGCCATAGAAAAGCCGGCGCGTCTCGCTCAGGCCATAGTAAATCCGGCATATCTCGCGCGAGGTTTTCAGGGCAAAGCCTTGCGTGTTTCGCACGAAGGCGACTTTTAGCGGCCGCACTTTACATTGCGTCTCTCACTTGACNNCGCCGCCAATGTAAAGCTGCGGCGTTATTAAGTAAGGAAATGGTTTGCGGTAGCTAAACCGGAACCCGAGCGGAGATATGCCGCGATTTTACATCTTTTCTACTACGCCTACGCCAATCAGGTACAGCGTCTCCTTCAAGCACGTCGTGCACGCTTCAGTAAGCGCCAGCCTCGCGGCTCTGATTTCCGGCTCGGACCGGAGCACGTTCGTGGAGTTATAAAACTTGTTGAACGCCTTCGCGAGCTCGATAATGTACCTCGTGACAATGTACGGCTCGTTCTTGGCCGCGGCGTCGCGGACGGCACCGTAAAGCTTCTCCAGAACCTTCACGACGGCGTATTCACTGTCTTCGCAAAGCAAGCTGAGGTCCGCGTTCTTATAATCGATCTTGAGGTCTTCTGCGCGGCGCAGAACGCTTCTGCCGCGGGCGTAGGTGTACTGGACGTACGGCCCGGACTCACCCTCAAAATCGAGCATCTTGTTGATGTCGAAAACGATGTCGCGTTCACGGCCGTTCTTCAGGAACTCAAACAGAACCGCGCCTACACCGATGATTTCGGAGGCCTTGTCCAGGTCGTCGATCGCGTCAGCGGTGCCGTTGGCGATAATAATCTCACGGGTCTTGGAGATGGACTCGTTAAGGACGTCTTCCAGAAGCACCACGTCGCCGTTCCTGGTCGAGAGCGCGCGGTCAGGGAACCTCACGTAGCCAAAGCCGACGTGAACGCAGTCCTCCGACCACGTGTAGCCCATTTTCGAAAGCACAGAAAAGACCTGCTTAAAGTGCAGCGTCTGGGGCGTTCCCACGACGTAAATGTTCTTGTAAAAGTCGTAGTACCGCTTCCTGTAGAGCGCCGCCGCAATGTCGCGGGTTGCGTAAATCGTGGAGCCGTCGGATTTCAGAATGATGCACGGGGGCATGTTCGCGTCGTCGAAGCGCACCACCTTCGCGCCTTCGCTCTCCTCGAGAAGGCCTTCCTTTTCGAGAATGTCGACTACTTCAGGCATTTTGTCACTGTAGAAGCTCTCGCCCGCGAAGGAGTCGAAACTGATCCCGAGAAGCCGGTACATGCGGTTGAACTCGTTGAGGCTGGCGTCGACGAAAAACTGCCAGAGCGATGTAACCTCCGGGTCGCCGTCTTCAAGAAGTTTAAAGTAGTGGCGCGCCTCGTCCTCGAGTTCGGGGTGTTCCTTCGCCTCGGCGTGGAACTTCACGTAGATCTTCAGAAGCTCGTTGATCGGGTCAGCGGCAATCACGTCGCGGTCGCCCCAGCGCTTGTAGGCGCTTATAAGCTTGCCGAACTGTGTTCCCCAGTCGCCGATGTGGTTGATTTTGACAACGTCGTAGCCGAGGAAATCGTAAATTCGTGAAAGCGAGCTGCCGATGGCCGTGGAGCAGAGATGTCCGATGTGGAACGGCTTTGCGATGTTGGGCGACGAGAATTCGACGATGACGGTCTTTCCGCGCCCTTCCCTGCTTCTGCCGTATTTTTCCTTCTTTTCGAGAATTTCCGACAGCACCTCGCGCGAGATTTCGCCCCTGTTCAGGAAGAAATTCAAATACGCGCCCACGACTCTGATTTCCGAGAAGAGGCCGGCGTTATCATCGTCCGCCAGTATCTTTTCGCGGAGATCCTCGGCCACGAGCTTGGGGTTGGTCTTCTGAGCGAGCCTGAAACAAGGCAGCGCGAAGTCGCCCAGCTTTTCATCGGGCGGAATGCTTATAAGCGCGGAAATGAAAGCCTCGTCGAAGGAGTCGTTCCCGAGATTCTTTGTGATTATTTCGCTGAGTTTTTTCTTTATGTCCATTTTCTTTAAAAATAAAACCGGTAAGTTCGGAGATGTTTTTTCGTGCGCGCGTCCGAAGCTGTACAAGTGTACTGCGAGAGGCGCACTCGCGAAAAGTAATTTGCCCGGGCAATTTGTCGAAGACACATTGTCCGCAAACTCAATTCAATGGCATTTTCGGGCAAATTACGTAAACAGCCCGAAATAGCCGGTTTTAACAAATTATATTAACGAGGCTTCCCGGAACCGCGATGACCTTGCGCACCTGGCGGCCCGCGATAAGTTCCTTAACGGTGTCGTTCTCGAGCACGTACGCTGCCAGGCCGTCCCTGTCAAGGGTTGACGGCACGTTGATGCGCGCCTTGATCTTCCCGAGGATCTGGACCGCGATTTCGACCTCGTCGGCAACAAGCTTCGACTCGTCGCAGACCGGCCAGGGCTGTTCGTGAACGTAGCCTTCGCCAAGTTCGAGCATCGTCCACATCTCCTCCGCGAAGTGCGGGCAGACCGGATACAGCAGCTTGAGAAGCGTGCCGAGGTCGCCGGCGGAGAGCGTGTTGGCCGCGTAGAAATCGTTCACGAGACCCATCATCGCCGCGATGGCGGTGTTGTATTTCATCTTTTCGTAGTCCTCGGAGACCTTCTTGATCGTCACGTTCACGGCACGTTCGTGCTTCTTCGAAATGTTCTTTTCGGGTGTGACGAACTTTTGAAGTTTCCAGACACGTTCGAGGAACCTGTAGCAGCCTCTCGCGCCGTCGGTGGACCACGGAATCGGCTGGTCGAAAGCGCCCATGAACATCTCGTAGAGCCTGAACGCGTCAGCGCCGATCTCGGCAACGATGTCGTCCGGGTTGATCACGTTCCCGCGGGACTTGGACATCTTTTCGCCGTTCTCGCCGAGAATCATGCCGTGGGAAGTTCTCTTTATGTACGGCTCGGGGCACGGAACGGCGCCGATGTCGTACAGGAACTTGTGCCAGAAGCGGGAATAAAGCAGGTGCAGCGTGGTGTGTTCCATGCCGCCGTTGTACCAGTCAACCGGGAGCCAGTACTTCATCGCCTCTTCGGAGGCCATCGCCTCGTTGTTGTGCGGGTCGGTGTAGCGGATGAAATACCAGGAAGAGCCCGCCCACTGGGGCATCGTGTCGGTCTCGCGCTTTGCGGGTCGGCCGCACTTCGGGCAGGTCGTGTTGACCCACTCGGGAACGTTCACCAGCGGGGATTCGCCGCTGTCGGTCTGGACGTAGTTCTCGACCTCGGGAAGGAGCAGCGGAAGCTCTGATTCGTCAAGCGGAACCCAGCCGCAGCAGTCGCACTTCACGACCGGAATAGGCTCGCCCCAGTAGCGCTGGCGGCTGAACACCCAGTCGCGGAGCTTGTAGTTGACCTTGCCCGCTCCGATTCCCTTTTCCTCGAGGAATTCTATGATTTTGGCCTTTGCCTCTTTAACCGGAAGGCCGTTCAGGAACCCTGAGTTGACCATCGTGCCGGTCTCGATGTCGGTGAAGGCTTCCTTCTCGATGTCGCCGCCGGCCACAACTTCGATTACCGGCAGGCCGAACTTGCGCGCGAACGCGTAGTCCCTGTCGTCGTGTGCCGGAACCGCCATGATCGCGCCGGTGCCGTAGGTGCTGAGAACGTAGTCGGAGGTCCAGATCGGAATCTCTTCCCCGTTGACCGGGTTGATGGCCCTGATGCCTTTCAGCTCGACGCCTGTCTTGTCCTTCGCCAGCTCGGTTCTCTCGAACTCGGACTTGCGGGCGGCCTGCTGCCTGTAGGCGTCGACCTCGTCGAAGTTGGTGATTTTGTCCTTGAACTTCTCGATGAACTCGTGTTCCGGCGAGATGACCATGTAAGTCGCACCGAAGAGCGTGTCGGGTCTCGTGGTGTAGACTCTCAGTTTGTAGTCCGCGTCCTTAACCACGAAGTCGACCTCCGCGCCTGTGGAGCGGCCGATCCAGTTGCGCTGCTGGACCTTCACCTTCTCGATGAAGTCCACAGTGTCAAGGCCGTCGATCAGCTTCTGCGCGTATTCTGTGATTTTGAGCATCCACTGGCTCTTAACCTTCCTGACGACTTCGCCGCCGCAGCGCTCGCAGACGCCGTTCACGACCTCCTCGTTGGCCAGGCCGACCTTGCAGCTTGTGCACCAGTTGATAGGCATCTCGGTCTTGTACGCGAGGCCCGCCTTGAAGAGCTGCAGGAATATCCACTGGGTCCAGCGGTAGTACTCGGGGTCGGTCGTAGAAACCTCGGATGACCAGGTGAACGAAAAGCCCAGCATCTTGAGCTGGCTCTTAAACCTGGCGATGTTGCGCGCCGTGACGATCTCCGGGTGGATCTTGTTCTTGATCGCGAAGTTCTCGGTGGGAAGGCCGAACGCGTCCCAGCCTATCGGGAACAGCACGTTGTACCCTTCCATGCGTCTCTTGCGGCAGATGATGTCCATAGCCGTGTTGGAGCGCGGGTGGCCGACGTGAAGGCCGTTGCCCGAGGGGTACGGGAACTCGATGAGTCCGTAGAATTTGGGCTTCGTGTAGTCCTTCGAGGGCTCGAACGTGTTGTCGCGCTCCCATATTTCCTGCCACTTCTTTTCGACCGCGGCCGGGTTGTATGCCTTGAATTCAATTTTTTTCATTTTCAGTCCGTCCTTGAAATGATTTTGAATAGATTGGTTGGGAAGCAGGGGAAATTCCTGCTTAAATTAATATTATAAAGCTTTCCGTCCGGTTTGTAAACAAAAAAACGGCTTTTTGCCCGCGAATTAACGGGCGCAGCCGCTTGTATGAATGTATTACGGAAAACACTTGGCGGTCAGGCCGTTACGCTGACGATGCCTCCGATGTCCTTGAGTGGTCCTTCTGCCTCAACAATACTGATTCCGCTCTGCCTCAAAAGTTCACAGAGTTCGGGAATGCGGGACGAGAGCGAGCCGTTCACGAAGAGAGTATTAAGCGCCGCGCACCAGCCCATTGTTCCTCCGACGAAACCGCTGCCGTAGCCTTCGAGCACGATCTTTTCCGACGCCTCTTTCTCAACGAAAAAGATATTGAACGAGTGATTGCCGGCAGCTTTTGAAATGCCTTCGTCGCCTGTCACAATCAAGTCGAGAGGCGGAATGTAGCAGGCGGAGCAGCGGGTGTAGCCCTGCCTGACGTCGACCTTTACGAGGTGGCTTTCCGCAGCGAATTCATTGATTGCCTCCGCGGTGACTGACGTTTTGTGGATCAGGTAATTCCCGCAGAGAAGCGCGTTCAAAGAGACGCATTCCGGGTACTTCACGGGCGATTCGGGGCCTTCGTAAACAAGCTCAAATCCGAGTTCGTGGAGCCTCGCGTCAGCCGCTTTGTCAATGCCGCGCCTCACCGCGTGCCGACCGCCCAGATCAAACACCTGCATGTCCGCGTGCTTCGACTCGTAAACCGGCAGAAACGGATTCGCGCCGAGTGGCACGAATTCCCCGCCCGTAAGCAAAATCTTCTCACGAAGCTCAGGATAAATATCTTCGGAAGCGATAAAAACGTTCATAAATCTACCTTCCGAACGGGTCCGGAGCGTTCCTTTTCGCGTACCAGTCGGCGGTGTATGCCAGAATGTCTCTCAACGTCACGTTCATGTCGCACTCCTCATCGACTCCGCTCACCGAAGCGGTGGAAGTGTACTGCCACAGGCAGACGTTCGGGTAGTGATCCGGCGTCAGGACCTTTTTTTTCGACCAGCTCGCCACCCAGTAGCAGTATTTGGTCAGCTGCTCAGGGTAGTAGTAGTTGTCCGCGAAGTCGGTGTTCGAGTAGTACCCGGGGCAGATACCGCCCTCCTCCAGCGCGTCGCAGAAAGTCTTGATAATGTCCGTGAGCATCTGCCGCGAGTTGTCGGAAATGAGCCTGTCGCCGTCGTTCTCGACGTCGTAAAAAAACGGAAGCTCGAACTCGAGATTCATCTCTTCGATCATCGTGAGCACCCTTTCCGCGTCCGCGGCGGCCTCCTCGAGAGAGTGAGCGCCGGAGAAAAAGTAGCAACCGACGGGAAGGCCCTCCGCCTTCGCGAGCGCGTAGTACTCGGTGAACTTTTCGTCTATTTCAAGGTTATATCTGGCAAGCCTCAGCACCACGCCGCGCACGCCGTCACGCTTCATCGCGTCAAAATCGATATCGCCGTCCCAGTGGCACAGATCCGCGAAAACCTGCTGTGTCTGCGGCGGTCCCCAGATGCTCTCGACTTCCTTCGTCACCTTTTCTTCTCCTTTATTCTTGCCGGACCTCTCCTCGAGATATTTCGTGAACGCTTCGCGGAAAACCGAACATCCGGAAAGCACGGAAGCTCCCGCGAAAAAGGTAAATAAAACAAGCGCCGCCGCAATGTAGCGGGCAACGCGTGTCAAAAACTTCCCTGTTCCGATGCGGAAACGCCGTCCGGCCATAAAAACCTCCGCGAACATTTACAATTAAAAATCAGTCGAACATGCTGTCGTACGCCCTCTGCGCTATCCGGTCGAGCTCCTCAAGCACCTCGGGCGACACGTTGAACGAAAAAAGCGTTTTAAAATCGCTGCAGACGATATGCTCCACGGCCTGCGCAGTTCCCTTATATCTTACGCTCTCCGGCACCGCGAAAAAGCCCTGGTCATAAGAGAGCCTGATCCGGAAAATATCCTTCGCGAGGGTGAGCCGTTCGGCGTTTTCCTTCTGCGCCAGGAAATAAAAGGTGTTGAGCGTAAGCCTCAGAAGTTCTTCGTCGCGGTCTTCTTCGCGCGAGACCTTGAGCACCGCCGATGCGATATCGGAAGCGAGGAAGAGCGCGTCGACGTTCTCGCGAAGTCCGTAAAAGGAATTGATGAGGTCTGCCTCGCAGAGCGTGTAGATTCCGTTTCTGCCGGTAGAAAGCTCCATGGACGAGTAGCAGAACTGCTGGCTGGCGGCGAGAAAGCGGCTCTTTGCACTTTTGGCGCCCTTCGCGGCGATGGATATCCTGCCGAATTCGTCCGAAAGCGCGGTCAGCATTTTGCTTCCCTCGCCGTAGGTCGCCTCCGCCAGAACTATCGCCTTGCATTTAACTCTCTCGCCCATTTCAACCCTTCATGTTATTGATAAACCGGTTTACCTCACCGGCGCGTTGTCGTCCTTGTATCCGAGTTCCTTCAGCATCGACCCGGAATTCCGCCAGTCATCCTTGACCTTGACCCAGAGCTTCAGGTTGACCTTCGAGCCCGTCATGTCCTCGATGTCACGCCTGGCGGCGCTGCCGATCTTCTTGAGCATCGCGCCCTCCCTGCCGATCAGAATACCCTTGTGGGTGTCCTTCTCGCAGAAAACAGTCGCCTCGATTGAAGTGGTCTGATGCCTGTTTTTCGGCTCTTTATAGGAAATAATCTCGACTCCGACGCCGTGCGGCACCTCGTCGTTCGTGAACAGAAGCACCTTCTCGCGAATGATCTCCTCCGCCATTTCACGCATCGTGCTGGCCGTCGTGATGTCCTCGGGATAGTAAAGCGGTCCCTCGGGAATGAACTTCATAAGCTCGTCCTTCAGAATGTCCAGTCCGTCGTCCCTGAGCGCCGAAACCGGCACAACCGCGTCGAATTCGCAGATATTCACCAGTTCGGAAATGATCGGCAGAAGCCTCTCCTTCTCGACCGCGTCCACCTTCGTGACGACGAGAATTTTCGGCGTCCCTTTGATCTCAGCGATCTTCGCCGCCAGCTGCCTGTTGGCATCAGAGACATCCTTTTCGGTGGCGTCGTAAAGGTACATTATCACGTCGGTGGCCTTCATCGCGTCGCCGGCCGTTCTGACCATGAATTCGCCCAGCTTCGTGCGCGGCGAGTGGATTCCCGGCGTGTCGACGAAAACGATCTGATAGCCGTCGCCGGTAAGGATCGCCAGCTGCTGCTTGCGTGTAGTCTGCGGCTTCGGCGAGGTTATCGCAACCTTCTCTCCTGTCAGCGCGTTTATAAGCGTGGACTTGCCGACGTTGGGCCTGCCGACAACGCTGCAAAAGCCCGATCTGAAATTGTCTGTCATAAATCTATCTCCTCTTCGGAAAGCATCATTTTGGTACGCATCAGTTGCCGTCGTCTGCCAGCACCGCGTTGACCAGCGTAGTAAAAGTTTCGGTAATCTTTGCCGCGTCGACCGGGTCGCCAAGGCTGCACGCCTCGCAGTTCTCTTTAAGAGACTTCGTGGCGGTATTGTCGCAGAAGTCCATGTAGGCCGCCACCGGATCCTCCGCGTTGTAGATTGCAGCCGCCGCTACAGCCGAAACCCCGTAGCTGATATAATAGAACGGATACGCGAAAATGTGGTAGATGTTCACCCACGAGTTACGGGATACGTCGTCGTACGAATAGTCGATACCGTATTTCGCGAGCACTTCCAGATAAATTTCGCTGGCTCTCTCCGGCGTGAGGTTCTCCTCCGTGAAGGTTCTCTCCTCAAACTCGTCGACAATCAGAGCGTCGATGAAGCTGTTGAGCAGCCTGCGCACCGTGTCCGCGCGGCATCCGGAAGCCATTTCCCTGTCGGGGTAGAATTTTCCGTAGTACTTTGTGACGATCAGTTCAAGCGCCTGGGAAAGCACTTCCGCGGTGTCGACGTCGTTGGTGTAGCGCGCCTCGGGAACGACCGACTGGTGGAAATAGTGGCCGAACTCGTGGAAAAACGTGGAGACGTCGACGGTCGTGGCGTGCTCAGAGGGCTGGATGAAAATGAACGGCTTGTCGATAACGGGAAGCGTCATCGTGAACGACACGTCCATCTTCTTATCGTCGTACTCAAGGTCGCAGTAGCCGGTTTCCTCCATGTTGTCGAGAACGTCCGTGAAACGCTCTGAAATGTCGGCGAGCACCGGTCTGGCGGAGTTGATGATTCCCGCGCTGTACACCCGGTCCGCGTATTGGTCTGCGGCGTCGAAATCGGTTTTGTCCGACTGCTCGCTGATTTTATAAATCAGATCGAGAATGACGGATTTCAGCGAATCCCTGATTTCGTGAACCTCAGCCAGCGTGAAGTCGCGTCCGAAAAGTTCCTTGTACGCGTACTCGCCGTAATTTCCGGCGTAGCCCTTGTTCTCCGCGATTTTGTTCCTGACCTCCACGAGCTCGGTGTAGATCTCGCCGAACACCTCGAACCGCTGGTATTCGATATCGCCGAGCATCTCGTTCGCGACCTGGCCGGAAATGTATCCCTCGTCTAAAAGCAGGTAAATTTCGTCGGTCGTGAGCAGCCACGTCTTCGTGCCGTCGCCGTTGTCGGTGTACTCCTTCGCGCCGTCGGGAATGGGATACAGGAAGTCGTACGCGTCGCCGTCGACAGCGTATTCGTTGCCGTTGGCCACCGTGAAGTCTTTGAGCAGCGACAGCTCCCTGACCGTCAGCTCCTTAAACTCGCGTTCCTCGTCGGTCTCTCCGCCGTAGCTGCCGCCGAACTGCATCAAAAGCGCCTCCGTGTCAACGAAAACGCGCGTAAGCCAGCCGCCCGCTCCTGTCGCAACCGAATCCACCGCACGCCAGAGCGTATTCTGGACGTCGGTTAACGCGGACGAAATCTCGAACGACTCGTTGGCCAGGTACTCGTCGGTGACGTCCCTGTTTGTGTAGATCTGGAGCAGACCGTCCATTGCCATGACGTTCGAGTAGATGTCGAACATCTCGCTTAAGGAGTTGTAGATGTCAAGCGCCGCGAAAACGCTGTCCTTCTTCTCCTCGATCTTGTCGCCGAGCTCGTACAGTCTGTCGATATTGGGCCGCCTGTATGCCAGATCCTCGAAATAGTAGCTCTCCGAGTCGTAGTCGGTGTTGGACTTGTAGCAGCCGGCGAGGCAGCCGAAGCACACCGCAAACGCGACGAAAAGCGCGAGCAACCTTATCGACTTAGTCTTTGTCGTTTTTATCATGTGAATCCTCTTCATCTTCATCGTTCTCCGGAAGTATCTCGAGCTTCAGCTTGGTGATAAGCTTGTTGCTGCTCTCGAGCACCGTGAACCGGAGGTTTTTGTACGTGAATTCGGGGTGCGAATTTTCGGGAGGAATCTCTCCCAGCATGTCGACCGCGAATCCGCTTAACGTGTTGTAATCCTCGCTCTCGATCTCAATTCCGAGTTCGTCGTTGAGGCCGTCGATCTCCGCGTGACCGGAAATTGTGTACTCGTTTTCGCCTGTCTTCTCCACGAGGTTTTCGGTGAGCTCCTCCTGGTCGTCGTACTCGTCCTGAATCGTTCCGACCAGCTCCTCGATAATATCCTCCATCGTTATAATTCCCGCGGTGCCGCCGAACTCGTCGAGTACGACCGCGAGGTGGCTCTTGTTCTTTTTTAGAACGTCAAGCACGTCGTCGATTTTCTGCGACTCCGGCACGAAAACGACCGGCAGAAGCATATTCTTTATATCAAAATGTTCAGCGTCGAGACCGATCAGACTCTTGATGTGAATGATGCCGACGATGTTGTCGATCGAATCCCTGAAAACGGGAATGCGCGAATAGCGTTCCTCCTTCGCGACCTCGATCAGTCTCTCGAACGAGACGTCCTCGGGAAGCGCCACGATCTCCGTTCTGTGAATCATAATGTCGCCGCAGGTGGTGTCGTCGAACTCGAAAACGTTATTGATAAGCTCGCTCTCGTCATCGTCGATATTACCCTGCTCCTGGCCTTCGTTGACCATCAGCAGAATCTCCTCCTCGGTGACGTCGTCGTCCTTCTCGTTGGGGTCTATGCCGAGAATTCTGAGAACAAGGTTGACCGAGCCGGACAGAAGCTTGACGAACGGAAGGAATACAATTCCCGTGAACCGGAGCGGTCCGACCGAAAAACGCGCGACCCTGTCGCACTTTTTCATTGCAAGTCTTTTGGGAACGAGTTCGCCGAAAACAAGGGTAAAATACGAGAGCAGAAACGTGATCACGATAACGGCTATCACTCTTATGACCGAGCGGTTAGCCGTCGGAATTCCTTTTATAACAAGCCCTGCCAGAGCGTCGGCAAAAGAATCGGCCGCGAACGCAGACGACAGAAAGCCCGAAAGCGTGACCCCGACCTGAATGGTCGAGAGAAAATTTGCGGAGTTTGAAAGCATTTTAACGATCTTTTTCGCCTTTTTGTCGCCCTCCTCAGCGAGTTTCTTGTATTTCGTCTCGTTGATCTGAAGAAGCGCTATCTCCGCTGCGGCGAAAAACGCGTTGCACAACGTAAGAAGTACGAGTAATAATATTCGTAAAGGTACGTCTTCCATAAATTAAAATATCAAATCCTTTCGTATCGAGAGTGGCGCGCCCGCAAATAAAACGCGCGGGCTTTACGCACATATACACTTTTATTATAACATCAATGGCATGCCCGCGTCAAGAAAAATTGATACGGAAGCCGCGCCTTCCTCTCAGTTTAAGAGCCAAAAGGAAGGCGCGGCCGCGTCAAAACATATTTAATTAAGCAGCTTTATCCTATTTCATAAATGACCCTGACCGTCTCGGACAGGTTGACGTCCTGCGGTGCCATCTCGACCGACCCGCCGCGGGCCATTTTGCAGAGGCCGACCGCCGCGTTGTCCATGGAAGTGGTCGAGTAAAAACCTGAACGGTTCTGCGCCGCGTCGATATACACGACTCTGTCGATCTTTACGCCTGCCGCGGCTGCGAGCACCTGCGCCTTTTCGTAGGCGTTTTCGACCGCGAGCCTAAGAAGCTCCTTAGCCGCCTCTTCCCTGTTCTTCAGCGTGAACGCGATATGCAGGTCAGGTTCCGAAACCGACGACGCGATCGCGGAAATCATGTCGGAAAGGAGGTTCTTGTCGAACCGGAACGAGATCATCACCGAGTGGTTCACCCTGAACCCTTTAAAGACGTTCGAGTAGTTGCCTGTCTCAGGGTCGCGGACGCTGTCGTATTCGGGATAAATGTTGTAGTTTGACGACTTGAGATCTTCCTTCGCAAATCCGAGCGGCTTTACGGCCTCAGCGAGGCGTTCGAGTTTTTCCGCGGAAATTTCCACCGCCCTGTCGTAGTTTTTATCGGTCGCGTTGATGTTGAGCGAAAACTCCACGGTGTCCGGAGGGAGGTTCAGTCTTCCCTCTCCTGTAACGTTTACTGTCCTCTTCATAAAAA
>DBXM01000036.1:25694-39566 GCA_002309655.1 Mageeibacillus sp. UBA1212
GACCGGACTCGAACCGGTACGGAGCTCTCACTCCGAGGGATTTTAAGTCCCTTGCGTCTGCCAATTTCGCCACACCGGCACTTGCAGACAATGCGTATTATATACGAAAAATAGATTTTGTCAAGAAAAACGTCAAACCTGCGCCCGTTATTCCGGTGCGGCGGGCATTTCCCGTCATTCTATTTCAATACCGTCCGCGGTCTCTTTAACGTACCTGATCTGCACGTGTTCGTAAACTTCCTTGGATGCGTTCGGCGCGTGGAATGTAATTCTCAGCCGCCCTTCTTTGTCGTAGAAGAGCATTCCGTGCCCGCCCTCGTAAATGAAATCCGGTTTAAGCCCTCTGCAGTATATAGGCATGTCGGCGTGCTTCCACGGTCCGGTCACGCTTCCCGACTCGGAATACGCCAGATCCACGGTGTAGCCGCCGCCCATTGAACCGGGCAGGAAATTCGACCAGGTCATGATAAGCCTTCCCGAATCCAGGACCGCCATAAACGGAGCGTCGGTAACGCCGTTGTCCGTCCACACCGGGTCGTCCGCGCGGAAAATGTCAACCGGCTCTGACACAAAGTGCGACAGGTCGTCCGAGAGCTTCGCCACCGCCATCAATCCGATTTTGTCGGGCGTCGAAATCCATTCGTGAACGAAAAACATCCACGGCGTTCCTTCACTGTCGATGTAAAGCGTGCCGTCGATGCAGTCCCAGTTCTTCGGCGAAATGCAGTAGCCGGCAATATCCTCGAACGGCCCGAGCGGAGAGGCTGAGCGGTAGACCGATATCGTGTGGCGGCCGAGCGCTTCGTGGTGAACGGACGTGATCAGGTAGAACATCCCTTTATAGTAGTGCACTTCCGGAGCCCAGAAGAAATGCGTCGAGCCGGGGTGGTCCGTCGCGGTCTTATATACCGGAATCGGATCCGACCAGTTTTCAAGGTCGCGGCTTACAAGCGCCTCAACGCCCCTTTCCCTGGCCGTTCTGTATAAAAAATAGTCCTCTCCCGCGAGCAGAATGAACGGGTCGCGGCAGTAAAGCTTGTCGGAAATCTTGTTCGGGAACTCGGTAATGAAAGAAGTGTCGGTTCCGGGAACGTTCATGTTTGAGATTCTCATTGTATGCCCTCCGGGGCGGCGGATTCAAAATCCGGGCGCCTGATTTTCTTAAATGGTACTACTTAAGACCGCTTTTTGTCAATCATTCCCGGCTTTTAATTTTCGGGCTCTTACCTTGTTTTATCCTGATATTTCCCGATTTTCCGGTTGACCGGACAGCCCCGCAGGTTGTAAAATCATCCGGAGCGGATATCAGCGCCGCTCCTTTCGATCCGGAGGTGAAAATACCATGAAAATAGGTGTTCAGACAGGCGGTCTCGAAGAGAGATTCGGCATTGAAGGAACTTATCAAATCGTGAAAGAAGCGGGCTTTGACGCTGTGGACGTCAACCTCGACCATCTTTTCGCAGGGCACGACATAAGGAAGCATTTGCGTTCCCCTCTTATGGACAGCCCGGAGGATGAACTTTTGAAGGCGTGCGACGTCTGGCGGGATGCGGCCCTGAAGTACGGTATCGACAACTACCAGGCGCACGCGCCGTTTCCGTCCGTTCTGCCTCCCGATCCGGAATTCCCGGACTATAACGCGTACATTCTGGAAGCGCTCAAAAAGACAATTAAATGCTGCGCCTACATCGGCTGCAAAAAGCTTGTCGTGCACCCGTTCTACTATAAACTTCCCGACACGCTCGAGGCATCAGAAGAGTTTGAAATGAACGTCCGCTCCTACTCCGCTCTCGCGGAAACCGCCAAGGAGCACGGAGTCATGGTTCTGCTCGAGAACATGTTCAGCACATACAAGGGCAAGCCGTACGCCGCCTGCTGCTCGGACATTCACTACGCGGAAACGCTTATAGACACGTTGAACGGATTAGCGGGCGGAAAAGTTTTCGGCTTCTGTCTTGACACGGGCCACCTTCTTCTGTGCAGCCACGACGCGCTGGCGGTGATGAGAAGGCTCGGCGACAGGATCGAGGCGTTCCACGTACACGACAACAACGGTGAGAAGGACCAGCACATCGCCCCCTACATGGGCATCGCCGACTGGAACCGTTTTATAAGAGGGGTCGCGGAAATCGGATACGACAAAACTTTGAGCTTTGAAACGTTCCACGTGTGCGACCTTTTCGACGAGGAACTGATTCCGGACGTTTTGAGGCTTATTGAAAGAACGGGAAGGATGTTCGCGAGAAGAGCTTCCGAGTTGAGAAACGAAATGTTAAAGTAACAGGTGTTTTAGGATAAAACGGGAGCTGCCCGGCGCTTTCAAATTGCGGCGCCGGGCAGCCCTTTTATTATATATGCAAACTGTTACAGCAGCTTAAGCAGCAGCGCCACAAGCGGCAGCGTCGCCATAGAAATTAGCGTCGAGAGCGGCACGATCCTGCCGGCCAGTTCCCTGTCCAGGTCGAATTTCTCGGAGAATATCGACGTGACCGTTGCGCACGGCGTCGCGCTGCACAGGAGCACAGTAACCGCCACTTCAAACCCGTTGTAGATTCCCGTTGCCGAGAAAAGCTTCAGCAGCCCGAACGAGAGCAGCGGGCACGCAAGCAGCTTCAGCGCCATCGACACCCACATTCTGCCGTCCGTGAAGAACGACTTCGCGCGGTTCCCCGCCATGTGGAAGCCCACCACGAACATCGACAGCGGCAGAACCGTCTCCTTCAGCATGTCGAGAACTCCTGTCACGACGCCGGGTACGTACCGGTTGAGCGGCGTGAAGAACATTATCAGTCCGATGAATATCGAAACCGTCGCCGGGTTCAGAATTATCTTTTTGAACGAGACGTATTTCTTGTCGCCGGTCGCGATCAGACAGCCGAAAGTCCACAGGAATATCTGAAACCCGATGTTGAAAACCGTCGCGTAGACCGTCGCCTCGTCGCCCAGCAGGTTCCTGATCAGCGGGATTCCCATGTAGCCGCAGTTCCCGAACACCGCCGCGAACCGCAGCACCCTCGTCGACAGGTCGCGTCGTTTTTCCTCGTCTGTAAGGCCGGCCTCGTCTCTGCCGGCTTTCTTCCCGAGCCCGAAAACGAGCAACGCCGGCACCATGAAAAGCGCGTGGCAGAGGAACGAAAACAGCACCGCAAACCCCATGTTCACGAGGATCTTCGAGTCGAAATCGCGTATATAAGGCGAGATGAGCATCGCCGGCTGCGCGACGTAAAGGATGATATTGGAAATACCCTTCGCGAGCCCGTCCTCCCCCGGGGCAATCTTCAGTTTTCTGAACAAAAACCCCGGGATGAGCAGGATGCAAAGCATCAGCGTCTGTGTAAATACCGTTCCGATATCAATCATAACTCAAAACACCCGTGCAATGATGCAACCGCACCGTCAGCCGCACGTCACCTTAAACGTCCTCTGATCTGTGAAGTTCTCCATGTTCACAATGAAGCTGTAGCTGAAATAGCCGTCCTTCGTGTAGTTGACCTGGTAGCCGTCGAATTCCTCTACGTTTAGGGTAATATCTACCCACTCGCCGTTGATCTTCTCCTGGATCTTCGGCCTTGCGAGCTTCGAGAAGCCGTTGACTCTTACCGCGTTCGAGTTGCGGGAGCCGGTCACGGTAAATACAGCCTCGTCGTTTTCCGCGTTGACGATCGCGAGGTAGTCGTCCTCGACGACCGTTCCCTTCTCGCACTCGAGAATTCTCCACGGATTGTCGACCGTGTCCTCAATGACGTAGTGAACGTTCGGGTCGTCCTTCTGCTCCGTAACGCCGTACGGGAGAAGCACGAAAACGATTTTAATAGTGTCGCCTTTTTTGAACTCGAGCTTGTCGGCGTCGAGACCGATCTCGACGAGATTCAGGAACGCACCGTCCTTGATAACCGAGTTTCTCATCACGAGACAGCCGTCGAAATCCTTGCCGCCAACGGTCGCCTTATAAGAGCGGACGATATACGCGAAGTTCTCGACGTCGTTATTGTTCTGGAGCGAATAGTCGTAGAGGCTGAAGAAAGGCGAATCCTTGCAGAGCTTATAGACCTCCGGTTCGGAAGTCTTGTTGACCTTGTTGGTGATCTCCTTGATTGATCCGTCCTCCGCCTTATACGAGGTCGTCTTCATGCACTGGAAGCGGGGGTCGAAGCTGAACAGAGTAAAGCTGTTTCTCGCGTCCTTGTACGTTACGTCGTTCACGCATTTCGCCTCGAGCGTGTAGTAGGTACGGTTCTCGTCGTTCTGCGGGAACTCGGTGTGGCGGAGACTGTACTCGAACGCGCCGTCGTAGGTTCTGTAGGAGTAGTAGATGTCCGCGTAGACCGGGCCCACCGAACAGATGTCGCTGCCGATGTATTCGGACTGGTAAGTCTTGCCGCTCTTGTTGTAAGAGACGAACCTCAGTCTGCCGACGGAGTTGAACTGAGGCTGAGACGACCACATTACGCCGCTGCATCCGCGGAAGTCGGGAAGCGTCCAGCCGTCGCGGCCGTAAACGAAGTAAGGCGCGATGCAGTTCGACTCGGTAACGCCTGTCGACAGATGGTAGTAGCCGATGTGGAAGCTTATGGAGGAGAGCTGCTTGAGTCTGTTGACGCCCCAGTTCTGGTAGACGTTCAGCATCGTGTACGTAAGGTCCTTCCCCTTCTCAACCACGAGCGGATATACAGTGTCGCCGTACTGAGTGTCGTTCGGGTCGTAGTAACGCTCCTCGTGCTCGCCGGCGAAGTTTTTGCAGACCTCGGGCTGGATGGGCACGAGCGTTTTCGACTCGTCGAGAAGCACAGCCGCCTCGAGGCATCCGTTCGCGCCGTGGCTGCAGAAGTAGATCTTTCTGTCGTCGGAAGAGGCTGTAACCTTGAGCGTGCCGCCGAAGTACTTGTTGACGTTCTTTTTCTTGTACGCGTTGGTGAAGTCGATTCCCGCGACGGAAACCTCGTAAGCGCCGTTGGTGGTGTTGTAGCCGAGCACCTTAAGCTTCGAGTGCGATCCGTGCTGCTCGGTGACCTCATAGGCGAGCGGATTTCTCTCAAAGTAGCACTCTTTTTTAAGGTTTTTGAAATCCTTTGCCTCGGCGGTCAGTATCCTGTGGCCGAAATTCGCGTCGCTACCCTTCCTGTGGTTTCCGGTGACGTCGATGTAGAACTCGACAACGTACTTGCCGCCGTTTTTGGAGAGCCTCGTGTGCGTCATGCCGTCATCGCAGGCGATAAGCCCGAGCATTCCGGAATCTTTGATCTCAAAGCCTACGCACTGGAACTCCGAGAGTTCAAAGTCCCCTTCCTCGCCGGTGAAATCGGAGCCGTCCTGCTTCAGGGCGTAAAAATCGGCGACAGTTTCGGCGGGAATTACGTAGCGGTACCCGAACTCCTTGTAGTCAGACGATTTCGTGTCGAAGATCACGCGGACCTCGTTATGCATCTTGTCGGAATAAGAGTGAAGCGTCTGCTCGTAGCCGCAGTTCACCGAACCGAGCTCATTTATGTGGGCAAGTCTTATATTCTCGATCTTGAACGTGTCGCCAGCTTTTCCATTGATGTCAAAACGGAGCGCGCTGAGATAGCCGTTTGACGACTCTTCAAAATCCGCGACGTAGATCGCGACAGTCTGTTTCGAGCCGCCGGTGAACGGGAACGTCTTGCTGTCGTCCTGATTGAAGCTCCCGGCGTGACCTCCGGTGAAAACGTAGAACAGCTGACCGCCCGCGTCGCTGCCTGAAGTCGTCAGGTCGAAAAGCACGACGTTGCAGCCGTCAATACTGTCGCTGAAATCGAGGCACACGTAAGGGTCGGTAGGGTCTTCGATCGTACCGGTCAGAACTCCGTTCTTCCAGGATACGTTTTTGACCATATTGCCGTGCGGCGCCGCTGTCGCGGGAATACTGAGAGCCTTTTCCTTGTCGTATTTAGAGAGGTCGACAGCGCTCTCGTCCGGCGAGAAAACGAGGTCTCTAATGTTTACCTCGTAGTAGAAAATTCCCATGCGGTTCGTGTTGACCCTGGCCGTCGACGATCCCGATACCGAGTCGAAAACGCCGCCGTCAGCCTTCACGATGAATCCGGTCATGCCGCCGGAGATGAGCGTCTTGCCCGAAGCTGTCCTGATCTCGTTGAGGCCCTTCAGAGCTTCGCCCTTAAGACCGATCTTGTACTGCGAGTTCTCGTTCGTGACGGTGAAGCCGAGACGCTCGGGAGTGTCGTAAACGCCCTGAATGCCGTTCTCGAGAGACGCGGCGTAAACGACGCTTTTCGCCATGGGCGTCTCGCCGTCTATACTGCGCGGCTCGGGCGTGGGCTCGGGTTCTTCCGTCGGCGTTTCAGGCCTGTCGCCGGGCTTTGGCTGGCACGCGGCAACCGCTCCGAAACAGAGCGTGCCGGCGATAAGGAGCGCAAGCACTCTGAGGATTCTTTTGATAAACATGTCATTACCTCCGTTATTTAGAGATGTAAGGCGCGCGTCCAAGGCGTAACAGGGACGCGCGCCGGGTTATTTTCAACCGTCAGATGACGGGGCCTCTCCTCTCGAACCATTTTCCGAGGTGCTGGCCGCCTGTCGTCGTCGAGGTCTCTCTGTCGTAGTGGTGGATTCCGCCCTTGAAGCCCGGTTCGTACGAACCGCCGAAGTAGCAGTTAATCACGTCGCCCGCTATCGGGAAGTTGTTGCCGCTGTAGACTCCGTGCTCAAGAAGAAGCGTTATCGATATCTGCGGGTCGTTGTAGGGGGCGAAGCCTGTGTAGAAGCCGTGGGACGACTGTTCGTTCGTACCCGTCTGCGCCGTTCCCGTCTTGCCCGCGAGGAAATAGTGCGGGTAGTTGGTAAGCTGTGCCTGGAGCTCCGCGTACGCGTCGATCATTTTCGTCATCGCCTCCTGGACAAGCGAGATGGTCTCCGGCTTGGCACCCGTGGGATATGACTCTATGGGCGTCTCGTAAACGATCTTTCCTTTGCTGTCGCAGACCGTTTTCGCTACGTGCATGTTGTGAAGCGTGCCGCCGTTGGCTATCGCTGCGATGTATCTGTTGACCTGAAGAGGCGTGAACGTCGTGTAGAGCTGGCCGATGCACGTCGCGGCGGTCGAGGCGTCGGTCCACTTGTGGAACGTGCCGTACTCGAAAATGTCCATCGTCTCGGGGTTGCTCCTGAAGCCCTTCCGCTCCGCGATCTCGATGCCCGTATACTCGCCGAGTCCGAACTGCTTGATCCAGTAGTCGAGGTTTTCGATGCCCGCGTCGATGCCGACAGTCGCGAAATATACGTTGCACGAGCGTCCGAGAGCGTTGACGAGCGATACCTTGTGGTGGTACGACAGGCATTTCATTTTCTTGCCCGACGCGATAATGTACCCGGGGCACATGATGATTCTGTCTCTGTCCGTGGCGCCGGTCTCGAGGCCGGCAACCGCGATCGCGGGCTTGATCATCGAACCGATAGGATACGTGCCCTGCGTGCACCTGTTGAGGCTCGGCGAACCCGGGTCGGTCATCAGATTTTCGACGGTCTCCTGTGCCTCTTTGTCTGACAGCGGAGCGACGAAAATGTTGTTGTCGAAGCCGGGATACGACGCCATCGCCAGTATCTCACCTGTGTGAACGTCGGAAACGACCCCCGCCCCCGCGTTGCAGTCGCCGAAGTTGTCGATGCCGTTCTCGCGCGAGGCGGTATAAAGAACGTTATACTCGATTGACTCGTAGAGCGTCTGCTGCAGCAGAATGTCAATCGTAAGATACAGGTCGCAGCCAGGTTCGGGAGCGGTGTAGCCGGTCTCGGTGACCGTTCCGTCGTTTGACTTGACGTATTTCCGCCAGCCGCGCTTGCCGCGCAGGTAGTCCTCGAAAGTCTTTTCGACTCCGATCTTTCCGATCACGTCGTCCGCGAAGTAACCGCTCTCCTTCTTTTCGTCGAACTCCTCCTCGGAGATCGCTCTCACGTAGCCGAGTATCGGACCGAGCGAGATGTTGTTCACGTAGTATCTTATATACGTCTCCTCGGACGTTACGCCGTGGAACTCCATCGACCTCGCGGTAATCTCGTCGACCGACTCCTTGCACACGTCAGTGGCGACGGGCGTCGGCCTGAGCGAGTCGAGACCGTACATGTAAGACGCGAAACGCATTATCATGATCCTGTAGGCGTCGTACTCGCTGTATTCGTCTGAGATTGCGAAAAGGTTCACGCGCAGATAGTTAAAAGCGCTCTGCGGGTTTTCGAAGTACACCTTGTCGGCTTTCGAGATGACCATGTCGTTTATGAACGCCTTCATGTTCTCGGCCTCTTCGTCAGTGTCGACGGCAGGCCCCCACGCCGGCGGATAGATCAGGTAGTCGGCGAGGTAGTTGTAGAACACGTCGTTGTTCTTCTCGAAAATTTTGACGAGCTCGAGGTACATTCTGTCCCTGTACTCCTGGTCGTCGTCCGTGTTGATCATGTAGACCTTGTAGGCGGTCCTGTTGCCGGCGAGAAGCACGCCGTTGCGGTCGTAAATGTTTCCGCGCGGAGCGTCGAGCGGCAGATCGTACTCGGTGAACTTGGCAGCCTCCTTCTCGTGAATTTCATTCTGCCCGATCTGGAGCACGTAAAGACGCCCGACAAGAATGCACATGACGATGATCAGTCCGAGCGAGAGGTATGTTATCCGGTTGGTGAAAAACTTCTTAAGCGCGTCCATTTTTAAAGCCTCAAGTCAGGCACTGTACAATAATCGAAAATTATAATCACCGCTGGCTGAAAAGAATCGCCCCGCCGCGGCGCCTTCTGCCCAGCTTCCGCCACGCGACCGTGAACGGAACCGCCAGCAGCGCGAAAATCAAATAAGTGTAAACCGTCGAAGGCACGATTCTCACGAGCACGTGCCGCCCCGCGTTCTGGTAAATCTGCGGCGCCCTCGAAGCGTAAAGCGCAAGAAATCTCGCGCCGAAGCTGAGCGCAGACTGAAAAATGAATATCAGGAACGGAGCGACTGCCAGGTAGTTCAGAACCTTGCCTTTCATTCTCGGCCTCACGATGAAGGCCGTGAAAAAACACGTCAGCATATACATAAGCCCGTAAAAACCCAGGTATCTGCCGTAGACTATATCGATTGAAAAACCGGAGACCACGCCTAAAACAAGGCCGAAATCGGTCTCGCTGCACATCGACGCCAGCAGCAGCACCGCCAGCACCAGATTGGGCTTTACGCCGAACAACCTGAGGTCGTTGAAGACCGCCTCCTGCAGAACAATCGCGGCGAAAACGGCCAGCGCGGCGAAAACGATTCTTCCCGAAGTGATCTGGGTGTCGAAATTCTCCTCGCCGCTCATGAAGACGTTGCCGGTCTCGAGTCTGTAGCTGTCCCTGGTCTTGTCTCCGCCGGTTCCGGCAAGGCGCCGCCTGAAGAGACGTTTTATTGCTTTTGTATTGAGAAACATCTCTTCCTCCCGCGTTTTAAAAACTACATCGCGTTTTTGGCAACTGCCGCGTTTTAATAAATTACTGCTGCTGAGCCGGCGTCTCCGCGGGTTCGTTGTTCCTGAGCATAACGAATACCTTGCTGAGAAGAGTCAGGTCAACAGCCGGCTCGACCATCGCTGTAACGACTCCGGTCTCCCTGTCGACTGTGACCTCCTTAACGGTCCCGACCATAATTCCCGACGGGAACACCCCGCCGCTGTCCGCCGTCACGATGTTGTCGCCCACGACGATTCCCGTTGAAGCGGAGAGCCTGTCAATCCTCAGTTCGTAAACCAAATTCTCCTGCGAGACGCCCCTCACCCTGACGAGTTCGTTCGAGCGTGAAATCCTGCACATAAACGAGTTGTCCTCATCGACGATCGTGACGAACTTCGACGACGTGAATCCCGCCTCGGTGACGATTCCCACAAGGCCGTCCGGTGAAATGACCGTGCTTCCCCTTGTGACGCCGTCCGCCGTTCCGCGGTCGATCGTGAAGGTGTTGAACCAGTCCGTGACGTCCTCCGCGATGATCTGCGCGGGAACGAGCGAGTAGTCATCCGAGTAGTCCTCGAAGCCCAGAATGCGCCTCAACTCGGAATTTTCGAGAATCAGCCTCTCCTTTTCGTCTTCAAGAATCGGTATCTGCGCGTTTTTCTCGCGCAGCTCCTCGATCTCGGCGTTGACCTTGCCGTACGAGAACATATACTTGAACCACCCCGAGACTGCCGACGCGGCCTTTTTCACGCCGTTCTGGACAAGCGCGACAGGAGTTCCGAAAAACTTGTAAAGTCCCTCGAAACTGCCGTTGGGACTCGCGGAAATGACTATCGCCACGAGCATCAGGATGGTGAGTATTGTGAGCGCAAATAGCGTTATTTTTGATTTCTTGTTCATCCGGGAATGTCACCTCGCTGCGCCATTGCCGCGGCAGCGCTTAATAATTCAATCAAATAAACCGGGAATGCCTGCGCGCGTTAATTTACGCTCTGTTGGAGTTGATCAGCGCGCGTAGCGAACTGTCGGTGAGACAGCGGCCTATTCCCTGGGCGACGCAATACTGGGCGCCTTCCGCCACGCGGACGGGAACGTTCGTCTCTGTTCTTAAAAACTCGCAAAGTCCGGTGAGCAGCGAGCCGCCTCCGGACATCGTGATGCCGTTGCGGATTATATCGGCGCTGATCTCGGGCGGCAAGCCGTCGAGAACGCGCTTCGCGCAGTCGACTATCTGGATAACCGTCTCTTTAAAAGGCTCGATAAGCTCCTGCGAGGAGATGCGCACGTTCCCGGGAAGACCGGTCATCATGTCGCGCCCGCACACGTCGGTGGTCTTTTCCTGCGCCTGCGGGAATACGCAACCGACTCTCATTTTGACCGTTTCGGCGGTCTTTTCACCTATAACCAGGTTGTGCTCGGTGCGCATGTAATTCACGACCTGCGTGTCGAAATTCTCGCCGCCGACCTTCACCGAGTCGCCCGCTATAATGCTTCCCAGCGAGATGACCGCGACCTCGGCCGTGCCGCCGCCCACGTCGATTATCATCGAGCCTTCAGCGGTGTCGCCGCGGAGAGGAAGATTAGCGCCTATTGCGGCCGCCAGCGGCTCTTCTATAAGCCTGGGCCTGACACGCGCGGACCTGCCGCACGCGGATTTGGCCGCCTCTAGAACCGCGAGCTGTTCGACCTCTGAAATTCTGGTAGGCACCGAAAGGATCATCCGGACGCTGCCGAAGTTGATTCCGAGTCCGCACGCCTTCTGCAAAAAGTATTTGAGCATGAACTCCGCGGTCTCGAAGTCAGCGATCGCGCCGCCTCTTACAGGGCGTACGACCTTGACGGTTCCCGGCGTTCTGCCGATCATTCTCTCGGCTGAAGTTCCCACCGCGATCGGCTTTCCTGTGTTCGTGCTGACCGCGACCACCGAGGGCTCGCTGAGAACGATTCCCTTTCCTTTCACGTAAACGGTCGTTGTCGAAGTTCCGAGATCTATTCCAATATCCTTTGCCATACCTAACCTCTTGTTAAATGATTCACGACGCCCGTTTTATTTTGAGCGCGTTTTCGCGTTTGCCGCCGGCTTTCGCCATCAACCCCATGCCGCAGAAGCTCGTGAAGCCGCGGTTCGAAACGATAAAATGGTCGAGAACCTGAATTCCCAGAATCTCGCCGGCCTCAACAAGCCTGTCCGTGAGCCTCACGTCCTCCTCGCTCGGTTCGAGCTCGCCGCTGGGATGGTTGTGCGCGACGATAACCGCGTACGCGAGCTCCCTCACCGCGGGCGAAAACACCTCTCTCGGGTGGACAAGCGTCCTGTCGAGAACTCCGCTGCTCACGTCTCTGGCGGAAATGATCCTCAGCCGTTTGTCGAGCATCAGAACACGGAAAACTTCCCTTTTTTCGCTGCCGATGTCGTACATCAGCATTCTTCCGACAGCCTCGGCGTTCGCGGCGTCGACGAGTCGTATACTCTTTTCGCGGTTAATTCTGTCCGCGATCTCGCCCGCTGCCTTTAGCTGTATCGCTTTGATGCGCCCTATGCCTCTCGTCTCCGCGAGTTCCGGAATTCCGGCGTCGCAGACACGTCTCAGACTGCCGCCGAAGCTCTTAAGCAGCTGCCGCGCGACCGTCACAGCGTTCGCGCCTCCCGTTCCTGCCCGAATGATGACAGCAAGAAGTTCCGAATCAGTCAATGTATAAGCTCCGTGTAATTCAAGTTTCTCATAGGGTCTGTCAGATTCAGGCAGGTCCGTCATGATTTGTTTAACGTTCATAACGTCCCCTCCCGAATATAGGAAGCACCGGTCGACCGTTCTCGCGCAGGCGCCCCCCCGCTTGTTTGTCGTACGGTTCCGGAGCATCCGGCAAAAAGCGCCGGCGCCGCTCCGCGGCCATACGGATTCATTATACAATTTCCGCGCCGCGTATTCAAGCCTTATAAACGCGTGCGCACCCGCAAAAACATTGTCCGGAATCAGCCGCAAAAACGGAAAATATCCAGAAATTGCTTGCCGAAAGGCGCCCGCGGGTGTATAATTAAAGTGTATATTCTTTTTCAGGAAAGGGCATTTCACTATGACTGAAATCAAACCAACCGAAAATCCGGAGCTCGTTCTGGAGACTTCAAACTTTCTGACTGACATTATCGACGAGGACCTGGCAGGCGGTTTTGACCGCGAGATCCACACGAGATTTCCGCCCGAGCCTAACGGGTACCTTCACATAGGAAGCGCGAAGGCGATATTCATCAACTCGTCCATCGCCAAAAAATACGGCGGGAAGTTCAACCTCCGCTACGACGACACGAACCCGGAGAAAGAGGACACCGAGTACGTCGACTCCATTTACGAAGACCTTCTCTGGCTCGGCGCCGAACCGACGGGCGGCGTTTTCTACGGTTCCGACTATTTCGACAAGTGCTACGAATTCGCGGTGAAGCTCATTAAGGAGGGCAAGGCGTACGTCTGCGACCTCTCGGCCGACGAGATCAGGGAGTACCGCGGCACTCTTGTCGAGCCCGGCAAAAACAGCCCCTACCGCGACAGGTCCGTCGAGGAGAACCTCGACCTTTTCGAGCGAATGAAGAACGGCGAGTTCGAGGACGGCAGCAGAACACTCCGCGCCAAGATCGACATGACGTCGAGCAACCTCAACATGCGCGACCCGATCATTTACAGGATCTGCAAGCAGCACCACCACCGCCAGGGCAACAAGTGGTGCATCTACCCTCTCTACGACTACGCGCACCCGATCCAGGACGCAATCGAGGGCATCACCCACTCGCTCTGCTCGCTTGAATTCGAGAACCACAGACCTCTTTACGACTGGGTAATCAACAACATCGACTTCGAGAAAAAGCCTAAACAAAGGGAATTTGCGAGACTCAACGTCACCTACACCGTTATGAGCAAGCGCTACCTCCGCCACCTCGTGGAGACAGGCGCCGTCGACGGCTGGGACGACCCCCGCANNTGCGGTCTCAGAAGAAGAGGCTACACCCCCTCCTCCATTTTCCGTTTCGTCAAAAACGCGGGCATCGCCAAGGCGAACTCCCTTGTCGACATCGAGGCGCTCGAACACTGCATCCGCGACGAGCTCAATATGAACGCCCCCCGCAGAATGTGCGTTCTCGACCCTGTCAAGGTCACGGTCACGAACTATCCGCGGAACCAGATCGAGTTCTTCGCGGTCGCCAACAACCCGAACGACCCTGAAGCGGGCACGAGAAGAGTTCCGTTCACGCGCGAGCTCTACATCGAGCGCGCCGANNCCGAAGTTCTTCAGGCTGAAGCCGGACGGCGAAGTAAGACTGGCGGGCGCGTACATCGTAAAATGCACCGGCTTCGTCAAGAACTCCGACGGTTCCATTAAAGAGATCTTCTGCGAGGCCGACATGGAGACGCGCAACGACATGCCGAAGGACGGCCGCAAGATCAAGGGCACGAT
>DBXM01000036.1:39627-39898 GCA_002309655.1 Mageeibacillus sp. UBA1212
GGACCTCCCCGAGGGCAAGACCTACAGCGACTACCTGAATCCCGACTCGGTGAAGGTTTTCGAAAACGCCCTGCTCGAGGAGAGCCTCGCGGACGCGAAGCCAGGCGACAAGTTCCAGTTCATCAGGAACGGCTACTACTGCAAGGACACGAAGAACGAGAACACGTTCAACAGCGTTGTAGGCCTCCGCGACACGTTCAAAAAAGAAGTCGGAAACGCCTGAATAATTATTTTAAAATAATATGCGAAAACGGGTCCCGCCGGCCGGCGG
>DBXM01000040.1:0-30433 GCA_002309655.1 Mageeibacillus sp. UBA1212
CTTTATCGCACATTAGCAAACTCGGCCGGTATTAATCAACTAAAACCTTAAAAGCGTCTGTCTTCGCGGCAGGCGCTTTTTTGTTGGATTTTTGCGCGGCTCAGCGGACCTTGAAAGCAGCCTTGAAAACGCCTTAAAACCGCTAATTGCGTTTGATTTTCCGGGCGAAAAGTGGTATTATATATTGGGGTGGTGTGGAATTCCCGCCGCCCGGTAAAATCATTCACGAAAGCAGGAATTTTCTTTATGCTTCTGACCGCCTTTCACGGATTTTCGATGGCCGTCGCGGATGCCGTTCCGGGCGTTTCCGGCGGGACCATCGGGTTCATTCTGGGCTTCTACGAGAAATTCATCACCTCGCTTCACGACATTGCGAGCAAAGACAAATCGAAGCGGAAAGCCGCGCTCATCTACCTTCTGAAACTCGGCGCAGGCTGGATCGTGGGCATCGTTCTGTGCCTTCTTCTGCTGTCAAAACTTTTCGAAACGCACGTATATATTCTGTGCTCCGCGTTCATCGGACTGACGATCGCCGCGATTCCGTTTATTATAAAGGACGAGATCAGGTGCATCCGCGGGAAGTACTACAACCTGGTGTTCACGCTGCTCGGCGCGGCGCTGGTTGTCGGCGTGGTGCTGCTCAGGAAGACGAGCCTTATGTCTGCGAAGATCAGCTTTATCGACGGTCTTGAGCCGTGGCAGTATTTTTACGTGTTTATCGCGGGGTTTGTCGCGATTGCGGCGATGATCCTTCCGGGAATTTCCGGGTCGACCGTGCTGCTGATTTTCGGAACGTATGTTCCCGCGGTGGCGGCGGCCGGCGAGGCGTTTCATCTGAGGCTTTCGTGGCACATGATCCTCGGTTTGAGCGCGATGGGACTCGGCGTTATTGTCGGCGCGCTGGTGTCCATTAAGGGCATCAAGACGGCGCTGGAGAAGCACAGAAGCCAGACGGTCTACTGCGTGCTGGGAATGATGCTCGGATCGCTTTACGCGATTTCCGTGGGGCCGGAGAGTCTGAAAGAGGCGAAACCCGCGATGACGCTGGCAATCGGGACCGAGAGCGGGCTGAGGATCGTTCCGTTCCTTATAGGGGCGGCGGTGCTCGTGGGGCTTGAGCTGATAAAGCTCCGCACCGAGAAAAAACTTGCCGCGAAACCGGACGGCGCCGGCGCCGAAAACGCGGATCTTTCCGAAGAGACTGCCAAGGAAGACGCCGTGGAGGACGCTCTGGAGGCGGAGGTCGAAGAGGCGGTTGAGACCGTTCTTGAAGACGCGATTTCGGGAGCAGGAGCCGCGGAGGGCGTTTTCGTAGAGGCCGGAGAGACGTTCGGGAATGTTGAATCGGCCGCCGAAGAGGCGGGAATTTTCGAGGCGCCGGGAGATGATGAGCCGTGAGGGACGGAGTTCTTTCGGCAAGACTGACGTTCGTTAAGAAAATCGCGGGAACGTGCGGAACGGTTGCCGACATAGGTACCGACCACGCGCTGCTGCCGGTCTCGATGGTGGCGGAGGGACTCGCCGAAAAGGCGATATTGACCGACGTCAGGAAAGGACCGCTTGAGGCCGCAGTGAGGGGCATTGAAAAGTACTGCCCGGAGAAGCGCGGCGCGTTCGATCTGAGGCTCGGGAACGGCCTGAAGGTCCTTAAAAAAGGCGAGGCGGACGTGATTACGATTTGCGGCATGGGCGGCCTTCTAATCGCGGAAATTCTTGAAGCGTCGCCGGAGGTCGCGAAAAACTGCCCGAAGCTGGTTCTCCAGCCGAATACCTGCGTCGGCGAGCTGAGGCGGTTCCTGTGGGACAACGGGTTTACGATTGTTCGTGAACAGGGGCTCGCGGAGGCGGGGCATCCGTACGCGATAATTGAGACGCGATACACGGGCGAAAAGAAGCCGCGTGGGACCGGGCCTGTTAAAGAGGCGGTTCGCGAATACCTGGGCGAGCTGATGGGCATCGAACCCGACAGAGACGACCTGAAATACTTTTCGCTCATTTCAAAAAAGGCCGCGAGAGTCGTCGCGGCAATCAGAAACGCCGGAGCGGAGACGTCCGAAAGGGACGCCGGGAGGATTGAGTTTTACGAAGCGGTTCTTGCCGAGACGGCGCGGATTACCGGAGGTACAGTATGAGACACAGCGACATAATTGATTGGATCGAAGTTTTCGCACCGGTTGAGACCGCCTGCGAGTGGGACAACGTGGGTCTGATGGCGGGAAGCCGCGACGACGTCACAAAGAGCGTCATTTTCTGCCTCGACCTCACAGCCGACATTCTCGAAAAGGCGGCGCGCGCGGGAATCAACCTGATTATTACGCACCATCCGCTCATTTTCGACCGCGAGGCGGAAATCAGGCCGGACAGCGTTCTCGGAAAGAAGCTCGCGACCATCGCGGAGAAAAAGATTACCGTCTACTCGGCGCACACCAACCTGGATTACGCCCGGGGCGGCGTCAACGACGTTTTCGCGTCGAGGCTCGGACTCGTTAAAATGAAGACGGACGAGGACGGCCTTCACAGGTTCGGGGAGCTTCCCGAGGCGAAGGCGGTCAGCGAGTTCGTGGACGAAAAAACGGCGGATTTCAACAGCTTCAACAGCAAGGTCGTGCTTCCGGATTCGATGACGCCCGACGACAATATCGTTAAAATCGGCGTATGCTGCGGGTCGTTCGACGGCGAGACCGACTGGCTTGTCAGGAACGGAATCGACCTTCTTGTAACCGGCGAAATGAAGCACCACCACGCGATCCTACTTAAGGAGTTGGGAATCGCGGCGCTCGAACTGGGCCACTACGAGACGGAAATCGACGCCGTGAAGTCGCTGGCGGCGCACGTTAAGAAGAGCCTCGAGTCGCAGCTTCAGCAGGACAGGGTGCCGGTCAAGATCGCGTCGAAGACGAACCCCTATTGCGACATTCTTTTCATCGAAGAAAACGGTTTAATGTAAACGGTAAGCGCGTCTATTTAAATGACGGCTGAAAGGCGGAAAATGGCTGATGTGATCACACTGGGAATAGAGAGCAGCTGCGACGAGACGTCTGCGGCGGTGGCGGTCAACGGTCGGGAGATTCTCTCGAACGTTATCGCTTCGTCGCTCGATCTGCACAAGCAGTACGGCGGCGTCGTTCCCGAGATCGCCTCGCGCAAGCACCTTGAGTTCATTCTTCCGGTCATCGACAGCGCCGTCAAAGAGGCGGGAATCGAGCTGTCGCAAATAGACGCGATCGGAGTCACTTACGGGCCGGGGCTCGTGGGCGGGCTTCTTGTCGGTCTGATGGCCGCGAAAGGGCTCTCATATGCGCTCGGGAAGCCGCTGGTCGGCGTTCACCATCTCGAGGGCCACATTGCCGCCAATTTCCCCGAAAACAGGGAACTTAAGCCGCCTTTTACCGCGCTCGTGGCGTCGGGCGGCCACTCGCACATAGTTCTCGTCGAGGACTACGGAAAGTACCGTATCGTGGGCAGAACCCGCGACGACGCGGCGGGCGAGGCGTACGACAAGTGCGCGAGAGAGCTGGGTCTCGGCTACCCGGGCGGGCCGGTTATCGACAAGATTGCGCAGAAGGGCGACCCCAAAGCGTTCGACTTCCCGAAGACCCATTTTAAGGACTCGTACGATTTCAGCTTTTCGGGCGTGAAGACCGCGGTGCTCAACACCGTGAACCGCATGCGGATGAAGGGCGAGGAGATTCCCGTCGCCGACGTTTGCGCGTCGTTCCAGCAGGCGGTCTGCTCGATTCTGTGCGAAAATACTTTTAAAGCCGCGCGCGCGAACGGAACGGACACAGTGGTGCTCGCGGGAGGCGTTGCGGCCAATTCATGCCTGAGGGCGATGTTCGCGAAGGCCGCGAAGTCGCGCAAAATGAAATTCTACCGTCCGTCGCCTATTCTGTGCACGGACAACGGCGCGATGATTGCATGCGCTGCGTATTACGCATTCATGAACGGCCGCGTTTCGGGCCTTGATCTGAACGCCGCCGCCTCGCTTTCGCTCGAGGATATCTGAATTTGATTAAGAGGCGGGTGCTTCCGGCCGCGTTACAATCGCCGGGACCCGCTTGAAACTATGGAGGAAAAGTCCATTGATACATGTTTTTATTGACCTCGAATTCTGCACATGCTTCAGAAAGAGCTCGCCGCTGCGCACCGAGACTATCGAAATCGGCGCGGTGAAGCTTGACTCCGAGCTGAATTTCGCGGGTGAGTTCGACCGGCTCGTGAGACCCGATTTCGCGAAGTCGATTCCCTCCACCGAGCGGAACCTGACCGGAATCACCTGGAGCATGGTGGAAAACGAGAAGTCGTTTTTCGACGTAATAGACGATTTTTTCCGCTGGGTGGGGCCGGAAGAGGAGTATCTGATATATTCCTGGTCCGCAAACGACGCCGTCCAGTGCCTGAGAGAGTCGCGTGTGAAAGGTTATCCGCTCACTGAAATGGGCGTTTTCGACCGCTGGATCGACCTGCAGAAGGTGTTCATGACAGCAGTGGGCGTGAAAAACCAGATCTCCCTGGAGCGCGCGATCGAAATGGCGGACCTGTATTTTTCGGGAATCGCCCACAGGGCGGACGTTGACGCCTACAACACCGCGCGCCTTTACCGCTACTGCATGAGCGTGAACACGGTCGACCTGAAGCCGGTCACGCTGGGAAGTCTCAGCGGCGACTACTCCAAGGACAGCGACCTGGCGCTCGGAGTCAGGCGGAAGCCTTCATCCTCACAGGGAAGGGCCTCGGGAAGAGCCGTGACGAACAAGAACGGCGGAAGAATTTCCCGCGGACAGCAAGAAACCGGTTCCGGGAACAGACTCGGGGCGAGGAACGTTGCCGCCAGCTTTTCGGAAGGACCGTCTCAGGCAAACGATTCCGCGGATGGTCAGAAGCCCGCGAAGAAGAAGCACCGTGGAGGCAGAAAGCACAAAAAGCCCGCCGCAGCGCAGCCTGCCTCGACACAGAACGCAGCGGAAAACACGCCGGTTCCGCAGGAGAACGTTGTGAAACAGGCTGAACCGCCCGCAAAACAGGAAGAAAAACCGGATGCAAAACCCGGGGCGAACACCGAAGTAAAAGAGAAAAAGCCGCGCAAAAGAACTTCCTCAGCGAAAAAGAAGACCGGATCCGGAAATCCCGGTCCGGGGCAGGAGGTTTGACCCGCTTAAATTGTGCGTGATTATTCGCGCGCGGCGTGTTATAATGGAGGCAGAAGAGAATTGCCTTCAGATACCGGAACGTTTTTGACCGGAACTGACAGAGTTTAAGAGAGAGAGGTATTTCGATGGCAACGGTTGAGTATAAATGCCCGAACTGCGCCGCGCCGCTCGTTTTCGACGCCGGCTGCAAGACCGTAAAGTGCGAATTCTGCGAGAGCACGTTCAACGTGGACGAGGTCACCGCTAATTCGAAGAAGGCGGCCAGACACGAGACGTCGAAAATTGACGACGAGTACATTGCCGACGAAAAAGCGGAGGAGTACTGGAAAAAGGTTACCGCGAAGACCGCAGGCTACAGCTGCCCTTCGTGCGGCGGCGCCATTATAGGAACGGTCGACTCTGCGGCGCTTTTCTGCCCCTACTGCGGCAACCCGGCGATCATTGAGAGCTCTATTGAGGGCGAGTTCAAGCCCGATTACATAATTCCGTTCGCGAAGACGAAGGAGGACGCAATCAAGGCGTACAACGACTTCCTCGGCGACGGGAAGTACCTTCCCAAGGTTTTCCGCGACAGCCACGCTGTCGACAAGGTTTCGGGCGTTTACGTTCCGTACCATCTTTTGTCGTGCGACGTCAGCGCGGGATCGGTCTATAAGGGCGAGATCGTCGAAAAATGGTCCGACAGCGACTACGATTACGAGAAGACCGACACGTACGAGAACAGGCGCGCCGGCACAATGTCGTTCGTGAGGATTCCCGCGGACGCTTCGTCCTCCATCGACGACGACTTCATGGAGACGATAGAACCGTTCGACTACTCGGGACTCACGGAATTCAAGGACGTCTACCTGTCCGGGTTCTGGGCCGACAAATACGACCTGACGCCGGAGCAGTGCCAGGAGGTCACGGACAAGCGCATCGCCAACACTGTCGACTCCATATTCCTCGACTCGGTCTCCCAAAAGGGCTTCACCAGCGTCTCCCGCACCGGCGCCCTTAACGTCGACGTCCGCAACAGAAAATACGCCTACGCGCTTCTGCCCGTGTGGCTCCTAAGAACCAAGTACAACAACGAGTTCTACTACTTTGCGATGAACGGCCAGACGGGAAAGGTCGCCGCGAAAATGCCGGTCGACCGCTCGAAGGTCAAAAAGAAATCGTTCGGAATCGGCGCGATCGCACTCGCTGCAGGCGCGGTCCTCGGCTATATTATAAACGGCTTCTGGGCGGCGCTCATTCTGGGCGTGCTCGCGGGACTTATCGCTTTCTTCGCGGCGTTCGGCACGCTCGGCTCGCACCTCAACAACGTGAGGAACAACTACTACGCCGACAGCTACGCGGGCGGAAGAATGAACTTCACCGTGAGCGACGACGTGTTCAAGACGACGTTCACGAGGCGCTCCGCAAGACCGAAACGGGAATGACGGAAGCAGGCTGAGGAAGGCGCGTTTTTACCTTAATTTAGAGAAAATAACCGGCCGTAAAAAGCCGGATCAAAAACAAGGGGAATGACTTAAATGGCAAGAAAGAACATGATTGCGATGATACTGGCCGGCGGTCAGGGGAGCCGGCTCAGCCCTATGACTAAGGTGATGGCCAAGCCTGCCGTCTCCTTCGGAGGAAAGTACAAGATCATCGACTTTGCCCTGAGTAACTGCTCGAACTCCGGCATCGACACAGTCGGAATTCTGACGCAGTTCAAGCCGCAGGCGCTCAACTCGCACATCGGAATCGGCACGCCATGGGATCTCGACAGGGTTCACGGCGGTGTCGCTATGCTTCCGCCTTACATGAGCGAGCAGGGCGGCGACTGGTACAAGGGAACCGCCAACGCGGTCTACCAGAACCTGACGTTCTGCGACCAGTACGACCCGGAGTACCTTCTGATCCTTTCCGGCGACCACATCTACAAAATGGACTACCGCGAGATGCTCTCGCAGCACATCGCGGCGAACGCGGCGGCGACAATCGCCGTCATCAACGTCCCGATCGAGGAGGCGTCGCGCTTCGGCATCATGAACACCGACGGCGACGGAAAGATTGTTGAGTTCGAGGAGAAACCGAAGCACCCGAAGAGCACGCTCGCGTCGATGGGTATCTACATTTTCACCTACAGAACGCTTCGCGAGTACCTTATCCGCGACGCCGCAAACCCGGATTCCGACAACGACTTCGGCAAGAATATCATTCCCGCTATGCTCGCGAACGGCGAGACGCTTGTTGCGCACGAGTTCAAGGGCTACTGGAAGGACGTCGGAACGATCCAGAGCTTCTGGGAGGCCAACATGGACCTTCTCAGCGTCGACAACGAGGTCAGGCTTTTCGACACGAGCTGGAAGCTGTTCACGCAGGTCAAGGTCAGGCCCTCGCAGTACATCGGCACGTCAGCCGCGATCAGCGACAGCATCATTACCGAGGGCTGCTACGTGGACGGCGAGGTGAGGCATTCGATCCTCTTCCCGGGCTGCCGCGTCGAGAAGGGCGCGCGCATAGTCGACTCCATTATTATGGAGGACACGGTGATCGAGGGAAACGTTATCGTGAACAAGGCGATCGTTCTCGAGGGTTCTCACATCAAGGCGAGCAACGTTATCGGGGACGGAAACGAGATCGCGGTCATCGAGGCGCATACGGTTCTCGAACCGAATTTCAGCGGAAAGATTTAAGAAGGGAGCAGAGAGGGACAATATGAGCAAGGATTATATGGCAATATTCAACCTCGCGGAGGACGAGAGCGACATTAAGGCGCTGACCGCAAAGCGTACGATCGCGTCTGTTCCGATCGGAAGCCGGTTCAGAGTTATCGACTTCATGCTCTCGAACGTAGTCAACGCGGGCGTCACGAACGTCGGCATTTTCACCGACACAAACTCGAGATCGCTTGTCGACCATATAGGCGACGGAAAACCCTGGGACCTCAACCGCAAAAACGACGGTCTGTTCCTGTTCAACCACCGCCTTCTGGACATTGCCAACTTCGACACGAAGATCCTCCAGAACAACATGGAGTACCTTTTCCGCAGCCAGAGCGACAGCGTCATCCTGACGTCCTCGTACATGGTCTGCAATATCGACCTCAAGAAGGTCATCAAGTCCCACGAGGCATCAGGCGCTGACGTGACTGTGGTCTACACCGAGACGAACAACGCGGACAGGGAATTCCTGAACTGCTACACGGTCGAGGTCGACAAGGTGCACAACTCAGTGACCGGCATCGGCAAGAACATCGGCTACATTCCCCGCGCGTCGATCTGCATGGAGATCTTCATCCTGAAAAAGAACATGCTTATCAGCCTGATTCAGGAAAACGCCCGCAACAGGAAGTTCAACGACTTCTACGCGCTGCTGCTCAGCAAGCTCAAGGTGCTCAACTTCAACGCCTACAAGTTCGACGGCTACGTCGCGTGCATAAACAGTAAATCCGGCTATTTTAAGGCAAATATGGACATGCTGAACCAGGACATCTCGAACGAGCTTTTCAGGAGCGAGAGGCCTGTTTACACGAAGATCAAAGACGAGCCGCCAACGATTTACGTGAACGGCTGCTCGGTTTCCAACTCGCTGGTCGCCGACGGTACGATCATTAGGGGCACCGTCAGGAACAGTATCATCGGCCGGTTCGCGGTCGTTGAGGAGGGCGCGGTCGTCGAGAACAGCATCATCCTGCAGAACGTCAGAGTGTGCTCCGGGGCGCACCTCTCGGGCGCGATCATCGACAAGAACGTCGTCATTTCCGAAAACGCGCAGTTCAGAGGGGACGAGTATTTCCCGACGATCGTCGAAAAGAGAAATATTTATTTGCCGTAATCGCTGATTTTCGGCTCTTTACGCAGTTCGCAAAGGCTTTTGTATGTTTGATAGCATCCTGAAGGTAGTACTGACCGCTTGACGGCATCTGTTCCCGATATGGTGCCTTCGGCGAATTAGTGCGAACTGCTTCGCGCGAGCGACCCTCTCGCAGTATATTCATACAGCTTCGGAGTCGCACACGCGAAAATAGCTCGAAACTTAGCGATTACGAAGAAAGAAAAATGTGAAATGAGGAATAAAAACCGTAACGCGCAATTCTATTTTCCTAAATTTAGCCAAATACATTTATTATCTTTTGGTGTCTCTGAAAACCGGAACTGTCCGGAACAGGGCGCCGGAACGGAGAATTCATGAAAGTTTTATTTGTAGCCGCAGAAGCGGAGCCGTTCGCGAAGACGGGCGGTCTTGCCGACGTGGCGTACGCGCTTCCCAAGGCGCTCAAAGCCAAAGGCATCGACGTGCGTATTATCATGCCGAAATACGGCGACATCGGCCAGAACTACACCAACAAGATGAGCCAGCTCGCGAGCTTCGGCGTGTCGGTGGGATGGAGAAACCAGTATTGCGGACTTGAGTACCTCAATTACGACGGAATTCCGTTCTATTTCATCGACAACGAGTACTATTTCAAGCGTCCGGGCTGCTACGGGTACTTCGACGACGGCGAGAGATTTTCGTTCTTCTGCCGCGCGGTCATGGAGTCGGTGAAGCACATGGACGACTTCGCACCGGACATTATCCACTGCAACGACTGGCACACCGGAATGATTCCCGTCTACCTCAGGGACGTCTACTACAACTCGCCCGAGTTCGCGGACAGCCACGTGGTCTTCACGATCCACAACCTGAAATACCAGGGAATCTACTCGCCGGCAATTCTCGAGGAGCTGCTCGGCCTCAACATGGGCTACTATTCCGAAGAGAAGCTGAAATACATGGACGGCGTTTCGTTCATGAAGGCTGCCATCGTTTACGCGGACAGGATCACCACGGTCAGCGAGACGTACGCGGAGGAGATCAAAGGGCCTCTCGCGGGCGAGGGACTTGACGGACTCCTCAGGGAGAAAGCGTACAAGCTCAGCGGCATCGTGAACGGAATCGACTGCGACAGATACGATCCCGCGACGGACCCCGCGCTTGCGGCGAACTACACGGCGAAGAATTTCGTTTCCGGGAAAGCCGCCAACAAGGAGGAACTCCAGCGCAGAATGGGTCTTCCCGTGGACGCGTCAAAGCCTGTTATCGGCGTTGTTTCAAGGCTCGTAAGGCAGAAGGGCATCGATCTGATCACGTGCGTTATGGAGCAGATCCTTGACATCGACCTTCAGTTTGTGCTGCTCGGAAGCGGCGACTCGGACTATCAGGATTTCTTCGAGTACTACGCTTCGGCGTACCCGGGCAAGGTCGGCGTGAAGATCGGCTTCAACAACGAACTCGCTTCGCTGATTTACGCCGGCGCGGACATCCTTCTCATGCCTTCGCAGTTTGAGCCCTGCGGCATCAGCCAGATGATCTCGATGAGGTACGGAACTCTTCCGCTTGTTCGCGAGACGGGCGGCCTCAAGGACACCGTGGTGCCTTACAACAGGTTTACGGGCGAGGGCAACGGATTCTCGTTCTCGAACTACAACGCGCACGAGATGCTCGACATCATCCGCTACGCGGCGGAGGTCTACGGCGACAGGAAGGTGTGGAAATCCCTTGTCAAGAACGCGATGGCTACCGACAACGGCTGGTCAGCGAGCGCCGACAAGTACATTGCCCTCTACGAGGAGACGTGCGAGAAATAAACTTTCCGCGGCGTTTTTTATGGCGGAAAGATTGTATTCGACTTTGACTGTGCGTGTAATTTTGCCTTTTTTCAGGCAAAAACACTCATTCAGGCAGCCGGCGGCGCGACTCCTCGCGCGAACGGCTCGGATAATTCGATTTTTGATTTGCGAACGCCGGAGGCATTATCCGGCGCATGGAGATTTATATGTATCTTAACCGTGAAGATTTCAAACGCGATTTCCGCGAGAAGCTCCTTCAGCTCTACAGAACGGGCGTTGAGGACGCATCCGATACGGAGCGGTATATCGCGCTGGGAACGCTTATAAAAGATTATATGGCAATGGACTGGTACAAAACCGAGACGGACAATTTCAACCGTAAACGGAAGTCGGTCTATTACTTTTCACTTGAATTTTTGATAGGCAGGCTGATGGACTCGGCGCTTATCAATCTCGGTATCAGAGACGTCGTGGAGAGCGGTCTTAAAGAGATGGGAATTCCGCTCAAGGAGCTCGAGGAGATCGAGCCTGACGCGGGACTCGGCAACGGCGGCCTCGGAAGGCTTGCCGCCTGCTTTATGGATTCTATGGCGTCGCTCGGAATCTCGGGCATGGGCATCGGTATCCGCTACAAGTACGGCCTGTTCAAGCAGGAGATCGTCCACGGATGCCAGATCGAGACGCCTGACAACTGGCTCAAGATCCAGAACGTATGGGAGTCGAGACGCGACGACCTCGCGTGCATCGTGAAGTTCGGCGGCGACTGCTCGCTTCGCTGGAGCGACAGCGGGAAGCTCTACGTCGAGCACAAAAACTACGAACCGATTCTGGCTGTTCCTTACGACATGCCTGTTCCGGGCTACGACAACGGCGTCGTCAACACTTTGAGGCTCTGGAGCGCGGAGACTGACGGGGTCGCGTTTGACTTTTCCGTTTTCAGCCGCGGAGACTTCGAAAAGGCCGTCGCGGGTCAGTACTCGGTTTCTTCGATAACGAGCGTTCTCTACCCGGACGACTCGACCGACAGGGGCAAGCTTTTAAGACTCAAGCAAGAGTACTTCTTCACGAGCGCGGGCATTCAGACGATAGTCCGCAACGTGAAAAAGATGGGCATTCCCGTCAACAAACTCGACACTGCCGTCGCGATCCACATCAACGACACGCATCCGGCGCTCGCGGTGGCAGAGCTGATGCGCATCCTTGTCGACGAGGAGAATCTGGAGTGGGACGAGGCGTTCGGCGTTACCGTCAGGACGCTTGCATACACAAACCACACGATTTTGGCCGAGGCGCTCGAAAAATGGAGAGTTCCGATGTTCAGAACGCTCCTCCCGCGCATTTACATGATCGTCGAGGAGATCAACAGGCGCTTCTGCGTCGAAGTCTCCGCGCGTTACGGCGCGAACTGGAACAAGCTGAGCGCAATGTCGATAATTCAGGACGACATGGTGAAAATGGCGCACCTCGCGATAGTCGGCAGCCACAGCGTCAACGGCGTCGCGGCGCTCCACACCGAGATCCTCAAAAACCAGGAACTCAGGGACTTTAACGAGTTCTTCCCGGGAAGGTTCAACAACAAGACAAACGGTATCACGCACAGGCGCTGGCTGATTCAGGCCAACCCGAGACTCGCCTCGCTTATCGACAACACGATCGGTGAGGGGTGGAAAAAGAGCCCGCTCGAGCTGCGCGGACTTCTCAAATACACAGGCGACAGCGGATTTTTGCAGGACGTAGCTGCCGTTAAGCGCGCCAACAAGGCGGATCTTTCCGACTTCATCCTGAAAAACTACGGAATATCCGTCGACCCGGATTCGATTTTCGACATCCAGGTCAAGCGACTCCACATGTACAAGCGCCAGCTGCTCAACATAATCCACATCATGGACCTCTACAACAGGCTCTGCGACGACCCGGACCTCGACATCGTGCCGCGTACGTTCATTTTCGGCGCGAAGGCGTTCCCGGGGTACACGATCGCGAAGCACACGATCAGGCTGATCAACACGGTTGCGGAAAAGGTCAACAACGACCCGCGCATCAAAAACAAGCTGAAGGTCGTGTTTATGCCGAACTACGGCGTCAGCCTCGCGCAGATCATGATTCCCGCCGGCGACGTCAGCGAGCAGATCTCGACGGCTTCCAAGGAGGCGTCCGGCACGGGCAATATGAAGTTCATGATGAACGGCGCGGTAACTGTCGCCACGATGGACGGCGCGAACGTTGAGATCCACGACGCGGTGGGCGACGACAATATCGTGATCTTCGGTCTTTCGTCCGAGGAGGTCATCAACTACCAGCTTCACGGCGGATACAACTCCTGGGAGATGATCGACGGCGACCCGAGAATCGCGCGTGTTTTGAAAATGATCGAGAGCGGCATGGACGCCGGCCCCGGTGCGTTCGAGCTTATCAGGTGCCACCTGACGTCCGACAACGACCCGTTCTTCGTTCTCCGCGACTTCGCCTCGTACTGCGACGCCCAGAACAAAGTCGACGGCCTTTTCAGGGACCGCGAAAAGTGGAACCGCATGGCCGCCACGAACATCGCGTGCTCGGGAATCTTCTCCAGCGACAACACGATCATGCGGTACGCGGACGAGATCTGGGGAGTGGATTACAATAAATGACGGAAATGACGGAATGATTCTCAGGCAGTCAAAACCGTGAATCTTTCAACCTGCATTTCGTATTAACTATTTTTCGTTCATGCTTACTTTCTTTCACGATACACGGAACATCAAGACCAGAGAGCCTTACGGAGCCGTTTCATGCGGCATGGAAGTAAGGCTGTCTGTCTATTGCTGCGAGGACAACACGCAGGAGCCGGCGGCGATAACCGAAGCGGAAGTCGTAATGGATTTTTACGGCACCGCGGACGAGACGGAAAATAATTCCGGAAATGAGCCGGGAAGGCTGACGCTTCCGCTTACACGGACGGAGGTCTCGGGGGAGGAAGTGCCGGGGTCGTTCACGTACGAGGACGGCGGCGAGCGGGACAGAAAGGACTGCGCGCTGGCCGGCAGATTTTACCTATATTCAGTGAAATTCACGCCCGAGAAGCCCGGCGTTATGAGGTACGGATTCAGGTTCCGCGTGTTTGAGCGCGGCCGGGATTTTTGGCTGTTTTACGGCAGCAGAACCGAGGCCGGTCAGGGAGGCCGGGGCGTGTGCAGCGAGGGCGACAGCGGGAACTTTTTCCGAGTCACGGTTGCCGGAAAAGGCCTTTCGGTTCCGGAGTGGTTCAGGCACGGGGTGATCTACCAGATCTTTCCCGACAGGTTCGCGAAGGGCTACGATGCGCTCTGCGAGCGGAAGCCCGACTCGTTCATGTACGGGACCTGGGACGACAAGCCGATGTACGTGCGCGGGGAAGGCGGCGAGATAGAGCGCTGGGATTTCCAGGGCGGCAACCTGGCGGGCGTGAACGAAAAAATTCCCTACATCGAGGCGCTCGGGGCCGACGTGATCTACCTCAACCCCATATTCAGGGCGGCCAGCAACCACCGCTACGACACCGAGGACTACATGCACGTCGACGGCCTTCTGGGAGGCGACCCCGCGCTCGACCTGCTTCTTTTCGTTTGCGCGAAGGAGAAGATCAAGGTCATTCTCGACGGCGTTTTCAGCCACACCGGCAGCGACAGTATCTACTTCGACAAAAAGGGCAGATTCGGCGGCGGCGCCTACGGCAACCCGCATTCCAAGTACAGGGACTGGTACAGTTTTTCGGAGGAGTCCGACGACGAGTACGACTGCTGGTGGGGCGTGAAGGTGCTTCCCAACGTGAACGAACTCGCGCCCGGTTACCTTGATTTCATTGTCGAAAACGACGACTCGGTGGTGCGCCACTGGCTCAGGAAGGGCATTTCCGGCTGGCGGCTGGACGTGGCTGACGAGCTTCCCGACAAGTTCATAAAGGAACTGAGGGCGGCCGCGGACGAAACGGGCGCCGAGACGGGAACGGAGCCGGTCATTCTGGGCGAGGTCTGGGAGGACGCCTCCGACAAGTTCAGCTACGGAAAGCTGCGCTCGTATTTCACGGAGCGCGAGCTGCACACGGTGACCAACTATCCGTTCAGGAAGGCGCTGCTCTCGTTCTATTCGTCGGAAATTTCAGCCGGCGACGCGTACGAGGTCTTCGAGAATCTGAAGGAGAACTACCCGCGGCAGAACTTTTACGCCCTCGCAAACATGACCGGAACCCACGACGTGCCGCGCCTGATGACCGAAATGCTCGGGTTTTGCGGCGGGAAGAGGCCGGAGGCGAGGCGCTTCGTCGAGGGCTACGCGGCGGTTATGTTCACGTTCCCGGGGGTGCCGCTGATTTATTACGGCGACGAGACCGGGCTTGAAGGCGGGAAGGATCCGGACAACAGGCGGACGTTCCCGTGGGGCAAAGAGGACAGGAATCTGATCGCCCACTTCGCGAAATTCGCCGCGCTCAGGAAGAACAGCAAGTGCCTTCTGGACGGCGGAATCGAGTTCCTCAAGGCGGGCGAGGACGTTTTCGCGTTCAAGAGATTTTCCGGAGTAGAAGCTGGCGACGACGAATTTTTGACGGCCGTGACGAGAAGGAAGTTCGCGCCCGGCGACGAGTTCGAAATTGACGTGAAGGAAACCGGAAGGCGGTTCGTGAACGTCGAAACCGGCGAGGCCTTCGTCAGCGACGGCAGAGGAGTTTTAAGGATCGGGCTTCCGAAGGGCTACGCGGTGCTGGCGGCAGACCCGGACGTTTGAAAAAGCGGCGGTGACCTTTATGATAATTGATTTCCACACGCACTGTTTTCCCGACGCGATCGCGCGGCGGGCGGTCGAGGGACTTTCGAAAACCGGCGGGATCGTTCCGAATACCGACGGCTCGTTCGGAGACCTTGAGCGCCTTATGAAGGAGCAGGGCGTGTCTCTTTTTGTCGTCAACAACATAGCGTCCGACACGCGCCGCCAGAAGAACGTGAACGACTTCGCGATCTCGATAAACGGGGGCATGTGCGTGAGCTTCGGGTCGGTTCACCCCTTCGCGGAGAACTTCGGGGAGGAGCTCTTAAGGCTCAAGGAAGCGGGGATTGCCGGAATCAAGTTTCATCCCTATTTTCAGGACTTTTTCGTCGATGACGAGCGGGCGTTCCCGGTGTACGAAAAGGCGGCGGAGCTTGGGTTTATAATGCTTTTTCACGCCGGCTGCGACATTTCATTCGAGGATACGGAGAGGGCTGCGCCCGGTCGGTTCGCGGCGGTTCTGGACAGGCTGGAGTCGAAAGAAATCAGCGCTGACATCGTGCTGGCTCACTGGGGCGGCTCGATGATGACGGAGCGGGTAATCGAAACGCTCTGCGGCAGGAACGTATACTTCGACACCTCCTTCGGCGCGGGAAATATCACACGGGAGCAGGCGCGGAAAATCGTGAAGCTCCACGGCGCGGACAGAATTCTGTTCGGCAGCGACTGCCCCTGGCACACCCCGGAACAGGAGGCGGCCTTCATTAAAAGTCTGAGGCTGGGGAAGAAAACGGTGAGCAAAATTCTGTCTGAGAACGCGGAAAAACTGCTCGCGAGGCACAATAATGTGAGGTGTGAAATATAATGAAACCAGGTAAAATCGCTCTTTTGCTTCTTTTTATTCTCGCGCTGACTGCCGTATTTATTTGCTGCGCGTTTTTATTCCCGCACGATCGCACGCCGCCGTGGGTGATGATCGACTACTCCTGCTGGAAATTCGAGGATTTCGCGACGTATGCAGACCTTATTTTAAAGGGAAAGTGCGTTGCCGCGGGAAACAGGGAAAACGGTCTGGTCGCGGTCACCGGCTTCGAGGTGCAGGAAGTCTATTACGGGAACGTCGAAGCCCCGAGAATCATAGTCACCGGATATTCTCCGGAGAGCCTGCAACAGGGTTCTTCCTCCGGGAACAGCTTTTACGAGACCGGAAAGGAGTACTTCCTCGTTTTGACTGACGCGAGTTCGCCTTACGAGGCGGCGGACCGGTACGTAAGCGTGTGCGCCGAGCTTGTGCTGCCTGTCGAAAGCGCGAGCGAGAGCGAGCTTCTGGGAAAGCCCCTCGGTGAAGTCTCGGACATCGGCACTGTAGAAACTGCGGCGGACATCGAGAATTACCTGCGCCTTCTTATTGAAAAGGACATTTTCCTGGACAAGGAAGAGCACGGGTTCATTCACGCCACCGACCCCGCCACGGTAATCGGAGAATCCGGGTATATTCTTGAACTGCGGGTCGGCAGGGAAGACACCGGCTCGTGGAAGACAAACGGCGGCGAGCGGTTCCGCTTCTGCAAGGTGGAGAGGGTGCTCCGCGGGGACGTGAAAGAGGGAGAGACCGTTCGCGTCCGCATCAAGGTTGGCGACGCCGGGGAAGGCGACAGGGTGATTATCGCGCTGTCCGAAATCGGTTTGGGCGATTCCGTGCGCACCTTCAAATACTCTTCGAGAAACAGCGTCTTTAGACAGAGTCAGAGAGAAACGGTAGCCGCATTGATTGGAAAAAGTGAAGCGGCGGAATGAGACACCAAACCGATGAATAATTAGAATGGTTCAAGACAGGAGGTCCTTCGCGGGCCTCTTTGTCATAGAGAAAGGATTTGCGAAAAAACGGGTCTTTCCGTGAATGGCCGGTTTTGTCACAAATTTCAGCCTATTGTTGACAAAACGCGCGCAAAATGGTACGATATTCCCACTTTGACGCCCGATTCTTAGGCAAAAAGCCTCTGCGGGCCGAACAAATGACATTTCCGGAAAATGAGAGGAACGCACGTGAAGAGAAGGCTGTCCGTAATATTAGCGGTTCTTGCGGCGCTGGGCTTGTGCCTGGCGCTTCTTGCGTGCTGCCGCGCGGCAGGCGTTACGGTTCACGGTAGGGTCCGGAATCCCGGACCCGCGGAAGTCGCCGCCGGGGAGACCGGCTTTGACGAACGCCACCGCCACTCGTTTTCGGAATGGACGCCGGACAGGGAGGCAACTTGCACCGTTCCGGGCACCGAGAGAAGAGTTTGCGAATGCGGTGCGGTTGAGCGCAGGCTGACCGAATTGATTCCGCACACGCCGGGCGAACCTGTGGAGATCACGCCTCCTTCATGCACCGGAACGGGTCTCGAACGCGTTTACTGCACCGTCTGCGGCGAAGAAATGGAGGACGTGACCGTTGAGGCGCTGGGGCACGTTTTTGCCTTGTTTGAGGCGAAGGCGCCGACCTGCACGGAACACGGCTGGGACGCTTACAACGTGTGTGAACGCTGCGGACTGTCCACTTACGCCGAGATTCCGGCGACCGGCCACGACTACAAAGAGATAGTTATCGAACCCACCTGCACCGAAGCGGGTGTCAGGAAGACCGTCTGCGCCGTCTGCGGGTACGAGGTGCTTTCCGAGAGGCAGGAATACGCGGCGCTTGGGCACGCTCTCACGCATCACGAGGGGAAGCTTCCCACCGCGAGCGAGAAGGGCTGGAAGGAGTACGACGTCTGCACGCGCTGCGGCTTCACGACTTTTGAGGAGATACCGACGCTGGCGGAATATTTCGAGCCGGTGGTCCGGTTTGCGGTGGCGAGCGACGTTCACGTACAGGACAACAACGGGCTGGGCAGTCTGGACAGGCTGAAATCGTTCATCACCTCCGCGTACTCGTACAGCGACGGCTTTGCCGGCTACAAGAAGCTTGACGGTCTGTTCTTCCTGGGCGACAACACCCACAACGGAACGGCTGCCCAGCAAAAGTTATTTTTCGACACCGTTGCCGCAAATGCGCGCGCGGGAACCGTCACCAGAGCGGTGATGGGCAACCACGAGTTTTATATCAACGGAAACACCTACAGCACCGAGGCGTTCGCGCTCGCGCCGGAGATTTTTAAAGAATGCGGCGGTTACGACAGCACGGACGCTCACGTCGTGATCAACGGATACCATTTTATTTTCCTGAGCAACGACACATATTCGGCGGGGAGAATGTTTACCGACTCCAAGATCGAATGGCTGAAAAACGAGCTCGCGAAGGCGGCTTCGGACGATCCAACGGGCAAAAAGGCGATTTTCGTTTTCCAGCACGAACCTCCGGAGGGGGCAACGGGCGGAGCCGTTCCTTACGTCAGCGACTCAAGACTTCACACCGTTTTCTCGGAGTATCCGCAGATCGTCGACTTTTCGGGGCACACCCACTGGCCGGTCACGAGCCCCTACGCGGTCTGGCAGAACAAATACACTGCCGTTTCAGCCGGTTCGCTCGCCTACCTGATGCTTCCTGTCATCAACCACCCGGTGTACGGCGTTACGGGCCTTTTCGACGAACCCGAATACAGGGACTACCCGGGCGTCACCGCGAGCGACGCGCGCGGCCACTGGCGGAAATACATCAGCACCGGAATGCGCACCGGAAACATGTTCTTTATAGTCGAGGTAGACGCGCGCGGGAACATACGGCTCGTCAGATACGACGCGGCTTCGGGAGAGACGTGGGGAAGAGCCGTCGTTATCGAATCGTGCGGAGACCCGGAGGCGTTTTCGGAGACTTCCTCGAGAAAGGAAAGGGCGGCGGCGCCTGTTTTCGGGCAGGGTTCTTCGGTAGGCGTATCAAATCTTTCCGCGACGCATTTCGGGGTGGAGTTCCCGCAGGCAACGTGTGAGACAGACCCGGTTCAAAATTACAGAATTTGCCTATATTCAGGGGAGGACGTCATTGAGACGACGTACCTTCTGTCTGACGATTTTCTCGGCAGCGGGATGCCGGAGAGCCTGACCGCGGAGTTTTCCGGACTCAGACCCGGCACTGAGTATACGGTCCGGGTTTACGCCGTGAGCTACTGGGGACTTGAGAGCGCGCCTCTCGAGATAAAGGTGACGACGGCCGGCATTACGGACGGCGTTTACGACGCGGACATCCTTAAAACGGAATTTACCGCCGACGGGTCGGCGAAAAACCTCGCGAACGGTAGAAGCCTTGCGTCTGTCGGAGGAACTTCCGTCGTTTACGACGAGTCGCTCGGCAGATTTGTGAGCGTCCACAACGGGCGTTCGTGCTGGCGCTTTGACGGTATCGCGGACCGTTATGGCTCAATGGCGGGTTCGTTTTCAGTCGAGACCGTGTTTAAGGTCGACAGCCTGCCCAAAGGTGACGTGGCGGTCGCGTGCGGAATGCAGTTCGGCGGAACGGGATTCCTGCTGAGTCCGTCCGGCGTCGTATCGTTCTTCTGCTCGGTGAACGGCGGCTACGCACAGCCCGCGGCGGAGATTCCCGCCGGCGAATACGTTCACGTAACCGGCACCTTCGACGGCACGTGGTCGAGGCTCTATATAAACGGTGCGCTTGCCGCGTCCGTGGAGAGGGAGGGCCAGTTTACGCCGCCGGGAAGCGGTTCGAGATTCTTCTGCATAGGCGCGGACGCCGACGCGGACAACGCGGTGAACAGGTACTTTACAGGAAAAATCGCGGCTGTGAACATCTACTCGGAAGCGCTGACGCCGGAGATGGTCGGGAAGCTTGGCGGGAATATCAGACACGGGTGAGAGAACCTGGTGTGAAGAACTGCGTCGAAAAAGTGACGCATTCAAATCATTCTATATACATCGCAAAGCGGTGTCGGGGATCAACGTTCCCGGGGTCGCTTTTTATTATTTCAGAAGGCTGTTTAATTGTCAAAAATGACATTTTGTAGCTTTTTTCTCCGTCTTATTGTATGATACAATAATTGCGGAGGGACTGAGATGAGTACGGGCGTTGGCGATAGAATTAAAGAGTTGAGAACAAAAGCAAACTTGACGCAGAACGAACTGGCAGAGAAATTGTACATATCGAGAAAACTTGTCTGCAGCTGGGAACTCGGTCGCAGAAATCCGAGCCTTGATAATTTGAGACGTATGGCCGAATTGTTTGACGTCGACGTTTATGAACTTGTCTGTATGGATTCTTCCGTGGCTGACGAAATTGGAGTATGCATTCCCCCGGGAATGGATTCAGGCGAGGCTGTACGTCTCGTCAACGATTTTCTCCGGACGCTTGACGACGAGGACTGCGCCCTCTTCGTAATGAGATATTTCAATTTCAGGCCAACGAAAGAAATCTCCGGCGTGCTTGGGAAGCGTGACGGAACCGTCAGGAACAAACTTGTAAAAATTCGACAAAAGCTGTGTGTGTTTCTTAAGGAGAAAAATGAAAATGGACAAACTGGACTTATATAAAGTAATAGCCGGCATTGACGACGAGACCGTTGACCGTGCTATTGAAACCGAAGAAAAATTAAAGAGAAGGAAGTCAATCCTAAAAAAAAGAATAATAACTGTGTCGGTTCTTGCGGCAACTTTTCTTATCATAGCCGGGGCGGTTGCGGCTATATTCCTAAACGCCGGAAACAGACCGGATAATCAGATTGTTGAAGGCTCTCAGGGACCGGGTGGCAACACGGAAGTGCTGGTAAACGGTGACCCGACGCCCGCTCCGGATCCGACGGTTGCCCCGGATTCAAACGTAAAATACGATATCTATATCACTGACCTTACCGATTCATCGTCTCTCGCCGGAGTTCAGGTGGACTACTATCAACTTCACTCAACATCGGCAAAAGAAAACTATTCATTGGGCGAAAAGACTTTTACTTTTGGATCTCTGACTTTTGACGGAATCCCTCTTGAAGGAGTCTTTGGATACGCAATGAGGCGCGAATACAACACATATGACGAGTATGAGTATCTGGACAAGGAAACCGGAGCTTTTTTCGACGTTGATAAAGAAGGTTCGCTGGGCTTTTATTTGCATTCTGATGACGGAAGCTGGGAAAAAATAACTTCAGACCATCTGGATGACGAAAGAGCGGCAGCTATCGCCGGGGAATTCGCCGGATCGTTCAGGAATATTTCCGAATATGAGATTTCCGCAATCCGGGAGAGTTCTTCAAAAATCAAAACAGTCTATTTCCAAAAAACGGTGAACGGAATTCTCACAACAGACAGGTTTCAGGTCGACGTCTCATATGATTCCGTTGTTCTTGGATATTCCTCGTTTATGACGGATAAGATTTCCGCGGACATTAAAACCGATGATATCAGTATTGAGAGTATAGATAAAGCGGTGTCCGATTATCTGAAAGACATTATTGAGGAGAATAACATCACTGAGATCCAAAAGACAAAAACACTGCTGAGCCTACTGGAAGACGGGAAGAGAATCATCATAGAACAGTACGACATGAAAGTCGGAAGCGGTGACGGACACTCTGAGTGTATAGAGATAATGATCGTCATTGATTAAAGCTTTATTGCGAATAGCGAAGTGCGGTGAATTGTACCATACAGGTTCAAGTAAGCAACAGCACACGTTCGGACAACCTCGGGATTTACTACATGTCCCGGGGTTGTTTTGCTCACTATGAGCAGTTTAATGCGCGCGTGTGCGTGCGGGCGATTCGGCTTTACAAAACCGCGGAAACGTGGTATACTGTACGCGTGCGCAAAAAATGACGTGAAAAAAGGATACATTCCGGTCCTTCACAAGAACGGACAGAGCGCACGGTTACAGGTTTCAACAGTTATTCCTTGGAAGCGCAAATTCAATAGGTTTTTTGCGTTCGCGCCCCGTAAATTGAACAGTGCTTCCATGATACTATCAGACAGGAGTTGGTAATATGCTGAACAAATCCGATTACGACGTTTACAAGGAGAAAATGGACAAGACCGTGAGTCTGCTCGCGGAGAACCTTTCCGAAATCAGAGCCGGCAGAGCGAATCCCGCCGTCCTCAACAAGATTACCGTCAACTATTACGGAACGCCCACCCCGATCAACCAGGTCGGAAATATCACGGTTCCCGAGGCGAGAATGCTCGTATTCACACCGTGGGACGCCAAGATACTGAAGGACGTTGAGAAGGAGATTCAGAAATCCGACATCGGCATCAACCCGAACAACGACGGAAAGTGCATCAAGCTCGTATTCCCGCCGCTCACCGAGGAGAGACGTCTCGACCTCGGCAAGCAGGTCAAAAAGTACGGAGAAGAGGCAAAGGTCGCCGTCCGCTCCATCAGGAGAGACGCTGTCGAGTTCTTCAAGAACCAGAAAAAGAAGAGCGTTATCACCGAGGACGACCAGAAGCAGTCCGAGAAGGACATCCAGAAATTTACTGACGAGCACATCGAGGAGATCGACAAGGTCGTCGCCCGCAAGGAAAAGGAACTTATGGAGTTCTGATGCAGGGTTCCGGGCTTGTCCGGTTTCGGGATAAAAGGGGCGGGGCGCCTCTTCTGGTAGCGCGCCCCGCCGGATATTTTTGTGCATGCCGAGTTGCAGACCGGATATCCAGTCTGCGTTTTTTTTGAAGAACGGAGGCCCGTTTTATGGCAGGCAAAAAGAAAAATTCGATGCCTGAGGCGGAGGTTGAGGATCTGTCGCGAGGCGTCAGATCGCTGGCGATCATTCCCGACGGAAACAGGCGGTGGGCGCGCAAAAGAGGCCTTCCTGCAATCGCCGGACACAGCCGCGGCGCGAGAGTGCTCAAGGATATCTCGAGAATGTGCTGCGACAGGGGCATCAGATTCCTGACGTTTTACGCTTTTTCCACCGAGAACTGGAATCGGAGCGAGCAGGAGGTCGGCGCGCTTATGGGACTTTTGAAGTCGCTTCTCGACGACTACGAGAGGGAGCTCGGCGGCGACAAGGGCAGGATTGCGATCCGCGTAATGGGCGACAGAAGCGGCCTTTCCAAAGAGCTTAACGAAGGCATTGACCGTGTCGAAAAGGCTACGGCAGGAGACAAGGCGCTGACCGTCATTCTCGCGATCAACTACGGTTCTCGGGACGAGATAACGAAGGCCGTGCGTTCTGTCGCGGAGGACGCGGCTTCAGGCAGGATATCGCCTGACGACGTCACGCAGGAGATGATCTCGTCGAGACTTTACACCGCGGGCGTTCCGGACCCGGACCTTCTTATCAGGACGAGCGGCGAGGAGCGCATCAGCAACTACATGCTATGGCAGATCGCCTACAGCGAGCTTTATTTTGCGGACTGCCTCTGGCCGGATTTCGACGAAAAGGAGCTTGACAAGGCGCTCGACGCTTACGCCGGCAGAAAAAGGCGTTTCGGCGGCTGAAAATATCGCAAAACTTGATGCCAAACCGCGAAAATAAAGAGCGGCGGCACGGGTTTAATATCGTTTTAAAGCTATTTAAATGTTTGTATGAGATAATATCACGCTGAAAGCGCGGCGTCTTGGCGCGCGGGGCGGATGGAGTTCTTATGGTTAAGAGAATTATTACGGGAATTATCGCCGGCGGAATAGCTTTTGCGGCTATCTGGTTCGGCGGAATATGGTTCGGGCTCGCGCTCGGATTCATTGTCACCGTCGGACTTTTCGAGTTCATCAGGGCCTTGAAAACCGCGGGGCACAGGCCGATGATCACACCCGCGGTGCTGCTCTGGCTGACGTATCCGCTGATGCTTTTTTCGACCGAAAAGATTCCGGGAACGATAAAGCTGGCGCCGACCGGAGATTTCAACTGGTTCACGCTGCTGGTGCTTCTCGCGGTCATGGCGGTGATGGCGATCTTCGTCTTCGGGAACAAGCGTTTCAAACTCGACGACGGTGCGTTTCCGCTGCTCGGGGGCCTTTACGTTCCGTTTTTGCTGACGTTCGCGTACTGCCTCAGGGAGATGGAGCACGGCGGCCATTACGTGATGATTGCGCTTGTCGGTGCGGTAAGCGCTGATACGGCGGCTTTTGCGATCGGCTCGCTTATGGGCAAGCACAAGCTCTGCCCGGAGATCAGCCCGAACAAGACTGTCGAAGGATTTGTCGCGGGGTTCCTGGGGAGCGTCGCGGGACTTTGCTTCTACGGCGGCATGCTGCCCCTTATGAACATTCACATCGGGATCCCGTTCTGGTTCTACCCGGTCATGGGAATCGTGCTCGGAGCCGTCTCGCAGCTCGGCGATCTTTTCGCGTCGGCTGTCAAGCGCTACTGCGGCATCAAGGATTTCGGGAAGATCCTCCCGGGACACGGCGGAGTTCTCGACAGGGTCGACTCGTACATTCCCGCGCTCGTGGTGACTTACGTACTCATTTCGGCGTTTTTCGCCTGATATTTTAACGTTTTCCGGGAATCCGGAACGCTGCCCTTAGAAGCCCGGCACACGGCGCTTTACGCACACTTGAAATTACGGGTATTTACGGCGGTTTCGAAGGTTTTCCGGAACGCTTTAATCGCGCGCGCACGTAAACGCACGTAAAACGCAAAGCTAAACGCGCAGTATTTATTGCGGAACGTTGGCGGCGGTTTTGAGGAGAGATATGAAAAAAGTCGGAATCATCGGGTCGACGGGGTCGATCGGAACACAGGCGCTTCAGGTGATACGGGAGCTGAACGGCGAAGAACCGGAAAGCTTTTCCGTGTCGGTGCTGGCGTGCGGCGGGAACGTCGGACTGCTCGCGAGGCAGGCGGCGGAGTTTCTGCCGGAGGCGGTTTCCGTCGGCGACAAAAACGGCGCGGAACAGTTTCGCGAGCTGATCGGAGAGCTGAGACCGGGATACAAGCCCGAGGTTTTCTACGGTGCGAATGGCCTCAAAAAAGCCGCCGCCTACGATCAGGACATCCTGCTCAACTCGGTCGTCGGAATGGTCGGAATCGAGCCGACTCTCGCGGCAGTCAAAAAAGGGACCGACATAGCGCTCGCGAACAAGGAGACGCTTGTAGCGGCCGGCGAAATCGTGATGAGAGAGGCAAAAAAGAGCGGCTCGCGGATACTTCCTGTCGACAGCGAGCACTCGGCTGTATTCCAGTGCCTCGAGGGGATGAGAAGCGAGGACGTAGAGAGCGTTATCCTGACGTGCTCCGGAGGTCCGTTCAGAACGTATTCAAAGGAACGGCTTGAGGAAGTCACGCTCGAACAGGCGCTCAACCACCCGACGTGGAAAATGGGCGGCAAGATCACCGTCGACTGCGCGACGCTCATGAACAAGGGACTCGAGGTCATCGAGGCGTCGAGGCTTTTCGGGCTTCCGGTCGACAGAGTCGAGGTCGCCGTCCACCCGCAGAGCATAATCCACTCCATGGTGAGGACGAGAGACGGAGCGGTTTTCGCCCAGATGGGTGTGCCGTCGATGAAGCTTCCGATAAGATACGCGTTCGCGCACCCGGTGAGACACGCCGCGGGGGCTGAGAAACTCGATCTTTTCGCGAACTCTCCGCTCACTTTCGAAAAGCCGGACACGGACAGGTTCCCGTGCCTCGCGCTCGCGTATGAGGCAGGAAGAACGGGCGGAACGATGCCCGCGTGCATGAACGCCGCGAACGAAAAGGCCGTCAGCCTGTTCTTTAGAGGAGCCGTCAGGTTCGCCGACATCCCGCTGATCGTGGAGAGGGCGATGGAGGCCCACGTTCCGGTCGGCAACCCGGGAATCAGGGATATCCTCGCGGTTGGAAAAGAGACGTACAGGACCGCCGGAGAGGACCTTTTGAGGCGGTAACACGCGTCGATTATTTGAATGAAGCGGCGCCCGCCTAAACCTTCAAAAAAAGCGGGGCGGGCGCCGCGATATTAAACAGCGGCAGTGCATTTAAGCGGCGTGTCAGAGACGTGCCGGACGGCTTATTTGAAGAGGCCGGGGCACCGCTGCGGGGAGATTTTATGAACGTATTTTTAGGCATTCTCATAATGCTTTTGATTTTGAGCATTCTCACCGTTATTCACGAGTGGGGGCATTTTATAGCCGCGCGCATTTTCAAGGTCAAGGTCGAGGAATTCTCGATTTTCATGGGGCCGAAGCTTTTCGCGCGCAGGTCGAAAAAGACGGGTACGCAGTTTACGCTGCGCCTTTTCCCGGTCGGCGGATACTGCGCGTTCGCGGACGACAACGGCGACACTGAGTCAAAGGACTCTCTTTACACGCAAAAATGGTACAAGCGCGCCGTGATTTACGCCGCCGGCGTTATCATGAACATAATCCTCGCATGGATAATCTGCATGACGATCGTCGGAACAGGCAATTTCTACACGAACACGCTTCGCGAGGTCAAAGCGGACTCCACCGCCGCGTTCGTCGGCCTTGAGACAGGCGACAAGATCGTAAAGGCGGGCGGCCTCCGCGTTGTAACGGGCACCGACTTTTCGCTCGCCACGTACGCGATCAAAGACCAAAACCCTGCCGAGGACGTGATGGATTCGGCCTACACGCTTTATTATAAAAAGACGTCGGACGGCCGCACGGTCAGATACGACATCAAAAAGAACATTCAGTACAAGGAAGTCGAGAACGAAAAGGGCGAAAAGTCCTATACCTACGACACCTATTCCTACAATATCACGGTCACAGACGGCGACAAAACCACCGTGTACGACTGGTTCGTGAAGGTCAACTCGATCAGCGAGGCGGGCGACTCGGCCAACTGCACCGTCACGAAGACGGTCGACGGCGAGCGGCTCTCCGAGGAGACGTACGACATGTCCGCCGAGGCTTTCTGCACGCTCGGGAACAACGACCTCATGCCTGTCAACTCGAAGAACGTTTTCGCGGTCATCGGAAGCGGCTTCAACGAGATGGTCTCGATGGTCAAGTCGGTTTACGTTTCGATCTGGTGGCTCATTACCGGCAAGGTCGGATTCGACACACTGGCAGGACCGGTCGGTCTCACGAAGGTCGTTTCCGACGTCGTGGGCGCGAAGGCGAAAACCGGGCTCAAGTTCATTACGTTGCTCAACCTGACGGCGCTCATCAGTGCGAACCTGGGCGTCATCAACGCGCTTCCGTTCCCGGGACTCGACGGCTTCCATCTGCTGCTCATCGTTATTGAACTTCTGAGGGGCGGCAAAAAAGTCTCGCCGAAGGTCCAGAATATCATTTCATACGTCGGCCTCGCGCTGCTGATCATTCTGGCAATCGCGGTCGCGGCGATGGATATTTTCAAGATCGTCGGGTAGCGTTTGAGATTCGATTTAAATCGCAAAAATGGAACGGAGAGTGTTTCATGTTTAAAAGGGAACAGACAAGACAGGTCGCCGTCGGCGGCGTGAAGATCGGCGGCGGAGCGCCCGTGACGGTACAGTCGATGACAAACACCGACACAAGGGACGCGAAGGCGACCGTCGAACAGATAAAAAGGCTTCAGGAGGCGGGCTGCGAGATCGTCAGGGTCGCGGTTCCCGATATGGAGGCGGCGCGCGCGATAGCTTCCATCAGGCCGCAAATCTCGATTCCGCTTGTCGCAGACATTCATTTTGACTACAGGCTCGCGCTCGAATCGATCGATTCCGGCGCCGACAAGATCCGCATCAACCCCGGGAACATCGGCTCGTACGAAAAGACCGCGGCGGTGACGGAAAAGTGCGCCAGGTTCGGAATTCCGATCAGAATCGGCGTGAATGGAGGCTCGCTCGAGAAGAAGCTTCTCGAAAAGTACGGAGGGGCGACGGCGGAGGCGCTCGCGGAGAGCGCGGAGGACCACGTCAGAATACTTGAGTCGCTCGGGTTTTACGATACGGTCGTCTCAATGAAGGCGTCGGACGTTATGACGACTCTCGGCGCGTACAGGATTTTCGCGGAGAAGTTCGACTATCCGCTCCACGTGGGCATCACTGAGGCGGGAACGGTCTGGGGCGGCACGGTAAAATCCTGCGTTGGCCTCGGCGCGGTTCTGGCGGCGGGTATCGGCGACACGGTCAGGGTATCGCTTACGGGCGACCCGGTCGAAGAGGTGAGAGTCGCGAGAAAGGCGCTCCAGTCGCTCGGTTTAGGCGGCAACAGGCACTATGAATTCACTTCGTGCCCGACGTGCGGACGGACGTGCGTCGACCTCATAGGCACCGCGGAGAAGATCGAGAACGGGCTTGACGCGCTTGAGTCACAGGGCCTTTTCGAGAGACCTTTCCGTGCGGCGGTTATGGGCTGCGCGGTGAACGGGCCGGGCGAGGCGAGAGAGGCCGACATAGGGCTCGCGGGAGGCGACGGATGCTTCCTGATTTTTGAAAAAGGCGAAATAACGGGAAAGATTCCCGAAGAGGACGCGGCCGCGAGATTCCTTGAGATAGTCAGGGAGCGGTTTGCGAAAAAGATTGACGGAGGAAAAGAAAATGAGTGAGTCTTGCAATCATGACTGCAACAACTGCTCGGCCGCCTGCGACAGCAGACAGGAAGAGGGCGGAAACAAGAAGGAGTCGTTCCTGGCTCCGCAGAACGCGCTCAGCGACGTGAAACACGTCATCGGCGTCGTCAGCGGCAAGGGCGGCGTAGGCAAATCGCTTGTCACGTCGATGCTCGCCGTAAATATGGCGAGGCGCGGCTACAGCACAGCGATACTCGACGCGGACGTAACGGGACCGTCGATACCGAAGCTTTTCGGCATCAGGGATTCCGCGACTTCAGACAACATGGGCATCTACCCGGTGCTCTCCAAAACGGGCATTGAGATCATGTCGACGAATCTGCTTCTTGAGCACGACACCGATCCCGTCATCTGGAGAGGTCCCATTATCGCGGGCGCCGTCAAGCAGTTCTGGACGGACGTCATCTGGGAGGACGTTGATTTTATGTTCGTGGACATGCCTCCCGGAACGGGCGACGTGCCACTTACGGTTTTCCAGTCGCTTCCCGTCGAGGGCGTCGTCGTTGTGACTTCGCCGCAGGAGCTTGTCTCGATGATCGTCGCGAAGGCGGTCAAAATGGCGGCTCTGCTTAACATTCCCGTGCTCGGCATCGTTGAAAACATGTCGTATTTCGAGTGCCCCGACTGCGGGAAGCGCCACAGCATTTTCGGCGACAGCAGGGTCGAGGAGACGGCGGAGGCGCTTGGAATCGCCAACGTCGCGAAGATCCCGGTCGACCCGAAGCTGGCCGCCGCGTGCGATAAGGGAATGATCGAGCTTTTTGAATCCGACGCGCTGGACGGGCTTTTAGAAATCATAGAAAAGCTCGCGGCCGGCGACGAAAAGAACTGACGGAAAACAGACGGGAAAGCTGACGTATTAACGGACGGAGACGAAGAATAAACGCAAGATTTTCAGAAGAATTACGCGCGAAAGATGTGAAACCAGGGGAGGAGGCGACGGTATGAAATTCACCAAGATGCAGGGCATCGGAAACGACTACATATACGTGTACACCGTTGAGGAGGTCGTGCCGGAGCCTTCGAAAACAGCCGTCGCGGTCAGCGACAGGCACTTCGGAATCGGTTCGGACGGACTGATCCTCATTGGGAGAAACGGCGCAGGGACGTTCACGATGGACATCTACAACGCCGACGGTTCCCGCGGAAAAATGTGCGGGAACGGCATCCGCTGCGTCGGGAAGTACCTCTACGACAGGGGGCTCACCGGAGGCGCTGACGAGGTCGATATCGACACGCAATCCGGCGTGAAGCACCTAAAACTTCTTGTCTCAGGCAGAAAGTGCACAGGCGCGTCCGTAAATATGGGAACTCCGGAATTCGAGCCGCCTGAGGTGCCTTACAACCCTTCGTTCGCTTCGGACGGTAAGCTCAGGCTTGCGGGAGGCACGGAGCTGTTCGCGGAGATACTCTCAATGGGGAATCCGCACTGCGTTATATTCACCGATCCCGGCGTCGTCGGTTCGCTGGACCTCGAAAAAGTGGGGCCTCTTTTCGAAAACCACCCGGCTTTCCCGGAGCGCGTAAACACAGAGTTTATAGAGGTTACCGGCGAAAACGAACTCAAAATGCGTGTCTGGGAGCGCGGCTCGGGCGAGACCCTCGCCTGCGGGACCGG
>DBXM01000040.1:30474-30658 GCA_002309655.1 Mageeibacillus sp. UBA1212
GCGGCGATCTTGAAATATTCTGGGACGGCGGCGACGTAATAATGACAGGACCGGCGGAAACGGTCTGCGAGGGCGAGTACTTCACGGACTGAATCAACAACAGTTCGACCTATTTTTAGGGAAAATATCTTATGTCACATTTCAAACTCGTATCCGAATACAAGCCGACGGGCGACCAGCCGGA
>DBXM01000031.1:0-1078 GCA_002309655.1 Mageeibacillus sp. UBA1212
CTATTGCCCATGGCGGGCGTACAACGCAAAACGGGCACCCGGAATTTCCGGGTGCCCGTCCGTCATTTCCGCTTCCCAACCAGCGAGCTGTTAAACCCCGCTCAGGGAAAGCGCAAATCTTAAGCGTTAATTATTCGATGATCGAAGCAACCGTGCCGGCGCCGACCGTTCTGCCGCCCTCGCGGATAGCGAAGCGGAGACCCTGCTCCATAGCGATAGGAGTAATGAGCTCAACTTCCATCTCGATGTTGTCGCCAGGCATAACCATCTCAACGCCCTGGGGGAGAGTGATAACGCCGGTAACGTCAGTCGTTCTGAAGTAGAACTGAGGTCTGTAGTTGGAGAAGAACGGCTTGTGACGTCCGCCCTCATCTTTGGTCAGAACGTAAACCTGGCCTTTGAAGTGGATGTGCGGATGAATCGAGTTCGGCTTGCAGATAACCTGGCCGCGCTCGACCTCGTTTCTCTGAATACCACGGAGAAGGAGACCGATGTTGTCGCCTGCTTCAGCCTGGTCGAGAAGCTTTCTGAACATTTCAACGCCGGTAACAACGGTGCTGAGTTTCTCTTCCTTAAGACCAACGATTTCAGCGGCGTCGCCAACTTTGATGGTGCCTCTCTCAAGTCTGCCGGTTGCAACTGTTCCGCGGCCCGTGATCGTGAAGACTTCTTCAACAGGGAGAAGGAACGGTTTGTCGGTAGGTCTCTGAGGAGTGGGAATGTAGGAGTCGACAGCGTCCATAAGCTCATGGATGCAAGCATACTCGGGAGCGTTCGGATCTGTGCTCGGGCTCTGGAGAGCGAGGAGCGCGGAACCTCTGATGATCGGAATCTCGTCTCCGGGGAAGTCGTAGGAGCTGAGCAGCTCTCTGATTTCCATCTCGGAAAGGTCGAGGAGTTCCTGATCTTCGGGAGCGAGCTGGTCGCACTTGTTCATGAAAACGACGATGTAAGGAACACCGACCTGACGTGCGAGAAGGATGTGCTCTCTGGTCTGAGCCTGCGGGCCGTCCGGACCGGAAACGAGAAGGATCGCGCCGTCCATCTGAGCCGCACCGGTGATCATGTTCTTAACATA
>DBXM01000031.1:1210-20343 GCA_002309655.1 Mageeibacillus sp. UBA1212
GCGGTCAGCGTGGTCTTGCCGTGGTCAACGTGGCCGATGGTACCGATGTTAACGTGGGGTTTCGTTCTTTCGAACTTTGATTTTGCCATGATGTGTTTTCCTCCTTATGCTGGAATAGCGTTGTGGCGTGCGTTCTCTTTTTTCGCACAAATACAAAGTGGATTATATCAAACTTTCGAGCCGATATCAACAGACATTTTCAATGTCGCGCCTGATATCAAGCATTTTTTAAGGATTCTCCCTCTCTTTTCGGGAATGAGAAAACCCTTATTTTTACCTAAACGTGGAAACAATCGTTTCCTGAACGCTCTTCGGGACCTCCTCGTAGTGACTCGGCTCCATCGAGAACGTTCCTCTGCCTTGCGTCGTAGACCGGAGAGTGGTCGTGTACCCGAACATCTCGGCGAGAGGCACGAACGCCTCAATCTCCTTGATTCCCGGCGAAGCGTCGTCGGTTCCCTCGATCCTGGCGCGTTTGGAGCTGATGCTTCCGATAACGTCGCCAAAATACTGTTCGGGAACGATAACGACAACCTTCATGATGGGTTCGAGCAGCACGGGCTCGGCCTTCCTCAAAGCCTCCTTGATCGCAATCGAACCGGCGATCTTAAACGCCAGCTCCGAAGAGTCGACTTCGTGGTAGGAACCGTCAACAAGCGTCACCTTGACGTCAACGACCGGATATCCGGCCAGAACGCCGCTCTGCAGCGCCTCCCGGATTCCCTGATCGACCGGAGCGATAAATTCCTTGGGAATCACGCCGCCCACGATCTTGTTGACGAACTCATAACCCGTTCCTCTCTCCTTCGGTTCAACCTCGATGACGCAGTGTCCGTACTGTCCCTTACCGCCGGACTGTCTGACAAATTTGCCTTCCTGCCTGACGGCTTTGCGGATGCCCTCTTTATAGGCGACCTGCGGACTGCCCACGTTTGCCTCGACCTTGAACTCGCGAAGCAGGCGGTCGACAATAATATCCAAATGGAGCTCGCCCATACCGGAAATTATCGTCTGACCTGTTTCTGTGTCTGTTCTCACGCGGAACGTCGGATCTTCTTCGGCGAGTTTCTGAAGCGCGATGCTCATTTTCTCCTGTCCGGCCTTTGTTTTAGGCTCGACAGCAACGGAAATGACCGGCTCCGGGAACTCCATCGACTCGAGAATGATCGGCGCGCGCTCGTCGCACAGCGTATTTCCCGTCGTCGTGTCCCTTAATCCGATAACCGCGGCGATATCGCCAGCGTAAACCTCTTCGACCTCGGTCCTCTGGTTGGAGTGCATCAGCACGATCCTTCCGATTCTCTCTTTTTTGTCCTTCGTGGCGTTGATAACGTACGAACCTGACTTGAGAATTCCGGAATAGACCCTGATGAAGCAGAGCTTGCCGACGAACGGGTCCGTCTGGATCTTAAACGCCAGCGCCGAGAACGGTTCACTGTCGCTCGGATGCCTTTCGGCCTCTTCGCCGTCGGGGTCCACGCCTCTGATCGCGGGAATGTCGAGCGGGGAAGGCATGAAGTCGACGATTGCGTCGAGCAGCTGCTGCACGCCCTTGTTCCTGTACGACGAGCCGCACGTAACCGGAACGAGATGAAGCGCCAGCGTTCCCTTCCTGATCGCCTTCTTAATGTCGGCAACCGAAAGTTCCTCGCCTTCGAGATACTTCTCCATGACCTCGTCGTCTTCTTCAACGACGTTCTCGATCATATCGGCCCGGTACTTATTCGCAAGCTCGAGCATATCCTCGGGAACGGGAACGATGTCGACCACTTTTCCGTCCAGATCGCGGTAGATGTGGGCTTCCATTTTGATAAGGTCGACGACGCCGATGAACGAATCTTCCTTCCCGATAGGCAACTGGATAGGCACCGCGTTTGCGCCAAGTCTCGATTTGATCATATCGACAACGTGGAAAAAGTCCGCGCCGACGATATCCATCTTGTTGACGTGTGCAATTCTCGGCACCCCGTACCTGTCCGCCTGTCTCCAAACGGTCTCGGACTGCGGCTCGACGCCTCCCTTTGCGCAGAAAAGCGTTACCGAACCGTCCAGGACTCTGAGAGATCTCTCAACCTCGACCGTAAAGTCAACGTGTCCGGGAGTATCGATAATATTAATTCGAGTATCGGTTTCTTTACCTTCTTCATCGGTGGTGCGCCAGTGAACCGTTGTCGCGGCGGAGGCGATCGTAATACCGCGCTCCTGCTCCTGCGCCATTGAGTCCATGGTTGCGGCGCCGTCGTGAACTTCCCCCTTCTTGTGGATCTTGCCCGTATAGTACAAAATCCTCTCGGTGGTGGTAGTCTTTCCGGCGTCAATATGCGCCATAATACCGATGTTTCTGGTGTTTTCAAGTGAAAACTCTCTTGCCATCTATCAAATACTCCTCTTGCTCAACGATTTGATCGCAATGATTCAACCGCAACGATTTGATCGCAAAACAAACACAGTAAAATAATGAATTACCAGCGATAATGTGCAAAAGCTCTGTTCGCTTCCGCCATCTTGTGCATGTCTTCTTTTCTTCTGAAAGCGGCGCCGGCATTGTTGGTTGCGTCGATGATCTCGCCCGCAAGCCTTTCAGCCATTGTTCTTTCGCCACGCTTTCTCGAAAATGTTACAAGCCATCTCAGACCTAATGCAAGTCTTCTCTCGGGTCTTACTTCCATCGGAACCTGGTATGTTGAACCACCGACTCTTCTGGCCTTGACTTCGAGCTGAGGCATAACGTTGTTAAGAGCCTCGTTGAAAACCTCGAGTGCATTTCTGCCTGTTTTTTCTTTTACAATATCAAATGCAGCGTAGCAGATCTTCTGGGCGGTACCCTTCTTGCCATCGAGCATGATATTGTTGATCAGTTTTGTCACGATTACGTCATTGTAAACCGGATCCGGCAAAACTTCTCTCTTTGCAATATAACCTTTTCTCGGCACTTTGCTTCCCTCCTTTGATTAGTTTAACAATCAATCGGTACCAATCAGTACCGACGGTACTCTGCACATGCCGTGTGCAGTCTGTGCTGGATTACTTTTAGAAATATCGCCGCATAATTTCCTTTGAAATCATTTAGACGTTTTATATTCATTTGCAGTAACCGGCACTCTTAGCCGTCTTCACGGCTAACCGCCGCATCCCTTCCGTTTCTTCGCGCATCGCAACGGTTTTCACCCCGCGGCCCCGCGCAAATCAATCTCTGTTTTGCGGCTTGCCCAAATAATTTCACAGGAAACCATCGGCGAGAAGAAGTTGTCCCTTTCCGGCAATCCGCCGCCTCTCCGGGAATACCGTTCTCCGCTTCCCGCGGCGCAACCGAACCGCCGTCCGTGAGACATTACTTCTTCGCCTTGGCTGCCTTCGGCACTTTCGCACCGTATTTCGACCTGCCCTGCATCCTGTTGGTAACGCCCGCAGTATCGAGAGTTCCTCTGATAATGTGGTACCTGACACCAGGAAGGTCCTTAACTCTTCCACCTCTGATCAGAACAACGCTGTGCTCCTGCAGATTGTGGCCGATTCCGGGGATGTACGCAGTGACTTCCATTCCGTTCGTAAGTCTGACCCTCGCGATCTTTCTGAGCGCGGAGTTCGGCTTCTTGGGGGTGGTCGTTCTTACGTTCGTGCACACGCCGCGCTTCTGCGGGCTGCTGATATCGGTGCTTCTCTTCTTAAGCGAGTTGAAACCCTTCTGCAGCGCGGGAGCCGTGGACTTGTACTCCGAAGTCTCTCTTCCCTTGCGAACCAGTTGGTTAAATGTCGGCATCTATATTTTCACCTCCTTCAAAATATTACCGCCGCCGTGCCCCGTGCCTGCCGCGCCGTCCGCACCCAAAACGTAATCCCGGACACGTTCCGCACCCGTTTTTTCCGTTAATTAAGGCAAAAACAGCCACAAACAAGCAACACCGCGCAAGGCGGCAAGCTTAGGGATTATATTTCATTCCGCCCCTTTTTGTCAAGTCTTTTTTTAATTTTATAAAGACTTTTTTTACGGTTTTTTCGCGGGCGCCCCGGACGGTCTCTTGCTTGCTTTTTCTCACGGATTTTAACCACAACATATTGTGTCCGGATGGCAAACAGGCGGCAAATACTGTAATTCCTGCCGGTTTTTGGGGTCGAAAAGGGTCGATTTCGGTTCAAAATCGCTGAATTTAGTCGAAAATCGGCGAAAACGGTCGAATTTCGGCGTTTTTGAAAGAATTGTACGTGTTTTGGTTTTGAAATTTCCGGAAATATTTAAAATTTCCTGAAAATTCCCGAAAAACCCCTTTTCTTTTCCGGAAAATCGTGTATAATGTAATCCACTTTCCCCTTTGAGGGAGTTAATAAGGAGGTCATCATGAACAACAAAAAACAATTTTCAGGGTCTTCCGACTCGCACGAACCCGCCGGCAAAAACGGTAATTCCCCGGACAACGGCCTATTAATCCAGCCCACTCTGGGCGGGAACGGCAACGCTTCCGAGGCAGATCTGTCCGGACCGGCCCCGGCCTCTCCATCAGAATCGCAAGCACCGGATCCTTCCGGATTGCAACCGCTTGATTCTTCCGGTTCGGCCAAGGTAGCGTCGCCTTCCCCGCTACCGTTGGAGAGTTCCGCTTCCGAGGCTACGGTTCTCTATTTTTCGCCTGCGGCGGTTCAGAAGACCCCGCTCGCTCCGGAGTTTGGTTTTTCGCCTGATTCCGGAGCGAGTGCTCCGCGCGAAGACACAGAAGATTATTTACCCGGCTCCCTGCCCGTTGACACACCCGTTGACGAGACCGGCACCGCGGACACCGTCGGCAGGCCCAAACCGTTTGTCTGCCAGATAACGGGCGTGCCTCTCTCTTCCATCCATTTACTGAACGGCAGGAAGCTCGGCCGCTTCATCGTGAATCCCTACCGCGACACCGCGGATACCGTCGACACAAAAGGCGTGATTCTCGTCAGAAACGGGCTGACTTTCCGTTTGATCCGGCCTGCTGACGGCGTTCTCGCAAACGACCCCGTTCTCCACGGGAACCAGATCAAGGCAAAAGTCTATATGTTTCCCGACGAGATAACGGAGAGGGTCATTGACGCGGCCGTAAAGCTGAACAATCCCGCCTGCCACTTCGTCGACGCCGCAAAGCTGTACTCGTTCCTGAACCGGCGCGCGGGTCTCGCTCAAAAAGACATAATGTCCTGGTTCAATCTCGCCCAGTCAACGCTCTCCAACCTGCTGCGCCTTCTCGCCCTCGACTCCACCGTCCTCAAGGAAGCCCGCACCCACGGACTCTCCGAGCGCCACTGCCGTGCTCTCCTCCACGTCGACGGTACCGAAATGCAACTGTATGTAATGAACGTCATGCTCGACACAAAAGTCGGCTCGCAGCGCGCGGAACAGCTTGTAAAGCCGCTTATCGGCAAAAAGGTCGCCGATCTCGGCAAGGTTAAATACATTGAGTTGATCAACAATGCGTTTTGCGACATCGGCGGGTACCTGGACAAGGAACGCAAGTCGTTCATCGCGTCGATCGTCCGGGAGGTCAACGCGCTGCGCAAGCTCGGCATCCCCGCGTCAATCATTAAAACCGAGAAAGACGAATACACCGAAATATCCGTCCGCATCAAGAAGGAATCCGCTCAAATTCAAAAGACGGTTCTTTCCCCTTCCGGCGGCGCCGCTGACAGCAACTAACGGTTAAACTAAAAAAGCCCCACAATGCCGATTTTTCTCTGCATTGTGGGGTGTGTTTTAGCTGTGATGCCGCAGAACCGTTATTTCTGATTCTTGTCCGTTTTCGCGGTTACGCCTTTTCGATTTTCGTCATTCCGCCCATGTATTTTCTGAGCGCCTCGGGAATGACCACGCTTCCGTCTGCCTGCTGATAATTCTCGAGAATAGCGGCGGTCGTTCTGCCGACGGCGAGACCTGATCCGTTAAGCGTGTGCACAAGCCTCGGCTTGTCGGTCGCGGAATTCTTGTATTTGATATTTGCCCTTCTCGCCTGGAAGTCTTCGAAATCGCTGCAGGAAGAAATCTCCACGTAGCGGTTGTAGCTCGGCATCCAAACCTCAATGTCGTAGGTCATCGCGGACGAGAACCCGAGGTCGCCGCTGCACAGCCTGACCACACGGTAAGGAAGTCCGAGAATCTTAAGAACGTCTTCGGCGTCGTTGGTGAGCTTTTCAAGTTCGTCGTATGAAGTCTCCGGCGTCGTGAATTTGACGAGTTCGACCTTGTTGAACTGGTGCTGGCGGATAAGACCTCTTGTGTCTCTGCCGGCGGAACCCGCTTCGGATCTGAAGCACGCCGAGTACGCGCAGTACTTGATAGGCAGCTGGCTTCCGTCGAGAATTTCGTCTCTGTGAAGGTTCGTTACCGGAACCTCCGCGGTCGGAATCAGGAAGAAGTCCTTTTCATCCTCAGCCGCGTCGTCATCGCAGTTCTTGATTTTGAACGCGCCGTTCTCGAACTTCGGAAGCTGGCCGGTGCCGGTCATACTCGCGCGGTTAACCATATAAGGCGGGAATATCTCGGTGTACCCGTGCTTTTCCACGTGCAAATCGAGCATGAAGTTGTAAATTGCCCTTTCAAGCCTCGCGCCTGCACCGCGGTAGAACGTGAACCTGGCTCCGGTAACCTTCGCGGCCCTCTCGGCGTCCAGAATGTTGAGATCCGTTCCGATGTCCCAGTGCGCCTTCGGCTCGAAGTCAAACTTCGTCGGTTCGCCGAATTTTCTCATCTCGAAATTGTCGGAGTCGTCACGCCCGTACGGAACCTTCTCGTTCGGGATGTTCGGAATCGTCAGTATTATGGTTTTGATGTCGGCTTCAACGTCCTTGAGCTCCGTATCCAGATCTTTAACCTGCGCGGCAAGCTCTTTCATCTCCGCCATTATCGGCGCAACGTCCTTTCCTTCCTTTTTATAGGCGGGAATGAGCTTCGACGCGTCGTTCTGGCGCTTTTTGATCTGTTCGGAAACCGTAAGAATCTCACGGCGTCTTTCGTCTTTTGCCAGAAGCTCGCCGATGTCTATGTTCGAGTTCCTTTTTTTCAGCGCTTCTCTGACGTAATCCGGGTTTTGTCTGATGAGCTTAATATCTAACACTTTTCTTCAACTCCTATTTCAAGTTTATTCCTTCGTTTTTCTGGTAACAGCGCACTCTTCCGCGGGCGTCAGCTCGACGTTGCCCTTTCCGTTGCGGATGGACTTGACTTCGAGCGACGTTCCGCCCTCAGCCGCGGTAATGCCAGTCAGCACCACGCCGTCGCTGTCCTGGTTGGTTATGCCGATAGAGTAACCGGGAACCGTCTCGCCTCCCGGCAGAGTTGCATTATAGCGCACAACTTTAATTTTATCAAAGCACTTTCTCTGTTTTGCCGCCGCGTTGCTGAGTTTTTCCTCAACTTCTTCGTTTTGAGACTTGATTACGGCGATTTCGGCGCCGAGAGCGGAAATCCGGGAAAGGACCTCATCCATCTCTTTTTTACTCTCTTCAGGAACGGAGACGGGTTCTTCTTCCGGCTCCTCCCCGGCGCCGGCTTTTTCGGCGTCTTCCGCAGGCTCTTCGGCAGGTTCTTCAGGTTCCTCCGCTTCTGGTTTTTCGGCAGGTTCTTCAACAGGCTCGTCAACAGGTTCGTCTTCAGCGTCCTCTGCTGCCTCTTCGGGAACAGGCTCCTCCTGCTTAACTTCGGCAGCCTCTTCACCGGGAAGCTCACGTTCTTCGCCGTCCGCCTCGGGCTCTTCCCCGTCGCCGTCCTGACCGTCCGCCATCTTCCCGACCAGCGAATTCAGTTTTTTGTACTTGATCCCGACGACAAGAAGCATTATAAAGCACAATACAAGCAAGATGAACATCACCGCAACCATCAGATAAACCTGGTTCTCAAACGTCATCATCTCTGACAATTTCTCAAAAAACTTTTCCATATAATCCTCCTTATCGTTCCGTACATGGCGCCTTAAGCGCTTTTATCCTTCGTGTTCTGAATTATTCTCTAAAGTCTTAATCGTCTTCCCCGAGCAGCAGCCCGATCAGCCGTTCTCTGTCGTCTGAGGAAACGTATTCAATCTGAATCTTTCCCTTCCCCTTTTTCTCTGTCAACACGACCCTCGTCCCGAGCTTGCTCTTGAGCTTCTTTTCAATATCCTTTTTCGCGAGCGCGAATACGTCGACCTGCGGTTTTTCGCTGCCGCCCGCTTTCTGCAACGCTTTCAGAGCGTTGAATTTCTTAACCAGCGCTTCTGTCTGGCGGACGTTGAGGTTGTTCTCCGATATCGTTTTCACGATTTTCTCGGGGTTGATCGACTCGTCCAGCCCAAGCAGCGCCTTGCCGTGTCCTTTTGTCAGCTCGCCCGCCGCGATCTTATCCCTCACAATCTTGTTCAGGCTGAGCAGTCTGAGCGAGTTCGCAATGTCGGAACGGCTCTTCGACAGAACGTCCGAAAGCGTCTCCTGCGTAAGGTCGAACTCTCTCTGTAGCCTGTCAAACGCCTCCGCCTCTTCAATGGGGTTCAAGTCTTCACGCTGAATGTTCTCGATCAGCGCAATTTCAAGAATTTCCCGCTCCGTGGCGTCCTTTTCAATAACCGGCACCGTCTCAAGTCCCGCGAGCTTCGCGGCGCGCCATCTGCGTTCACCGGCAATAATTCTGTAGCCCTGCCCCTTCTTGTGGACGATCAGCGGCTGAATCACGCCGTGTTCCTTTATAGATTCCGCCAGTTGTTCGATTTTGCTTTGGTCGAACACTTTTCGAGGCTGCCCGCTTCCCGGTTGGATGTCATCCACCTTCACCTCGAGAACTGCTCTCGATACCGCCGACTGCGTGTTCGCAACGCTGTTTTCAGGTCTCTCCTGAAAAAACGCCTCAATTCCAACGCCTAAACCATTTCTTTTGTTCTTTGCCATAATTTACTTACCTCCTTTTGGTATATGAAAACAACTAACTTATGACAGAAACAATTGTCCATTTTGACGTCGAATCTTTCTGAGCATTTTTAGTCCAATCGTTCATAAACAGTCAATTAATGACGTTTGCTGGGTTAATTGTTCAAATGTCATCTCACGCTTCCGGGAACGGAAACAGGAACGGGAACAGTGACGAGAGAGGAAACGTTACAATCCCCGGTCCGGTCCGGTGCGTGAACCGGACATTTTTTGTGCGGTGGTTCGAATAAGCTGTGTGGCTTGACAAATAAATGTCTTTTGCGGTTTAACTGCCAATGACCTCTTTGGCCAAATCTAAATATGCTTCAGAGCCTTTCGACTTGAAATCATATTGGATAATCGGCAAGCCATAGCTAGGTGCTTCCCCGAGCCGTATATTTCTGGGAATCACGGTGCGGTACACCTTGTCCCCGAAATATTTCCGGACCTCGTCGACGACTTCCGCCGACAGATTGGTCCTTACATCAAACATTGTCATGACAACGCCTTCAACCGTAAGCTTCTTGTTCAGAAGTTTCTGAACAGTCTTAACGGTGTCAAGCAGCTGCGACAATCCTTCAAGCGCATAGAATTCACACTGAATCGGAACGAGCACCGTGTCTGCGGCGGTCAGCGCGTTCAGAGTGAGCAGTCCGAGTGCCGGCGGGCAGTCAATGAAAATATAATCATAACTGCCTTTCAAGCCGTCGAGCGCCATTTTCAGCCGGCTTTCTCTGGACATAAGCGAAACCAGTTCGATTTCCGCCCCCGCGAGCGAAATGCTCGACGGAATCAGGAAAAGATTCTCCTGAACGGTCGGAATTATCGCATTCACCGGGTCCTCTTCGTTGATTACAACGTCATACGAGGAAATATCGAGGCTTCTCTTGTCTACCCCGAGACCGGTCGTCGCGTTCCCCTGCGGATCCAGATCCACCAGCAAAACCGACTTCCCGTAGTAGGCAATTCCCGCGCTCAGATTGATTGCGGTAGTCGTCTTTCCGACGCCTCCTTTTTGGTTCGCGATCGCAATAATTTTCGCTGCCATTTTTCACCTCACCGATATTTCACGCCTGTGAAATCCACCGGCATTAAACTGAAATCAATCTCCGATAATTGTTCCACGTGGAACAATTGACTTTTTGCCTAAAAATAGAGCAAAAACACAAATCATGCCCGGATTGACGTTTTTAAATATCCAGATTGACGACGAACTTCGCGTTCTGGCTTATAAAATCGCGCCTCGGTTCAACTTTTTCGCCCATAAGATCCGAGAATATCTCGTTCGCCATTGCGGCGTCTTTAAGGTTGACGCGCAGAAGCATTCTCGTGTCCGGGTTCATCGTGGTATCCCAGAGCTCCTCCGGCTTCATTTCGCCGAGGCCTTTGAATCTCTGAACCGCAAGCCTTCCGTCTGCCGAGCTCCAGCCCTTTTCGGCGAGCTTTTTGTCGTACTCGTCGTCGTTGAGAATGTACGTAAACTCTTTGCCCTTCGAAACCTTGTAGAGCGGCGGCTGCGCGAGGTAAAGGTAACCCTGCTCGATCAGCGGGCGCATATACCGGAAGAAGAAGGTCATAAGAAGCATTCTGATGTGCGATCCGTCGACGTCGGCATCGGCCATGATGATGATCTTGTGATATCTCAGCTTTTCAACGTCAAAATCGGCGCCGATTCCCGCTCCGAGAGACTGAATGATAGGCCTCAGTTTTTCATTGCCGTAGACCTTGTCGATTCTGGATTTCTCGACGTTCAGCATTTTTCCCCACAGCGGAAGAATAGCCTGGAATTCTCTCTTGCGGCCTAGTTTTGCCGAACCGCCTGCGGAGTCTCCCTCGACGATAAACAGTTCGCAGTCTGCCGGATTCTTCTCCGTGCAGTCGGAAAGTTTTCCGGGAAGCGAAGTGCTGTCGAGTGCGTTCTTCCTTCTTGTGAGTTCTCTTGCTTTCCTCGCCGCCTCTCTCGCACGCTGCGCGGTAAGGCACTTCTCGAAAATCGTTTTGACGATTGCGGGGTTCTCTTCAAGATACTCCCTCAGTTTGTCGCCGAGAAGGCTTTCGATATAACCCCTGACCTCCGAGTTGCCAAGCTTTTCCTTGGTCTGACCCTCGAACTGCGGCTCATGAAGCTTGACGCTGATGATGGCAGTGAGACCTTCCCTGATGTCCTCGCCGGCAAGGTTCGGCTCGTTTTCCTTCAGAATATTGAATTTTCTACCGTACTCGTTGAAAACCTTGTTCAGCGCCGATTTGAAACCGGTCAGGTGCGTGCCGCCTTCGTGCGTGCAGATGTTGTTCGCGTACGAGTAAATGTTTTCGGTGTACGAGTCATTGTACTGCATCGCCACGTCGATATACGTGCCTTCCCGCTCGCCGAAAACGTGAATGACCTCCGGGTTGATGACGTTTTCTTTCCTGTTGAGATACTGAACGTACTCGACAATGCCGCCTTTATAATAAAGAACGTTCTCCACCGGCTCCTCGCCGCGGTCATCCCTGAAATCGATTCTGATTCCCTGGTTCAGGAATGCCATCTCGCGGAATCGCGTCAGCAGCAGATCGTAGTCGAAAACCAGCTCCTCGAAAACGGTCGGATCCGGCTTGAAAGTCGTCGTCGTGCCGGTTTTGTCCGTGTCGCCGATAACCTTAAGCTCGCACGCAGTCTTGCCCCGCTCATAGCGCTGGTAGTAAACGTGGCCGTCCCTGCTGACCTCGACTTCAAGGTACTCCGAAAGAGCGTTGACGACTGACGCGCCGACGCCGTGAAGACCGCCCGAAACCGTATATCCTTTTCCTCCGAATTTTCCGCCTGCGTGAAGAACGGTGTGCACGACTTCAACCGTAGGAATCCCGAGCTTTTCGTTGATTCCCACAGGTATGCCGGCTCCGTTATCCGAAACCGTAACAGAATTGTCGCTGTGAATCGTGACTTCTATCTTGTCGCACCGCCCCGCGAGCGCCTCATCTATACTATTGTCAACAATCTCGTAAACCAGGTGGTGCAAACCCCTGAGTGACGTGCTTCCGATATACATACCTGGGCGCTTTCTGACCGCTTCGAGGCCTTCAAGCACCTGAATATCCTTCTCGGTATAGCTGTTTTCGACTGCTGTTGAATAATTTTCTTCGTTTTCCATTTTTTACTCCTTCGTATACGTACCTGTTCTCATTCTCTCAAAAATCGTCTCCGCGTTGTTCGACGTTAGGTAGACGTCAACGCCGTCCGGTCCGTCGGTCAGAACGAACGCTTTGGGAATTTTCGAAGAGGTGTTGGTAACCAGGTTATTATCTTCTGCGTCTTTCAGAAATTTGCGCGTTACCGGCCCTATTGTAGAATTCTCAAGGTTAAAAATCCCAATTACTTTTTTGGTTAATACTCCTATGTCGTCTCCGATATGGATGTACATCCGGTTCCGCGCCCCCTTTCCGAAAGGTCAACTTATATTATAAAGAATTTACCTCAGTTTTTCAACATTTATATAATTCACCGGCGTTCCGTCCGCGCCTATATTCCGCATAATATCGCTTTTGGCGCAGGTGTAAAACGTCTGGTATTCTTTTGTGAGTTCGGCAATGTTCCGCTGCCTTCTGTCGTCCAGCTCGGAAAGCACGTCGTCGAGAAAAAGCACTGGCGTCCTTCCGGTAGATTTCTTCATAATTTCAAGAACCGCCAGCGTAAGCGCGATAGCGGCGCTGCGCTTCTGCCCCTGGGAGCCGAAGCTTCTCAGATTCATTCCGTTGAACGATATGTCAAGGTCGTCCTTCTGCGTTCCGATAACGCTTCTCCCGTATTCAAACTCCCGTTTTACCAGCCGTTCCGACGTAAGATCCGCAAAGAAAACACCCTTGATTCGTTCGATTTCAGCCCTTTTTTCGTCTTCCGGAGGTTGAACCGCATTCCCAGCGTCTTCAGTTTCTCCTGACGTCTTTCTGATTTCATCCAGCAAGGAAGGAATGTTCGGAACGTATCCGACGGTCAAATCCTCAGTGTCGTCCGTTATGTAACGGTAGATTCTCGCGGCGGTTTTATTCACCTCGTCAACAAACCTCATTCTGTCATAGGCGATTTTCGCACCGTAGGACGCGATGTTTTCGTTAAGCACCTCAAATTCAATCGGGTCCGGCCGGCTTCGCTCAATCAGAATTTTATTTTTCTCCTCGCAGAATTTGTTGTACATCATCAGCGAGTAATAGTAATCGCGGCTCAGCTGACAGATGTAAATGTTCAGGAACCGTCTTCTGAAATCCGGGCCGTCGGTAACGGTTCTAATCGACTCCGGAGAAAAAACGATGCCCAGCAGATTTCCGAACAGATACCGCAGCTTTTCAACGTATACGCCGTCAATTTCAACGAATTTGGACTTTGCCCTGTTGTAAGTCACCCGTATCGAACTGCAGCTGTTTTCCGCGATCCCTGTTTTTACCGAAAAGCTCTCCCCGCCGTACCCGATCATCTCAGGATCCTTCGCGGCCCTGAAAGATTTGCCGATACAGCACAGAAACATAGCCTCAAGGAGGTTCGTTTTCCCATACCCGTTCTTGCCGTAAATCACGTTTATGGATTTTGAAAGTTCCAGATTGAGGCTTTTATAGTTTCTGAAATTATGAAGTTCTAATTCAGTTATAACCAATCTATCACCTTACTCTGGTCTTCATCGGCATGAGCAGCATCAGGAACGAGTCGTCGTCTTCGGAATTAATAACGCAAGGCCCCTTCTGCGACGAGAAGTTGAAACTCACCTTTTCCTTTTCGATAACCTTCAGGCAGTCCAGAAGATTCTTTTTATTGAAAGAAATCGCCATCTCCTGCCCTGTAATCTCCGCGTTGAGCGTCTCGTGAGAGTTTCCGTCTTCGCCGGCAACGCTTACAAAAACTTCATCCGGATACGTGTTAAGATTTATCGACCACTTTTTATCGTCGTCAATAACAAGCGCCACACGTTCTATCGTATCTATAAAGAGCGCCGTCGGAAGAGTCATGACCGTCGCAAACTCCATCGGAATCAGCCTCTCATAATCCGGGAATTCCCCTCTCAGCAGGCTCGACACAAGTTTGAAGGTGTTATTGAAGAACATTATCTGGTTTTCGCTGTAGCAAAAACTGATAACGTCGTTATTCTTGTCAACGACCTTCGCGACGTAATCAAGAACTCTCGAAGGAACAACAACGCGGAAATCCTCGTCGGAAACGCTCGGGAACGACTTAACGGCGAGCTTGAAGCCGTCGATTGCCGCAAATTTCAGAAGACCGCCCTTATTCTCGATCAGAACGCCCCTCAGAATCATCTTTGCGCTGTCCTGGCTCGCGGCAAACGCCGTCTGCTTTACGAGACTTCTGAAAGTCGGTCCGGGCAGATTTACGACCTTGTCGAAATCGTTGATGAAATTAACTTTCGGATACTGTTCGCTGCCAATCGTGGAAATCTCAAAATGGGACGCGCCGCTGTTAATGTGGAGTCCGTTTCCTGTCGTAGAGGTTTCGACCGTAACGTAAATATCGGGAAGTTTTCTGACAATGTCGGAAAAGATGCGCGCGTTGACCAGAACCGAGCCGATTTCTTCAATGATAGCCGCAACCTGGTAAGTAATGCTGATATCGTTGTCGGAGCCGGTAAGAATCAGGTCTTCGCTGACTTCGATAAGTACGCATTCAAGCGCCGCGTAGTTTGACTTTGCGGGAATCGCGCGCGACACAATATCAAGGCCTTCTCTCAACAAATCTCTATTGCAAGTGAACTTCATAATGCCCTCCTTTTTTTGCAAAAAGAACTGCCTTTATTATACCAAACCTCGGCCCGAAAGTAAAGCAAAACCGCGTCCGGAAAAAACGGAAATTTCAAAACGCGGCGTTTTCTTATCCCGAAGGGATAAAAAGCTGTTTAAAGTGAGTGATAGTTGTTGTTATAGAGACGGTGGATTTGTGGATTTCCTATGATTTCTCCTATAAATCGGGAAACACGGTTGTGGGTTAAATGTGGGTATCTTCAAAGTAACTCACATTTGCCGTTAAATTGCGGTGGGATTCCTTTTCAGGAATAAAACAAACCCGCCGCGCGGTCTTTTCGGCTCATGCGCAACGGGTTTCGTTTTGAGTGTCTGATACAGTGGATTTTATGAGAGCATCTTCTTCATTTCGTCAATATAAGCCTTGATTTCGTCGTCACTGAGGTACCTGCTTTCTACGTTTTTGCAGCCGTCAAGAACCGACGTATGGTTCATGCCGCCAAACTCCTCCGCGATTCTTTGATATGAATAAGAAAGAATGGTTCTGCAGAAGTACATTGCCACATGTCTCGCGATAACGATCTTTTTCGATTTGTTTCTCGAAAGAATGTCTTCAATCTTCACGTCGAAATATCTCGAAACGACGTCTAAAATCAGCTCCGTATTAACTTCTTTGTACTCGGAAATGTTGAGATGTCTGAGTGCCTCGTGAGCGGACTCCATTGTAATCTTCTCTCCGTGAGAAGCCAGATGCTTGAACTGCATCAGGATTCCTTCGATTTCACGCACGTTGTTGAGCTCGGACTGCGCCAGAGAGTCAATGATCTCGCTGGAAATGTCCATGTCCATGTCGTCGCTCTTCTTGAGCATGATCGCGTAGCGGACTTCGTAGTTAGGCGCGGTTATGGACGTGGTGAATCCGTTCTCGAAACGTGTCTTCAGCCTGTCGGCAAGCGCGTTGATTTCGGAAATCCTGCAGTCGCTCGAAATAACGATCTGCTTGTCGTGGGCGTAAAGTTCGTTGAAGGTGTTGAAAAACTCTTCCTGAGTGCCGGCGCGGTTCGCGATAAACTGGATATCGTCAATGAGAAGAACGTCGACGGAACGGTATTTCTGCCTGAAATCCTCCATTCTGTTGTTCTGAATCGACGTGATGTAATCTATCGTAAAGGTTTCGGTCGTGACGTAGAGAACGCGCATATTCGGATTCCTGCGCATGATCTCGTTCCCGATTGCGTGCAGAAGGTGCGTTTTCCCGAGGCCGGAGTTCGCGTAGATAAAGAAGGGGTTGTATTTTGTTCCGGGATTTTCGCAAATGTTCGTAGCGACGGAATACGCCTGGCGGCAGTTGTCGCCGACGACGAAGTTTTCGAACGTGTACTTGGAAATAAGATTCGACTCGAAGGGCTGCTCTTTCGTGAAGCTGATTTCAGAGGAAAAAGTACCTTTTCCGGCAGCGGGAAGCTCTTCTCCGGACATAAGGTTCTCGACTTCCTCTTTATCGGACGTGAAAACGATAGTGCATTCGTGCCCTATTATTTCCGTGAAAATGGCAGAGACCTGGTCGTAGCGCTTCGCAAAAAACTTCTCGGCGATAGCATTCTCGCAGAATACGACAATAGTCTCGTCGTCGAAATACGCGAGAGAAGACGGTTCTACATATGTGTTGAAAAATACACCCGATGAGAGCGCTTTTCTGTAAGCGTTCTTAAACTTATCCCAAAGCACGTCACGTGCCTCAACGAAACTCATAATTCCTCCGTTTATACTGACGGAATGTGCTGCAGAGGCGAAAAAAAGGCAAAGCACTAAAATAAGTGCCCGAAAGACATTCCGGTAGTCATTTAGTTTTTCATCTTCAGTAAAAGCGGTTTACTGATTGTATCAAAAAGGTTTTTCCTTTGCAACAGAATTTTTACTAAAAAAACTCGAGTAAAAACAAGAAAAAACAGGGGTAAACACAAGATGTAGACAGTGGCGCTCTGGGCTAACCCACAAATTGTGGAAAAATTGTTCTATTTAAAAATTGAACGGCGCGAAAAATCTTTTTCAGGGCGGAGAAAACCGTTGAGAGAAACGTAGGAAAATAGTATAATCACTGTACAAAGTTTCTTTCGGGAGAAAAGACGTGGCTGAGTATGTAATCGTACGAAAGAGGATCATTCCGGATGAAGAAACGGAGTTAAAAAATGACGAGATCGTCTTCGCAGACAAGGAACGGAGATGTATCGTAACCAGATGGCTGCCAATCAAGCCCAGAAGGGATATTGGATGGGGCTATTCGGTGTATTATTTTGATATTAATTTAAAAATCAGCGCTGTTTTTGACGGCAATGGCGTTTTTTCGTATATTTATTGCGATATAATTAGAAGTAAGTTAACTTGCGAGAGAATGGTTGTCACTGATCTTCTGATCGACGTGAAAAGGGACCGTGAAGGAAACGTCAGAGTGCTTGACGAAGACGAACTGGATCTCGCAATCCGTTGCGGATTGATAAGTGAAGAAGACGCGAGAACGGCCTTGAACGGGGCAAAAACCGCTGTTGAACTGCTGAAAGACCCGCGGTTCTTTCCCGGGAAAGAACTCGGGCTGATTATTGAGCCTCCGGAAGGCTTCAAATCAAAATAGATTACCTAATCATTTTAAGGAGATTTTTATGGGATCCGCAGACATTGCTTTTATTAACACATGTAAAGATATTCTCGAGAACGGTCACTGGGTAAAGGATGAGACTGTCAGACCGAAGTGGCCCGACGGAACGCCGGCTTATACCAAAAAGGTTTTCTGTGTGGTGAACCGTTACGATTTATCGAAAGAGTTCCCTCTTATCACGCTAAGGCCTATTTCTCTCAGGCTTGCGGTTGACGAGATTCTCTGGATCTATCAAAAGAAGTCAAACAACGTTCACGACCTTGGAAGCCATATCTGGGATAGCTGGGCTGACGAAAACGGGACGATCGGGAAAGCGTACGGCTATCAGGCGGGAATCAAGCACAAGTACAAAGAAGGCTGGTTCGATATGGTCGACAAGGTGCTTTACGACCTGAAACACAACCCTTGCAGCCGCAGAATCATGACAAATCTCTACAATTTCGCGGATTTGAGCGAAATGGCGCTCTACCCTTGCGCTTACAGTGTGACTTTTAACGTCACTGACGGAAAGCTCTGCGCGATTCTCAACCAGCGTTCACAGGACATGCTCGCGGCAAACGGCTGGAACGTAGCGCAGTACGCGGCTCTTGTGATGATGATTGCGCAGGTCAGCGGGCTTGAACCCGGTGAATTCGTTCATGTTATTGCCGACTGCCACATCTACGACCGTCATATTCCGATTGTCGAAGAGCTTATAAAAAGACCTGCTTTCGAATCGCCAACCGTGAAGCTTGACCCGACAATTACAGACTTTTACAAGTTTACTCCGGACAGCTTTACAGTTGAAAATTACCGTCACGGCGACAAGATAGGCAAATTCGAAGTAGCAATTTAACTATATTATGCGGTGAAAGAGCATGAAACTGATCGTTGCGGTAGATAATGAGTGGGGAATCGGGTTCAAAGGAGATCTTTTGGCGAGAGTTCGCGGCGATCTCAAAAACTTCGCGGCTCTAACAAAGGGAAAAGTCTTAATTTACGGCTCAAAGACCCTGGAAACGTTTCCGGAACACAAGATTTTAAAGAACCGGGTGAATATCGTTCTTACAAGGCGGAAGAATCTTGAGGCGGAAGGCGCAATATTAGCGGCATCCGTTGAAGAGGCGCTGTCGCTGGCTTCCGGATATAACACCGACGACGTCTTTGTTATCGGCGGAGAGAGCGTTTATTCGCAGTTTCTTGAGTATTGCGACTGTTGCTACATAACAAAGTTTCTGAAATCGTTCGAAAAGGACGCGTATTTCCCCGATTTGGACGCTTCTGACGAATGGACTCTGGCTTACAGGAGTGCGGTGCGAACGACCGATCCGGAAACAGACACCGTTGAAGGAATGAAATACGTATTCACAAGGTACAGGAGAGTAAAATGAACCCGAAAAGAGTTGAAGAGTCTTATACGGAGCAGGTTCAGGTGCTTGGACTCGCAAACATGAACGGAAACGACAGGCTTTTCGGCGGAACACTGATGTCCTGGATCGATATTGTCGCAGCCGTTGTAGCGAGAAGACACTCAAACAGGAACGTCACGACCGCCAGCGTTTCGGAACTTACGTTCAAGGCGCCGGCATTCGCAAACGATACGCTGCTTCTGTGCGGACATATTACGTATGCGGGGCGGACTTCGATGGAAATATGCGTGGAATCGTACGTTGAAGAGCTAAACGGCGCCAGAAACCTTATTAATACCGCGTATTTGACGATGGTTGCGCTTGATGAAAACGGGTTGCCCTGCCAAGTGCCGCCGCTTTTGATCGAGACAGAAAAACAAAAACGAGAATTTGAAGCCGCACTCGAACGACGGAAGAAAAGAAATAGATAAAGAGAAGCCGCGGCCCGGGCCGCGGCTTTTTGTTGTACGCCCGCCATGGGC
>DBXM01000023.1:0-50517 GCA_002309655.1 Mageeibacillus sp. UBA1212
GGAGACTGAGTGGAAACACACAGGGTTTATCGCTCGTATCGCAAACCATTTATTCCTTCCCACACTGGTTGAAAGTAGCCGGTTCTATTGCCGAAAGCGAAAATACATTCGCGTCTCTCACTTGACGACGCACGCAGAAAAAAACCGGCGCCGCTCGCAAACGCTCGCGGTGCCGGTTTTTTCTAAACCGATTTCAGTCGATTTCAAATTAAGGCTGTTCTGACGTGCAGTGCGGGCAGCGCGTAGCCTTGACGTTGATCTCGGACAGGCAGTACGGGCAGACCTTGAGCTGCGCCTTTGCGGCTGCTGCGGCTTCCTCTGCTGCTTTTGCTTCCGCTTCGGCCTTTGCGGCGGCTTCCTTCTTCGCCTTCGCGGTGATGATCTTGACGAAAATGAAGATCACGACTGCGATGAGGATGAAGTTGATGATCGCCTGGATGAAGTTGCCGTAGGTCATGATGGCGCGGCCGGCTTCCTGAGCTTCTGCGAGCGGCATTTCCTGAGGACCGACGCCGCCGTCAAGCGGAATGTACAGACTCTTGAAGTCCACGCCGCCGGTGAGGAGGCCGAGAAGAGGGGTGATGATGTCGGCAACAAGCGAGCCCACGATCGCGGTGAACGCACCGCCGATGACTACGCCGACTGCCATATCGATTACATTGCCTTTGAACGCGAATTCTTTAAACTGCGCCCACAGGGACTTTTTACCGTTTTTCTTGCTCATATCGATTTCTCCCATTCATTTTTTCATTTCACGCGGCTCGAACGGACCGCGCCTCTTTAAAAATATTGTACCAAAACGGCCGCCCGTTGTAAAGTTGTAAATGTGAAGAAAACCGTGAATTCCATGCCTTCCAACCGGATGTTTTCGCGGCCCTTCACGGCGCGTTCACCTGACCTCGGCGCATTCGACGCCCAGCACCTGCGCGATCATTTTGATCGTTCCCGCTCTGTGCCCGACCCCGAGGGCGAAGTGGTGCGTCGGACCTTCCATGACCCAGCGCTTCACGAATTCCCGGGTGTCCGGCGGGAAGTACCCGCGCGTGTTTGTGTTCCCGGTGGGCGGTATCGGTCCGGCCTGGGATTCGCCCTCCGCCACCACGAATTTGAAGCCCTTTGGGGTCTGCGTGATGCCGAAAACGGTGATCGGCCCTTCCTTCAGCTTGAACTCCACCGACGCGCCCGAGCCCGGCTTCCCGTGGTATTTTTTGAGGCTTCTGACCACCGGCCTGCCCTCCGCCACCGCGATGTGGTGGGGTCCGTCGTGCCCCACGAGAATGATATTCCCGTCGAAGTCAAAAGGGTGGAACTCCGCGAAGCTGCCGCCCGTTCCCAGCCTGTCCATAATGAACATCGCAATCAGCGTCTTGATGTCGTATTCGCCGCACATCGGCACGCCCTTCGCGTTCAGGATCGAATTGCCCACCACGAACGAACTGACGATGTTCCTGTGGGGCGAGTCCGGCCGGCCGTTGTAGTAGTACGCGAGGCCCGAGAGGTCGAACTTTTCGACGAATTTCTCCAGCGCCACGGCTGTTTTCGCCGACTCCTCCAGGTCCTTTTCGGTCAGTTTTTCGGTCAGCGGGTCGGAAACGGGCTCCGGCGTGTCGAAAATGTCCAGTATTTCCCGCTTTTTCCGCTCGATTTCGCCCCGCGTAACGGTCTCCGCCACCTCCAGAACGTCGTCCACCTCCAGGAGCGGCACGTGAACGCCGAAAGTCGCCGCCACCGCCGTCGGGTCAGCGTGCATGTCGTACATCGCCTCCAGAACGTGCCCCATCAGCCCGAACCGTGCGCCCCTCAAATCGTGAAGCACCTTCGCGATGTCGCACCACTCGCCAATCTCCGCAACCGCCCGCGGGTCGTCCCAAAGGGTCCCGATGACCACGTCCGCCACCTGCTTGCCCATTCTCGCCGCCACGCCCGTAAACTCTGGAACGGAGCAGATACAGTCGTTCTCGAGCTGCATGCGCGTGTTCGCCCGCGAATAGTCCAGCCGCGAAAGGGGCTGCAGCGCCGTCAGCACCACGGGAACGTCCGCCTCCCGGATCACCGGCGCGAACACCGACGAAGTGGCGTAGGTCAGCATGTTGCAGAAAATGAGGTCCGCGCCGTCGCTCTTTGCCTTCCTCGACACCTCAAACGCCTTGCGGTCGCTGTCCACCATACCATAGTCGACCACCTTCACGCCGAAGCCCTCGACCGTCTTTCGGAACACGCCGTGGTACTCCATCAAACGTTCCAGAAGGCCCTCAAACTGCCCCCAGTAGACCGGGTGGCCCACTCCGAAAATTCCTACAGTGGCCGTGCGCGGCCTGATTCTTTCAATTTCGTTCATGTTGTTTTCATTCCTTAAATTACTGATGAATCCGTGTCACCGGGTTCTCTTTTCAATATCTCGTAGAATTTGTTTCTAAGCCCCGCGATAAACGCGTCGTGAAGCGCCGGCGTGTGCTGGTGCATGTACACGAACCACACCCTGTCTTTGGGCGACACGAAGAACCACGTTCCCAGCGCGCCAGACCAGCCCCACTCGCCAACGGAGCCCGTTCCCGAAGCCGCCTCTCTGTCCTGGACCCTCACGCCCAGCGCGAACGTGTGCTCCGGCCCCGAAATCGACGGGTCGCCGTTCGGGTCGTTGTAGCACCGCTTCTGGGCCTCGTTGAGCCGCGGCGCCACGATATTTTCGATGGTCTCGCGCTTTAGAATTCCCTTCGCCGGATTCAACATTTCCGCTAAAAACAGGGCAAAATCGTGTGTTGTGCCCACGAGTCCCGAGCCTCCCGACATATCCTCCGGGTCGTCGACTCCGTCAAACAAAGGGATCGGCACTGGCCGCGGAGGCAGGGCGATATTCACGTAGCGGCCGCTTTCAAACGCGGTGTTTTCCGCGAGCCTGGGCTTCAGCTCTTCGGGAAGCCTTTGGTAAAAGAACGTGTCCTTCATTCCCAGCGGCTCGAAAATGTGCTTCGCAAAGTACGCGTCCAGCGTCTCGCCGGAAACGGTCTCCACAATGGCACCCAGAACGTCGTGCGACAGGCCGTAGAGATACTTTTCCCCGGGCTCAAAACTAAGCGGCACCGAGGCGATCTCAGCGGCAGCCCTCCGCGCGTTCCAGCCTCTTCCTTTTTGGATATCCGCGCGCCAGCGGTCGGCCAGTTCCTTCGCCTTCCCGGACGGGTCCTCCAGAAAGTACGACAGCCCCGAGGTCATCGTAAGAAGCATCCTTACGGTGATTTTGTTCACCGCCGGCCTTGCGCGGCCGTCTTCCCAGACCGTCACGTTGCCGAACTCGGGAATGAACTTCTCCGCCGGATCGTCGAGCCCGAGAACGCCCTTCTCGACCAGTTGCATCACCGCCGTCACAGTGAACACTTTTGTCATCGAGTAGAGGTGAAAAATCGTGTCGCGGCACACGGGGTCGCAGGGGTCGGCGGTCTTCGTGCCCTCGTAGTTTTCAAAGAACACGCCTTCCGGACCGCCGCAGATCAGAGCGTTCCCGGACGAAAAACCGTCTTCGATTATCTGCCGCTGCTTCGCGGCAAGGCCTTCCCAACCCGGCGCAATCATATTCCCGGAACGGTCCGTTTTTGTCGGCTTCTCGGTATTCTTCATTTCTTGTTCCTTATTCCTCAAATGCTTTCGTATAACTCAACGAGTTTCCGCGTTGCCCTGTACATCACCTTCACGCCTTCCTCCGGCGTTTCCGCCTTCGCCGCCGCCAGACTCGACTCCAGCGTGAATTCCCCGCGATACCCGATCTCCCTGAGCGCCGCCACTACCGGCCCGAAGTCGATATTCATCGTGAACGGCAACCCGTGGCTGTCGTGCCACTTGTCGTTGTCGTGAAGGTGAAGCGCCACCACCCTCGGCCCAAGCTCCCTTATCATCGTCGCCGCGTCGGTTCCAAGCCCCTTCATCTCCGCATGTCCCACGTCAACGCACGCCGCCATGAAAGAATCGTCAAGCGCGTCCACGTGTTCCCGGAAGCTCTTTCCGTCCGAGCAGGCCGCCGGCGCCGCGTGATCCTCCGCTCCGTTCCAGTTCCACATGTTTTCGGTGGCGATGATGACGCCGAATTTCTTCGCGACGGGAAGGAGCCCGCGGAACATTTCCGCGTTTTCCAGGGCGTTCTTGTTGTTGTCGGGGTGAATGACGCAGATCTTCCCGCCTGCCTCGGCCGTGCACTCAATCGCAACCGGCAGCAGCGCCTTCATCTCGTCGCTCACCACCGGGAAAGGCGCGTGGGACTGGTTGCAGTAAATCCCGTTCTCGAGGCCGATTTTTCTCAGTTTTTCCGCCAGTTTCAACGCGGAATCTCTCGTCTCCAACGGGTGCCCGGTGATCCGCCGCTTCCCGGTGCTCCAGTCGTAGGAACCCATCGCGAACATCGAGAAGTCCCAGCAGTCGAAGCCGGCTCTTGCCACCAGCTCAACCGCTTTTTCCATTCCCACCGCGCCCGCGATACTGTTTATTTCAGTTGAAGTTTTCAATTTTCGTCCTCCCCATTATTAACAATCATTTCTACCGCGCAGGTCAACCCCGGCATATTACGTTCCAGTACCCGGTCTTGTTTGATCCGACACGTTTAATCAGTCTCTTATCCGTTAGCTTCTTGATTGCTCTTTGAACGGTTGCCTGAGACACGCCGATTTTACCGGCTATCTCGCTTTTAGAGTACTTCTGGGCGCTGTCGAGGACTTCAAAGACTGCTTTTTCATTCCTTGTAAGTCCTTCCGTTATCGACCCATTTATCAAATCATTTATCGAATCATTTGATCTGATAAATTCAAAAGTGAACCCGAACGCGTTGTTGCTGTAACGGTAACTGTTCTCGCCGCAAAGGCGGAAAACGCGTTCAAATCCCGTGCCGAATGCGTCGATAGTCTTGTTATAATACAGCACCGTCGCAATCAAAGGATTACGGATCATCGAGCCTTGCTCCCCGTTTGCAAACATCTTCGGGTCGGTTCCCGGAACAAGCGGACCGGGGTTGTAGATATGCACTCGCGTCGGGGTGATATATATTTCATTGGACGATGAAGGATTCACCTTCATATGGGCAAAACTGTTTACGATGATTTCACGAAATGCCTCGACAGGTATTTCCGGTGTTTCCACCCGCTCCAGCCCGCGGATTTCCGCTTTCCAGCGGATATTATTTGTTACATATTTTACCGCCTCTTCAATGCACTCAAAAATATTACCGCGAAACTGTTTCAAATCGCTGAAACTGATCCGCTCGTCGGTGGGATAAGTCGCAAGCTTCAACAGAAGCGGTTTTTTATTCGAAAACAGGTAAAAACCGGCATTGTTCAGTTTGTCATCGCTTAGCAGTTCGAGTTTTGCAAGAGTCGTTCGTACGTCGCGGTAAAGAAAAGGAATGCGTCCGCTCTCGTTGCCCTGATTCACGTACCGGATTAACAGGTCCTCGTCGACGTCGTCGATTCCGTATTCCGTTGCCTCCTTTTCCCATTTGGAGTAATCATAATTTTTCCCGAGAAAGAATGCCCCGAGCTGCGCGTTGGTCATAACCAAATCTTCGTCGTCCGAGCGAATGTAATACCTGCCATATGCGGAATAAGGCGTATCTTCCCCTTCAGCCTTCACGGAAACAATTTGTTTTCCGTCTTTGGTCAGGACTTCGATAGCCGGCACAACCGCGGGCTTCAAATGTTCTTTAATTGCACGGGAAATATCTGAAGTCGTATGACCTCCAACAGTCAAGCCGGCAACAGTTCCGTCATTTTTTACACCAAAATACACCGTTCCAAAACCCGACTTGTTCAGCATTGAGGCAAGCGAGATAACGCCCTCTTTCAGTTCGCTTGTTGTTTTTTTGAATTCAATGGTTTCACATTCACGGTTTGTCATCACACACCTCCTTATCGATGCCTTTATTATATCATTTATCGAATCATTTATCAAGTCATTTATCGAGTCAAATTGGCGAGAATCTAAAACTGTCAACGAGGCCGCTTATATGTGCTATCTGATCGTTATTCGTATTTGTCTATCCGACACACTAGCAAAAACGAGGCCGTTTCAGCCCCGTTTTCTCAGAAATATAGATTAATCTATCTTTTCATAAACATCCAAACAAAACACAGAATCACAATTATCACAAAAACAGCTGCGCTGATTACCTTTACAAGCAATTGTTTTTTGCTTCTGTCCGCGTTACAGGTTGAATCGACTTTATGTTCTGCTTCCTTAATGTCGTTCACGCTGTAATCGGCACCGCAGTTTGCGCAGTGAAAGTACGGAACGGTAAAACTGATGTTCCCGGCAAGCCTGTTGGCAAAGCCTAAGCTAAAGTCGTAACCGGATGCTTCTTCCGAACGGGAATCAACAACGCTTTCCTTATAATCCACCTCTAAAAGCCGGTTACATTTCGGACAGTAGTGCTTTTTCAAGCGTACAAAAGCCAAATCTTCTTCGTATATTTTTCCGTGAATCATTTCATGAAATCCTTCTATAACGGCGGTCTTCCCGCTCAACTCATTCTTCCGATCAGGTAGAAATACGCGACGGCGGGAATCCGATAAAGCGTGGTCTCCTTTCGCTGCGTCAATCCGAAATCGCCGGGATCTTTGGTGATGACGTAACCCGGAGTGTCCTTCATCCCGAACACCACAATGCCGTCACTGTCCCTGATAGGCGAGTTGTTCCGGTATTTCGCCTCGATATACCGGAGATCCACTGCGTTTTCCTGCACGACAATATCAATTTCCTGCCCTGTTTCGCTGCGGCTGTACCCTACAGTATAAAGATTTTCATCAAGTCCTTCGAAGTAATCGCGCGTGTGCTTGTAAGCGATTGTTTCGATTGCGGCACCCAACTCCGCCGGATTTGATTCCACATCGACCGCCCGCGTGACAGCGCATTTGATTCCGTAATCCGAAATGTGAATCTTTTTCCTCGGCTTCAGCGGTTTCTTCCCGCCGATGTTCAGCTGCTCCGAAACATAGATCAGGTTTGCTTTTTCGAGGGCCTCAATGTACCGTCCGCAGGTCGCTCTGTCGATTGCCAGATTCTTTGAAATTGTATCGACGCTGATCGCCTCGGAGGTGCCGAAGCAGAAATAAGCGTAAAGATTTGAGAGGGCGTCGACGTCGCGAATGTCAAATGAACGCGGAATGTCCTGGCGAATCGCTTTTGCCACGACCTGATCGCGAAGCAGGCGGCTGATATACGCATAGTTGTCGCTGCGGGCAAACTCCGGGAATCCGCCGATCTTCATATAGCGGATCATCTCCATGTAGAGCTTTTCGAGTTTCAGATAAACCCCGGTTTGCTCGGGAACCGTCAGCTTGTGCATTTCAAAGACGTCTATGGGAGGAATGTCGACCTCTTTCCCGTTCATCGCGCAGAATTCATAGAATGACATTGTGGGAATCTTCAGCGTGAAAAATCTGCCCGAACCGCTGTCATCGCTCTCCTTCTCGATTTCTACCGACGCCGAGCCTGTGACCATAACGTGAACGTTTCGCTTCAAATCGTAAAGTTTCTTTATGTAATTCTTCCACGCCTTGTCTTTTTGGGCCTCGTCCACAAAAAGGTAGAAATCGTCGCCGTCATATACGTACTTTGAGTAGATTTCCACGACCTCTTTGATTGCGATTCCGTCGTTCGGGAATTCATCGAGCGTGTAAAAAAGAATTCGCTCCGGCATGACTCCGTCGTTTAAAAGCTTGTCAATGACCTGAAACATCATCGTCGATTTTCCTACGCGGCGGGGTCCCGACAATACCGGAAAACGCCGGATCTCATTAAAGAAGACTTCGCAAACTCTTTTGTATACGCTGCGCTTGAATTCAGGCGCAAGCCCGTCCTCCACCTTTCCCGTCGTCCACCACGTATTCTGCACCTGCAGATTCCTCAAAATATCGGTTTCATTTGTAATCGGCACGGTTCCAACACCTCCTTTCGGATGTATTGTAGCATATGACAAGCGTTGAATCAATAGATTTTGCTGATTGTAATCCGCAAAATCCGTCGGAATATGTTGAACGTAATCCGCAAAATCTGTCGGAATATGCTGAACGTAATCAACAAAATCCGGACAGGCATGCTTCCACCCGTCCGGATTTCTTCGATAACAATAATTGTATTAGCCCTTCTGATTTCCGGCGCGTCAGGCCCGGCCTTGTCACATTCCCGCCACTCTGTCCTTGAGCGCATCCGCCTGCTTCTTGATCTCGGGCGGCAGTTTCTCGAACTGAGCCAGGTGGGTCTCGATTTCCGCAGCTTCCTGCTCCCAGGCCGCCTTGTCGATGGCGAGAAGGGACTTCAGCGTCTCAACGTCGATTCCCGAGTCCTCAAGGTCGATGTCCTCGGGGCGCGGCTCGTAGCCCACGGCGGTCTTCACGGCGTCCGCATTCCCGTTGCAGCGGGCCAGAATCCACTGCAGCACGCGGAAGTTGTCGCCGAAGCCGGGCCAGATGAAGTGACCCTCGCTGTCGGTACGGAACCAGTTCACGTTGAAGATCTTCGGCGGGTTCGGGATCTTTTTGCCCATCTCCAGCCAGTGCGCGAAGTAGTCGCCCATATTGTAGCCGCAGAAAGGCTTCATGGCCATCGGGTCGCGCCTCACAACGCCCACAGCGCCGGCAGCGGCAGCGGTTGTCTCGGAAGCCATCGTCGAGCCCACGAAAACGCCGTGTTCCCAGTCAAAGGACTGGTATACTAAAGGCGCGACTTTTGCTCTTCTGCCGCCGAAAATGATTGCGGAAATCGGCACGCCCTTGGGGTCTTCCCAGTTCGGCGCGATGCAGGGACAGTTCTTCGCGGGGGCAGTGAAGCGTGAATTCGGGTGCGCCGCCTTCACGGGTTTGCCCTCTTCGTCCACCGTTCCCGGCGTCCAGTCGTTCCCCTTCCAGTCGATCGCGTGTTCGGGCGCGGGGGTGCCCATGCCTTCCCACCAGACCGTGTTGTCTTTCTTGTCGATGGCGACGTTCGTGAAAATCGTGCCCTCTTTGCAGGTCATCAGCGCGTTGGGGTTGGACTTCATGCTGGTGCCGGGCGCCACGCCGAAGAAGCCCGCCTCAGGGTTCACGGCCCAGAGCCTGCCGTCCTCGCCGATCCTCAGCCACGCGATGTCGTCGCCCACCGTCCACACCTTGTAGCCCATGTCGCGGAACTTTTTGGGCGGGATGAGCATTGCCAGGTTGGTCTTGCCGCACGCACTCGGGAACGCCCCGCACACGTACTGCTTGTTGCCCTGCGGGTCCTCAATGCCGACGATCAGCATGTGTTCCGCCATCCAGCCTTCCTTGCGGCCGAGCCAGCTGGCGATTCTCAGCGCGAAGCACTTCTTGCCGAGAAGCACGTTCCCGCCGTAAGCCGAGCCGTACGACCAGATCGTGTTGTCCTCCGGGAACTGGCAGATAAAACGCCTCTCCGGGTCGACCTCGCCCTTCGCGTGAAGGCCCTTGATGTAGTCCGGCGAGTCGCCGAGCTGGTCCATCGCGATTTTTCCCATGCGGGTCATGATTCTCATATTAAGTACGACGTAGATGCTGTCGGTGAGCTCGATGCCGACCTTGCTGAAAGGAGAGCCCGCGGAACCCATAATGTACGGAATGACGTACATCGTTTCACCGCGCATCGAACCCCAGAAATACGTGCCGAGTTTCGCGTAGGCGAAGCTCTTTTCCATCCAGTTGTTGCTCGGGCCGGCGTCTTCCTTGTGCTCCGTGCAAATAAAGGTGCAATGCTCGACACGCGCAACATCGTTCACGGCCGTTCTGTGGTAGTAGCAGCCGGGAAGCTTTTCCTGGTTCAGCTCGATCATCTCGCCTGTAGCGACCGCCTCCTTGAGAAGTCTGTCTCTCTCCTCCTCGGAGCCGTCCAGCCAAACGATCTCCTTGGGCTGGGTCATAAGGGCCATCTGCGCGACCCACTCGTTCACGTATTTGTTGTTGTACATGTCAGCATCTCCTTTCGTGAGTTCATTTTTTTCTGACGTTTCCGCCCTTTTTTGCGAAAACGGAAAACGCGCACGGCCTGGCGCGAACAATTTCCGCCTCAGGTGCCGTTGCCGAAAGCATATACGTTTTTATTATACCCCTTGCAGAAACATAAAGCAACCCAAAAAAACGGCGCCGGCGCCATATTTTCACACCGTTATTGCTGTGTTTTTCGGGCATGAATGTCGAGGAAAATATCAAGAGAGGAACGCCGAAAGAAAAAAGGCAAAAGTTGCATTTAGTCTTGCAATCAAAAATTCGCCTAGAATAAGTTGCATTTACTTGGTTGCGTTAAGTTTTGAAATTCACACCGTTATTGCTGCCTGCTTATTTTAAAAGGAAATTGACTTCCCGCCGGAAACGAAGTAAAATAAGGCATCAAACAACTTGGTGAAAACGGCCTGACGGCACGCCGCCGGTTACGGCCGCAAGGAGGCTTTATGAATAATATTTCCGACAAGAAACAACCGGTAGCCGGATTCAAAAATATGCCGGTCTGCGCCGTCGACGCGCTTGGAAGAAGGATGCCTGAACCCGGAATTTCCTCTACGGAAAGGGAAAATTCCACGGTCGGGCTTTTCTATTTTCTGTGGCTCTGCTGCGGCAACAAACATCTTTACAACATTTCCGAAATTACGGACGCGGACCCCGAGGCCGGCTACAAGACCGACGACCCCAAGTGGGGCGGCATCGGCGACATGCACTACTGGGGCGAGCCCTTCTACGGCTACTACTCCATGGACGACGAGTGGGTCATCAGGCGCCACATGAAGCTCATCATGCAGGCGGAGATCGACTTTCTGTTCTTCGACACCACCAACGCGGTGATCTACGAGCCGGTCTGCCACCGGGTCATGAAGGTCCTTCAGGAGTACGCGCGGCAGGGGTTCAAGATCCCGAAGGTCATGTTCTACACAAACACGCGGTCCGGCTGGACTGTCCAGAAGATCTACGAGGAGTTCTACAAGCCGGGTCTCTACCGTGAGACGTGGTTCGAAATCGACGGAAAGCCGGTCATTATCGCCATTCCCGGCGAGTGCTCCGACGAGGTGAAGGAGTTCTTCAACATCAAGCTGTCCCAGTGGCCCAACGAGCCCACCAAGCAGGGCGGATGGCCGTGGATGGACTTCGAAAAGCCGCAGCGCGTTTTCGAAAATCTTCAGGGCGAGCCCGAGAGCATCAACGTTTCCGTGGCCCAGCACCCGCAGATACGGTTCGGCGACAGCGTCATGTACGGCGAGACCACCAACTGCGGCCGCGCGTGGCACGACGGCGACAACGACAAGGGCCAAAACGCCTGGATCAAAGGTCTCAACCTGGCGGAGCAGTTTGAGCGCGCCCTCGAGACCCACCCGCCTATCGTTCTCGTCACCGGCTGGAACGAGTGGATCGCCGGCCGCTGGCAGGGTCCCCCCGAGAGGCCGATCATGTTCGTCGACTGCGCAAACTACGAGTTCAGCCGCGACATCGAGATGATGCGGGACGGCTACTTCGACAACTATTTCATGCAACTGATCTCCTACGTCCGCCAATATAAGGGCACCCGCGGAGTCGCGCCGGCTGCTTGCGGCGAGAAGACGGTTTACGAGGGCTTCACAGACGGCGCTTTCAAACGCGACTGCCTCGGCTGGACCGACGAGATCCGCTTCGAAAATTCCACAATGCGCACGTCGATCAAGCGCGTCACCGTCTCCCACACGGAAAGAGATCTGAAATTCGAGATCGAGGCCTCCGAAATTCCCGAAAGGAGCGGCGCGTTCTTCAACATTTTCGTCTCCGTAGGTGAACGGGCCGGCTACGATTTCGTATTGAATTACGTTCCCGAAGGCGCGGCCGTGAAGGACGGCGAGGCGCTTGTAGCGAGAATTGTCCGCCCCGATCCGTATTCTGTTGAAATGCGCGACATTCCCGTTGAGCGGCCCTGCGACCGTCTCGACAACGTCTTCGTGATCGGCGAAAATTCCCTTGAAATAGGCGAAAACACCGTCACGGTCACGGTTCCTCTCACTGTGCTCGGCCTCGGGCCCGACGTGAATCCGGAAGGCAAGACAGACGAGATCTGGTTCAAGGTGGCTGACTCCACCGAGCCCTACAAGGTAATCGACGACTTTTACGACAAGGGCGACGTGCTGCCCATGGGCCGCGCCGGATTCGTACATCGAATGGATTATAAACAGCCCTAAAGATTCGCTCCAAAGGAGATTGCGAAAATGGAACAATTTGACGATAATCTGCTTAACATCGAGTCGTACGAGGTGGTCGGAAAGCTTCCCGATCCGTTTTTGTTCGACGATGGAACGCGTGTGAAAGACGTTTCCGAATGGCCGCGCAGGCGTGCGGAGATGTTCAGGACCGCGGTGGAGCTCCAGTACGGAACCCTGCCGCCGGAGCCCGAGTTTCTGGAGGTCGAAAACACCTATTCCGGCGGGAACGCGGCGTCGTTCATCGTCAGGACAGGCACCCGCAGGAAGCCCGTGAGTTTCAGGCTGAAGGTCATCTTCCCGAAGAGCCGCAACAGGCCCGTGATTGTCGACGGCGACCTGTGCTTCAACTACGCAATGAACGACGGCTTCATCAGGGCGGCAACGGACCTCGACATCGGCTGGGCCCTTTTCGACCGGACCGAACTCGCCTACGACCTGCCCTGGGTCAACGAACGGCGCGGTCCCCTTTTCGAGACATATCCCGAATACACCTTCGGCTCCCTCGGGGCGTGGGCCTGGGGCTACATGCGGGCCGTCGACGCCCTCGAAAAGCTCGCCCTTCCTTCGGTCGACCTCAAAGCGATCGCGTTCTCGGGCCACTCAAGAGGCGGGAAGACTGCCGCCCTCGCCGGAGCCATAGACGAACGCGCCGCCTTCGTGAACCCGAACGCCACCTGCGCCGGCGCCTGCGGCTGCTACAGAGTTCACGTCACCGCCTCGAGCAAGGAAGTGCCCACGTTCAGGAGCGAGACGCTCGCCGACATCACAAGGGTGTTCCCGCAGTGGTTCGGCCCCGACCTTCACCGCTACGCGGACCGCGAAAACGAACTCCCGTTCGACACCCATTTCCTGAAGGCAATGGTAGCTCCGCGCGTGCTCTTCGTGTCTGAAGCTGCCGAGGATTTCTGGTCGAACCCTGTCGGAAGCTGGCACTCGTCAATCGCCGCCGCTGAGGTCTTTGATTTCCTTGGCGTGCCGGAAAATATGTACTGGTACTTCAGGAAGGGAACCCACTTCCACAAAGCCGAAGACGTCGCCGCGTTCGCCTCGATCATCGCCCACCACGTCGACGGGAAGCCCCTCCCCGACGTCTACTTCAAGACCCCGTTCAAGCCCTTCGAAAAGATCTACGACTGGGAAAAACCGTAAATCGGTTTGGCGGCGCGTACGTTATCCGGTGCATCCGGTATAAAAACAGACACAAAAAGAGCTGCCCCGCAATCCGGCCCTTGAGCCGAATCACCGGACAGCTTTTTACATAGAGATGTCAGATTTCAGACATCCCCGGGTTAAGACTCAGTTTCAGACCTCACGGAAAACGAGTATCGGATAACCGCCCAGAATCGTGACCGCATCCGCGGCGATCTCGCTGAGCTTCGTTACGACCATCACGTCGCCGTGAATCACGGCCTCGGACGCATTTTCGGGCGCCACAAGACCTTCGGTGGTATTGCTGAGATATACCACGTCATCCACGACCGTATACACGCCTTCGACCAGGTTCCCCATGTACATATCCCGAACGAGCGCGTCCATAATAGTTTCCAGACCAATGACTAACATCGGATTGGTGTCCATGAGATATGCTCGTAATGCCGCTTTGACAATATTGTCCACTGTCGTCTTTGCCTCATCAGTCGCGAGCCTCGCGGTGAACGTTCCGTCGGAGTTGAAATCGAGCGCCACAGGTAGCGTCACTCCGTCCAGTTCCAGATAGTCGACGACGCCGGCATACTGGTTGCCCTCGAGTTTTGAAGCGGCAAGATCCTTGAACAGAGCGGCCTCGACCTCGCGCACCCAGGTGCCCTGAATGTCATTGGCCAGAATATAATCCTTCGGAGTCTTGAGCCCGTCGCGGTAGATCTTGGCGGAGTTGCCGTATTTAATCATTGCCATCGTAAGCTTGGCGAGGTTGGCATCCGATCCGTTCTGCATCGAGGCAGCGTAGGACTCTATGCTGTACTGAAGTGTGTTGCTGATTGCGTTGTCATCCGCGTCGTAAACAGTCGCGTAAATGGGCAGACTCATCTGCGCTGCGTTGAGTCCGTTGAACGTTGCGTAGTACGTATTGGCAGCGTCGGCCGCAGTAAATTCGCTGCTATCAATCGTCCAATTGCCTTCATCGCTGGTAATCTTGATCTTGAGACCTTCGATGTCCGCCGCTTCGAATTTGAACCTTACCGACACGGTATCGCCCAGCAAAAGCGCCGCGGTTTTCCATGCAGCGGTAGCGCCGTCAATAACAGCGTATTCGGAATCGAGAATATCAGTCAGTTCCGGATCGACCGGGGTACCGTAAGCGGCCGTATAAAGATCCAGACTTCCGTTTGCGGGACTGCCGGCGTTATGTCCGGTATAGTTCTGCGATGCGGCTCCGTAATTAAGAAGATCCACCAGCAGCGTCCTCAGCTCTTTATTCACGTAGCCGGGATAGTTGTTGAGCAGGTTCCGGCAGTATCTGCTGATGCTGTAGGGCAGCTTGCCCGACGTATAAGTCACTCCGCCGATATCAGCCGAAAGTGTGGCAAATATCGTATCGCCCATCATGTCCGGAGAGATATTCTTGAAATTGAACACGAGTTTGCCGTTGTCGACCCTGTAGTCGGTGACGACCGTTTCGTTTCCGTTGAGAGTGAACGTCGCTTTGATGTTTTCCGCACCTGCCTCGAGAAGAGCCTCGGGCGCCTTGAAATTGAGCGAGATACCGTCGGTGAGCGTCACGGAAGCGCTGCTGAATTTAACGATGTCGCTCTTTTCGGAATTGCCCATAACGATACCCGAGTACGGGAACCAGTCGCGTGCAAAAGAGACGCCGTTCAGCCAGAATTCAGCGCCAAGCGCGATATTCTCGCTTAAAGGATGGTTCCATCCGCCGACCGTACCCACTTCGTCTATCATCTCGACAAGGTATTTGCCTGAAGCAAACTCATCGCCGAAGTCAATAATCAGATTCTGGCAATCTACGTGGCTCGACACCACCACCGTCGTCAGCGGGGTTCCGGCAACCGTAGTAGCGTAATCCGTGTCCCACTGATAGAGATTGCACACCAGTCTGAGGGGAGTGTCAGCAGATTCTCCCCATCTCGGAGCGCGACCGAGGATGAATTTCTTAAGTGTTTTGCCTGCGGGAACGTTGAAGCTGACGCCAACCGACGATGCCTGGTTGAACGCGAACGGGCTGGAGCTGGCTTCGGATGCGAGCATGAACGGTATTTCGTCGGGCTGTTCCTCAAGCACCTCGGCGTTTGCCGGAACATCCGTTCTGATAATATAGAACAGTGCGGTGCCGTAAGACGGATCCTCTGAGGGAAGCTGCCCCTGAGTGTTATAGCCTTCGTATACGCCGGTGAGTCTGGTATAAGAGCTGGCGCCGCCTATTTTAGTCGACGCAGCGGGAATGAAATAGCCCGGAGCCGCCGGATCCGGCGTAAAGATCATTGTATAGTTGCCCGGCTCAAAGACCTTGCCGAAATTGATAGTCTGGAAAGCGTCGCCGACGGAATAGAACAGGCCGGTGGCAAGCACCTCCATATCTGAATTGAGAAGCGTGGCGTTAAACCCTGTGCCCGGAGGGCTAAAAACGAAGATGCCCATTTCATACCAGTTGTAGTCGACCTTGAAATCAAGCTGGAAGAAAGCGTTTGTTTCTTTGGTAAAGTTTACTGCCCACCATCCGGTATACCACGGGCTGTTCCAGTAATGACGCACGGGGACGAATCCTTCGCCCTGATCGGTGAGGCCTATCGCGACGGAAGCGCTTTGCAGGTCGCCGCTGCTGTCGCCGTCACAGACGGCGGTAACGACGCAGTGCTGTCCTTCGAGAAGCGTGGAGGCGCCTAGCACGAAATAATAATTCGGCTGATCGAATGTCGGGCGCCACACTACAGTATAAATTCCGGGGCCGTACGTATAGTCGAAAACGACCTCAGCTCCATTGTCGCCGACGTATCTGTTTTCTTCCGACTCAAGGAAGTTCATATTTTCGTCGTAGAGGTCGAGCGTCATATCGACGCCGTATGCGCTGGCGTAAGATACAGCCCAAATACTGTTCCAGTTTGCGTCTGCTCTAAATTCCATGCTGATAGTTTTGCCGGTAGTGGCGGGATTCATCCACCAGCCCGGCGTCCATGGATTTTCCTGGGTGGAATCACACAGCCACTGCCAGCCGGTTGCGGCAGCCTCGGCGGGAATGATTGCGAGAGCGAAAAGCATCGCAACGGCCAGCATTAAAGAAATGATTTTTTTCATAACAGATTTCCTCCTTTTTGCCGTGCACGGCTCATTTGTCGAAGTTGTCATCCGGCAGCTCGATGCTTGACGTGATGACGTCTATGTCGGAATTTACAGTTACAGTAATCTCCGGCTCAACAAACTTTTCCTTAATTTCCATAGATGTTCAACTCCTGTTCCGCTGTTTAAGCGGAGCAGCCGGCCTGTTATTTATTTAAGCCGACAGAATAAAGTCATACTTGCAGTTATTTTACAGGAGGCAAATCCGATTGTCAACACTGAATCCTGTAAACCGACACAAAACGGGATTGACATCTTTCCTATCTAAGTAATTTTAGCAAATATATTGCACATTAAAACTGCAAAAGCCCGGGTTTGCCTAAAACAAGGCAAACCCGGGCCTTCCCAAACCTAAATGCAAAGTCACTTGAAACCCGCCTGTTATTGCTTCTTTTTCTTCGCCTTCACCGCGCAGACGGTTACCCCTGCCGCAACGGCCAGCAGCGCCGCGACGCCGCCCGCGATCAGCCACGGAACGAGTTTCCCGTCAATTCCCTTCTTTCCGGGATTCAAGGCCGGGTCAACCACCTCGCGCTCGTAGACCTCGCCGTCGCTCACAAATCTGAAGTTGAATCTGTCGTTCGGAGCGACGTCGCCGAGGTCCATGAACTCCATCACGTTGCCGGTCGATGTCGAGTTGTCGGCCCACTTAAAGTCGAAGTTGCAGCCCCTGCCGGTCTTTTCGCCAAGAGTCTTTTTGGCCACTTTTAGCGTAAACCTGTTTCCGTCAACGATCGCGTACTCTGCGGTGCCGACCTCTTTTGTGTCGTAAAAGCCGTTGCCGGTGAATTTCTCGACGGTCGCTTTTCCGCCTGAGCGGGAGCGGTTGATCACGTAGTCGTAGCCTTCCCAGCCCGTATCGCGGTTCATGTCTGTGTCAATGAAGAGGTTCATCCACGACGCGTCGTCAGCGGCGATAATGTCGTGAACGGTCGTCACCGTGAACCAGAGAGCGTCGCCGTCCTGGGTGACCTTCGCCTCGTCAAAATCGTTCCTGCCGGTGCCGTTGACGTAGCGGAAAGCCGCGTCGTAGCAGAGTGAGTTCCGGAATTCGACGTCGCCGATCGTGTCCCTGTATGCCGGTCCGACTTCTGCCCAGCCGTTTTCGCCCGCTGCCGTATCGACCGCCTGCTGGCCGGTCGCCGTCTTCAAAGAATCCATGCCCTTGTAGCGGCGGACGAAATCAACGAGCTGGTAGTAGTAGTTGTCGCCGAAGCCTACGCCGTCGCGTATTTTCATGGGTTCGCCGTCGCGGCTGAATTCCGGGTTGAACTCGTCAACGTAGCAGACGTTGTCAACGGGCGTGTTGGCCATGAAATTGGAGCCTCTGCCGTTGCCCGCGATCCACTCGTTCCAGCCGGTCACGAAAACGCACGGCGGCGCCTGCTCGAGGGCGTACTCCGCATGAGACGCGAAGCCCGTTCCCCACGGCGTGCTCTCCAGATAAAACTCAAAATTCTGCTGCCCGTTTGTCGGCTGCTTTCCGAGCACAAAGCTCCTGCCCTTGCTCGACGACGAATGGTGGCCGAGCGACACCGCGAGCTGCTCGAACTCGCCCGCGACGTTCCTGCCCTTGTACATATATTTCTGACCGTTTTCGTCAAGATTCAGCTCCTCGATCCAGTTCCAGTAGCCGTCCTTGTCGCACCATGCCCAGCATCCGCGCACCTCGAAATCCTCCAGGAACTTTTTCGTCTCCCTCGACGCGCCCTCAAGGTTGCCCAGAATCAGCTTCTTGCCTTTCCACTTGTAGAAAAGCTCGTCGTATTTTTGCAGCCCCTCCTCGGAATAGACCGTCTTCCGCAGCTCGGCGACGTCTGTGTTCAGCGTCTTCGGGTTGTCTCCGGTCAAAAAGCAGATCTGCGGCGTGTGACCGCCCTCTTTTCTTATTTGAAGCCACGTGTCGAAAAGCGCTTTGTGCCCTTCCGGGAAAACGACCGCGTTCGAGACGTCGAGGAAAATGAAATCAAACCCCGCCGCGTCAAGCATGTAAGCGTGCTTTCTGTAGACCCACGTGTCGGTGTTCCTGTAGTACCCGAAATACGGCTCTGCCCACCAGGCCTCGCCTCCCTGCTTCGTGAGGTACGACTTAAGGCCGTCCACGCCCTGTTCCAGGAAGATCCGCGTGTTGTCCTGCACGTGAATGCCGGCGCCGGTCCAGCACAAAAAGTAGAAAATGCCGACGCTCCTGTTTTCCTTCGGCGCTCCCGCTGCCTCCGCGATCGGCGTCGTTCGTCCGAGGTCGTCCGTGGCGACCCAGTTCGAGTAGTCGATGACCCGCTGTTCCTGAGCCTCGGGAAGGGCCTGGTCCACCTCGGTGTAGTTGAAGGTCAGGTCGTCAATGTAGCCGCCGTGGCCGTCCGCGCAAATCAGGAACCTTCCCGCGCTCTGGACAGTCGACTTTTCGCTGACGACGGTGCCGGAGGCGTTCTTGAACGTCAGCCTGTTGCAGTAGTTCGCCACGCGGTAGTCGGTCGAATATTCGGGAACGCCGCCCTCTCCGCGCTCTTTTTCGCCGTTGTTCACGTAGCCGTCGCCGCCCTCGTACAAGACCTCCAGCTTCTCCTCGCCGTTGACCAGGACCGAGATCGTGTTGCGCCTGTCAAGAATCGTAATTTCGTCCGCATTCCCGCCCGCGAAAAGGCCGGTTATCGCGTTTTTCATCTCCGTACCGGTCGACGCGTCAATAGCGGTCATGCTGCCGTCGGCGTTGAACGTGAAGCAGAGCGTAGCGTCCGAACTGTTCAGCGAGCTGAGCGTGTCGCGAAGAAGAACGCTGAGCGTCCCCCCGGTGACGAGAAGCTTGAACGAAAGCTTCCCCTCGCTGATACCGTAGTCGTCGCCCAGGAACTCCTGGGAAGCCATCGTGTACTTTTTCCCGGCCTTGCATTTGAGCACGCCGCCCTCGACCTGAAAGCCCTGGTTCGACACGATTCTCAGACCGTGTTCCCGGTAATAGGTCTTGGTCTGGTCCGCCTCGAAGTCGAAGCGGTACTCATGGCGCGCCTTCACCGCCCACGCGGGAATCTCGGTGACCTCTTTGGCCCCCTGAGAAAGCTGAGAAAGCTCTCCGCCGCCTCCTGCCAGACTGCCTGTTTTCCCGGCAGGAACCGCCGTCAGCGCCAGAACTGCCGCCAGGAACGCACACACAGCGCACTTTACAAAAGCCGCTAAAACGCTTTTCTTTCCGTTTTGTCTCATTTTTCGAAAACCTCCGTGAATCGAAAGCACTGGCTTTATTGTACAACAATCCTGCGGGATATTCAATTTCTATCCTAAGTTTTATAGATAAAAAGCGGACGCACCTCCGAAAAATGAAGGCGCGTCCGGCACATAAATCAGCCTGATATTCTTACACTTCTCTCAGCCTCGCCTTGAGCTCCGCCACCAGCATCGCGATGTCCTCGGCCGCGGTCTCGATATCGAACTCGGTCTTAAGCGTCTTGTCTCTCAGCGACACCTCGACAACGCCCTTTTCGCAGGTCTTGGGGCTCACAACGACTCTCACCGGCACGCCCAAAAGGTCGGCGTCGGCGAACATTGAGCCGGGGCGCACTTCCCTGTCGTCGTAAAGCACTTCCACGCCGGCCTTCGTAAGATCGTCGTACAGCTTCTGCGCGGTGGTTCTGACCTTTTCGTCGTCGTTTCTGAGGTTGCAGATCTCAACCTCCCACGGCGCCACGGAAATCGGCCAGATCGGTCCGTAGTTGTCGCAGCTCTCCTGGCAGATAGACGCCGCAAGCCTGCCCACGCCGATGCCGTAGCAGCCCATGATCGGGTACTGCGCCTCGCCGTTCGCGTCCAGATAGGTCATGTCCATGGCCTTCGTGTACTTGGTGCCGAGCTGGAAAATATTTCCGATTTCGATGCCTTTTTTGATGGTGAGGGCCTTTTTGCCGCAGCAGGGGCACGTGGCGCCGGCGAACGTTTTGGCCACGTCCACAAACTTGACGTCGCCGCAGTCGCGCTTGATATTGAGGTTCCTGTAGTGGAAATCCGTCTCGTTCGCGCCGGAGACCAGGCTTTCGATGCCTTCAAGAGATCTGTCGAAAACGACCGTCACGTTTTGGGGAAGTCCGATCGGCCCGATAAATCCCGCGACGATTCCGCTCTCGTCCGTCACCGTTCCAGGGTGGATCTCCTCGCAAAGGTAATTTCTGAGCTTCGTCTCGTTGACGTCGAGGTCGCCTCTCACGAAAACGATCACGTATGCATCGTCCTTGTTTTTCTGGTAAACCACGGCCTTGGCGAATTTCTCAGCCGGCACGTGCAGGAATTTCTGCAGCTCTTCGATGGTCGTGACGCCGGGTGTGCTGACCTTTTCAAGCTCGCCGGCCTCTCCGGGTTCGTTTTCGACGATGCACTCGGCCGCTTCCATGTTCGCGCTGTAGCCGCACTCAGGACAGATTGCCAGCGTGTCCTCGCCAATCTCGGTGAGGAGCATGAACTCGTGCGAAACGTTGCCGCCCATCATTCCCGAGTCGGATTTGACCGCGATGAAATTCTTCACGCCGCACCTTCTGAAGATCCTCTCGTAAGCGTGGTAGCAGCGCATATAGTACTGCTCAAGGTCCTCCTGCGTCGTGTGGAACGAGTACGCGTCCTTCATCGTGAATTCGCGAACGCGGATCAAACCGCCCCTCGCCCTGGGTTCGTCGCGGAATTTCGTCTGGATCTGGTAGATCATGAACGGGTACTGCGCGTACGACTCGGCCGTGTTTTTCGCAAGGTGAACCGCAGCCTCCTCGTGGGTCATTCCGAGCACCATCTTGTTGTTGCTGCGGTCTGTCCAGCGCGCCATCTCGCTGCCGATACTGTAGTACCTGCCGGATTCCTCCCACAGCGAAGCGGGCATCGCGACCGGGAACAGCACCTCCTGCCCGTCAATCGCGTCCATTTCCTCGCGAATGATATTCTCTATTTTTCGGGTAATTCTGCGCATGGGCATGAACAGGGAATAGATTCCGTTCGCCATGTACTTGATGTACCCGCCTCTGACCGTCAGCTTGTGGCTGTCTATAATGCACGATGACGGCGCCTCTTTAAAACGCCTTCCCAAAAGTTCCGATACTTTCATAATTCCCTCTCCGAAATTTAATGCGGGAATAAGCCCCGCCGTCTCTTCCGCGTCACGGTTTTCAAATGCCTCTCTGCTGCTCCGCGGACGCTTTGAACCTTATGACAGTATAGCACCAACGCGGCCCCGTGTCAAAAGGAATCCTCCACGGGATCGTGTCAAAATCTCGCCCTTTATAAAAGAGAAACAGGTGAGTTGCATTCTCCTACTCACCTGTCCCGCTTGATTATTATTTTTGATTTTTCCGCGAAGCTATTCTCCGGAAATTTTCCGGAAAAACTCTCAGCGCCTGCGCGTCTAGCCCTTTCGCACTCAGCCCTTGTTCTTCGCTTTTGCGACGCCCCTCTGGATCAGCTTCACCAGTTCCACGCAGGGAATCATCATGAACGCGAGCCCGAAGGCGATGCCGAACTGAGCGGCGCTGAGTCTCGCGAACCCGAACCACTCGTTAACGTGGGGGATGTAGATGACCGCCACCGTCAGTATCAGGCTGAGGATCGCCGCGCCGTACAGGAACTTGTTGGAGGTGTGCAGCGTGAATATGCTTCCCCGCTGGCTTCTCATGTTGAGACTGTGGAATATTTCCGCAAGGCTCATGGTCACGAAGGCCATGGTCATACCCAGCTCGCAGTCGGCGATGTTCGTGAACCGGAACTCCGCGCCCTTCGCGAAATACTCTCCGATAAAGAAGGACGCGAGGGTGAGCACCGTGGTCAGCAGCCCCTGGTAGACGATGTCGAAGCCGACGCCGTCGGAGAAAATGCCGCTCTTCGCAGATCTGGGTTTCTTCTCCATGATTCTGGCCTCCGCGGGTTCAACGCCCAGAGCCAGCGCCGGGAAGCAGTCCGTGATCAGGTTGATCCAGAGCAGGTGCACCGGCTTTAAGACCGCGAAGCCCATCAAAGTCGCCGCAAAGACGCTCAGCACCTCGGACATATTAGACGAGAGCAGGAACTGTATCGCCTTCCTGATGTTCGAGTAGATTCTTCTGCCCTCGGAGACCGCACCGACGATCGTCGCGAAGTTGTCGTCCGCGAGAACCATATCCGCCACGTTCTTGGTGACGTCCGTTCCGGTGATGCCCATGCCCACGCCGATGTCCGCGTTCTTGATGCTGGGGGCGTCGTTCACGCCGTCTCCGGTCATAGCCGTGACGTAGCCCTTGTCCTTCCAGGCGTTCACGATCCTGACCTTGTGCTCGGGCTGCACCCTGGCGTAAACGCGGTACTGCTCGATGGTCGCAGCAAGCTCCTCGTCGGAAATGTCATCCAGCGCGCTTCCGGAGATCGCCTTCGTGCCTTCTTCCAGAATTCCGAGCTGCTTCGCTATCGCAACCGCGGTATCCAGGTGGTCGCCCGTGATCATAACGGCGCGGATTCCGGCCGACTTGCACTCCTTGATCGCGTCGACGACTTCGGGCCTGATGGGATCGATCATTCCGGTGAGGCCGAGGAATATGAGACCGTTTTCGAGGGCCTCGGGTTCAAGGTTCTCCGGCATTTTGTCGTAGAACTTTTCTGAAGCGGCAAGCACGCGCAGCGCCTGGTCGGCCATTGCCTTGTTGTCGGCCATGATCTCCGCTCTCTTCGCGTCGTCGAGCGGCAGAACGTTTCCGTCCTTAAGGTAGAATTCGCACCTCGCGAGCACCATGTCCGGAGCGCCCTTCGTGAACTGCACGAACTTTCCGTCGTGTTCGTGAACCGTCGACATCATCTTGCGCATGCTGTCGAAAGGCGCCTCGCCCACGCGAACGTAATCCTTCGAAAGCTGCGTTTTCGGGTAGCCCAGCTTGAACGCGTAGTTCACCAGCGCATTTTCCGTCGGCTCGCCCACCGCTTCGTTGTTCTCGTCAAGGGTCGAATCGGAGCAGCTGGCCATTGCGATAGCCGTCATGGATTCGCTGTCGCCCCTGTGCTCCACCACGGTCATCTTGTTCTGGGTGAGCGTTCCCGTCTTGTCGCTGCAGATTATCTGCGCGCAGCCGAGGGTCTCGACGGCGGTGAGCTTTCTGATGATCGCGTTGCGCTTAGACATATTGGTGACGCCGATGGAAAGCACGACCGTGACGACCGCCGCAAGTCCTTCCGGAATCGCCGCGACCGCGAGACTGATCGCCGTCATGAACGTCGCGAGAACGGTGTCAAGCGTAACCGTTTTCGTGTCGAGGAACTCTTTGCCTATTCCCAGGAGGAAAATGACAACGCATATCGCCAGCACGAGGATGCTGAGAATCTTGCTGAGCTCGCCCAGCTTCTTCTGCAGCGGCGTGTCGCCCTCCGATGTCTTTGCGAGAACGTCGGCAATTTTGCCCATTTCCGTGTCCATTCCCGCCGCCACGATGACCGCCTTGCCTCTTCCGTAGGAGACCGTGCTGCCCATGTAGACCATGTTCTTGCGGTCGCCGAGAGGCACCTTTTTGCCGTCCTCCATCTTGAGGGCGTCGATCACCTTGTTGACGGGAACGCTCTCGCCTGTAAGCGCCGCCTCTTCGATCTTGAGGCTGTGGCACTCGATTATTCTTCCGTCTGCGGGAATCTGGTCGCCGGCCTCGAGCTCCACCACGTCGCCCACCACGAGGTCCTCGCTGTGAACGATCTTGAGCATGCCGTCGCGGTAGACCTTGCTGGTCGCCGCCGACATTTCCGCCAGCGCCTCAATGGCCTTCTCCGCCTTGTTCTCCTGGTAGACGCCGAGGATCGCGTTGATGATGACGACCGTCATGATTATAATGACGTCCGCGAAGCCCTCGCCGTTGATGATGGCGGTGACCAGCGAAATTGCCGCCGCCGCAATCAGAACGAGAATCATCGGGTCGGCCATCTCCTTGAAAAACCTGACGATCAGCGGAACCTTTTTCTTTTCCGCAAGCTTGTTCTTGCCGTTCCTCGCCAGGCGTTCCTCCGCCTCCTGCTGCGTAAGGCCTTCCGCGGTCGCGTTAACTTCCCGCAGCACATCTTCGATTGAATCCGAATAATAGTTCATTTTGATATTATTACCCTTCACTTTCCCTTTTCGTTCCGTGCCGCTGGCTGCGCCTTATTTTTTGCGCATGGTCCCCCGGCCGTGAACTGTCTGTCATTTGTATCCCGCGGCGTTCCCGCGGTTCTTCGTGTCCCTGCCGGATTGTTTTCCCTTTGCGCGGCGGCTTGATTTTAAACCCTCGCGCGGCGCCGGCCGGACTTCTATTTTTTACTAAAAAAAGCGTGAAATTGCAAACACTTTTTTCGTTTTAAGCGCTATTCAATTTTAGCATTTGAACGCTGTTCGGCCCACAAAAATGCCGTGAATTACACCCTGTTTTTCCTGGAATTATACTCTACTGGCGGCCTCGTCGCCCCGATTCAGCTATTTTCCCGCTCCGGAAGCCTTCGCGCCGGCAGTTTTATAAATTTAAAACATCGTTCGCGCCCCGAATCGGGATGAAGGACGTGAAAACAGGGAAAAACGGCGCATCTGTTCGCTTTTCAGACGCATTCCTTTTTAAAATTCTCCTCTTTTTTCGCATTGTTTTCTCGAATTTGTCTGATTACCAAAAATATGACAACGGCGGCCGCCAAAACAGTGCACGCCGCCGCAACCGTTACCCATAGAACCCGGTTCGCGTTCCGGTTCAGCCCTCTGTAAGCGTTTTTCTCGACATTCAGCCGCAATTCCCTGTACCCGTCGACAGAATACGATTTTTCGCGGATTTCTTTACTGTCGAGATGCAAACTGTTGCCGAAGTCGAAAACAACGACCTCTTCCCCGCAGAAAATAAGCGCGGCCTTTTCACTGAAATCGTTATACGAACCCGGATATCTGATGATAACGACCTGATCTGCATCAAGGTTGTTACTGTTTAAATAGTTCCCGATTTCCTCATAAAAGTGGACATTCTCTCCCTCGGCAAATCCCGGCGCGGTTGTGTTCTTTATAACCATAGTCATTGTATAGCGGTTTTTGAAAAAGTCATAATAAACCTTGCAATGTCCGATTACTCTCTCTCTAACCTGACCCTGACCGTCGGGAATTCCGGCCAGAACCGGCACGTATACCGTCGGAGTACTGTCTACCGTTTCCGCGAACCCTTGGTAATCCGTCCATTTTGCGTTTTTCCAAAACGTTGTGGAAACGCCGTATTCTATAACGTATTTATCAATATCCACGGTATAGTTTTCCGGACAATACCGCGTGTCCATTCGTGAATATGACTCCGCGATTTCTTCTTCCGTCAGCACTTCGTGCAGAATCGATTGAACGTCTACGGTTCCGTTTATTGGTTTCGACGGCACATCATAAACTGCGCGGGCGCTGCCGACTCCCGTAATGGATACGGCAACCAAACATGCGACGGCAAAAAGCATCAGTTTAAAAACGGTTTTCATCATAATTCTCCATGTCGTGTAGCAAAACCGCCGGTAAGATTCCCGCCGCGTCCGCTTCAAAAATCAAACACCGCCCTGCTTTTGTCCTCTCCCAATTTCAGCGCCGCGTCGAAACTCTTCCCGTTTTTGGAAGTGAACCCGGTGATTTTCGAGGTTTTTCCGGTCTCGAGAAGGAGCTTCATATTGGCCTTGGATATCGCCCTGCGGCAGATGAAGAGATTCACGGAGAACTTGCACCCGCTGTCCCTGAAGCCGGTACACCCGTACCCGAAGAAGGTCCTCACGACGTTCTTTCCGCAGACAGGGCACTTGCCGACGACGTCGCCGACCGACCCGAAATCCGTGTCCGTCTCAGGCGCCGCGACAGCCTTTGCCCCCTCGAACACCTCGGTGATCTGCTGCTCCGCAAGCTCCACGCCGCGCCCGATCTGCATTTCACCGTGGAAAATCCGCTTCAAAACCCTGCCGAGTTCCGAAGTTTTGTGCTTGTCCATCGATATCTTCATCGCGACAAGACTCTCAATCAGGAACTCGCCGTCCGGAAGGATCGAATAGACGTCCTTTTTCAGGTCGATGTATTTGCTTTTGATCGCGTTGTTGATGATGCCCGTTCTGGTCGCCTCGGTGCCGAGTTCCAGTCCCTCGAGGATCATTCTGTACTCCTCTGCGTCGTCGGCTCCGTAACCCTCGTCCTGGGCGGGTTGCGCGTCGTTCTCGGCCGCCTTCGCCTTCTCCTCCCTGAACGGATTCTTGAGGTAGTTGTTCAGCGTCTCGATCGTGTAGTGTTTCGGAGGGGTCGTCTCCTTTTCGACCGGCTTGAAGTTGATGTTCACCTCGTCGCCCTTTTCCAGCGGCGGAAGGATCTTCTCGCCTGTCGTCGCGTCGTCGTACTTCATCCAGCCTTTCTGAACGATAACTGTCCCCTTCAGCACGAAATCCTCGAGTTTTCCGACGCTGACAGTAATTTCCGTCCTGTTCGCGAGGCACGGTTCCTTGCAGAAAACAGCCGCAAACCTGCGCATCACCGTCGAGTAGACCGTCAGCTCGTCAGGCGTCAGCTTTGTCTTGTCGGGAATTATATACGTCGGCGTGATGGCGGAGTGCGACTCGATCTTGGAGTCGTCGAAAATGTTCTTGTCGTCGCGGAAAGCCACGTCGTACTCGAGCTTTGCAACCACGCCGAGCACCTTTTTGACCTTGTCCTTTTCGGCGGACGCCAGGTACTCCGAGTTGGTACGCGGGTACGTAAGATACCCCTGCTCGTAGAGCTTCTGAACGATCTCCAGGCTCTTTTCCATCGGCATTTTGTACTTTTTACCGAGCACGTTCTGGAGCTTCGAAAGCGAGTAGAGCTTGCCCGGCTTCAGCGTGTCCTTTTTCGTCTTTTTCGCCGTCACGAACGCTTTTTCCGCGTTGTAGCGCGCGCACACCGCCTCGGCCTTGGCCTTCTCGTCCCCGGGAATCTTCAGCTTGCTGGTGAGCGGCACGACGTAGCCGCCGGTCTCCTCCTGGGAAACGATTCCGAAGTACTTCTCGGGCTTGAAATACCTGATTGCCATGTCACGGTCGTAAATCGCCTTCACGATCGGCACGATAACGCGCCCCACGCGCAACAGCCTGCCTGTCCTTATCGTAGCGAATCTCGTCAGATTCACGCCGTACAGCCAGTCAATGTACGTGCGCGCGAAGCCCTCGCTCGCGAGGTTCTCGTAATCCGCCTCGTCTTTAAGGTCGGCGAGCGCGCTTCTCACCGTCTCCGGAGTCTGGTCGGGAAGCCACAGCCTCTTCAGCTGCCTTCCGCCGGCGGCAAGCTTCCCGGAGCCGGTGTTGTTCCCGAACGCGTTCATGATGCAGATCCTGACGATGATCTCGCCCTCCCGGTCCGCGTCGCCTGCGTTTATGACGGTGTCCACGTCTTCCCTGTGGGCCAGTGCCTTTATCGTCTCGAACTGCTGCCTCACGCCGTCGTCAACAAGCCCGTTTTCCCCTTTTCTTAGGGCAAACCTGAACGTCTCCGGATAGCAGGGAAGCCCCTCCATCGTCCACTTTCTCGGCGCCCCGGGAACAGTCTCCTTCCCGGTGTAGTCCTCAATATCGCACAGCGAAAAAAGGTGCCCGAACGCCCACGTCACAATGTAGCCGTCGCACACGATGTACCCGTTTGCCTTTTTCGCGTTCCCGATGGCGGCCGCGATATTCCGCGCCAGACTCGGTTTCTCGGCAATAATGAGTTTCATTTCCCGCGTCCTTTGCCCTCTGCAAAAGGCCTCTCTCACGGAAAAGAGCCGCCGGGCACCGTGTTCTTGTGTCCCGATGGCTCCCTCCCATTGTCTATAAAATTAAATCATTGAGCGCAACGCCGCGTTCAGTCCTTTTTGACCGCCTGAACCACGCCTTCCGCAAGACCCGCCACGCCGGCAATCTCCGACGGGATAATGATCTTGGTGGCGCTTCCGTTGGCCGCCGCCTCAAACGCGCGAAGCTTCTGGAGCGTCAGGTAGCCGTCTCCGGGCTGTGCCTCGTTGATATACCTGATGGCGTCCGCCTGTGCCTCCTGAACGGTACGAAGCGCCAGCGCCTCGCCTTCCGCCTCTTTGATCTTGGCCTCCTTCACGGCCTCCGCCTTCAAGATTGCGGCCTCCTTTTCTGCCTGCGCCGCCAGGATCTGGCTCTCCTTGAGACCTTCCGCCACGAGGATCTTGCTCTGCTTTTCGCCCTCGGCTCTCAGAATGGCTTCACGTCTCTGGCGCTCAGCCTTCATCTGCTTCTCCATCGCGTCCTGAATTTCTGCCGGCGGGATGATGTTCTTGAGCTCGACGCGGGTCACTTTAATGCCCCACGGGTCCGTCGCCTCGTCGAGAATCGCTCTGATCTTGGAGTTGATCGTGTCTCTCGAAGTGAGCGTGTGGTCGAGCTCCAGCTCGCCTATAATGTTTCTCAGCGTCGTAGCCGAGAGATTCTCGATAGCAGTGATCGGCCTGTCGACGCCGTACGTGAAGAGCTTCGGGTCGGTGATGCAGTAGAACACGACCGTGTCGATCTGCATCGTGACGTTGTCCTTCGTGATGACCGGCTGAGGCGGAAAGTCGACGACCTGCTCCTTGAGCGAGACCTGCTTCGCAATCTTGTCGATTATCGGCATCTTAAAATGAACGCCGGTCTGCCACGTCGTGTAGTACGATCCGAGCCTCTGAATGACGTAGGCCTTGGCCTGCGGAACGATCTTAATGCTTGAAATAATTACTATGAGTATCAGGGCGACTACCGCGACTATCGCGACGATAACGCCCGGTGTCAGTGCGAGAATAAGTCCTGTCATTTTGGTTTCCTCCTATTATTCTTCATTGACCGGTGCTTCGCTGACCGGTGCCTCATCCGGCGCCACCTGCTTCACGACGGCCTTCACGCCCTCGATTCTGACGACTTCAACGTCCGTTCCCGCGGGAATCACTTCGCCGTTTTCGCTGCGCGCGCTCCAGACTATTCCTTCAATCTTAACGTTTCCGGTTCCGGCAAGGTTGTTCACTTCCTCGCCCGTAATACATCGTCTGCCCAGCACACGGTCGCTGTTGGTGGGCATGTATTTCTTCCTCCCAAGCAGCTTTTTGGCAATCGGTCTCGTCAGCACGAGCAGTACCACTGATACTGTCGCGAACGCAACAAACTGCCACACTACCGGTACTTTGCAGGCAGCCAAAATCATGGCGACAAGGCTTCCGGCGCAGAACCAGACCGTTGCAAGACCGGCTGTCGCAAGCTCGATGACAAGCATCACAACGAACACAACAGCCCATACAATTATCCAAATCATACTTCTGCTCCTTTCCGGCACAGCAAAAACTGCATGCCGCCTATTTTAATGTGAAGTGTTTTCTTACACCCCGTATATTGTACCATTTCTCCCGCCGCTTTTCAAGAAGAATCGGTCGAAAACGCCGCAAACCCGCCGGCAAACCCGACGGCAATCCTCCGCCTCTGCTCTTCCCTCATCAAAAAATCCGCGGCCCCAAAAAACCAAGGCCGCGGATCGTTCCGGTTTTTACCTATTTTTCGGGAAAAACCCTTCCCGGTGAGCCGCAGGTTACGCCGTCTTTCCCTCCAGATAGTTTAAAAGGTCTTTCTGGCAGGCAGCATACACGCCGTCCGGGTCGTCCTCGGGGTACATGGCGTTCACGCCCGGTGCGGGAATCTCAAACGGATACCCTGCCTCTTCACCATTCGGTATCACAAGTATCCACGCCTTATCTGTTTCCTTTATCATCTTCCTGAAGTCGTTGACAATGATGACGGTAGCGTCCTCAAGGTAGTAATAGTAAGCTGTCCGGAGACTTACGGTACCGGTATTCGTCCACGTAAGGTCGATCGCGCTCTTCTTTTCTTTGTCAACAGTCAGCATGCGGGTCAGGCACTCCGCCTGAAACGCGGTAATCTCCGTAATATCCCGGGCCGTCAGTATCTCCGCGGACTCCTGCTCGTTCAATTTCTTCATGGCGAAACGCTTCCCGAAGAACATATTGGGCGTGTAGCCGAAATAGTAGTCCTCTCCGTCGATCTTTACGGTCCCGCCGGTGGAAAAGCCGGCCTTCTCTTCAATATCATCTTCTGAAATAACAGTCTTGGAACCGGCGAAGAATTCCACCGCTGAAGTAATCGGCGTCCTTTCTTTATTGCGTGAATTAGTCCTGTGTCCGCTCGCCCTGACTCCCTGAACAGTCAGAAATGCGCCAACGCCTGTGACCAGCACAGCAGCGGCTACCAGGAGGATTGTAATTATAGTTTTCCTTTTCATGAATATCCACTCCTTTAAAAGGGCTCAACACGACCGAAAATAGAATCTTCTAAGCCTATTATACCCCCCCACCGGGAATGTCAACAGATATCTTATAAAATATCAACAAATTCAGGAAATTCAGGAAAAAATCGCATAAAAGCCGGTCTTTCCACTTATTCCTCCGTTCCGTGCGCAACCGGCAGACTCCACCTGAACGTCGCCGCCAGTATCCTCAGCACGAACGTCACCGCCGCTCCCGCGATCATCGGAATGATCTCCCCCGCGAAAAAGTGCAGGATAAGAAAGACCACCGACCCGAGCAGCGAGGCGGTCGCATAAAAATGCTTCACGAAAACATGCGGCCGGTTGCCGGCGAAAACGTCTCTCATGATGCCTCCGCCGACACCCGTCACAACTCCCACGAAAATGAGAAGGAAATAGTTGTCTTGAAATCCCGCTTCGACCGCAATCCTCATTCCTACGACAGTAAAAATGGCCAGGCCCAGTGAGTCCATCACAAGCAGCAGCTTGTCCATGAATATTTTGTATCCGCCCTTCGCCCTTCTCAGCACCGGAAAGAACATGACAAGCGCGGTCCCCAGCGCCACGAGCGCGTACACCGGATTCGTGAACGTTCTCGGCGGCAGTATCCCGAGGATCACGTCCCTCAGAACTCCCCCTCCGGTAGCGGTCACAAGGCCCAGAATCGCGACTCCGAAAATGTCCATCTTTTTCTCAACGGCAACGAGCGCTCCCGACACCGCGAAAGCGACCGTTCCGATGATCTCAAGCACAACAACAAGTATTTCCAAAACGTTTTACCCAGTCCGGGTGCTTTTGTAAAACAAATACCCGGGCCCCATTCCTTCCCTGTTTTCGCCCGCGCGACCATACTTATTATACGCGCGGGCCGGCTCTTTTCACCGGCGCGCATATAATAGCAGAGTCACGCCGCAAAATCCAGATAATCTTTTGCGGCCGTCAGGAATTCGCCCACGGTTGGTCTGCCTTTCGAGGGCCGGTAGCTGTCTCCGAAAACCTCTCTGAACCTCTCTCTGTCCCCAACCGTCCAGCCTTTCTGCAGCGCCTCCCTCGCGGCCTTCTCAACCGCGGCCGCGGATTTCCCGCGTTTTTTTGCTATTTCAGGGTAAATTTCCTTGGTCAGCGACCCGTACACTTCTTCGCTCTCAAGCGCCATCACGACCGCGTCCGCCACGACCGAAAACCCCTGGCCGGTCCTCGGAATCCCGAGTTCTCCGAGCAGCCTTCTTACTTTTTTCTCCGTTCCGCCAAAATTATCTTCGTTTTTGCGTCCCATATTATCCCCTCCCGGAACAATACTAACGCATTTTCCAAATTTGTAAAGAGCGGGAAATATTTTTCTGCGCGTTTTTTGATATTTCCGTTTTTTCCAACCGGATCCGGCGGTTTTTCACGCAGCCCGCGCGGATTTTATTCCACCGAAAGCCCGTTCAGCGACGCGTCCATGTCGGTCATGAACACCTCGGCAAAGCCGGTTCTGGCAGGGGCGGGAATCTCGCAGAACAGGCCGCTGTCGATCCACACGAGCACCGAGTTTTTGCCTGTTTCAAGGCGGAAATTGTGAAAATCAAGCGACGTGAAGAAGAAGTCCTCGCGCCGGAAGAGTTCACGCGTGACGCCGCCGAAGTTCGATGTGAAGACAAGCGTTTTCGCAGGAACGTTGAAGCGAAGCTCATAGAAGCCGTTTTCGCCGCAGGCCGTCCTGAAGCCGAAGCCGTTGCGGACGCGGGAATAGTCGTAGTCGTTCGCCCTAAAAGCGCATTCCAGACTGAATTCTGTATATTCTCCAAGGGTGCGCAGAGACGTCTCGCCGCTCATTGTTTTGCACCTGAGATATACCTTTTTGTTCTCGTTTTCCGCCGACGAGTTTTCCGGGAGGTCAAACATTTTGCCGAGCGAGGCTGTGAGTTTCGCGCGCGCCGCCGCGGCTATCGACTCCCCGTCAACGCTGCTCTCGATCCTGCAGAAATCAAACACAGCAAAGCCGCCCGGATTAATGCCGGCGTTTTCGACGCCCACGTATACGTCCTCGCCGCCGTCCGCGCCGTCGACCGTAAACTCTAAAGAAGCGTCAACAGGTGTCGTCGCGACAACCATTTTGGATGCGATCCGCTCGCCCGTCAGTATTTTTTCCGCGAAAAGCACCGCGCCGCTCTCTCCCGTGAGGAGTTCGCACCTGAAAACGTGGCGGCCGTTCGCGAGCCTGAGTCCCTCAGAGGCGGAAACCCTGCCGTATTCGAAGTGCTCGATGCAGCCCTTTTCCTTGTCAGCGTAGATGACAGTGTGGACGGATTCAGGGGTCTTGTTGGGTCTTAAGGTCCAGTTCGCGAAGCCGCCCAGCGTGAAGTCGCCGTTCCGGAAGTCGGAGGTCGACGTGATGCCGCAGTCGGTTATTATGTCGGTGGCCTTGATCGGGCCGAGGGTGCAGTTCCCGTTGTAGCGGTTGCCGAAAATGCGCACGCACTTCACCGGCGAGTAGTCGTCCGTCTCGGTGTTGTCAAAAGGCTGCTTTCCGTTGTACGGGTTGTCGAACCAGGCGCCGACAGGGTTCACGCACGTAAGGTAGTTGTCGGTGGCTTCGACGTCGCTGATCTCCTCGCGTTCCTGGATCGGGTCGCTGGTGCCCCAGGTTATGAAGCAGATCGCCTTCCCGCCGCCGGAATTCAGGTAGCTGTGGCGCACCGTGATGTGGCGCACGCTGTTGTCCTCGCCCTTGGTGTTGGTCCACCAGAGCAGGCCGCGCGGGTCGTGGTAGTGCGTCGACATGACCACCGCGTCGTCGTTGGACTGGAAGAAGCAGCGGTTTACAAAAACGTTTTTCGCTCCGCAGACGCCGAGTCCGTCGCCGCTGACGCATTTGACGCGGTGGAGCTTAAGGTCGGCGAGGTAGACGTTTTCGCAGTGGTTGAACGACGTATGGTAGTTGTTGGAGCGGATGATCTCGATGCCGCTGACCTCCACGTTTTTGCACAGGAAGAATCCAAGCGGGATGCAGTGAATCCTTCTGTAGCAACCCACCGAGTAGCCCGGCATTCCCACGTTCTCTTCGGAGCCGGTGTCGAGCATCCTGATTGCGCCGTGACCGGTTATTTTAATGTTGCGGTTGTTCGCCGCCTGGATCAGGGGCAGGTTGGCGGTGTGGAGATTGTGGGTCCAGTTGATGCCGGGAATGATATCGTCGTGGCCGTACGCCGGCTCGTATGTGTAGTCGCGGCGCAGCTGTGACTGCCAGAGAACCGCTCCTTTTTCAAGGTGCAGCTCCACGTTGTCGCGCATCAGAAGAGACGTTACGATAAACCGTCTGCCGTAGATCCCATCCGCGCCGGGAACAACGACCGTGCCGCCTCCGAAAGAGGAAACGCTGTCTATCGCCTTCTGGATCGCCGCGGTGTCGTCGGTGAAGCCGTCGCCCTTCGCTCCGAAATCAGTAATACTCACGGTCAGCGCCGGCAGCTCGAACCTGTACGGATTGACGTCGAGGCACTCGAAATTCTCAATGTAGAACCTGTCGCACAGGCACTGCGTTTTTCCCTCTTTTTCGGCAAAAACGAGCATCTGATATGGCAGGAACGTCGTTACGTTGTCCCTGAACGGAACGTTTTCGATAACGAATTCCGCGCCCGCGGCGATATTTTCCGGAAAAGCAGCCGATGCCAGATATTTCTTGCCCGAGACGGTCTCTTTGTACGGTCCGAAGCCCGTGTCGTCGGCCATCGTTCCCGCATATACGGAGAGCTTCCCGCCTTTAAATTCCGCAAGGTTTTCCAGTCCCGCTGCGGAAATATTACCGGGAAATCTGCCGCGCACGAAAAACGTGTCCTTGTCGGGCTCCGCGGTGCACTCGACGATTTCCGCGAGCGGCTCGTAAAGCGGCGTCTCCTGCTCGAACGAGTACCTTTCAAAAACAATCTCTCCGGTTCCCTCGCTCGCGAACCTGAGTGACGTCAGCCGTCCCTCGCAGCCCGGGCATGCCGAGAGGTTGAAATAGTACGCGTGCGGCTCATTGTCTTCTTTAAGGTCGAGCGTGACCGCGTTTTCCGGCGAAAAATCTCCGCCGTCCGCAGCGAAGCTGACCGTTATTCTTTTTGCGTCCGAAAGATTCCTGATGACAGCGAAAACGGTATTTCTGAGCGGCATTTTCATGCTGTAGCAGCCGCCCGCGTCGGTAGGCAGATCGAGCGCCTCGAAGTACCCTCTTCCGTTTATCCGGAGCGAGAGCGCGGTCCCCTTGTCGGCAATCGAAGCGTCGCCGCCGGCATTGTAGAAATGTGCCTGGCCGCCCCATTCGCCGAGGGTGTTCTTGACGTAAACCGGGCCGATCTTAAGCGAGACTTCGTCGCCCGCGGCGCACTCCAGGAGATACCTGACCGGCTCGAAATCCATTCTCTCGACAGTGAAGCACCTTCCCTCGCCGGCCGCGTCCGCGACCGAATCGACCGTCATGAAGCTCTCCCCGCCTGCTCCGAAAAGCGTGAACCTGATAATTCCGTCCTCTTTCCGCCCATGCGCGCAGGAAATCCTGAAGCCAGAAACGCTCTTGAAAAGCTTTTTCCACGTCTCAGGAAGCGCCTCTTCGACCGGATTTTCGCCCGAGATCTTAAAGAATCGCTTCTCCGCGGCGTCCTCCGTCTGAAACAGCTCCGGAACGTAGTTCTGCGAGCTCACCGTCCTGTTCGAGTACGAATAAGGCGTGAAATCCGGCCTGTACGAGTAGTCTTCCTGCCTCACGCGGCCGTAAGTAAACTTGTTTTTAACCATAAAACGCGGCATATTATTCCCTCCGTTGTGAGCCGTTGCCCGGCCTTTAATTCAAAATCTTTTTCATTGCTATTTATTGAATGTATTGTCTGTCAGAGTTTTTCCGTCCCTCACTGAACTGCCGCCAGCATTGGCGCGATGCTGTCATAAGGAACACCAAGCAGTTCCGCGCCGCGCTGGACACTGATTTCGCCCTCGTTCACCGCGCGGTAAACCAATTGTTCAAACAATGCGGGTTTTTCCGCGGGAATTCTTGAAGGCTCCGCTGTCTGCCACCCGGCTCTCGCAGCCACGACGTAAAACGCTCTTGCGGCGGTTGACGGTAAGATCCGGCAGATTTCAGCCCTTTTCGCAAGCAAAAGCATCGAAATTCCGTATTCCCTGGCCACGAGAATCATATCTCCGGTCACCGCAGACCTGCGTATTCCAAGTTCGCGGATCGCGTCGGTTTTCGGGAACAAAAACGCACCGCCAACGGCCGTCGCCATTTTTTCAATTGCCTTTTCTTCCATGTCTTCCGGCCAGCGGAACATAAGATGAGCCAGCTCGTGAATAATCGTCGACCTGTTTCTCTCAGGATTCATCTCCGGGTTCAAGACTATAAAAGGTCTTCCGTCCACAAGGCCGTTCATTCCCGAGAACTTGTTGTTCACTTTGCATTCGCAGACAAGTATTCCTTTATTCTCAAGTTTTCCAGTCAGATCCTCTATCGGCCCGCTCTCCGCAAATCCGAGGTGAGTTCTCAAAGCGGCGGCATTTTTCTCGGCGTCGCCGGAAAGGGGAAGCGCATGGCATTGCGGCGCAGCGGGAAGCACGTCTCCCCCAAGAATTTCCACCGCGGTCATAAAACGGCTGAAATACTCTTCGACAAACTCGCGCACATATTCCTGCTGTTCGGCCGAGAGCGAATTGCTTTTCCTGAACCCGCCGTGGCTGAAAACTATCCGCCCGTTACGAACCGCCAAAAAGTCGGTAACACGCACGTCCAGAGCGTCCGCCAGCGCCTTCATGGTCTCCATGTTCGGCTTTCTGTCGCCGTTTTCGTAGTTCGTGATTGCCATCGGAGTCACGTTGACTTTTTCGGCGAGTTCCTTCTTGCTCATTTGTTTTCTGAGCCGGTAGTATTTCAGATTTTTACTGAACATTTCAAGCGCCTCCTTCCGTTTATATTATACCACGTTTTTCAAAAAAGTAAACACCTGTCCGTGTTTTTTTCTCATGTTTCGAAACTTTTTCCGGTCGCTTTTTCCGGTCGCCCGGTTCCGGTTTTTTATTGTTATTTAAGCCTTTTCACTGTATAATAAAAGCGTTATATGAAAACGACTGGCGCGATGCCGGCAGGAACCGAAACAAAAACAGAGGGACAGTTATGAAATCCGGGAGCAACAAGCTTAAAGAGTTTTTTCGAAAATACCGTTTCCGCCGCGTCGCGACAATCGTTGCGGGCGCCGCGGCTTTGCGCCTTCTGGTGTGGTTCCTCATCTACAGGTTCGCCTCGAACGACAGGACCCGGACTTATGAAATCTACACCTCGCGCGTCTTCCCTGTGATCACTCAGCCTATGAAATCGGTCGCGAAGCTGTTCCCGTTTTCGGTCGGCGAGACGCTTGTCATAATAATGGCGGCTCTTTTCGTCGCGGGCCTCGTCATCTGCACCGTCAGAGCCGTCCGGAACAAAAAATCCGCGCGCATCATCGCCCCCGCCCCCAAAAAACCTGCAGGTTTCGCGCGGCTCCTTGTAATGCTTCTGGTCGCCGCGCTCCTCATCGGCGGCAACTTCTTTGTCTACGGCGGGATCAACTACAAATCGCTCACCTTCAAGGAGCTTTCGGGCCTCGACGTCGAGAACACCGACACGGAGACCCTCGAAAAACTTTGCCTTTATTTAGGCAAAAAAGCGACCGAGGCGAGGCAGGGGCTGCCGCTTGACGAAAAGGGCTTCGTTGTCGATTCACGAAGCGCCCAGGAGATTCTGTCAGCGTCGCCCGCCGGATACGCCAAGGCCGCGGAGGAATTTTCGTGTCTCTCGGGAAGGTTCACTCCGCCGAAAGCCGCGCTCTTTTCCGAAATTATGAGTTACGAACAGATCGCCGGCATATTCCCGATCGTCTTTACCGAGTCGATCGTCAACAAGAACGCGCCGGCGTACGACCTTCCGAGCGTCGCGTGCCACGAGCTCGCCCACCAGCTGGGATTCGCGCAGGAGGACGAGGCCAACTTCATCGGCTACCTCGCGGCGATCTGTTCCGACGACCCGCTATATATTTACAGCGGCTACTACAGCGGCTTCTGCTACGCGATGAACAAGCTTTACAACTTCGACCGCGACAAGTGGGCGGCCGTTTGGCAGTCGCCCGAAATCGACGCCGAAGGCATCTCGAACGACATGCGCCGCTCGAACGAGATCTGGGACAGCTACCGCAAAAAGGCGGAAGTCGTGAGCAAGGTCTCCGAGGCGGTCAACGACTCGTATCTGAAATCGAACGACATCTCCGACGGAACCCACAGCTACGGCCGGGTGGTGGATTTGCTGATTGCGTATTATAGTTCTTCCGCGGAAAATCCTTTTGCGTGACAGGCGTTTGCGGACGAAAACGTTTTTCCGGGAAATATGATTAACGGATTGGGGGCAGCCCGCGCGGGCTGCCCCCAATCCCAAAAAAGCCTTATATCTCTTACTGATAAATCTCAAGGAATCCCTCAATAACGTCCCGGAACGCCGGGTTCCCCTTTTCGAGGCATTCCTCCACGACGGCGCGGTGCTTTTCGAAGCCGTCGTTCACCATCGCCGCGAGCACGTGGCCGAGGATCCTGCGCGGCTTCATGTAGTTGTACCCGAACACCTCCGCGTACCGGCTCTTCTTGAAGCCCGGGGTGACGCACGCCTTCGCCAGAGTGTCGAGGTCAAACATTTCGTAGTACTCCGCGGGCGGCCTCGTCATTTTCGCGGCAACGCCGGCATTTAGCGGGCAGGCCAGCTGGCATTCCGTGCAGCCGAGCAGCCGGTTCCCTCTGATAACGTTCGACGGATCACGCGGGGAGACGTCCTCAAACTGCTTCTGCCTGATGCATTTTTCGCGCACGAAGCGTTCGCTTGCGGGCTTTCCGGGAAGCAGCGCACCCGCGGGGCAACTTTTCGAACATCGGCCGCAAATCAGGCATTCGTCCGTGTCGCGCGGCTCTTCCACAAGAGCTTCCGGATAGCAGACGGCTTCCCGATTTTTCAGGTCTATGACCTCCATGCAGAAAAACGTCCCGAACGGCTTAATATAGATAAGCGAGTTGTAAAGGCTGGCGCCGATTCCCGTACTTCTCACGAGTGCCTTGTAGCTTCCCATATACGTATCAGCCTCCGGGAAAAAGCCGCGCGCAAACCGGAGCAGTTCGCTTTTCGCCCTGTAGACGCTCTGCGACGCGTAGTAGTAGCTGTCCACGTAGGCCGTTCCCGGCTCGGGAACCGCGTGGGGGACGTAGGGCCAAAACAGCAGCAGGCACTCCGTATTCGCGGCGGCGCAGCAGTGGCAGTAACAATTCCCGTAACCGTCAAAATCCGCCTGCTCGACGTCCAACTCCGCGCCGAGCGGCTTCAGGTTCAGCTTCGACGCGTATTCGCTTTCAAGAACCGCTTTTAAAAAATCCATGCGGGGCCGCGCTCTCCTTTACCCCAGCCTCACCCTGAACGACACCGAGTCGTCCGGACTCGCCTGCTCGAAAACGAACGAGTAGCCGTACGTTCCGTCCCTCAGGAAGTGCACCTGGTAGCCGTCGAATTCGTGAACCGACGTGTCGTAGGGCTCCCACTCGCCTCCGTTGGTCTTCTTCTCGATAACAGGTCTTCCCAGCACCGTGAAGCCGTCCGCGCGCACGACGATCCTGTTCCTGCCGCCGGTTACCGTAAATTCACAGGCGTTGTCGACGCATTTCACGCGTGGCAGCGTGGGGTCTTCTATGACTGTTCCCACCGCGGCGGTCACGGTCTGCGACTTCAGAACCGAATCCTCGTAGACCATCTGAACGTTCTCATCGCTGGCGAGGTCCCTGTTCGCCCAGGGCAGCATGATTACCTCGAGCCTGATTCTGTCGCCCTTCTTGAACGTAGTCTTGCCGAGGTCGAGCGAAAGGGCCGAGAAGTTGACGTTGCGCTCGAAGCTGTCGCGCAGAATAAAGTTGCCTTCCCACTTCTTGCCGCCGATCGTGATGTCGGCGCTCCTGATGACTATCGCGTAGTTCATCGGGTCCTCTTCGCCCTCGATCTTCCCGGTAGGCACGGGTTTGTTGCTGTGGTAGTAGGCGTAATAACCGCCTCCGGCATTGAGCTTGTACTGCACCTCGTCACGTTTGATCAGGTCGTTTTTGAGATCGACGTGGGCTCTGTTCCCGTCCGCGTCAATGTAGCTCAGCTCGCTGAACGTCTGGTTGCGGCTGTCCTGGGACAGGAGGTTCAGCTGCGAGCGCACGTCCTTGAGCGTCAGATTTTTCAGGAACGTCAGGTCGAGGGTGTAGTAGGTTCTGTTCTCGTCGTTCTGCGGGAATTCGACGTGTCTCAGCGTGTACTTGAACGAGCCGCAGTCGGAAACGTACGAATACTCGAGGTCGGCGTAGGACGGTCCGGAGCAGTTGATCTTCGAGCCCGTGTACTCAGGCATCACGAGGTTCCCGCTGTTGTCATAATACGACACCGCCTTGCAGCGCCCCACGGACGTGAACTGCGGGTCCGTGTTCCAGCGGATGCCGCTGTGTCCTCTGAAGTCCGGGAGCAGGAAGCCGTCCTTGCCGAACACGCCGTAGAAGCTTATGCAGTTCGACTCGCTGACGCCTGTCGAGAGGTGGTAGTAGGACACGAAGAACTGGATCGACGAGAGCTGCTTCAACTGGTATTTGCCCCAGTTCATGTAAAGGTGCAGGTCCGTGAACGTGTACTTTTCGCCTCTGTCAAGCACCACCGGGAACACCGTGTCGCCGTAGGACTTGTCCTGCGGGTCGTATATCTTCTCCTCCTTTTCGCAGTCGAAATTCTTGCAAACCTCGACCGGAACCGGCAGCAGCATATCGTTTTCGTCGAGAAGCGCGGCGCACTCAAGCGAGCCCGGAGTCGACCTCATCCGGATGAATATCGTTCTGTCCGCGGAATCGGTTTCTGCCGTGATTTTGTACGTGAAGTACTTGTTCCTGTACTCCTGCCTGAACGCGGTGTCGAAGCCGTGGCCGCTGCCCGTGAAGTAGTACGCGCCCTTCAGCGTGTCGTAGCCTATGAATTTGGTTCCCGGAGAGGAGCCCTCTTCAATCGTGAAGTTTTCCTCTTTCAGCGGGTTCCGCTCAAGCCAGGCCGTCTTTTCGATCGTCTTGAACTCGCCGGTTTCGTCGGTATACAGTCTGTGGCCGAATCTGACGTCCGCGCCCGCCTTCAGGTTGAGTTCGCCGCCCGCGACCTGCTTCACGATATACTTTCCGTCCTTCAGCTCGACCGTCGTTTTAAGCGTGGAGCCGTCGTCGGGAATGATAATACCTATCGTTCCGGCATCCTTCACCGAGAACGCAACGTACTGGACCGTGTTCGGGTCGAGCTCCGCAGGGTCGTTGTGGGCGCCGCTCAAGTCGCGCGCCTGGAACGCCTTGACCTTGCTTGCGGGCATTTCCCAGACCATACCGAACTCCTTCACGGCCCGGTAGCCCGTTGACGCGAGCAGCCTGAAGCTCTGGTGAATCTTGTCCGGATATACGTCGAGAGTGCGCTCGCCCTTCGCCTTGACCATGCCGCCAAGCGTGACCGCCTTAACGGATGAGATAATATACTTCTCGCCGGGAATCTGGCCCATGTCGAAGCGGATTCCCGCCAGGTCGTCGTCGAGCAGAGAGGAAATGTCGATAAGATACGTATGCGGCTGTCCGTCGCACGCGAGCACGAATTCGATGCTCTGCCTTGCGTTAAACTCCCTCGACGTTCTGTCGACGAAAAAGCACTGGCATCTGCCGCCGGAGCCGAACGCCGCTATCGTCACCGCGATGTGCGTCACGTCCGATTTCGGAACAGCCGTCAGGAGCCCCTTGTAGATGTTGGGGTCAGTGGCGCCGACAACGTTCAGCGTCACGGATTTACCCTTTTTCATAATTGCCTCGGCGTCGCCTGAGGATGACCAGTCGCCGTCAAAGTCGCTTAGATTTGTAACCTTGTCAAACTCGTCGCCGCCGTCCGGGGTGCAGAATTCCTGGTCGCGCGTGAACACCTCGTAGTAATAATATCCGAGTCTGGTCGTGTTGATGCGTCCGGGCGTCATCGAATTGTTGTCGGTGCGCACCGTTCCGTTCGCGTCGATAACGTACGCATTCATAATGCTGCCCTCGGCGAAAACGGCGCCCGACGTGCTCTCGATCTTCGTGATTCCGAGGCGGCCGTCGGTGTTCAGGTTCTGGGTGATCTTCGTGTTTTTGTTGAAGACCTCGTAGCCTGCCCTGGTGCCGTCGGTGTACCGCGCCTGAACCGAGTTGGCGGCGCCGTTTGCGTAAACTACCGTTTTGGCAAATTTAGTATCGTTGGAAATATCTCTCATTTCAACAGGTTCCTCCGTTGGTTCGGGACCGTCCGGTCCGTTCGGATTCACGCAGCCCGCGAGCGCGACGCAAATCATAATTACAGCCGTCACCGCGGCGGCAACTTCGCGTATTATCTTTCTGGCAGGGTTCTTCATCGGAACCTCCTTTGCTCTCTTTTGTCTTAAATTAATCGGTTGCAGAGGGCCGTTTTCGACCCGTTTTCCAAGAAAGTGCGGATTAAACCGGCGCTTTCTTAAAACAAAACCGAAAACGCGGCAGCATCAGAATCGTACAATCCGCGCTGTCCCCCGTCTCCGGTTTGTCGTCTTCCCGCTGACGGGAATTATTTCTTGTCCGCCGCGTCGTCGGTCTCTTCCTTCTTGACCTCGCGGATAGCCCAGCTCTTGAACTCGATCAGCGTGTTGTCGATCGACGTCTGGATCGTGATGTTGTCGTCCTTGATGTTGACGATCTTGCCGCAGATTCCGCCGATCGTAACGACGTCCTGTCCGAGGCAGATACTGTTCTTCATCTCCTCTTCTTCCTTCTTGCGCTTTCTCTGCGGTCTGATGATGAGGAAGTAGAAGAGCAGGCCGAGAACGACCACGTAAATAACTATAAGCACCCACATGGGCATGTTGAAGGGCAGACCCGTTCCGGCCGGCGTTCCGGTATCCGTGCCCGTGGTGGCGGCGTCGCCTGTCGTGGCGCCGGTTGTCTCGGCGAAAACGTTCATTGCCGTTGCGGCAAATGTCGCGGCTGCGGCACCGGCCGCGGTCAGCAGTTTGTTCTTAATCATAAATAACCTCCGTTTGTGATCAGGCCTTCGCGGCCCTGTTTTCTTATCCGGTATTTCGTATTATACCCGATTTTCTGTCGTTTTTCCATACCCGGAACACATTTCCGTTTTTTTCGGAAAGCGTTTTCTTTTTTTCAGAAAGCGTTTCCGGTTTCTCAGCACCTGTTTCCGCCGAGTTTCTCGTAGAATTCCTCTCTGAACTCCGGGAACCTGTCCTCGGCGATGGCCTTCCTGATGTCCTCCATGAGGTGGGTGAGGTAGTAAAGGTTGTGGATCGTGACCAGCCTGAGACCGTACATTTCGCCGGCCTTCAAAAGGTGCCTGATGTACGCTTTGGTGTGCTTTCTGCAGGCGAGGCAGCCGCATTCCGGGTCGATGGGCGTGAAGTCGTGGGCGTATTTTGCGTCGCGAACGATGATCCTGCCCTTTGAAGTGAGCGCGGTGCCGTTGCGGCCGATTCTTGTCGGGAGCACGCAGTCGAACATGTCGATGCCGCGCATGACGCCCTCCACCAGGTTGTCCGGCCTGCCTACGCCCATGAGGTACCTGGCCTTGTCGTCCGGCAGCTCGGGAACGGTCTCCTCCAGCATGTCGTACATCGTCTGGGTCGCTTCACCCACGCTGAGTCCGCCGATCGCGTAGCCCGGAAAGTCGAGCGAAACGATCTCGCGCGCCGATTTCTTTCTGAGGTCAGCGAACGTGCCGCCCTGCACGATGCCGAAAAGTGCCTGTTTTTCGGTATTTTTGTGCGCTTTAAGGCACCGCTCCGCCCACCTCGTCGTCCGCTCGAGCGACCTTTTTGTGTAGTCGTACGTCGAGGGATAAGGCGTGCACTCGTCGAAGGCCATCATGATATCGGCGCCGAGGGCGTTCTCGATCTCCATCGCCTTCTCGGGGGACAGGAACAGCTTCGCGCCGTCCAGGTGGGATCTGAAAGCCACCCCCTCCTCCGTGATCTTGCGCAGGTCGCTCAGCGAGAACACCTGGAACCCGCCGCTGTCCGTCAGGATGCTGCCGTCCCAGTTCATGAATTTGTGAAGACCGCCCGCCTCCGCCACCAGCTCGTGCCCCGGCCTCAGGAAGAGGTGGTAGGTGTTGGAGAGAATGATCTTCGCGCCGAGGTCCTTGAGTTCTTCAGGGGACAGCCCTTTCACCGTCGCCTGCGTGCCAACCGGCATGAACACCGGCGTGTCGATCTCGCCGTGGGGGGTTATGAGCTTGCCGAGCCTCGCGCCCGTGCGCGGGCACTGTTTAATAAGTTTGTAGGTAACCGCAGCCATGGTTCAACTGCCTTTCCGCTGATTTTCCGTGTTATTTTAGCACATCCGGGGCGGTTTTTTCAACCTCCGCGGCGTCCGCAATGTGAATTTCCGCAAAGCACTCCGGCCTGTGAAAGTCCGGTTTTTCCGCCTTCACGAAGTTCGCGCACTGAAAGTGGGCCCTTGCGGGAACCCGCTCCTCGCACTTGTAGAAGTTGCCACGCGGCATATACACCCCGCCGAGAACGCTCTCCGGCACAAAATATTCGACCGACCAGCTTTGACCGTCTTTTTCGACCTTCACTTTGAGGGCGTGCCTGCCTCCGCAGGGAAAGACCTTCTCGCGTCCGTGCCTGCCCGTTCCCCTGCCGACCAGAATCGCGCCGTTTGAGTTGCACTCGAAATTCATGTACACCCCTGTGCGGCTGTCCGGCATCAGGAAGAACTCGAGGCAGTCGTCCGCCCACACGTCGCCGTCGTCCTCGAAGCACTCCGCCACCGGGTCGCTTTGAAGCGCCGTCAGCCTCACCGCGACGCCCTCAGGCGTGAATACGACCTGAGCGAACGCCCCGCACTCCGCCGGATAAACATCCTTCCACGGCGTCTTGTCGATCGGTATTCTTTCGATTTTCAGCCACTCTTCCGCGGTCTCCGGCGCTTTTTTCGCCGCCGCAACCGTTATAGTCTTTCTTTCCGCCATGAATGCCCTCCTGCCTCCGCGCTCCTTTATTAATCCGGCGCGGGTATGGCCTTATTGTACTACGTTTTCCTTAAAAATCCCACAAGAACGCTTGTTGAAAGTCGCGTGAATTTGATTCCCCGTATATTTTCCGTTCACTTTGTGCTATAATTCACTCAACCGTTCACGGGAAGGAGAAAATTTAATGATTCAGGACCTTCACGAACACACCTACTACTCTTTTTGCGGGAAGGACGACCCGGAAGACGTGGTGCGCGCCGCGATCGACGGCGGAATCGAGCTGCTGGGCTTCACGGACCACAACTACGGCGTGGGCTTTCAGCGGTTCGAGTTCTTCAATATCGACCCCGCCACGTTCAAGGGCTGCGACTACGGCCGCTGCCTGAGGCGCTACTACGACCACATCAACCTGGTTCGCGAAAAGTACAGCGACCGCATCAAAATTCTGCGCGGCATCGAGCTGAACACGCTGCCGGGAACGAACCACGCCCTGCCGGAAAACTGCGACATCTCCTATTTCGACTACTGCCTCATCGAGAACCTCGACTGGCAGGGTTCAGTAACCGGCGGCGATCTGTTCGGCTACGCGTCGAAGCTTCACTGCCTCGCGGGGGTTGCCCACACCGACCTTTTCGCCTACGCGGAGCGCATCGGCGTCAAGCCCCTCGATTATTTCCGGGAAATGGCCGCCAGCAACATTTTCTGGGAGATGAACGTGAGCTACGATCCCACCCACCACTACCACCAGCACCAGTACGTTCTCGACTTTTTCGCCGACCCCGCGAAGCAGGACATCGTTCGTGAATCCGGCGTGAAGCTGAGCGTGGGCTTCGACGGCCACCGTTTCGAGGACTATCTTCCGGACAGAGTCGCGGACTACTGCCGCAAGGTTGAGGCGCTGGGAATTCCTCTCATGTTTGAAGACGGCGCTCCGTGACAAGCGGCGGCGTTCCCTAAATATAGGTTAAAAAGCATATCGAGTTATTTAAAAAGAATATCAAGAGGAGAACACTATGAACACCCGAATGGACAGAAAACGCCTGAATATAGGCACCTACCACCTCAAACCCTACGCCAGGACCGAGCAGCACGTGAAGGATCTGGCGGACTGCGGGATCGACTTCGTGATCTGCATGGACTACGACGAGAAGACGCTGGACCTGTTCGCGAAGCACGGAGTCGGCGCGATCGTCTCGGGAATCGTTCCGGGCTGGTGGGGCGGCGACGGCGACAACGCCGGCACACTTGAGGCAAAGAATCCGCTCAGCCGCTGTTTTGACGCGGCGGCGAAGTTCAAGGACCACCCGGCAATTTGGGGCATCGACATCGGTGACGAACCCTCCGCGCTGGACTTCCCGCACTACGGAAAGATCTTCGACGCGGTGAACGGCGCGTTCCCGAAGCAGTTCCCGTACCTGAACCTCTACCCCAACTACGCCTCGGTCTCCAAAAACACCGAGGACCAGGCCCTCAGCCAGCTCGGCACGAGCACCTACGACGAGCACATTCAAAAATACTGCGAGCTCGTTCCCGCCGACTACATCAGCTACGACTTTTACGTGTACTGCACCACGGTCCGCAAGTGCTACGAGAATCTGGTCACGGTCGCCGACGCCTGCCGTCGCACCGGCCGCTCCATGTGGATTATTCTGCAGGTCAACTCCCACGTGCCCCAGGGGTGGATGAACGAGGACATGCTCCGCTTCCAGGCGTTCAGTTCGATGGCCTTCGGCGCTGAAAACATCACCTGGGCATGCTACACGGCCGGCTGGTGGTACAACCAGGTCCTCGACGAAAAGGGCGAAAAGACCGTCCAGTACGACCGCCTGCGCAAGGTCAACGGCGAAATCCGCGCGATGGCGCCCCTTTACATGAAGTACCTCTCCACCGCCACCCACTTTGTAGGGTTCGACACGGTCGCCGACATCGATGGCTCTTCGATCGTTTCCGTCAAATCGCTGAACACCGGTTATTTCCGCAATCTCAAAGCGGACGACGGCCTGCCGCTGGTGGTGGGCGAAATGAATTCGCGCGAAGACGACGGCTCCAGGGCGCTGTTCGTGTTCGCCGCCGACGACTGGAAGGGCGAAAACAGGAAGCACCGCAGGGTCACGTTCGAGACAACCGGAATCGCACCGGCGCTCGCGGCGTTTGACCCTCAAGGGAAAATAGTTCTTGAGAAGAACCCCGACGGCAGCTATTCCTTCGACATCGACTCCAACGGCTGCTGCATGATAACAATAAGACCGTAATTTCTGAGAGGTGCCGGAATATGAACAAAAACGCACTGAACGTTAAAGCGGGCCGCAGGCTTTTCGACGATGTCGTCGCGAATCCCGCGCAGATGCCGTTTTCTTTTAAGTATGACGGAAAGACGTATCGCGGGCTTGAATCGTTTGCTCCCCGCAAAATGACAGTCGGCCGCGGCGGCGCCACAAACGTTATTTTCGACGCGAAAGTCGACGAAAATCTCTCGTTACGCGTGGACGCGACGTTCGTTCACGAATTCGGACAGTCGGAGTACACCGTTTTCTTCGAAAACACGGGCAAAAAGCCCACCGGCGTCATTTCGGCCGTCCGCTGCCTCGACACGATTTTCGAGGGCAAAAATCCGCTCCTCCGCGGCAACATGGGCGACCACGACAACTGGTACGCGGACTACGTTCACGACCTCGCAAACGGCGACCAATACTTCCGCTCGGACGGCGGCAGGGCGACGCACATAGTGTTCCCCTATTTCGACCTCGTGCACGGAAACGGCGGCACGATGATTGCCCTCGGCTGGGCAGGCACCTGGGAGGCAATGTTCTCCGCCGCCGGCAACAGCACAAGGATCACCGCGGGAACGGACAACAGCCTGAACACCGTTCTGCTTCCCGGCGAGAAGATCCGCACAGGCCTTGTCGTGCTGCTCCCCTATAAAGGGCGGAACCGCGACGACGCCTCCAACCTCTGGCGCGCCTGGTTCATGAAATACAACCTGCCTAAAGCGGACGCCGCCGGCAACCCTTTGAAGCCCCTCTCCACCGTCGGTTTTGCGAACGACACCGGCCTTCCCAACTCGGACGGCAGCATTTCGGAACGTTATTTCACGTGGAAGCCCACCCTCAAGAAGATCATTCAGGAGGAACTGGTGGCGGATTTCAGGTGGTTCGACGCCGGCTGGTACTTCGACCCTTCCTGGAAAACCGTTGAGACAGACTGGTGGGGCACCGTCGGCAGCTGGGAGCTCGACCGCGAGAAGTGGCCGGGAAGCACCTTCGCCGAGTCCAACGAAGCCTGCCACAAGGCGGGAATGAAGGTTCTCTGCTGGTTCGAGCCCGAACGCGTCACGCACGTTCCCGACCTCGTGAAGAACTACGGCTACAAGGAGGAGTGGAGCATCGGCACCGGACCGGTCCGCACCAACAACCTGGGCGACCCGGACTGCCTCGAATGGACTCTGGGCCGCGTCACGAAAATGATGCTCGAGCACAAGGTCGACATGTACCGCGAGGACAACAACAGCGACCCCGGCTTCGCCTGGCCCTACCGCGACGGCATCGAAGCGCAGCAGCTCGGTCTGCCCAGGTCGGGAATCACCGAAAACAAGTGCATCTGCGGCCACTACGCGCTCTGGGACGGCATTATCGACTTCTGCCGCCAAAACGGAAAGTGCACCTTCGTGGACTCCTGCGCTTCGGGCGGTGGCCGTAACGACATCGAATCGATGCGGCGAGGCTTCCCTCTGATGCGCTCCGACTACGACAGAACGACGTCGTCAATGCGCCTCTCGCAGACCTCCACCCTGTGCCGCTGGCTCCCCTTCCACGGCTCGTCGACAAAAGAGACGGAGCACCAGCTTGAAGCGAGCAAAGGCGCGGGCTCCTCAGTCTACGTCGCCCGCGCCTCCTACCTTCCGATCTACAACTTCGGCGAGGCCTTCACCCACAACAAAGCACTCGATTTTGACCTGATGCGCCGCAACCTCAACGAGTGGAAATCCGTCCGTCACCTTCTGACTAAAGACATGTACGTGCTCACCCCCTGGCGCCACAACCTCGACCGCGGCCACTGGACCGCGTTCGCGTACGACGACCCCGACGCCGGCGAGAGCGTACTGCTGGCGTTCCGGATGGAAGACGCCGCTTCAGAAGCCTTTACGGCGGTACTCCCGTTCGCGGATCCTTCCGCCTCCTACGAGGTCGAAAACGCCGACACAGGCGAAAAAAACGTTATGAGCGGCAAGTCGCTTGGCGAAGGGGCTCTTAAAGTCGTTCTCAGGGAGCCAAAGAGCAGCGCGCTTTTCAGGCTGAAGAGGCTTTGATCTTTATATTTTGCGAATCAAAAAACGCGGGGCGGCCGTCAGGCGCCCCGCGTTTTTGAACAGGCTTCTATATTATTATCTGTACCTGTCGTAAACCGTCTGGTACATCGCGAACACGTTTTCGACCGGGCTGTTGTCCTGGATCGCGTGCGTCGGCGCAAAATGGTATCCGCCGTACGGCTCCATCATCCCGAGCACACGGTTGCAGTTTTCCCTCACGTCCTCAGCTGTTCCGTACGCGAGCGGACCGGCAGTCGAAATGCAGCCCCTCATATTGAGCCGGCCGCCGAAATGCTCAAGAAGGTACTCCGGACTCATGTTCACGGCTTCCGGCTGCAGCGTGTCGACGCCCTTCACTCCGATCTCGATAAAGTCCTCATACACCCAGGAGGACGACCCGCACGTGTGAACCATGACCGGAAGTCCGTACGAAGACGCGAGGTCGACAAAAGCCTTGTGGATCGGCTTAATCGTCTCCCGGTACAGTTCAAGGCTGATCATCGGCGCAATCTGCGTTCCCAGGTCCTCTCCCAGCCAGATAAAATCTATCTCGCCTTTGCACGCCTCAAGCGTCCGCTCCATGATTTCGAGCGACGCCTTCGCCCTTCGCCTCATCAGGTTCACCGGCGCCTCGTCGTCGAGAATGAGGTGGCACAAAACGTCCTCCATTCCCATCAGCCGCCCGTTTGAGTTGATGATATCAGGAACGCCGGGATCGCCGAGATGAAGCGCGTACTTCCCGCCGTATGAGCGCGCCATGGCTGCCGCGGCACCGTAGTCGAAATCGTCCGGATCGGGCACCGGATAATTGTCAAAAGCTTCGTCCGGAGCGTCCTTCAGCGGAAAATCGCAAAAATCCCAGTACCCGCCCGTCGCGTGTTCGACCCACCGCATTATGAACCCCTCGAGCGGATTGCGCATTCTTCCCGGCGGCGTTTCAAAAAGCACCGGCCCCACGTAAGGCGCGGCAATCCTTCTGTAATCCACCCCGAGCAGCTCCAGAAAATCCTCGTGGCTCCTGTTTTCCATGCCGAGCGCCTCTTTCAGGCGCCTGTCGATACCGCCGTTCGCGTCGTACCCTATCGGCGGTCTGTCCGTCTTTTCAAACCGGAACGTCGCCTTCACGCGCTCCCTCCCGGTCATTCTTTCTTTCATTTTTATCAGTTCCATAACGGCCGCTCCGCTGTAATTGTCATATTAACAGTATATGTTACCCGCAGCCGTTATTCAAGTACTCTGTGAGAACGACCGGCCCGAAAACGAAAATGTGCAGCTTGAGAACGCGAAAACCAACCGGGATAAACCTTTCGTTCACAAGGAATTCCTCAGAACCGAATCCGATCAACCCGCCGAACCGAACGCGATGCCCGACCTTAGCAAGAACGGCCCACGCTTCTCCCCCAATTTTTCACTGATGTCACGGTAGCTGAACCGTGCGCGTCTGC
>DBXM01000023.1:50540-51479 GCA_002309655.1 Mageeibacillus sp. UBA1212
CCCGGCGCGAAGGACCGGGTGCGGATGAACGCTTTTCCCTCGATTTTTCACTGAGGTAACGGTATCTGATGGTAGTGTTTCCTTGAGAGAGAAATTGCAATACGATGGCAGACCCACTAATACTTCTCCACCACACTCCAAAGTGTCTTCGACACGAATACTCCATATTTCTAATGAATTACCAATATATCCAAACGATATTTCGACTTTTTCGCTTCTAAGAATTGTATCTATCACATCATCTGGTATCACTGCCACTGTCAGGACGAAATCGCCATTAATCCTTAAACTTATATTATTTCCTATCTTTCCCCCTCTATATGCGGCATCACTAATTATAATATCAGAATCAACATTAAAAAGGCTTGTCTCTAGCAAATCGTTTTTTGCCCGGTAAAAAAATGAAACCTCTCGAAACAGATTAATTGCAGATAGTACAGTAATAAATAAAGGAACAGCGATAATTACGACATACAGCATTTTGAGGAGTAAAGGCAATTCCTTTATGTATCGGGAAAGATGACCTTTACTGATTCTTAAAGGTTCGATTATTCCAATACGCAGAACAGCTCCAATACAAATAACGAAAGGTATCAGATACGAAACAATAGACGCAATTTGTTGTTTGGACGAACAAAAAATCAACATTACCGCCTCCTAATTACAAAAGCTTAAACAAAAGGCCCAGAAATGCGAATGTTATAGTTGGATTTATGCCTTTATTTGCAGAATTAGTTAACTCTTTTCTATTCATTTTCGGGAAAAGCCATTGGATAATTCTCATATAAGTATTATTGCCTGATTTTGCTCATTTAAAATTCTCTTGTCAATATATACAAAAGTCCTTTTTTTCCCCTTTAGTTCACGACTGACATATACACATTTGGAATCCGAATCAATTCGTATTGTATTAATTCTTGTAGTGTGCTTAATAATTCC
>DBXM01000023.1:51680-124076 GCA_002309655.1 Mageeibacillus sp. UBA1212
GATGAGATGACATAATTCTTTTTTATTTCGCAGGTTACCTTTCTGCTATCCTGCGTTTAGGTTTTCCACACATTCACCGACGCGCTCCTGCCAGATGTCGCTTAATTTCACCAACAGAAATGTACTATTTTCCTCGTCATACTGATCTAAAATATAATATGATTCGTCAATGAAATAAATACTGTGTGAAACGAATATGCAGTTTACCTTGTCGCAGTACAATTTTAGATGCCAACACACATAATTTGATATAGCTTCTTTCGAAAGATATATGCTGTAGGTTCCTTCCGAACGAATCAACTCGCTATAAGAAAACACAGAACTTGCTGTGTCTTCACAGAAACTCTCAAGACCGCCGCTGTTATAATTAAAGACGGAATAATCCCGGTACCACTCTTCTTCCGGAGAATCCAGTTCAACTTCGGAATTAAGCCATATGTTATCGAAACGGTTTGTCATTGCCAGAGGTACGTCTTCACCGTCCGCAAAATATCCGTATAAATCGTGATATGAACTCGCCACCGGAATGCCCAGAATCGTTTCCGGTTTGAGCCGTCTTGCCGATCCGCCGGTGAATAGTTTTCCCATATACGTCATTTTTTTTCATCTATGCTCCATCCCTCAAACCCAAAGAAATTGAACCGGACTCCTTGATAATAAAAATCCGATCCGATCCTAGGCGGCCACTCTGGAGATTCATCCCATTCGACCGAAACCACCTCTTTCGGTATAAGCGAATAACAGCCGCTCAGCATGAAAGCAATCAGCCCGGTGAAAAGCAACGCAAAGACGACCTTCGCAATGTTAAAAGAGCGATGTTGAATGTGAAATGTGAAATGTATTTCCATATATTCCTTAGTTGCATCAAAAACGGCTGTTGGGCGAAGATATGTGCGGTTCCTTAGAACAATCCCGAGATCCTGCCGTTCTCGTCCACGTCGATCTTCTCGGCCGCGGGCACCTTGGGCAGACCCGGCATTGTCATAATGTCGCCCGTGAGGACCACCACGAAGCCGGCGCCGGCGGAGACCTTCACGTTGCGGACCGTCACCTTGAACCCCTCGGGTGCGCCGATAAGGGTCGGGTCGTCCGAGAAGCTGTATTGAGTCTTCGCGACGCAAATTGGCAACTTGTCGAAGCCGAGAGCGGTCAGCCGGTCGATCTGCTTTCTTGCGGCAGGGGTGATGATGACGCCCGCGCCGCCGTAGACCTTCTTCACGACGTCGTTGATCTTTTCCTCGATGGATTCGTCCAGGTCGTAGGAGAAGCGGAAGTCGCCCTTTTCCTCTTCGCAGAGCCTGACAACTTCACGGGCAAGCGCCTCGCCGCCCTTCCCGCCTTCGGCCCAGACCGTGGAGAGGACCGTGTTCACGCCGAGTTCGCGGCACTTTTCGATGATGTACTCGATCTCGCGGTCCGTGTCCTGCGGGAACCTGTTGACCGCCACCACGCAGGGAAGGCCGTACACGTTCTTGATGTTGGAAACGTGGCGCAGGAGGTTGGGAACGCCGCGGCCCAGCGCCTCGAGGTCTTCGGTGGCCAGCGACTTCTTGTCGAGACCGCCGTGCATTTTGAGCGCCCTGACAGTGGCAACGATGACCACCGCGTCGGGTTTGAGACCCGCGACCCTGCACTTGATGTCCAGGAATTTCTCCGCGCCGAGGTCAGCGCCGAAGCCGGCCTCCGTGACCGTGTAATCGCCCATTTTTAGGGCAGTTTTCGTGGCAACCACTGAGTTGCAGCCGTGGGCGATATTCGCGAACGGACCGCCGTGAACGAACGCAGGCGTGCCTTCCAGCGTCTGCACCAGGTTCGGCTTGAGGGCGTCCTTGAGAAGCGCCGTCATTGCGCCCACCGCGTTCAGCTGTCCGGCCGTCACCGGTTTGTCGTCGTACGTGTAGCCGACTATAATTCGGGAAAGTCTCTCTTTCAGGTCGGTAATGGAATTCGAGAGGCAGAACACCGCCATGATCTCCGAAGCCACCGTAATGTCGAAGCCGTCCTCCCTCGTGACGCCGTTGGACCTGCCGCCGCAGCCGTCCACAATGAAGCGGAGCTGGCGGTCGTTCATGTCCACGNNTCCACGCAGCGCTTCCAGGTGATCTTGCCCGGATCGATTCCGAGCGCGTTGCCCTGGTGGATGTGGTTGTCGAGCATCGCCGCCAGAAGGTTGTTGGCTGCCCCGATAGCGTGAAAGTCGCCCGTGAAGTGAAGGTTGATGTCCTCCATGGGCACCACCTGCGCGTAGCCGCCTCCGGCAGCGCCGCCTTTGATTCCGAAAACGGGTCCCAACGAGGGTTCGCGCAGCGCCACCGTCACCTTTTTGCCGATGCGGGCCAGTCCGTCCGAGAGGCCTATCGTTGTGGTGGTCTTGCCCTCACCCGCCGACGTGGGCGTTATCGCGGTGACCAGAACGAGCTTCCCGTCCGGTCCGTCCGCCTTCTTGAGAAACTCCGGGTCGATTTTGGCCTTGTAGCGGCCGTACTGTTCCACGTACTCTTCGGGAATGCCTGCCTTCTCCGCAATCCTGCTGATGTGCTCGAGTTTTGTGCTCTGCGCAATTTCAATATCCGACAAATAACCCATTTTCAATTCACTCTCCTGTCGTTTTTCACGCCGCGTTTTCAGAAGCTTCCGCGGCTTTGATTTTCGTCTATAAATAGGCAATTTAAAAATCATTGCCCGTATGATGCCTCCATCTTGCCGGCCGCAACGTCTTTACGCTTTCCTCACCTTCACGCCCCGGCTTCTGTAATAGTCCATAAATTCTTCCGGCGTTCCTTTGGTGAACGAGTTTTTCGGGAAATCCATAACTACCTTCGTTTCCGTGAACAAGTAGACGGTCTCTACAGTATCGTACACCGCTTTAACACTTGGTCTGTACGGCTGAACATTATTTCCGCTGGTCAGGTTTTCCATTGACAGCATTCCGTCCTCCATTCTCCAGACGATTTCGGGGTACTGTCCGCCGTTCATCTCCAAAGTTCTTTTTTGAAGCGTTTTAGCCTGCGCGTCCGCGCCAAGAACTCTAATTAAAACCAGTATCACAATGAATGCAGCCAGAAGTATTGTATAAAAGTTTAGTGAGTGAAAGTAGAATATGTCCGTGGCGACTGCGATAAGCAGCAATAATCCGTAAAGAGCCAGTAGAACAATAAAACTGATTTTTCTCACGGGAAGTCGCCAGAACACGAAATTGCTGGCGTCTTTTACACTTTTCTCACTCGTTTTAACATGAACTTCAAAAATCAATTTCTATCCTCCCGTTTTTACTCGCTGCTCGGTCTCTTCCGCGGCTTTGATTTTACCATTTTACCGGGCCGGTTTTCAACCCGGACTCTCGAAACGGAACCGCCTGCTTTGTGCCTTTTTACAGATACCAGACCGGCACCGCAATCACGTTTTCTCTCAGAATTCCCGGAGCGGGACACATGCAGACCACCGCGCCCGTGCCGCGCTTTTTGTCCGGAATCATGTCAAGCACCGTGAACGCTCCGGCCATATCCGCGCTGACGTTTGACGCCTGCTTTATTTCCACAGGGTACAGGATCCCGTTCTCCTCGATTATCAAATCAATCTCACTCTCAACTTCAACCACCGCGCCGTCTTTTTTGACCTTCTTTTTGTCCTTTCCACGGTAGTAGGAGACAAAATACCTGTAGTCCTGCCCGCGGTTTGAATACGACTTGATGATCTCGGAAACCGCGAATGTCTCAAACATCTGCCCGTTCATCGCTCCGTAAGCCAGCGCTTCGGGGGTCAGCCATCTTGTGAGGTACGCGGCAAGTCCCGTGTCCCTGAAATAAACTTTCGGCGTCTTGATGGCGCGCTTTAGGACCGAAGGCGCGTAGGGTTCGAGAATGAATACGATTCCCGTCGCTTCAAGGATCGACATCCAGCGTCTCACCGTCATTGCGTCTTTTCCGATTTCATCCGCGATATTCGAATAGTTGAGCATTTGTCCGGTTCTCGCCGCGACCGCGACCATGAACCTGCGGAAATCATTGAGGTCGTGAACAGCCGTCAGCTTTCTGACGTCGCGCTCCAGGTAGGTCTTCACGTAGCTCGAGAAGAACACGCTCCAGTCAACGCTATTATCCTGTAGCTCGGGGAAGCCGCCGCGGTGGATTATTTCCCAGATATTGTCGACCGGCACTGCGTCACGGTTCCTGCGGGAAACGTAGTCCATGGTCGGAACAAACGGATCGTGAAAGCGGCTGCCCTGGATTTCTCTGAGCGAAAGGCCTGACAGTTCAAGCACCCCCACTCTTCCGGACAACGACTCCGAAGCACCCTCCATCAGCTCAAGCGGCTGCGAACCGGACAGGCAGAACAGCCCGCGTTCCCCGCTCTCATCGCATTTGATTTTTATAAACCGGAACAGACCCGGAGCTCTCTGGACCTCGTCGTAAATGACGGGAGGCGGGTTAAGCATCATGAATTCAGCGGAATTTTCGTTTGCCTGCTCCTCGATAAACGGATCGTCAATGGCTACATACCTTTTCTCCGGAAATAATTCCCGAAGAAGCGTTGATTTTCCGGTCTGGCGGGCGCCCGTAAGCAACAGTCCTTTGAAAGTACTGTCCGTTTTCAGAATGATATCCTCAATGTGTCTGTGTATGTACTTCATTTAGCTCCACAACCTGTTGATTTCGCGACTAATCCAGAATTCAATTCTGCATCAGTCGTAATTCTATCACTTTCCGGCGCCTTTGTAAAGCCTGTTTTCCTGCTAAATCGAAGTTTTTGCGTTGGTTTTTGAACAAATTAGAAAAGCCTGCCTTTGGCTAATCAAGAATTCAATTCTGAATTTGTCGCAGACAGGCCATGTTTATCATTGTGTTGAACACTCCTTATTCCTTATTCGCATTTTCCGGGTTTTCCGTCTCCTGTTCCGCGCTTTGTTTTTTCTTCGTGATCTTCCTGTAAATCACGATTCCGACGGCGCTGATTGCCACCGTCACCGCGAAAACGATCACCGCCACCGTGTACTTTTTTGTGCCGAGGGCGTCGCCGCCGATGGTGGAGGTGATGATTGACGGAATCCGGCCGACCGAGCAGATGATTGCCCACACCCAGAACTTCATGTCCGTCAGGCCCGCGAAGTAGCACAGAAGGTCCTTCGGCGTTCCCGGAATCATGAATATGATCGCGTAGAGGAGGTCCCGCGAAGGCGAGGTTTTGAGGATGCTCAGCTCGTTCAGCTTTTCCTCCGTGAAAAACACGGTGACGATCCGCTTGCCGAGAAGGCGCACCAGCAGGAACACGATCATGCTGCCGATGGCGGAGGCGATGATGCAGAGAATCGTTCCCTCCATAACGCCGAACGCGTAGCCCCCCGCGATCTCCAGCGGCTCGCCGGGAATAAACGCAAGAATGATCTGAACGATCACCAGGCCCATGTAGGCAAGCCGGCCCGCGAAGCCCTTGCCGTCCACCCATTCACGGAACTTTTCCGGGTCCGACGCGAACCGGACGATCTCCCTGCCCACGAAATATGTGGCCAGGCCGAACACGACCAGCGCGAAGGCGACGAGTATTCCGGTTATTATCTTCTTTCTCTTTGAAGCCATAGTTTAGTTTTTACCTAAAGTTAGCATAATAGCGCGGGCCGGCAGCTAATTTGAGAGGCCGGCCCGCAACAGTTTTACTTCTTCACTATCCTCAGCGTGACGATCTCGAACGGCCTGTAGGGCACCGTGAAGGTTCTTCCCGACAGCTTGAGCTTCTCGAGCTTGTTCTCGGACAGGTCGGACAGCCAGACCTCCTTCGCGTCGAAGCCCAGCGTGAACCCCGCAGTGCCGCGGATGTTCTTCGCCTCGTAGCCTCTCACGATAATGTCGCCCGAGTACTCCGCCTCCTTCACGGTCTCGATGACCAGGTTTTCGGCGTCGCAGCTGACCAGCGACCACTCCTCGGGAAGCGCGTTCTTTTTCGAAACGTTCGCGCCTGCCGGCACCTTCACCGCGTACATCGGGAAGTTGAGCATATACGCCTCTTTCACGGTGTCCGCGTCCCTGAGCGTGCCCTTGTGCGGCAGCAGCGAGTAGGTGAAGCTGTGGTGGCCTTTGTCGGCGACCTCGTTCGGATAAGTGGGGCGCTTGATGAGCGTCAGCTGCATCAGGTTGCCGTGGACGTCGTGGCCGTACTTGCAGTTGTTGAGCAGCGAGACGCCGTAGCCGCCCTCGGACATGTCCGCGAACTTGTGGGCGCAGGTCTCGAACTTCATCCGATCCCAGGAGGTGTTCTTGTGGGTGGGCCGCTCGATGGTGCCGAACTGGATCTCGAACGAAGCCTTGTCGGTGTTGATGTCCACCGGGAACGCGGCGCGAAGCACTCTGTGCAGGCTGTCCCATTCCGCCTCGGTCTCGAAGTCGATGCGCGCGTTCTCGCCGTAGAACCAGATGTTCTGGGTGATTGTGCTGACGCCGTGCTTTCTCGTGATCCGGACGCCCGCCTTGCCACCGCGGTCGATCGCCTCAACGCTCTCGAACCCGTGCAGGTTGTAGTACTTGTAGTTGCTGAATTCCTGGATCTCCCACGCGTCGTAAACGTCCGGGTAGTCCTCGTAAATTCTCAGCTCGTTGCCGGGTCCGCCCGCGATCACACTGCGGCCGTTCTTTTTGTCGAAAAGGGTCTTGATCTCCCAGTTTTCGTCGAATTCGCAGGAATAATAAGGCGTTTCGATTCGTTTCGCGGCCGTGTCGACGCTTATGAGGCCTTTCTTGATTCTGAGGTTGACCGCCTTGTAGCCCTTGGGCGGCACGTTCTCGACGTAGACCGCGCGGCCGCCGGCGTCGACGTAGCCCGTTCCCGTGAACGAGTGCGGGTTGAAGACGACGTACTTCTTGTCGGTGGCGATTCTCGAGACGATCGCCTCGCAGGCCTTCCTTCTGATCTCGCCGGTAATCTTGCGGAGCTCCGCGTATTCACGGTCGCACTGCTCGTACACCTCGCGGATCGAGGAGCCGGGAATGATGTCGTGGAACTGGTTCACGAGCATGGTCTCCCAGCATTCGTGAAGGATCTGCTTCGGGAAGTCCGTTCCCGCCGCGACGCCCGCCGCCACCGAGAGCATTTCGGAGTCAAGCATCAGGAACTCGCAGTCGCGGTTGTTCTTTTTGTTGCGCGCGTTGGACGTGTAGGTGCCGCGGTGGAACTCCAGGTAGAGCTCGCCCTGCCACGAAGGGAAACGCGGGTTGTTTTCGATGTTCTTCTCGAGGCGCTTCAGCATGTCGCCCGCAAAGCCGATTTTCGCCGCGGGAAGACCGGGAAGGCCCTTCTGCTGCCTGCGCGCGATCTGGAGCATCTCCTCGTTGGGACCGCCGCCGCCGTCGCCGTAGCCGAACGTGACGATGGATTCGCGGGCCAGTTCCTTCTGCTGGAAGCGGTTGTAGGAGCCTGCGATCATGCGCGGGTTGGTGTTGCCCACGTAGGTCGTTCCCTTCGTGAACGCGTCGGTGCGGCCCTTGTCCTGCGCAGTCAGGAAGTACGCGTTAATGGGTGTGCCGTCCACGCCGATCCACTTGAAAAGGTCGTAGGGCATCACGTTTCTGTCGTTCCAGCTGATTTTGGAGGTGACGAACCACTCCACGCCGGATTTGCGGAGAATCTGCGGAAGCGCCGCCGAGTAGCCGAAAACGTCGGGAAGCCACAGCACGCGGGACTCGACGCCGAACTCTTCACGGAAGAAGTTCCTGCCGTAGAGCACCTGCCTCACCAGTGACTCGCCTGACGCCAGGTTGCAGTCGGCCTCGACCCACATGGCGCCTTCGACCTCCCACCTGCCGGCCTTCACCATCTTCTTGATCTCCTCGTAAAGCTCGGGAGCCTCCTCCTTCACCGCCTTATATAAATAGGCCTGGGAGGACATGAACTTGTACTCCGGGAACCGCTTCATCAGCTCGATGACCGTCGCGAACGACCTCTGGGCCTTCTCGCGCGTTTGCGCAACCGTCCAGAGCCACGCGATGTCGATGTGGGTGTGGCCGATGCAGATCACCGCCGTCTCGCTCTCGTGCTTCGGGCTGTAGATTGTCTCCTTGAGGTACTGCCTGGCCTCCGCCACGGACTTGTGGAACTCATCGCCGCGGGGCTCGAGCATGTTGACCTTCCTGAGGGCCATGCTGAGGTGGGTCAGGGTCTCCATATACTCCACCGTGTTGGTGCCGAGGCACTCCAGCGCGTTTCTGGGAACGGAAACGTCGTAAATGAGCTGGCGCACGTCGTCGTTCACCGTTCTCAAGTAGGGCATGATGCAGGAATGTTCGATCCGCGGGCCTGTGTACGCGTAGATCCAGACCTCGTAGCGGGTTTTGGACGCTCCGAGAACGAGCTCGCGGTGGTTGGTGTCGAACGCCTGACGCATGACTCCGTCAACAAAGCACAAAAACTGGGGGTTGTCCGCGTCCCAGCCGGTCCGGTCGGTGTGCAGGCAGAGCTCCAGCGTGTCGTCGCCCCGCATGTCTTCGGGAACGTCCACGGGAATGTAGAACCACGCGTGCGAGTCGATTCCCCCGCCCCACGGACTGCCCCACTCGTAGGGCTTCATCGCGGATATTTCCGGGAAATCGTTGTTCTCCTTGTAGCCCGTGGTGAATATTTTGATGTCCTCCAGCTTGATGACCTTGCGCGGGACGGATTCCCCGAGCCGGTTGATGTAGGAGTTGACGTGTCGCAGCATGCTTTCCATATGTACCTCCGGAAAATGTGGAATGTAAGATGTTAAATGATTCTTTGGGAATGTTTATTTTGCGAGGAACTTGTCGATCTTCGCGCCCATGAGCTTTGTCAGCAGCTTCACGAGCTGGCCGATGAGTATCGCGGAGAGAACCGTTCCGATTCCGACGACCACCTGGAAGCCCACCGGCAGGCCGATAAACCCTTTGAAGAACTCAAGCACCGGAACTTTATTGATGAAGACCGTGAACACGAAGTGCATAATGAACGAAATCGTGATCATCGAGGTGTCGACGATTGTCTTGCAGTTGCCGAATTTCATTCCCGAAACCTCTGAAATGGCCGCCGCGAACCCTTCCGCGGGCATCGCGACCCACTTCGGCCTGAGGTAGAGGAAAACGCCCACCGCAATGATAATGAGGCTCGCCACGAAGTAGGCTATGCGCATGAGGTAGTTCTCCGGCACGGGAAGCCACGCCAGCCAGTGCCCGAACCCGCTCGTGTCGAGGCCGAAAAAGTTCGTCTTCGTGGAGACTCCGAAAAGGTCCACCAGGAAGCCGAACGCGATGGCAATCGGTATTCCCAGCAGGTTGATCCACTTGAACCGTTTCCGCAGTACGATTATCTGCAGCAGCACGAGAATGCAATAGACCACGATCGTCATGGCCCCCAGGGACCAGCCCCAGATGACCTCGCACGCCCGCGGTACCGAGCTGACCGGCGAGATGCCCAGCGAGCTCAGCTTCGAGCAGTTGATTCCTATCGCGATAAGGATGATGCCGACCGCGTAGAAAATGAACTTCTTCAAGCCTTGCACAAATTTACTTTTCATATTAATTCCGTTCCCGCGGTCTCAAAGCCGCGTTCTATAAGTCACGAAATGTGTAATTTCTTTTTTACAGGTACGAAACGGTCTCGACCGCTTCCCCGTTGATAAAGTAGATTCTCGTGATGCGCCTGCCGATCTCGCACAGGAGCTCGTAGTTGAACGACCCGGCGGTTTCCGCAACTTCCTCGCAGCTCAAAACCTCGCCGCAGGACTCGCCGAAAATGACCGCCTCGTCGCCGACCGCGCAACCGGGAACGTTCGAGACGTCCACCATCATCTGGTCCATGCAGATCCGCCCCAAAATTGCGCACCTGACGCCCCTGATCAAAACGCAGCCCTTGCCGGAGAGCGTTCTGAAAATGCCGTCCGCGTAACCCGCGGCAATCGTCGCCACACGGTAGCGTTTGTCCGCCACAAAAGTGTGACCGTAGCTGATGCCCTCGCCTTTGTTGAGGTTCGCGACGTTGATCACGCGGGTCCTCACCGACAGCGCCGGCTTGAGAGGCAGAACGTCACGGTCGGTCTCGGGGGACGGATAGTGGCCGTAAAGAACGATTCCCGCCCGCACGAGTTTGTAGTTGTTGTTGCGGCTCATGATTGCCGCGCTGTTGCTGATGTGCCTGACGCCCGTGTCGACGCCTTCCGCCTCGAGCGCGTCGCAAAACTCCGCGAAGATCCGCCCCTGTTCGGCAACAGATTCCGCCCCCGCCTTCTCGTCGGCCCGCGCGAAGTGCGAGAAAATGCCGCCGATTTTGACGTTCTTGAGCTTTGAAATCTTTTTGATGTCCTCTATACTCTTTTTGCAGGGTCTGAACCCGATTCTGCGCATACCCGTGTCGACGGCGATGTGAACGGTCGCGATTCTGCCAATAGCGGCGGCTTCTTTGTCAAGCTCCGCGGCGTTTTTCGCGTCAAAAACCGTCAGCGAAATGTCGTGCTCCGCCGCCGCCCTGAACATCGAGGGGTGCGTGTAGCCGAGGACAAGAATGGGCTTCGTGAACGCCGGGGAATAGTACCTGCCGCCGTCCATAGCGCGCCTTAATTCAAGCCCTTCGCTGACGCCGGCGACGCCCGCCATGTCGATCTCGTCCGAAATGTAGTTCGCGACGACCCTCGCACCGTGGCCGTAGGCGTCGGCTTTAAGAACCGCGAGCACCTTCGTTCCCGGTTCCAGAAGCGCCTTTATGTTTTTCAGATTTTCGCGTATGCGGTCGAGTTCGACGCACGCATACACTCTGTCGTATTTTAAGTCCATACTATTTTGTTAGATTCCAAGTAGTTCTCTCAGTTTTTCCGCGAGCGTGACCGCGTTGTCCTCGTGGGCTTTCAGATTCGGATGGCCGTTGCCGCCCGCTCCGTTCGGCGAGAGCTTGAGCGTGTAGAAACCCTTTTCGGCGCCTCCGAGCTCCTTAACCGCCGCCTCTATATAGGGGAAGAACGACGTGTCCATCATTCCGTAGGCGTAGAGAATCTTCGCGTCCGGGTTCTTTTCGCGAACGAGCGTCAGAAAGTCGCGGAGGCCCTTCTCGAGCTTGTCGATCTTGCAGGCGCCCGAGTTGCAGAAATGGATGTCGTTGGTGCCGAGATTGATGACCACCACGTCGGCCTTGCGCGGGAACGTCCACTCTTCGTGACGGTCGCACTGGTAGCACGTCTCGGTGTAGGTGTCGAGCATGATGTGCGGCTGCCAGCCGATGACGATGCCGATGCCCTGCTGCGCGACGATACTGTAGTCCGCGCCGACCGCCTTTGCGGCCAGAACCGCGTAAGATTTCGTGCCGTCGACGTACTCGTTGCCCGCCACGTTGGTGCTCTTTTCGCCGTCCGCGTTGTCCGGCCATAGGTTGCCGTAGCCTGTCGTAATCGAGTCGCCGATGACCTCAATAAAGTACTTCGAGTCGGCGGGTTTCGTCGTGAGCTCGCCGCTTAAAGTGATTGAATTTATGTAGATGACGCCGCGCTCCGCCTCGGTCTGACGCTCGATCAGGAACGTGTGCAGACCGCGTTCAAGGTTCTCGCCAAGAATCACGTCGACGTCCTTGCCGGTTTTGACGACCCTGTCGGCGCGGTGTTCGCCCAGAAGCACGCCGTCGCAGTAGACGCTCACGTAGAGCTTGTTGCCGCCGATCTGGGTCGACTTGGCGAACAACGAAGCGGTCACCGTTCCTTCGCAGTACGCCCCGAACTCAATCGAGGCCGCGGTGTAGTCAAGGGGAATCCCCATGCGCTCGCCTATCGACTTTTTCGCGGTGTAGAGCGTTTTGATCGTCCGGCCCTGGGTTTTGCAGAAGTCGAAAAGCTCGTCCGCACCAATCGTTTTTTCGGTGTAGTCGAGCGAATTGATGTCCGGGGTGGGTTCTTCGGTCGCCGGCGCCTGGGTCGGTTCGGGAACGTCCGTCGGTTTTGCGGGCCTCTTTCCGCCGTCGCACGCCGCAGCGCACAGAGCAAGCATCGCCGCCAGAATCAGCGCCGCGAACCGTGTTAACTTATTACTGAAATCAAATCTTTTCATGCCGGGATTCCTCGCATTTTGTAAGTCGCCGCTTCCGTTTATTTCGTCTTTGAGGCCTTTTTCGCCTTCAAAAGCTGTTTTTTCTCTATTTCTGAAATCATATCCACGCGCATCTGATGCCTGCCGCCCAGGAACTCCGCGCCGAACCACTCGTCGACGATCATTTTCGCGACCTCGCTGCCGACCACCCGCGCGCCGAAGCAGATTATATTAGCGTTGTTGTGCTGCTTCGCCATTTTCGCCGAGAACGGCTCGCTCACGCACGCCGCCCGCACGCCCGCGACCTTGTTCGCCGCGATGGACATTCCGAGTCCCGTTCCGCAAATCAGAACGCCCGCCTCGCACTCGCCGCTCGCGACGCTCTTCCCGACCGCCTCCGCGATATCCGGGTAGTTGCATCCGCTCCTCTCGAACGTTCCGAAATCCCTGACCTCGACGCCTTTCGCCTCAAGGTGCGCCTTGATCTCATTCCTCAAATCGATTCCGGCGTGATCGCTGCCGATTGCGTACATTTTAAGCTCCCGCCTTTCGAAAAGGTCCCGCAATTGCCGCCGGACCCGCGCTTTTTTATCATGTCATATTATAATTCTTTTTGCGCGCGTTTTCAACCTGCGAGGCGAATTAAAAATGCGCGCAGAAGCCGCGAAAAGGGCCGGCCCTCACAATCAAAAACACCGGTCAAGCCGGCAGGCCCGCAGACGTCGGAATTCCTTGAAAAATACTGAAAAAACAGGCGACTCTTTAAAAAAGTTGAATCGCGCGGCGCAATTTGATAAACTTTCAGCAGGAAGCGTAGACGCGCAACACCTTGAGAAACGCGTCCTTTACGAAAAGAGGCATTCTGTGAACAAAAAGAACCTGCTCATATTTCTTGGAATAATCCTCGCGGTATGCGTCGCGGCGGCGGTCGTCATCGCGGTTTCTGTCGCTGTCAAAAACCGTAACGACCCTGACTCCACGCCCGGGCCGGACAGCGGACACGAGTACCTCGAGCGCTTCGACGAGTTTTCGTGCGTAACCGTAGCGGCAGGCGCGAACCCCGCCACAGCCGTCAATTTCTGCTGGCAGACGTACAACGGGATCGCGGACGGTTTTGTCCGCTACGCGAAAAAAGAAGGCTCCGCGGTTACTCTTCCGGCTGAAACCGCGAAGGTCGAAGCCTACTCCGAGAACACGACCTTTTCGGTGCCTGTAGACGGCCAGTTTGACTACAAAAACCCGTCGCTTCAGGACGTTCCCGCTGTTCTCCACCGCGTCTACCTGACCGGACTTGAACCCGCAACGGAGTACGTGTACACTGTCGGCGGAACGCTTCCGGACGGCACCGTCAGAGAGTCTTCGCCGGCCGTTTTCAGAACCGTTCCCGAAGGCGACACGTTCAGTTTTCTTCTCGTCGCGGACACGCAGGGCTTCACGCAGCGTAACTACGACGTGTGGGGTTCGCTCCTCTCGCTCGCGCTCGAAAAGCTTCCCGCGTTTGACTTCACAGTCCACATGGGCGACACGGTCGAGGAGGGCAAAAACGCCTACCAGTGGCAGATGTACTACAACAGTTCTTCCGGAATTTTAGGGAAAATCCCGACCGTTTCGGTGGTCGGCAACAAGGACAAAAAGCACGCCCTTTCGCACTTCACGAACGGCGCCGACGGCAACCGCACCGCCCTCGTCTCCGGGTACTATTCCTTCGACGTGGGCAGCGTCCACTTCTCCGTTCTCAACACCGGCGACGGCGACAAGGACCTTCCGAAGGCTCAGCTGAAATGGCTCAAAGCCGACCTCGAAGCGGCGGCAGACAAGCACAAGATCATCCTCATCCACAAGGCGCCCTACTCTGACGCGAACCACTGTTTTGACGCGGAAATTGTGGCGATCCGCAGCCAGATTCTTCCTATCGCGAACGATTACGGCGTCGCGGCGGTGCTCGAAGGCCACGACCACTACTTCTTCCGCTCTGTTCCTGTCGACGGCTCGGGCGCGGCGGCGGATTACAATGTTTCCACAGTGAACGTCGGCGGCGTCGACACGAAAATGTTCAGCGTGAACGGAAACGGCACGGTCTATTTCGTTAACGGATCCGCGGGCTGCAGGCAACACGACAACCCGATTCCGGGAACGGCCGACGTCCTGACCGACTACTCCGCTTTAATGAAGGGCGCGTCCCTCTCCTACGTCAGCGTCGACGGCGAGAAGATCGTCTTCACGACCTACGTGAACGAAAACGGAACCCTCAAGCTGTACGACTCCTGGGGGTTATACTTCTAAGATTTTTTACTTGGTATAATGAGGAAGGCGGCCCCCGGCGCGTTTTTGTCCGCGCCGGGGCCGCCTGTTTTTTTTTTCAATATCGGATTCTGTTCATTTATTGCGGGGTCTCATCGCCGCCCCGGCTGACGGTTTCGGCAATTATGCCCTGCCACTTTCCGGAGAGCGCCACAAGCGTGTCCCACGGTCTGCCGTCCTGGCGAAATGTGTCTGAAATATAGTACAGACCGTCGATTTCATACACTTCAACGTGGCAGTAGAGGCATTCCGGGAAGTCTAGCGGCAGACAAATCGCCATCAATACTACGTGTTTTTTGTCAAAATCAATAGAAAAATGATTGTCGTTTTCCCCCACATCTTGGGCTTTCAGAATCTTGTTTCTGTCTATCATGTCCTCGAACGTGAATGCGACGTCTTCCCTGTACGTGAACTCAACGGCTTTGAAAGAACCTTCCCGACGGTCCCGGATGGTATACGTGCTGAAAGAACAGTTTTCAGGCGACTCAAGGGTAATGTCCGTGTCCAACCAGAAGTTAGAAGAATCGTTTTGTATGAGAACGGGCGTTTCCCTTCCTTCGATGAAATACCCCTTTGCTTCAGCATAACCGCTTATGAACGGAATTCCAAAGACCTTCATCGGCGCATAAGACCCCGTCGCTCCGCCCACAAACAGATGTCCCATATACACTGTTTTGTCATATTCCACATCCCACTGCGATGTCCATTGCCTCCGGTAATGGACCCCCTCGTAAACAAACCCCTGATCTCCACCGTTTTTATAGTCCCACTCGACAGGAAGCGTATCCTCCGGTTCAGCCCTGCAGCCGGTGATGCAGAAGGCGGTCAATATGAAAGCCAGCAGCAGGCACGCCTGCAACAGAATTGTGTTCTTTTTCTTCATGGTCTTTTGTTCGGGTAGCTTAAAACAACCACCTGTCAGTCTTCGTCGTCTCCGTACATAGAATCTTCGCCGTCGTCAGACGGAACGTCGTCGTCTCCCGGCGGTTCGTATCCGAACGCCCTGCTGTAGTCGCCTAAGCCGGATTGCGTTTGAGGCGCGGGCTGTTCTTCGTGCCTGTACGTTTCCGCAGCGTTTGTAAAAGGCGACGTTGCGGCGGTTCTGTTTCCGGCTGGTGCAGGTTCGGGCTCGAACGCGTCAAAGTCGTCCTCGAAGCTGACGTTCCCTGCGTCTTCCCCGACTTCGCCGCCTTCTTCGTTTTCGTCGTCCTCAAAGAGTCCGCCGAAAGAATCGTCTTCGCGTCCCGTGCCTTCGTCGCGGCGTCCGTTCACGTCAGAGTCTGTTTCCGCCTCGAACAAAATTCCCTTGTTTTCGGCAAATTTTTCAAACGCCTCCGCGGTCTTGCCGAACAGATCCTCCTCTTCGGGTTCGCCGCTCGCAGCCTTCTTCATAAGCTCGGGGGCCTGCTCGAAAAAGTCCTCCTCGGTGAGCGCCGTCACCCTGAGCGGCCTGCCGAAGACCGTTTTCGCGGCGTTTTCGACCGCCTCGCGGCGCTTTCCGTCGGTAATCATTCTCACAAACTGCCGGCCCGCAAGTGGGATGAAAAGCGTTCCGCCCACAATGTAGCCGTGCGAGCACTGGGTTGCGATGAGGCTGCCCACGCCGCCGAACTTCTCCGAAACGGTCGCGATGTACTCCTTCCAGTCAGCCTCGGGAACCGCCTCCAGCGAGTCGAGCACTTCCCGCGTAAGGTCCTTCTCCGACACCGGGTCCGGCTCTTCGAAAAGGCTTCCAACGTCCGCTCCGTCATTCTCCGTGGTTTGCGGCTGCGTTTCGCGCGCGTCGTTATTTCCGCCGTCCGCCTCGTACCTTACCGGTCCCGCCCCGCGCACGGTCACTTTCAGACCGTCGTTCACGAGGTCGGCAACGCTGCGCTCCAGCACCTGGATCCTGTCGGCCAGCTCCGTGTCGCGGCCCCAGCTTCTGTCGCAGAGCGAGAGCATTCCCGCCTCGAAAATAATTTTGCGTTGCACCGACCACTTGAGGTCGTTCTCGAGGGACGAGAGTTCGCGAACGATCATGGTGATCTCTTTAACGTTGGTGGCGCTGCCGAGCTTTTTGAGGCGCTCGATGTCGGCGTCGCTGTCGTACAAGAACTGCTTCGGGTTGCGCGTAGACAGAAGAATCATGATCTTGCGCATGACGTCGATCAGCTCGCAGATGAAATTGGACGGGTCGATTCCCGATGAGAACACTTTGTCAGTAAGCGTGAGCACCGAAAACGCGTCGCGTGAAATCAACGCACCCGCAAAACTCTCGAGCGTGTCCGCGTCTATCGAGCCTGAAGCCTTGCGCGCCTCTTCCACCGTCACCCTGCCGCCCGAAAGCGAAATCGTCTGGTCGAGAAGGCTTATCGCGTCGCGAAGTCCGCCGTCGGCCTTTCCCGCGATCAACGTTAGCGCCGCCTCTTCGTACTCGATTCCCGTGCCGTGGCAAATCTCCTCCAGCCTGGCCGTGATGCCTTCGCGGGAGATGCGCTTGAAGTCGAACCGCTGGCAGCGGGAAGTGATCGTCACCGGCAGCTTCTGGGGCTCGGTCGTCGCGAGGATGAAAATGACCTTCTCGGGCGGCTCCTCAAGCGTCTTCAGCAGCGCGTTGAACGCAGAAGTCGACAGCATGTGAACCTCGTCGATAATGAACACCTTGTACTCTGCGCGCGCGGCCTGGTAGGAGCTCTCGTCGATGATGCCGCGAACGTTCTCGACGCCGTTGTTGGACGCCGCGTCTATTTCAGAAACGTCGAGCATGCTTCCGTCAATGATTCCCCTGCAGATCTCGCACTGGTTGCACGGGTTGCCGTCGACCGGAGAGAGGCAGTTCACCGCGCGCGAAAAGATCTTCGCCACCGACGTCTTGCCGGTGCCGCGGGTTCCGCAGAAAAGATAGGCGTGGCCGATCCGTCTGCTCTTCACGGTGTTCTTCAGAATCGTGACAACGCTTCTCTGCTCGACGACCTCGTCGAAGGTCATCGGTCTCCATTTTCTGTAAAGGGCAATGTAATCCATCTCAAACCTACTCTGTCTTTCAAAAAATCGTGCTCAATAATCGTGAATGCTCTTCCCTAAAGAAGTGCCGATTTAATGGCTATTCGGCGATTCCTTGTCGGGAAGTCCAAATATAAAAGCCGGAGCCCCTGCGGGGAAGCAGCCGGTTTGGTCATGTCACACGAAAGGGTTTGCTTACCGCTGCTTCCTTCCGGACCTGACGGGGTTCACAAAATTTCATTGCATGAGAACCGGCTACCCCCGCAGGGGCTCCGCGGCGCGTTTTTGACGCCGCACGGTATGATATCACATTCCGTAACCGCTTGTAAACCGTTTTCTCACGGCACGCAGGTCGAAGATCTTCCGAACAATAGCAACGGCATGCGCCGGATTCGCGTTTTTAAGGAAGCGCGCTTTACACGTCCGGTTCGTCTGTGGGCTCCGGTTCACCGGTTGGGTTTTCCGTAGGCGCCTCGGTTTCTTCGGGTCCTTCGGTCTCGGCCGGAGTCTCTGTCGGCGTTTCCGTCTCTTCCGGCGTTTCTGTCGGCTCCGCAGTGGGTTCCTCAGTCTCTTCAGGCGTTTCCGTCGGCTCCTCTGTGGGCACCTCCGTCGGCACCTCGGTGGGCACTTCTGTGGGCACTTCCGTCGGCACAGGCGTGGGCGCCTCGGTCGGCTGCGGCACGAACTGCACTATAATATCGTACAGATAGTCTCCCACGAGCTCGACCCCTTCGGGCACCTCGAAAAGAATATTCCTGTTGCGGTAAATTCCCTCGTTCGGCAGCTCGATTGTCGGCTTGAGCGTTGCCGCCCTGATTTTGTCCAGCTGCTCCGACTTGCCCTTCACGGTCACGACCAGGTTCCCTTCCTCGTCAAGAATCTCATCCGCGAACGAAATCGTGTAGAGGTAGGTCTCGTCGTTTCTTCCCGCCTGGGTGATGTCGTCGAACCCGATCTTGTATACGCGGGTCTCGTACTGGCCGATCTCGACCGTAACGGTGACCTTCGCGTCTCTCTGCTCGGCGTCGGCCGGGTAAAGCTGCGAGGAAATGAAGTTAGAAATTTCGAACGTTTTCGTGAAGCTCTCAGTCGCCCCGGTGATGTCGACCGTTCCCAGATCGATCGATTTCAGCCGCACAAGGTCGGTCGAGTTGCCGTCGATGAGAATGTTCGTGATCGAGGCGGTGTCGGAAATGAAATACGCGTCCTCGCCCGGCTCGCCTCTCAGCGTGTAAATGACCGGAACGCGCTTCGCCACGTCGATTTTCACGACCACCTTTTCGGTGTCGAAATTCGCGGTCACGTCGTCGCCCCCGGAAGTCATGTAGCGCCCGATGAACGTGATCGTTCTGTCGCTTTCCACCGAATTGTCGGCAACGTTCTCGGACAGCGTCACACTGATGTACTCGAGGTTTTCGAGCTGGGTCGCGAACCCGCTTATAGGCACCGAATCCGGCTCGGCAGTCACGGAGATGATCTCGTACCCCGCTTTAAGAATCGACTCGGAAAAGTCCAGCTTCACCGGCAGGTACATTTCCGTCTTCCTGTCGTAGGAGACCGCGATCTCCTTGGGGTAGTAGTCCACCGTTTTGACGCCCATTTTCGAGCAGACAGGCTGTTCCACTTTAAGGTATGTGCTGCCGGTGCCTTCTATCGACGAAAAGTCGGCCTTCACGTAGAAGTCGCGCGGCAGGAGCTTGTTGAGAAGATTCCGGCGGCCCGTTACTTTGACCTCCGCGTTCACGACGCCCAGGTCTGAAACGAGCGTCAGCTGCTTCTGCGCCGGCGCGTTGAAGTTCTCAAACGAAATGTCGACGGAGACGGTCATCTCTTCCACCGGGTTGGTCGCGTCCATAACCAGCAGCCACGCCACGATTCCGAGCAGCAGCGAAATTATCACAAGAACGAACTTTTTAGAGGCTATCTTCTTGATCAGATTCAGAAACTTTTGCATCGTTCTCCGCCTCCTTCTTCTTGAATATTTTCCGGAAAAATCTCCTGATTCCGCTCTTCTCGCCGTCGTCGCCGTCGTCGGGCATCAGCTCGTTCGTGAGGTATTCGCGAAGCGTATCCGCCGTGAACCCTCTCTCGATCTGGCCGCCCTTCGCGCACGAAACGGTTCCCGTCTCCTCGGAGACCACCACGACCACGCAGTCCGCCTCCTCGCTGGCGCCTATTGCCGCCATGTGCCTCGTTCCGAGCTCGCGGCTCACGTTTTTATTCTTGGTATTCGGAAGCACGCACTGCGCCGCGTAGACCCTGCCGTCTATAATCAGCACCGCTCCGTCGTGAAGCGGCGTGTTGCGCACGAAAATCTGCTCGAGAAGGCGCGAAGTGATCTCCGCGTCAAGCCGGGTTCCCTGGGTCTCCCACTCCGCGATACTGTTGTTGCGCTCAAAAACTATCAGCGCGCCTGTTGCCGACTCGGACATGTGCATGACGGCCGTAACTGTCTCGTTCACGATCCGCGCGGTCTCCTTGCGCTGCTCTTCCTCGTCCGCGCTCTTGGACCGGAACACATTCCTTAAAATGTCGGTGAATTTCTTGTTGCCGAGCTCCTCCAGAAGCTTCCTGATCTCCGGCGCGAAAAGCACCACCGCGAGCACCGGCAGCACGTTCAGGATCACGTTCAAAAGCGCCGACACCGCGCTCAAATTGAGCAGCTTGGCGATGTACGAAAAGACGAGAATGATCAGAATGCTCTTTAGGAACGCGAACGCGCGCGTGCCCTTGAAGATCTTGATCGTCTCGTAAATCAGGAACGTTATGATCGCGATGTCGAGAACGATCAGCAGCACGTCGACCCACGAATCGATTCCGAAATATTCGGTTATGAATGTCGCAAATCCGTTTCCGGACGACGCAAGCAGCGCTCTCATGTTTTTCTCTCCGTTTTTTCAGCCGGTTCATATTTCCGGCGTTCACTGATTACTTTTTTATAAATCCGGCCTTATCTGTCCGATATTATCTGTCCGTCCTTATTTGAGCAGATAGAAGATCACGGCAAGTACCGTTCCCGCGACCATCGAGAATGCGAGGAAGATGCACAGAATGCGCACCGCAAGCTTTTTTCCGTCGATCTTGCGGTCTTTTTTTCCACTGTTTTCAGCCATTTCCGTCCTCCTCACATCAGGCGCGAATCACTTTAAAGTACGACACGCCTTCGTCGGACTGCTGGAACGAGTAGTCCTCGGGAATCGCGTTCCGCGTGATCTCTTCCGCTTCGTCAGCTTCGCCGGATTCGTCTGCTGCTTCAGCCGCTACTTCGCTTTGCTCTTCCGCTGCCGCCTCTTCCGGAGTCTCGTCAGCAGCCTCCGCGCTTTCGGCGTTCTCCGCTTCTTCGCCTTCCGCTTCTTTTTCTTTGTTTACCGCGGGCTTAAACTCGCGCACGCCCTCGAAGTAGTCTATATCCAGAACCGCCTCGGTTTCCGCAAGGAATTCCTCCGCGTTCTTTCCGGACACGTCGACCGCGCCGATGAGTTCTTTTTCGAACCTGTCCGCCGACTCTCTCAGCTGCTTCACGACCGCTTCCGCAAACTCTCTCGAAGCGCTCTCAATGTCGCGAACGTGCTCGATTTGGCGGCCGATCTTTGTTCTGACTCTGTCCGCCTCGACGGAAAGCCTTTTCGTCTCGTCCTCGCCTCTCTCGATCGCCTCTTCGACTATCGAGTCGGCCCTTTTCTCCGCGTCCACAAGCACGCGCGCGATGACTTTGCGCTCCTTCTCCGCGTTCTCGACTTCTTCCGCGAGACCGTCGCGTTCCGTGCGAAGCGCCTCGAGCTCCGCCTCCGCCTGTTTGATCCTCTCCTCAAGGAGTTTGATCTTGTTTTCCGACTCCGTCAGCATGCCTTCGAGGTCGGACACGCGCCCCTTGACCTCTTTTTTGCTGTAGCCGAAAAGCCTGCCGTGAAACTTCTTGTTTTCTTTTGCCATTTCCGATTCCTTTCAGTTACAATTCCGGCTTTTTGACGCCTCGCGCGGCGCTCCGGAACCGTTATTACAGACGTTTAAGAAACGCAGGAACGTTTTTCTTTTCGGCGTCCCGGCGTTTTATCTTTTCTCCACGTGTATTGTACCACATTTTTTCGGAAACTGAAATAGTGAACAGGCCGTTTTCAGCTTTCTTAAATCTTTTTTTGCGCGAATTTTTGCGCGCCTGCGCGGACCGGCGCACGAAGGGGCGGGCATGCAGCAAAAAAGGCGGCCCGCGGGCCGCCCTGTGCAGTGAATACTGTTCGATTTACGGCTGCTCAGGCATGTCAATCCGGTAGATTGCCTTCACCGTCTGTTTTCCAAACGGAAGCGCGCCTCCGTGCGAGGTAAGCAGGACGGTTTTCCCGGCCGCCGCCTCCTCAAGCAGCGCGGCGGCGGCCTGCCGGTTTCCGGCGTCGAGCGCCGAAAACGGCTCGTCCGCAATAATCACTCTCGCGGACGAGAAAACCGCCCTTGCAATGGCAGTTCTCTGCTTCATGCCTCCGGAAGCATCCCGCGCCAAAGTGTCCGCATCCGCCTCGAGGCCCAGCCGCGCCAGCAGCCTGACGGCCTCTTCGCGCGTCTCCTTCGTGTGCTCTTTTCTCGCCAGCATCACGTTCTCCGCCAGGCTGACGCCCTCGATCAGTCTCGGTTCCTGGAAAATAAACGCCGCGCCTCCGAACGTCACGACGCTCCCTTCCGTGGGCGTTTCAAGTCCCGCCGCAAGCCGCGCCAGCGTCGTTTTGCCGCAGCCCGACGGTCCCTCAAACACGAAAATTCCCGCTTCCTCAAGCTCGAACGACATCCCGCCCAGCACCTTTTTCGCGCCGTATTCGACAGAAACGTCATTAAAAATCACAAGGCCTCCCGGAGTTCCCGAAATCCTCCGCGACCTGCCGCGCGCCTTGCCTTCATCCGCCTTTCCGGCTGACTCGCCTTTGTTACGGTTCATGCGGAGCACCTCCTTCCGGGATTTCCGTGATCTCCGGGTTTGCGGAAGCTTTCCCGGTTTCGTCGCTTCCGGTGTTTTGACCGGCTTCCGCACTTTTTTCCGCGCCTTTTTCCGCTTCTTCGGATTTTCTGTTATTTCCCGATTTTCCGCGCCTTCCCGCCAGCTTCACGACCGATGACGCCGCCAGCTCGATCAGCAGGCTGAACACGATCACCGCCACCGTCCACGCGAACAGTTGCGGCACTTCCAGGTACACCTTCGTCGAGTAGATCTGGCCTCCGAGCGTTTTTGCCGTTCCCGCCAGCACCTCAGCCGCGACCCCGGCCTTCCACGCCAGGCCCATCGAAGTTTTCACAGCCGCCGCATAGCTCTCCGACGCCGCCGGTGCGTAAATGTACCTGATTTTTCTCCAGGTCGAAAATTCGAAAACCCGCGCCATCTCGAGCAGGCCCGGATCCGCCGAATCGAACCCGCTCATCACGTTCTGCCACACGATCGGCAGCACGATCAGGAACGAAATGAACGCCGGCGTCAGCGCCTTCCCGAGCCAGATCAGCACGATGATAATGAACGACGCGACAGGCGTGGCCTTGATGACGGTCATCGCCGGACTCATGAACGCCCTGAACGGCTTCGAAAGCCCCGCAAAAGTGCCGAGAACGACCCCCAGCACGTTGCCCGCCAGGAATCCCGCAATAATGCTCGCGAAGCTCCTCAAAAGCGACAGGTAGAAATCACCCGTTCCGAGCAGGCGCACGAACTCCTTCGCCACCGACGCCGGCGACGGCAGAATGATCTCCTTCCCGACCGCAAGACTGACGATCAGCCACAATACGATCCAGAAGACGATTCCCGCCGCGTACCAGACAGCAGTCGATATTTTCCGCCTTTTTTCGTGATTTTCCTTCATTTTCCGCGTTTTTCCGGTCCCGGGATTTAACACCCCGTGAAATCAATACCCCGTGTAGTACAGACCGTCGCCGGGAAGCTTGCCGCCCACCGATTTGGCGTCCGCATCAAAAAGCACCTTCAGGAATCCGGAGACCATCTCCTTCGCCTCTGCGCCCGTAACCATGCAGATGTTGCAGTTGGGAATTGCCTTCGCGGCGATCGCAGCTGCGGGAACGATACCGAACTTCTCGGCGAGGGTGCCCGTTGCGGCCGGGTTTGCGACCGCGTACTCGGCCGACTTCTTGTACTCGTCGAGGAACGAATTCAGCTGCGCCTTGTAGTTCTCGGCAAAGTCTTTCGAGACAACCACGCAGCCCTGGGTGAGGCCCGCGCCACCGGTGTCCAGCTTGTCCCACTCGGCCGTAAGGTTGAGCGCGATGCCGACCGAAGCGTTCTTTGTCATGACGGTGGTGACGTTCGGCTCGGGAAGCATTCCGATTTTCACGTCGCCGCTGATCATTCTGGTGGCGAGTTCGGCGTGTTCCGCGTAGTACTCGATCGTGACGTCCTTTTCGGGGTCGAGACCGTTGGCCTTCAGAATGTAATTGAGCACGTATTCGGGGGTGGAACCCTGTCCTGTCGCGCCGATCGTTTTCCCGCGCAGATCCTCGACGGAATGAACCGTACCGCCGTTTTCGAGCACGTAAAGAACTCCGAGAGTGTTGACGGCCGCAAGCCTGATCTCACCGCCGGTCTTGTTGTAGAGCACCGCCGCGAGGTTGACGGGAACCGCCGCGATGTCGAACCTTCCCGCGATGATCTCGCCCGTGATCTCATCGGGACTTCCCGCAACCGTGAAGTCGTACTTGTTGGAGGTCTCGCCTTTCTCGTTGCTCTCCATCAGTTCGCACATGCCGAGACCGGTGGGTCCCTTCAGCGTGAACACCTTGAGCGTCTCTTTTTTCGGCTCCGCATCGGGAGTGTTCTCCGGGTTTTCGGTACGCGGGCCGCAGCCTGCAAGAACGCCGAAAACAAGCGTAAACGAAAGCAGCACAGCCGCAATTCCAATTATCTTTTTCATCTATAAAACCTCCTTCACCGCATCTCTGCGAGTTTGAATTTTTTGCCTTCTTTTAGCAGGAATCCGCTCTCTTCAAGTTCCTCCGCGGCGCGGTAGACCGTCGGTCTTGAGACCGCCAGTTTTCTCGCTATCTCTGAGTAGTTCGCTGCGCACGTTCCGTCACCCGAGGCGCGGCACTCGCCCGCAATGTACTGCCTCAGATTTTCGACAGCGTTCCTCGCGGTGTACCCGCCGATCTTGGCGTTCAGGAATCTTATCCGTCCGGTCAGAAACTCTACGTACGCAAGTGAAAACGCGGGGCAGCCGGCAATAAGTTCCTTCACTTTTTTCTCGGGAATTACCAGCACCTTCGACCGCCTCGTCGCCTTGATCACCGACGAGTATTTGAAAGGCCCCTCGCTCAGGAACATCGACGCCGCTCCCACAACGCAGCCCTTCGCGAACTTGTTCAGGTCGGTTATCTTCTCGCCCGCCCTGTTCGACGCCAGCAGCTCGCCGCTCAGAACTACCGAAAGCCCCCTCGGGAAATCGGTCTCGTCCGCAAGCCGCTCCCCCGCCTCGAGCTCTCTAATCTCCGTCGTCTCCAGAACACCCCGCAGTTCCTTGTCTGTCATCTTCTCAAACAGCCTGCAGTTCTTCAGATACGTTATGTTCCTGTTTGCGTTGTTAGGCATTTTCTTCTCTCCCGGCGTTGTTCGCCATTCTGCGCGGTGTAGTTATACTGCCGCGAAATTGTAAATTATTTTACAGTTTTGGAGTATACAACGTTTGATTTTCTTTGTCAAGCGTTATTTCCGGTTAGCGAGGTTCTTTGGAAAATCCACATTTCCCGCAGGAAATAACTGTCTGCCGCCGGAAAATCCACATTTCCCCGGAGAATATCCTGCCGCGAACGGAAAATCCACATTTCCCACGGAAATAAAACCGCGTCACATAAACGAAAAATCCGCCTCTTCCTGCAAAAGGGAAAAGACGGATTGTTAGCACTCGACATATTCTTGTCGAGTCACTCGATAAAAAATCGTCGTGTATTGTCGAGTCTGACTGATGAACTTTCGTAAACGTCTTTTGACAGATTTCAAATATAATAATGTCTACTCGTCTTCTATTTTGATCTCGACTAATTCGAGATCAACGTTCAAGACTTTAACAAATTCCTGATAGTCCACGCCGCCTTTCTTTGACGTACTTCAATTATGCTTCAAAGTCACTTCAATGTCAACTTCAAAGTCACTTCAAAAAACTTCAATTACTTCAAGCAAACTTCAATCATGCCATCCGTCAATGGATCTTGTGAATTTCATCACCATCGAATATGGCTTTGATCTCCGCCCGAGCGTGACAACGCATTGACCGCCTTCGAACACTGCGCTTTTAGGCAAAAAACACTTTTAAAAAGCAGTACTTGTGTCACGAGCGATAATGTCTATGGCCTCTCAGCCGTGAAACAATTTGAGTATGAAAAAAGCGTGAAACATTAATGTCTTTTAGAAGATTTGCGAGCGTTTCAAATCTCCGTTTTCCTCGCATTTTCGGCGTTTTTCATTAGAGGTACTTCCACCGAAATTAACGGATTTCAAGACTGCCTCGTCATGACTACCCAGTACCTCTCCGTATTATATTTAACGCGATCTTTGTTGGAAATTCGATAGAAAATGGATAGAAATCCGTCCAGGTCTTTGCAAGCTAACGCCCGTAAAACTTACATGCCCGCGATGATCCTAAGCATCTCCTTCACGAGCTCGTACATTCTCGCAGTCGACGGCGCGTTCAGCCGTTCGCGAACCGAGTGGACGTCCCTCAGATCCGGACCGAACGAAATCGCGTCGAGCCCTTCAATCTTCTCGGCGAAAACGCCGCACTCGAGGCCTGCGTGAATTCCCTCTACCCGCGCCTCGCCGCCGTAAACGTGTCTGTACGCCTCAAGCGCCACTTCGCGCAGCGCAGAATCCTTTTTGTACTCCCACGCCGGGTACTCGCCGCGCATTGCAGCAGTTCCGCCGCACGCCTCGACGATTGCCCTGACCTTTGCAAGCGTTTCGTACTTTTCCGTATAAACCGACGATCTGATCGAGCAGGAGAACGCGCAGAAGTTTTCCGACATGCGCAAAATACCTAAATTTAGGGAAGTCTGCACGAAGTTCGCGATTGTCCGGCTCATCTTCTGGATGCCGTCCGGCGTCGCAAAGAGCGCGGTCAGAACGGTTCTTGTGGAGTCGGAGGAGGCGGGGTCGTTCTCGGATTTGGACGGTTCGGCGGTCAGTAAGACGCCCGGATCGAACGTGCCGAGTTCATTCCTGAAGATAAGGTCGAACTTCCCGGCGAGCTCGAGGAAAGCCTCGCAGTCTTCGTTTTTGACGTCGACCTTTGCGTGCGCGACCTTCGGGATAACGTTGTCGAAATCGCCGCCGCTGATGTCCTCGAGCCGGACGTCAAGACCGTCCTGGGCCTCATACAGGAACCTCGCCAGAAGCTTGCAGGCGTTGCCGCGACCGCGGTTTATGTCAGCGCCCGAATGGCCTCCCATCAGTCCGCCGACAGTCACCTCAAAGCAGGAATACTCCTCCTCCGGAACCGATTCACGAACCACCGGAATGCTCGAGTTGCACCGCATGCCGCCCGCGCACGACACCGTGAAAACGCCCTCCTCCTCGCTGTCGAGGTTGATGAGCATCTTGCCTTCAAGGTTCGAAACGTCCAGCTTCCCGGCGCCCACAAGGCTCGTCTCCTCGTCGATAGTGAAAAGCGCCTCGATCGCGGGGTGGGCAAACGTGTCGTCGTCAAGAATCGCCATCGCCGTCGCCACGCCAATCGCGTTGTCGCCGCCCAGGGAAGATCTGTCGGCCCAAACCCACTCGCCGTCCGTCATAAGGCGCGGACCCTCCTTCGACATGTCGAGGTCGTTGTCCGGCGTTTTGGTGCAGACCATGTCGAGATGCCCCTGGATAATGACCGTCGGAGCGTTCTCGCAGCCGGGCGTGGCCGGCTTGTAAATGATGACGTTGTTGACGTCGTCCTTGAAATATCTCAGTCCGCGCTCTTCCGCAAACCTGACGCAGAGCTCGCTGATCGGCCCGGTGTTCCCGGAACCGTGCGGCACCGAACTCAGGTACTCGAAAAACGCGAAAACTTTCTCGGGCTTCAGCCCTTTAAGAATTCCTTCCATTTTAACCTCTTTAACCTCCGGCGTAGCGCGTCAGACCTTTCTTTTCGGAAAAAGCGCCGCGAGTCCGCCGTTCTTTCAAGCATCGGTTTTTCCCTATTTTTTGACAAAAGTCACCGATTTCAAATATATCACGTCCCCCGCTTCCGCCACCGAGAAGAAGTCGTAGCGCAGGTTGTGCATCTCGCCCGAATGCGTCGCGAAAGCGCTCATCGGCACCTCGAGCGTGTGGTATTCACCGTCGAAAATGTAATTGTCACGCGCCACGTTGTCCTCCGTCGGCTCGGTCACGTCCCCGGTGCAGAAGTACATCTCGAACCGGTACGACTTGTGTTTGTTCGTCTTCGGGATCATGTACTCCACAACGATTTTCGAGTAATCCTCCGCGTTTAAGGCGGCGCCCTGACCGCCGAGAAGCAGAAGAATGTTCACGTCCGCGCCGGAAACCGTAAGCTTCGCCGCCTTCTGTTCCGCGTCGTAGTAGACGTCCGCGTCCTTCACGAACGCAATCAGGTCCGTTCCAGCCTCGCTGTCGAACAGGAAGACGCCCGGCTCCGCGGCCGCGGCGGACTTTTTGAGCGCGAAGGATTTGACGTAAATGACGTCTCCCGCGGCACAGTCGTTGAAGTAGTCGAACCGGAACGCGTTGATAGTGCCGGTCCAGCACTCATTCGAGGCCACCGGGAACGAAACCGTGTGGTACTGTCCGTCCCGTTTCAGCGAAGAAGTCACCGAATACCCCGCGAGAGGGCTCGCGTACTCGCCGCAGACCAGGAACAGCTCAGGTGTGTACCGCGCGAGAGCGTTCGTCTTCGGCAGCATGTACTCGATTTCGACCGTGTCGAAGTCCTCCGCATTGAGCTCGTCCGCGGAATTGTTCACGAGGCTGAGGGCGGTGTAGACGTCGTACGCCTCCGTGACCGTCAGCTTCGCCGCGTGTTCCTCTTCGCTGTACTCGACCGTGGTGTTGTGGAGGTCGCCGAAAATCGCCTCGATCCCCTCGACCGAAAAGTCGATGAACGTAAAGTCGTAAAGCTCGTCCGTCCCCGTGCCCGGCTTGTTCAGCGAGAGGATCGCGTTGTACGAGAAGTCCTTCCGTTCCTTGAAGGTGCTTCTGATCTCCTCGACCGTGCCGGTGGTGATTAGGTAGCTGTACTCGATCGGCTCGAAGCTGACAAGCCTGATCTCGCTCCGCGGCGCGAAATAGTTGGTCGAATCCGACTCGGAGCTCTTCGATTTGTCGTATTTGTACCTTCCCGCGTGGAAAATGTCGATGTTCGGCGTGTAGAGCCCGATTCCGTAGTTGTCGTCCGTGTTCACCCAGGCCGCCCAAGTCTCCGTGTCGCGCTTGGGAAGCTGGAAGACGTTCTCGCGGGCGTCGGCGGCGTTCGTCCAGTCGGGAAGATTCGGCTTGATCATCAGCGCGTCGTCGGTCCACGGGTTCTTGCCGTAGTAGTACACGAACGTGTCGAGATAGCTGACCGTGTAGAACGCCGGCAGTTCCTGCAGGAAAAACGGGTGCGTGAAGCCGGAAAAATCAACGAAACGGTTGAACGTGTTGATAACCTTCCCGTCCAGCGTGTATTTATTTTCCATGTACGAAGGCGTCAGGAAGCCGTTCTGCCCCCAGTCTTTCGCCTGAGTCTTGACGTAAACGCTGCCCTCTTCGCACGCGAAATCGATCAGCCGCGAAGCCGTCCCGTACTTGTCGCCGCCCTGCACCGGGTTGTAGTTCCACGCGCTGCCGTTGAAGTCGCCCGGGTCGTAAACGCCCTCGATCTTCGGCGTCCCGTAGTAGGACTGCTGCACGAGCCTTCCCGTGTCGTGCTGGTTGATCAGGTTCGCGAGTCCGGGAACGGTGCACTTTTTGTCGTAAATATAGGAAATTCCGCCGCCCCACGCGAGTCTTATTCCCAGCTTCAGGTAGTCGTTTTCGACGTAGTAGTTGCCGAAGCCGTCCGTCGCGGGAATTTCCACAGTCTCCGTGGTCGCGGACTTCAGCAGGAAGAGATTTCTCTTCTCGACAAGGGGCTTTGCAGTGACCGAGACGATGCCGTCGAAAGCCGCGCCGTCAAGGAAGCCCTCAACAAGCGCGCTGAAAGAACCGTCGCTTGACGCCTCAAGGAAGAAGCTGTCCTTCGACTCGGCGCCCTTCGCGTCCTTGAAAACGACGTCGATCTCAAAAGGTCCCGAGCACCTGTAGCCGAACGTCACGCGGTTGAACCCGTACCCGAAATTCACCGACGAAAAGGTTATTCTGGTCTCGCTCTCCGTTTTGAACATGCCGTCCTTAACCTCCGTGAAGCCCTCCACGCCGTACTCCAGACCGTAACCGGTGCGGCACGTGAACGCCCCGTTCTTCTCCTTCAGCGTGAAATCGTCGTATTTCGTCTCCGCGGTTCCGTTTTTTCCACCGTCGTCCGGTCCGTCGCCCCGGTTCCTGTCGCATCCGGGAATCGCCACCGCCGACGTGGTCAGTACCATCGCCGCGAGAACCCCCGCCAATATTCCGGTTCGTGAAATCTTCATAATTCTCACCTTTAAAACTCTTGTTAAAACGCCGCAGCGCGGATTTTTCACGGTTTCCGCACATGCCGATTATACTACCGGCAGGCGGTTTTTTCAATGTCGGCGGGTTTTATAATCCCCGCGCGCCGCAAGACTTACCTCACCAGTTCGCCTTCAAAAAACCGTTCCTGAAAGCGGATGGCGTCCAGTATTTCAGCGTCCGTATAATCCGACCCGTCTAATGAAACGACCCACTTGTCCTCGCAGTCGTTCAAGCGGTGGTAAACCGCGATCACCTTGCCCTCAAACCTTTCAAGCGGGCCGCCGGCTCCGAGTACGTAAACGTCCTGTTCCTCGCCGTCGCCGCCTGTCACTCCCTCAACGTACCCATAATTAACCGGGTAAATCAGGTCGGGGAAATCCGGGTGGCGGCTTCCCAAAGGGCGGTCGATAATTCCTTTAACGGTTTTGCCGATAACGGTCTTCACTTTTTCCTCTTTTTCTTTTCTTTCGGTTCTTTCTTCGTTTTCTGCTCTTTCTGTTCCTGCTTGCGGACCGTTTCCGCCATCGCCTCGTTGGCCTCTTCGTCCCAGACCAGCCTCTCCGGGCCGAGCGTACCGTACATCGTGTTCTCGAACGAGTACGTTCTCTTTCCGGTCTTGATCAGCTCGTCGTTTTCATAATCCTTGTCGAAAGTGCCAAGCCGCGCGAAAATATCCTGCGTGATCTCGAAGTCGTACTGCTCGCGACCTTCACGGCTGGTGTACATGATCTCCGCGAAGTAGCGTCCCGTGTCCGGGTCGTAATATGCCGTCCAGTTGTTGCCTTTTTTCTTAGTCGTCATTTCTTCTTTCACCTCTGAAATATTATGTGTTTCGTGAATTCCATATCCTTCGATCAGAACGGCCCTGCAGGGCGAACCGTCCGCGCCGGCCAAGTTTAGAGGCGCCGCGCACAATAAATAGACGCCCCCGGGAACCTCCGCCAGCCGTATCCCTTCAAGCAGCACCGCGCCGGCTCCGAGAAGAATCAGATGCACCTCCGCCGGCGCTTCCTCCGGTCCCACGGTCTGCGACTCGTTCCCCAGCAGAAGTATCCCTGCCGCGGCGAATACTTTGGCCGCCTCTGCCGACACCACCGCCGGGCCCTTTATCAGTATTCTCTTCCACGCTTCCGTGTCAAGGCGCCTCGCCTTTTCAATCATTTCCGCGGCTTCGGCGCCCGTAACCACCCCTTCATGTTCCGCCACGAAAGCCGGCCCAACGAACGCCTCAAGCCCGATTTTGTCCACCGTTTTTCCGTCACTCAGAAAATGGAACGGCGCGTCGACGTGGGTGCCGTTGTGGGCGCATATACTGAACGCCGACAGGTTGCACGGGGCGCCCTTCTCTATAGAGGCGAGCACCTTCTTTTCAGGCGCCGGGTCACCGGGGTACACCCTGCAGCCGAACACTTCCTGGGAAATATCGTAGATTTTCATACTATGTCCTCTGTTAAATCACCGGTTGCTGCGCCGCCGGCGCCCCCGGCAAAGCTTATGCAAACTCTTTGTCGCGTCAGCGGAACACCGCGCCTTCAAACAGGTTGACCGCCGCATACGCCTCTCCGGACTCTCCGGACGACGGCAGCGACCCAATATAAAACGTGAACGGCCTGTTGACGTCAAACACGACCGGCCGCGCCGGCGAAGCCCCTGCCTTTTCGGCCAAAACACCTGTCACGGCGGCCGCCTCGACGCCCTTTTCGTCGAGCTTGAGCCTCGTTTTCTGTATGATGTCGGAGACCTTGACTTGCATCTCGGGAAGCATCTTCCCGAAGTCGGCCCCGTCCTCAAACGCAGCCGTCGCGCCCCGCCCTTTCAGGAACTCGCACAGTTCTTTGCCGCCCAGTTCCGTCTCGATGTCGAGCTTCGGGATAAGTACCTTCACTCTCTTGGGCTCCGCCTTCGCAATCTTCTTCTCGATGCCGGTCGTGTCGCCGATAACGAACGTCATGTATATCCCGTAGTTCATTCCGACGGCGCAGAGTTCGGTCACGGCGTCCTTGTAATATAAATAATACCTCGTACCCCCTATGTAGTCTTTTGAGACCTTCTCGCCGCCTGCGGTCGTAAAATCTCTCTTTCCCGCGTCGGTAAACTTGTGGCTCCACGAGTTCCGGTAGTAAAGCGCGTTCATCAGGACCACCTTGAGGGCCGACACGTCGTAGGTTTCGGGAATGAGTTCGGGAATCATTCCCTCCGTTTTTTCGTCCGCCCAGGCGTTCACGCGCTTTATCACGTCGGATTTATTGAATTTGAAGCATTCCGCGTCGTAATACCCGACGGCTTTTTTGTAGCTCTCGAGAAAGTCTTCGGTGTCTTCGTTTTTCCAGATCGAATTCGCGACCCTGAGCGCGCCGGAAGGTCTTTCCTCGCCGTACACGCCGCTGTCATCTTCGTCGTAAACCCGCTGAGCGTCGGCGAGTGCCTTTTCAAACCGTTCTGCCAGGGCGTTGACACGGTCCGTATATTCGCGAAACTCGTTGTACGACATTCCCGCGGCCTTCAGAAGCTGTTCCCGCGTCTCTCCGTCTGCGCCCTCCAGCAAAAGTCCGAGCGCAAACATGAACGAAACCGGCGACACCATAAAGTTCCCGTCGGTGTTCTGGGCCGCAAACGAGAGAAGCGCGGCGTCAAAAGAGGCCTCCCGCCAGTCCGCCTGCCAGCCCTTATTTTTGTACGAAGTTGAACACGACGCCGTGCACGCAAGAAGCGCGGCGCATATCACGAGACAAACTATCCTTCTTATTCTCATTTTGCACGTCCTCCCGCCCCTACCTCAGGCTCTTCAAATATTCCTTATGCTCCTCCGTCACCCGGAAACTCTCCAGCGCCTTTTGGATGGCCTTCCTGTGGACCCACTCCTCCAGCCGCCGTTCCTCGAAATACTTCACGGTCTCGTCGTACCGTTTGGCCAGCGCGGTCGCAAAGTACCACGCAATCATCATCTTCAAATAATAGTCGTCGCCCTTTTTCGACGCCACCAGCTCCGGGAACTCCTCGCGAAAATCCTCGCCCAGGAACTCGTTCATGAGCATCCTGATCCCGAACCTGGCGGTGTAGACATGGTCCGACGCCACCCACTTCCTTATATAAGGCAGCAGCCTTTCGTGGTTCTTCGTGAACGCCTTCGGAGTCGCCTGGTCCGACGCCGGCCAGCAGTCGACGTAGGGCAGGAACGCCTCGACCCCCTTCACGCACTCGTCGAAGTCCTTGATCATCGCCAGCACGAAAAAGTGAATCAGATTCTCCTCGTAGTACCTGTGCGGCAGGTCTTTGAGGAACTCCTCCGCCTTCCCGCTCGCGAAGACTTCCTTGGCAATTCTCCGCATATCCGGAGTCCTGACGCCAAGTATCGTTTCCGCGGGAATGTTCGGCACCAGCTTCGCCTGAAAATCCCTGTATTCCGGGTCTCTCACTTCGATAAGTTTGTCGTAAAGATCCATCTGTTTTACCTCTTCCCGAAGCCTTTGTCCTGCCCGCTCAGTATTTTCGCGAGTCCGTCCTTGAAGTCACGGTAGTGCGCCGGGAACCGCTGCGAACCGGTCGCGTAAATTTCACGATCTCCGTTGACCTTCGCCTTCAGAATGAAATTCGTGCCGTCCTTGAGCCCCTTCGGCCGATTCCCGTGAAAACCGTCCCACGAAAGCAGCCGGCATTTGTTCAAAAGCTTCAGCGCCCTGTCCGCGGAACACACGGCGCGCTTCGTAAGCCGCCGCACCTCTTCGCCTTCAACGTACCCGACCGCGTACTGAGAGACCTCCGCGCCGCCATCTTTCATTACAATCTCGTAGTCGGCAACGTGGCGCATCCCGCTCGTGTGGAGCGTGACCGTCTCAAAGGATTTGATTTTCCCGAAAAGATTAATCAGCCGCATCGCAAGCCCCCGCAAAGCCCCGCTTTTTCAAATTTTTTCAAGCCTGTTCCTGGTTCTGTTCCTGTTGATTCTTCCGCTTCCCGTGCCGGCGGTTGGCCGCCTCCAGAAAGCGCCCGAGCATTCCGTTTGACAGAAGCTGTTCCCGCAGCCTCTCCGGAAAGTGGTCCGCGAACGCCTCCAAGTCGCAGCCCGCGTAGAAGTTTCTCGGCAGTTTGTTCGCGATTTCACCGCCGCCGTAGCTGCCCGCGGAGCTTCCCGGCGTAAAGCAGTTGTAGTGAATGTCAGCCGAGCCGTTCGGGTGGAAGCGCAGCGTGATTATGTCGAATTCGTGATGTGTTTCGTCGTTGTCGTCGGCGAGATGAATGTCGCAGTGAAGAAACTTCAGCCCCTTCTCCCGCGCGAACTCCTCCGCGAACGTATCGTACTCGCCGCGAATCAGAACCTTGTTTTTGCGCAGCCGCTTGTCGATCTCAGGCGTGGTGGCGACGGATTCGACCGTTCGTGCAAGAATGAGACAGCTGATGTCCGGGAACGCGTCCAAAAACCCCTCCCTAAGCGCCGTAAAGCCCTCCTTCACGTCCAGAACGTCGTATTCCTTCGCCCAGTCGCCGTCCGTCGCGGGGAACACGTCGGTGTCCTCCCGGCACAGGTCGCCTTCGCCTTCAACCTCAAGAAGGCCGCTGTAGTGGTTTATGTAGACCGTTTTATCGTTGCGATTTGAAAAATACATGGCTGTTCCTCCCGCGGCAACTATTTCAGAGCTTCTGTTTTCCGGTTTTAATGCATAGAACATCAAAGCATATCCTACCATAAACGGCAGCCGTTTTCAAGCGCCGCCGCGGGATTGGTTCAAGCAGGCGTTCCCGATTCCGCGTGAATAATCCTTTAAAAACCCCAAAACCCCGCGCCCTGATTCTTGACAATTCCCGCCGTTTGAGATACACTTCCTGTAGAAAAAACGCGGTTTCCGGGGCGGGAAAACGTCAGGCGGAACGCGGGAAAAATATATGACTAAACGTGAATTAAAGCACAAAACCGGAACAATTTAAGATTTAAGAGGAGAAAAACTATGGACATCAACTCAATCATGAAAACAATGCTCGGCAGCGACGCCGTAAAAGGTATCAGCAGCGCGGCCGGCACCACGCAGAAGAGCGTTAAGAGCGTTCTGTCGTCGGCGCTTCCGTCGCTTGTTGACGGCGCGGTGAAGCAGGCGCAGGACAAGGCGACAGCCTCTTCGTTCGTGAAGGCGATCAACGACCACGCGGGCGACAACACGAGAGATCTCGGTTCGTTTTTGTCCGGAGTCGACCTCAGCGACGGCGGCAAGATCATCGGCCACCTTCTCGGCAGCAAAAAAGACGAGACAGTGAAGAAAGCCGCGGAAGAAGCGGGCGTCACCAAGGCCAAAGCAAACGGTATTCTCTCCGCCGCGGCACCCCTTTTCATGAACCTTCTCGGCAACCAGGCATCGTCCGGCAGCGACGCGCAGTCCAACAACGCGTCCGGAATCGGCGGCCTCATGAGCACACTGCTCTCCAACGTCGACGTCGGCAGCCTTCTGACCGGCCTCATTTCGAGCGTCTCGACCAACACCGCCGACGAGGAAGAGACCCAGACGACTACCACCTCCGGCAAGAAGAAAACTTCCAAAAAGAAGACTTCGAGCACCACTTCCTCCAAAAAGAAGACCTCGGGCAAGAAAAAGACAGACAAAAAAGACGACAAAAAGGACGATGACGACTCCGGAAACGGCGGCGGCATTCTCGGCTCGCTTCTCGGACTGATCACCGGAAAATAATGTTTTTAACAAATTCATCTCGACAAGTACTTCTTGCCGTGCTATAATAAAAACCCAAGAATTAACTTTACAGGAGGTAAACTATGAAAAAAATTCTTGCAATAGCAACAGTTATCGTGATGATCGCCGCAATGTGCATCATCTCGAACGCCGAAAACACGGTTGCTGTCAATCTGGGCTTCGACGCCAAGAACAGCACCGACGTGGAGATGGTTGACGGCAAAATGGTAGTTACAACCACATCGTCCGCCGATCCCTGGGTCTCCATTCCGGTTGACATCGACACTTCCGTCTATAAGTACTTCACCGTGTTCTTCACAGCTGACAAAGAAATCGGCTCGAACAACACCTACATGAAGACCACCAATTACATCGGCGCCGGCGACGGCGGCGACTGGGAGCCTCACGGCATGAGCGGTATGGCAGACGGCGCCGAGCACTCCGTTGAGTACGACATCGACGCAGCCTTCCCGACCTTCTCCAACACCAAGATTACCGGAATCCGTCTCACCGCATGCGGCGAAGAAGGCGGCAAGTTCACTATCATCGCAGTAGTCTTCTCCGACCACCAGGGCGCGACCATTCCCCAGACCGAAGATCCCGGCCAGACCGGAGAGACCGCCGAGTACACATTCTCCGACGCTGCCCCGACGTTCGATTCCGCAGCCATCATTGACGTTCCCAGCGATCTCGACAAGGTTTCCGGCTACAACGGAACGATCGGCACCGATCTCCACAACCTTTCTTCCGGCGGCAACGGCTACTGCCCGAAGGGCAACACCTGCGTATGGTACGACTTCACCGCTCCGGCTGACGGCACCTTCACGTTCGTGATCAACTACCTGGCCAGAACCGGTGTGAACCGCGGCGTTGACTGGGCTCTTGACGATCCCGACGGCACGGCACGTCACTTCATCGACCTCGAAGAATCCGGAGACGCCCGCTACGTTTGCGGCACGTTCGAAGCCAAGGCAGGCCAGCACAGCTTCTACGTTTACGCGCCGACCAACATGGACGACTCGACTCTCAAGTCCTGCGACGTTTTCAACGTAGCCATCTACCAGACAGCTACCGCGCAGCCCGACACTCCCGACACACCCGACACTCCTGATGAGCCTGTCAACCCGAACCCCGGCACCGGTGACGCTTCCGTCATCGCCTTCGCCGCTGTCGCGTGCGTCGCTCTCGCAAGCGTTGTCGTTTTCAGAAAGAAAGAGAGATAATCTACTTTGATTTCTGATTAACCATATTAATCAATCAAGGCGGGTCCCCGCGGGGCTGATCATTTCGCAGGGGCCTGCTTTTTTATTCGCTTTTTTACGCAACTTACCTGCCGTTTTTTACCACTTGTTACATTATTTGTAACAACATTTCCCTCTCTTTTTTGATACAATAGAATTGTTAAAAGCACCTGTACGAAAGGAGACCCGACATGAAAAAACTCTTGAGCTTTCTGCTTATTCTGGCGCTTGCAGCCGCGTGCTGGTCCTGCAACTCTCCGCAGCACCCGGAACCGGTCAACGATCCCTATCCGGCCGCAACCGCCAACCCGGATCCGGCCGCAACCTCCGATCCTGCAGCGGAGCATGACGCGGAGCAGGTCAGCGGAAGCGGCTTTACGCCTGACCCCGAAAAATGGTACGTGGCCTATATTTACGTTCAGGCCTTAACCGCGGACGGTTTTATCGGCAGCGGCAGTTTTCGCAAAGACGTTTTCGTCTGTCTTCCCGGCGCCGACACCCGGTATCAGATCTGCAATACAGTCAGAATCGTCTTCAAGGGCGAGGATTACGTCGCGGAACACAGGGTCACCGACTATGTATTTCCCGTAAATAATGAAACGGAGCAGTGGCCCACCGAATACACGGTCAAACGCGTGGAGAGCGCCCGCCTCGCCGACTACAAGGCAGGAGAGCCCGTTTACGACAAGCCGGTCATTTATCTGTATCCCGAAGAGGACACGGTCGCCAATGTCAGTCTGGAATTTGACGGCGAAATCACCTGTTCGTACCCCGCTTACGGCGGGAACGGCTGGCAGAACTTCACCGCCTCCCCCGACGGCACGCTGACGTTCCCGGACGGCAACCGCTACTATGCGCTCTACTGGGAAGGCAGAGGTGGCGACTCGTTTGACATGACCGAAGGCTTCTGCGTGAAAGGGTCCGACACCGCCGGGTTTTTGGCGGACGTTCTGCCGCGGCTCGGTCTCAGCTTCCGGGAGGCGAACGAGTTCATAATCTACTGGCTGCCGGTTCTGGAAGCCAACGCCTACAACCTGATTTCGTTCCCGGTGGAAGAGTATTCGGAGGCCGTGAAGCTCACCGTCGAGCCGGAGCCGGATACCGTCATCCGCGTGTACATGGTTTACAAACCGCTTGAAGAACCGGTAGAAATCGCGCCGCAGGAAATAGTGACTCCTGTGCGTGAAGGGTTCACGGTGGTCGAATGGGGCGGCGGAATCGCGGGCTGAGCTAACCGCTTGAACGAGCCACATTCACGCAGTTTTTTCACACTTTCCGGGCGGGGCGCGCGTCTCCGCCCGTTTTTATTCCCGTTTTCCTGCAACTTACCCGCCGTTTTCTACCACTTGCGTGCGCGGTATTGACAGGCGGCGCCGGGTATTTTACAATCATTCTGCGGACGGGGAAAACCGGCACGAAAAACCGGCAGCAAAAAACCGGCCGCGAAAAAGCGGCTGCGGCAGAAAGGAAAGGAGAAGCTCGCAATGGACGACGCGACCAAAAACGGGACAGCTAAGAAAATACGAATTGAAGTTGACCCGGAAGGGCCCGAGGAAGTGATCATCCGCTGCAAGAAGCTCACCCCCGAAATTCTCAAGCTGCAGGAACTGCTCGAAACCGGTTCCGCAGGACCTTCCGTTCAAAAGCTCTCGCTCGCGATCGGCGACGAAGAGTACCTTGTCGATCTCCGGAAAATACTCTTTTTCGAGACCACCGACGGCCGCGTTGCCGCCCACACCGACAAGCGCCTCTACAACACCGACATGAAGCTTTACGAGCTCGAAAGTATCCTGCCAAAAAGTTTCATGCGCGTCTCGAAGACGTGCATTCTGAACCTCGAAGCCGTGGCCTGGCTCAGGCGCGAACTCACCGGCCCCTGCCGCGTAGGCTTCGCGACCACTCCGAAACAGGTCTACATCTCGAGAATGTACTACAAACCCTTCCGCGAAAAACTTGAAGAAATGAGGATGATTCTGAAATGAAAAAGAACCGCGCAATTATCATTGGAATACTTATTTTTATCGCAGCCGTGGGCCTTCTGTTCTACGCGTTCATGCCCTCGCTCGCAGTCTTCACCGTCCCGCTCTGGAAGTGGTTCCTGGCGGCCGCAATTCTCTACTGGCTGATCAAGAAGATCGTGTTCAGCAACGTTCTCGCCAACCGGCTCAGCGTTTTCATTCCGCTCGCCCTCGCGTTCATGCTTTTTGAGCCCGAGATCGGCGCGCTCCTCGGCAAGGGCGACGACTTCGTGAACAACGGCTACGTCATTCTGGCGGCAGCGCTTCTCGACGCCGCGGTCTGGATCTTCTTCCGGCCCCGCAACAAGAAGTTCTTCTCCGGCGGCTCCCGCACGTCGTCTGCCGGCGAGACCATAACCGTCGGCGGCTCCGAAACGAACGGCGAACCGTTAACGTTCAAGCTCGGCAGCCACATCTACTACGCCGACGCCTCCTCTCAGACCACACTCGACATGATCAACCAGCTCAGCGAGCTCAAGATCTACTACCAGAACACCGACACCGGCGACACCGAAGCCACGCTCTACCTCAACATCGTGAACCAACTCGGCGAGACCCGCATTTTCGTCCCCCGCAGCTGGCACGTGGAACTCTCCACCGAGAACTCCATGGGTTCCGTCAACTGCCGTCCCGACGGCGACGTCACGACCCGCACGATTGTGATCCGCGTCAAGAACCAGATGGGCGACGTCGGCATCGTGTCCGAAGACTGAAATATTTAAAAGGTTGCGGCGGCTGAGTGACCGCCGCAGTGAACAAGAGCCCGGAGCCACCTAGTTTTAGGCGGTCACGGGCTCTATATTATTTTTAAAGGGTGTTCCGGCAAGCGCATCAAGACCAATATCTGCCGGCAAAAAGCCGGGAAAGCAACTATGTCGCAATCGTGAAAACAGGCGTTAACGTATGCATTTTTCACGTTTTTCAAAAAATGCTCACGTTAACTTGACTTTTCGAGTAAACCGCGGAAAGTCATTTATTCCAAAACAGTATCACATCAAAAAACACATATCACAGCCACACACAAAAAACCCGGATCAGCCAAAACAAGGCGGGTCCGGGTTTCGTTTAATATTGCATAAGTAACGTGCGAATCTGCTTTTTCGTGAACAGCAAAGTCGTGCGGAGTTTTTGAGTGCACGGATCCGAAGCTGTATGGATATACTGCGAGAGGTCCGTGCGCTCAAAGCGATTTGTCCGACTAATCCGTCGAAGACACCTTGTATCTTTCTATCCCCGGACAAATCGCGTAAAGAACGTGCGAATCTGCTGTTCACTAGGACAGTTCGGTAATTCCGGTGTACAACTCGTAATACCTTCCCTTCTGGCTCAGCAGGTCGTCGTGGTCGCCGCGCTCGATAATCTCGCCCTGCTCCAGCACCATGATCGCGTTGGAGTTGCGGACCGTCGACAGTCTGTGCGCGATCACGAACGTCGTGCGGTTCTTCATGAGGCGGTCCATACCGTGCTCGATGTGGCGCTCGGTTCTGGTGTCGACCGAACTCGTAGCTTCGTCGAGAATCAGTATCGGGGCCTTGGAGACCGCCGCGCGAGCGATGTTGAGCAGCTGGCGCTGGCCCTGTGAGAGGTTGGCGCCGTCGCCTTCCAGCATCGTGTTGTAGCCGTCGGAGAGACGCATGATGAAGCTGTGGGCGGAGGCCGTTTTAGCCGCAGCGATGACCTCCTCGTCTGTCGCGTCAAGCCGTCCGTAGCGGATGTTTTCCATGACCGTTCCCGTGAAGAGGTGCGTGTCCTGAAGGACCATCGCGATGTGGCTGCGGAGTTCGTCGCGCTTGATGTCGCGGATGTCGACGCCGTCGATCGTGATAGTGCCCTCTTCCACGTCGTAGAAGCGGCTGATCAGGTTGGTGACGGTCGTCTTGCCGGCGCCGGTGGAGCCGACNNAAGGCGATCTTCTGGCCGGGTTTCGCGTACAGGCTGATGTTTTTGAGGACCGTTTTGCCCGGAACGTAGCCGAAAGTCACATTTTCGAGCACGACGTAGCCCTGCATGCCGTCCATCGTTTTCGCGTCGGGAACGTCCGGCTTTTCGGGATCGGTGTCCATCACCTCGAAAACGCGCTCAGCGCCGGCAAGCGCGGAGAAAACGGTCGCCATCTGCTGCGAAAGCTGGTTGATCGGCATCGCGAACTGGCGCGCGTACCTTGCGAAGATCGAGAGGCCGCCCGGTGTCAGATAGCCCGCGAGCATCAGAATGCCGCCCACGCCCACGGTGACGGCGTAGGAGATCTGCGACGTGTTGCCCATAACAGGCCCCATGATGCCGCCCCAGAACTGCGCCTTGAACTGCTTGTCGCGCATGTCGTCGTTGAGCAGCCCGAACTCCTCCTCGCACTCGTCCTCGTGGTTGAACACCTTGATGACCTTCTGGCCGGTAACGGTCTCCTCCATGTAGCCGTTGATGGCTCCGAGGGCCGCCTGCTGGCTGGAATAGTATTTCCGCGAACGCTTCGCGAGCAGCAGACCGCCGAACATGAACACGGGGATGAAAACGACCGTCACGAGCGTCAGGATCCAGCTCGTGGTGATCATGAATATAAACGTTCCGATCAAAGTGACTGTTCCCGAGATGATCGACGTCAGCGAGTTACTGACCATCGAGTCGAGGTTGTCGATATCGTTCGTGAAGCGCGACATGATCTCGCCGACAGGCTTCGAGTCAAAATACCTGACCGGAAGGCGCTGCAGCTTCGTGAAAAGGTCGTTCCTGATGTCGGTAAGGAAGTTCTGCGTGATGTGCATCATCAGCTTCGCCTGGATGTACGAGGTCGCGATTCCGATCACGTAGATGACTCCCAGGATCGTCACAGCAGCGATAATATACTGGAAAGCCGTCGCCTCCGCGCCGCCGAAAACAGCGGAAAGAACCGACCTTATAAAGCCGTCCGCCGCGATCTCGACTTTTGTCATGTTGATGACGGCGTCGGGTTTGACGGCGAGCGTCAGCCTGTCGATGATAGGCGCGGTGAGGTAGCCGCCCACGAGAGACGTCAGCGTCGTAAAGAGCATGCACAGGAGCACAAATACCAGCCGCACGCGCTGACCGTGAAGGTATGTGAAAAGCCTCGCGATCGTCTTGCGCGCGTCCTTCGGCTTGCCCTGCTGCCTGCCCGGATTGTTCCTGCCGCCGCCCGGACCGCCACCCGGCCGTCCCATGCCGCCCGACTGCGTTTGAGAGCTGTTGTACTGTTTTCTCAGTTCGTCAATATTTCTCGGCATCGCGCGTCACTCCTTTCCGGTCTGGGATTCGTAAATTTCCCTGTACTCGAGGTTGCTCTCGAGCAGCTCCGCGTGAGTGCCCACGCCTGTGATTTTGCCCTCGTTCATGACGACGATCATGTCCGCGTCCATAACGGAGCCTATGCGCTGCGCGATAATGATCTTGGTGGAGCCCTGCAGCTCCTCTCGGAAAGCCTTCCTGATCATCGCCTCTGTGGCGGTGTCGACGGCGCTTGTGGAGTCGTCGAGAATGAGGATCTTCGGCTTCTTAAGAAGCGCGCGAGCGATGCACAGCCTCTGCTTCTGGCCGCCGGAAACGTTCTTGCCGCCCTGCTCGAGTTCGGTGTTGTAGCCGTCGGAAAAAGTCTTGATGAACTTGTCTGCCTGCGCGAAGTCCGCGTATTTGATCATTTCCTCGTCGGAAGCGTTTTCGTCGCCCCAACGCAGGTTTTCGGCGATCGTGCCCGAGAAAAGCGTATTCATCTGGAGCACCATACCGATGCCGTCGCGGAGATTCACGAGCGAGTAGTCTTTAACGTTGACGCCGCCGACAAGCACCTCGCCCGCGTCCACGTCGTAAAGGCGCGGAACCATCGAAACGAGCGTCGTTTTGCCCGAACCCGTCGAACCGATAATGCCCACCGTCGCGCCGTCCGGAATCGTCAGGCTGACGTCGTCGAGCACCAGGTCCTCGCTGTTCTTAAAGTACCGGAACGAGACGTTCCTGAACTCGATCGTGCCGTCGGTAACCTTTTTGTCCTTCTCCTGCGCTTCCGCGTCGCTGATCTCGGATTTTTCGTCGAGCACCTCCGCGATACGCCTTGCGCTGGCAAGCGCCCTGGACGAGAACATGAGCATGAACGTGACCATCATCAGAGAGAACAAAATCTGCGAAACGTAGGTCAAAAACGACGACAGCTCGCCGACCGTCAGACCGCCGTCGTTCGCGAGAACGATCCTGCCGCCGAAAATGATCACCGCGATAAGCGTCGCATTCATGATGACCGTCATCACCGGCTCCATGAAGATCATAACGTTCATCGCCGAGATCGCCGACTTTTTGAGGTTGCCGCTCGCGGTCCTGAACTTTTTCGTCTCGTAATCCTCGCGCACGAAGCTCTTCACGACGCGCACGTTCGTAACGTTTTCCTGCACGGTCGAGTTGAGTCCGTCGACCGCCTCCTGCACCTTCGCGAACCTCGGGAAGCCCGTTTTAATAATGAACGACACGGACACGATCATCACCGGCACCGCCACGCAAAAAACGACCGACAGCCTCGGGCTGATCGAAAACGCCATGATCAGCGCGCCGATCATCATTCCCGGCGCCCTCAACAGCATCCTCATCATCATGTTGATCATCGTCTGCATCTGCGTGACGTCGTTCGTCAGCCTGGTAACGAGCGAACCTGTCGAAAACTTGTCGATGTTCGTGAACGAAAACGCCTGGATTCTTCCGTAAATGTCGCTCCTCAGGTCCGCCGCGAAATTGACCGACGCCTTGGCCGCGAACCACGCGCCGCCGATGCCGCCCGCCATCATCAAAACGGCCACTCCGATCATCTCCGCCATCGTCAAAAGGCTCGACGCCTGCGTCAGCGTTCCCGCGTTGGCGCTGTCGATGACCGACGCCATCAGCCTCGGCATAACGACCTCGCCCACGACCTCGATGATCATGCACAGCGGCCCTAAAATGAAAAACAGCAGGTACGGTTTAATGTACTTGAACCACCTTTTCAACCTGCTCTCACATCCTTCCCGGAAAAAACCGGCGCCTCAAAAAACGGGCGTCCGGCCCTTTTATATGTCACGTACAATTGTAAGAAAAAGCGGGCGAAAATGCAACTTGTTTTCACCCCAAAAATGACGTCCGGACGCGCATTTTATTATACACTTCTGCTCGATTCGATATCTTTGGTTAATCTGTGGAAAAAACCTGTTTGTTGTAGTATAATTACCGCAAAGCACGGAACGGAGGAGACGCTCTTGGAAGATATTCAAACCAAAAACGATTCAGTTAACAGGACGCACAATTACGGAGGTAGAACAATGAGAAAAATATCAGCGGTTTTCACTATAATTGCGGTTGTTATTTTGATTTTCGCAGGTTGCGTTGCCAGAAACGGCGGCGGACGTGAAAACGCGAAAACAGCGGAAGATCCCGCACTGTTATACGGCGCCGGCGGCGATCATGCCGACGGAACACCGGCAGGTCTTATTACGGACTCTGAAACTCCTTCGGACAAAGACGAAACTTCCGCTCCTTCAACGGAAGAGCCCGCGACCGCGGAACCGACGGAAGAACCCGCAACAGCCGGATCTTCCGAGAGCGAACAGCCTCTTCTCACCGAGGCTCCTCTGATCACCGAGCCTCCGGCAACCGAGGAGACTCCTGTTACCGCCACACTGGCACCGGAAACGCCCGAGACGCCCGATCCAACCGAGACGCCGGCACCCACCGCCCCCGCGCCTACCGAACCGCCGGAATACCTCGACTTCATGAACGTCGACAGCGAGACGAAAGCCTATCTTATCAGTCTTTTCCACCCCGAGGACCACGTTACCCCGGACATTCTTCCCCTGTGGCAGGGAATGGTCGTAAGTCCGGACCACGACGACCTGACCGTTATGGTTTCCCTGTTCGATTACCTGAGCAAGGAAGACTATCGCCCGTCACACGTCAAGGTCTCCCTGCTGGATCCCGTTACAAAACAGACGGTCGAATACGCGTACACCAACAAAAACGGAATCGCCCTCATTACGATTCCCCGCAAGGACTATTATCTTTTCATCGCCATTGAGGACCCGTCGGCTGAAACGCTTTTGCAAGTCTACTACAATGAATATCCCTACCTGTCTTACGGCGACTATTATATGGATCCGCCCTCTCACGCTCTCGAGGATATTCAGGCGCGCCGGCTTAGAGGCGTGACCGCCGAACTGAGCATTCCCGTCATCCGCAAGGAAATCATAAAGGATATGCGAGTTGTTTTCACCGACAAAAAGAGCGGACAGCCTGTGCCGGAACTCAAGTTCCAAATGGGGTCGTCCTCTTACGCAAACCACAACGGAACGGTTTTTGAAACGGGCAGCGACGGCTCGTATACCGTCAGGATGACGACGGACGAAGTTGAAAAGCTGAGCGAGATCATATACAGTTTGACTTTAAGCATTAACCAGCGCGCGGATTTTCGAATTGAAGGCAATACAATTTACGCTTCTTACGATCCCATGACGTCCGTCACTTATACGATTTATTTTAGAGACGAGGAGGGCAACCCTCTTAAGGGCGTCATTGTCAAGACCGATGACCATTTGAGTTTTGTCACCGACAGTGAAGGAAAAATCGTCTACGTTTCCAAGGATATAAACAGTTACAACAGGACTTTTCTCTTAGAAGCGAAACTTGACGGCTACTTCGACAAGCGGACCGCGGTCGCCTACAACTTCGCCGAAGAAAACGTTGTCGTGATGAACAAAAAATACGAGTATTCCATAGATGTCACTGTCAGAGACGAAAACGGAAACCCGGTTCAAAACGCATCAATGTCTTTTTTAAGCTCGTTTTTCCACACCGACAAAAACGGGTTCGTCCACTGCTCTGTGGTGAGCAACAAGCTCCCGGACAACTATACGTGCACGATTCCGGTAGACGCTATCGGTTATTACGGCGCGGCATTTGAATATGACCCGAACGTGACCGCTTACGAGGTGGTTATAGTAAAGGCGCCGGAATTCTGATTCCAAGATAATCCGGCGGCGAAAACGCGCCCAAACCCTAAGCTTAATTGCCTTAAAAAGCTTCCGTTTGTTCGCGAACGACTTGCAATCGCGACGGGGTGCCTCTTTTGTCTCCTTGACACCGCCCTTCAAATGCTTTATACTTTACCGGCGGAAGCGGCGCAAAATCAAACGCGGTCCGCATTTAACCTCTCCGGGAGATTTCAAAAATGATTACCGAACAATCAACATCAAGATACGAAGTGAGACCGCGGTCGGTCATCGAGAATTCGTTCTCATCCGCCTACGAAAGTTCCACCGACGCGCCTGTCGTGTACCCGCCAAATCTCGCGGTCACGATTTCCGCCTGCATCAGCCTGCTGCTCGGCGCGGGAATGTGCATTTTGACCTATTTTAAGCTGAAATCGATCTGGTGGCTCATCATCGGCATCGCGGTCGGGCTCTGCACCGGCTTCGTGATCTACCACCACCTGAAGACGCTCAAAAAGTACAAGGAAGCCAACAGCCGCGGCTCGAAGCGCTTCGACTACAAGGCCGAGTACGTGTCGCTCTTCCCGTCCGGCCTGCCCGAGAAAATGCCGGCGACCGACCTCACCCGCGAGATCGCCCCTATGCAGAACAGGCAGAGCCGCGACGTGTACAACAACGCGATCCGCGACCTCATCACGACGCTCAACTCGGTCAACAACCCCTCCGACCTCCTCTGCAAAAACGTCAACACCTACGGCAGCCTTTTCGCGCAGCCCCGCAGAAGGTGCTACGTCCGCCAGGAAGACGGAAAATTCGTGGTCTACGACGCCGACTTCATGAACCCCAGGGGCGAGCTGATCATCGACCAATCCGACCTCCTCTCGTTCGGCCCCGCTTCCGCGTTCGACTCCGTGAAGCTCCCCAAGGGCTCCAAGAGCACCCAGGACGTCTGGTACATCGAGATCAAAACCGGCGAAGACGAGAACGACCGCCTCTACCTCGAGGCCCACTCCAAAGACTTCGACGCCATGAAGAAGCTCTTCGGCGCGAAAAGGATGCGCCAGTAAGGAATCCCTAATTATAGGCGAAAATGAAAAGCCGCGGGCCCCTATTTCGACACAGGGGGGCCCGCGTTTTTTCGCGCCTTGTCAAGTCTTTTCGGCAGTTTGGCCGGTTTTTACTTGGTAGTTTGGCCGAAAAACGCTCGGCAGTTTGGCCGGTTTTTGCCCGGCAGTTTGGCTGAAAATCGTTCGGCAGTTTGGCTGAAAATCACCCGGCAGTTTGGCCGACCTCCAAAAATCACCGCGTCTCAAACCCTGCCTTGCAATCATTTTTGCCGCCGCAGAACCGTTTTTGCACACTGTTCGCCTCTTTTTGCAATTCGCAAAGCGGGCGGCCGGTATGTATAATAAAGGCAGCTGCGGTGCCTGCGGGCATTTGGAGAATGTACAACTCTCCGGGAAGAGAGCGCTTTATGAGAGAAGGCACTTTTATGAAGAAAATAATTGCGTTTTTGATTTGCGCGGCCGTTCTGATCTCTACGGCGGCGGTCTGTTCGTTCGCGCTAAGCGACGAAAAAATTGACGGCGAAGTGGCCCGCACCACCGAGACCGTTCGCGAAGGCGTTACGTGCACGCACATTTCGCTCGGTTCGAAGTCGAAGTACAAGCTGCAGGAGATGTGGATCGTCGAGTTCGACCCGCGCGATCCGCTTTTCGACCTGCAGGTGACGTGCGGCGGGAAGTACACGACGAAGCTTGTGACCGTCGAGGACACCGTCAGAAATTTCAAGGAGGCCAACAAAGACAAGGGGCTCGTTCCGGTCGTGGCGATCAACGGCGACATCTGGACGACCTCCTACGCGCACGCGAGAATCGAAGGCAGCGGCACGGAATACGGCGGCTTCAGCGACCCGGTCGTCACCCACGCGATGACGCTTCCCAGGGGGCTCGACATCTACAACGGCGAGATCGTTTCCAGCCCGCACACGACCAACGAAACGCCTTACGAGAGGCAGCTGCACGCGTTCGGGATCACCGCAGACGGCAGGACCGTTCTCGGCACGCCAAGTCTCAAGATCTACCTGAACGACCTCTCGCTAGAGGGCTTCGAGCGTGTCAAACTCTCGGGCCTCAACAGGCTTCCCGCGCAGAACACGATAATGATCTACTCCGACAGGGTCGGCGAGGACACTGCCGCGCTTGACGACGCCTACGAGATCGTTATCGACTGCGACTACGACTACGTGATAAAGGACGGCGCCACGATTAAGGGCAAGGTCACCGCGATCTGCAAAAAAGGCGACGAAAACTCGAAACTTCAGGAAAACCGCCTGATCGTGACCGCGAGAGGCTCGAAAAACATTCAAAAAGTCAATAAAATCGGAATCGGGGACGACGTCGAGGTGTCGTTCGAGATCTCCGGGTCGAAAAAGGACGGCGACATCTGGTCCCAGGTGACGAACTGCGTCGGCGGCCACACAATTCTCGTCAAAAACGGCAAGCCCGTCGCGAACACCGACTCCGACGTGATTCCAGCGACCGCCATCGGAAACACTGCTGACGGCCACGTCATGTTCCTTGTCTGCGACGGCAGGCGAAAGGACTACTCCGTAGGCCTCAAAATCAGCGACATGCCCGAGCTGTGCAAAAAGCTCGGCTTCGAAAACTGCTTCCTCGTCGACGGCGGCGGCAGCTCGACCCTTCTCAAAGCCACCGGCGAAGACACTTACGAGATCGTGAACGTTCCGAGCGACAAGTTCGACGACGGAACGTACGGAAGACCCAGAACGGTCGTCAACTCGATAATTCTCTCGTTTATCGACGAAAGCCTCCTCGCGACGCCCGAGCCCGAACCTACTGCGCCGGAAGAAACCCAACCGGCACCTGCCGCCACGCCTGATCAGAGCGGCAATAAAAAAGGTTGCGGCTCCTCCCTTGCGGGAAGCTCCGCAGTTTATAGTACTCTCGCCGTTGCTTTTGCCGCCGCGTTGCCGGCAGTTATCAGAAGGAAATTCAGTTAACCAAAAGCCATTTAATCGAGGGAAGGCCTGTCCGCCGGCTGCGGACAGGCCTTATTCTTGTTTCTTTGTATTTTATGTGCGAATTATATATCTGTTGCTACGTTTTTGTTATTGAATTTGCGTTATCGAGTTTCACTTTGTCCATACAATGTCCATGCTTTGCTTCTCATAAGTCTCTCACGAATCTCGCTTAAAGCTGTCGTAGCCGCGTCATACTCGATTCTGTCCTCAGGGCGAAGCACGTATTGCGCCTGCATAACCGCATACGCTTTTCTGACCGCATCATTTCCCGCTACAGTTTCAAAGAAAGTAAACTCCTGAGGCATGACACCGGGAATTCCGTCCAGTCGCCCGGTCTCCTCTTCGACGCGGATATCCAGCAGCTTCTTGAGCATTATATCATCTGAAAGCAGGTTCCGGATATTCGGTTGCTTTACCATAACTGCAAGGTCATAAATGTGCTTAGCTGCCTCAAATGCCCTCTGTGATTCATCAGATCTTCGAGCATACGCTTCTGTTGCAAACAATTTATCAATAAAGATTCGCTCCATCGTAATCGTCCTGATATAAAACGGGGCTACATCATACTGTTCTCGAAGAATCTTCTGCTCATCCTCCGAAGCAAAATCGTAAATCATGGGTGCGATTTCAAGGTTCGCTGTGGGCTCACTGATAGTAAATGAAGTCGCCTCGATTTTCAGTTTGCCGAAGCGCTGCAAGGCGTCGTTGGCGTCGTAGATCGTAATCGGGTCATAGGTAAAAATAGATATAACTTCGGAACGGTTCGTTCTCCCGGAGGTCACGTCGCGGACGAGCGATGTGTATTTTTTTGCGGCCAGTTCCAACCGTTTATCATTCTGCGACCGGGTGCATCCACGGGTGTCAACTGAAAGGTCAATATCCTCCGAAAAACGCTTTGTAGTCTTCAGCGCCTTGTACAACGCCGTCCCTCCTTTGAAGTACGCGGGCAGGCCGGCTTTCTGCTTTTCGGCCAGTTCGCGGAGCATCAGTACGACGTAATAGTCTTTTTCAAGAACATCCGTTCGGTATCCGGTTCGTTCATGGATCCGGTCAAGCAATACCCTGAATGCATTTACATCCTGATGAAGCTTCATATTCCCACCTCTCTTTGGCTCGCAGTATGCGCAAGCCGGATGACAGTTTTCCGATTGTAATATCTGTCTGCGTAGTACAAAAGTATTTCGTATTGCAGACCGTTCTGCCTTATGTGATCGGCAAGGATCGCGAAGGGATTCTGTGCATCGACAGGGGCCTTATCGAGCAGCTCTATGGCATCCAGCATCTGGAGATATAACTTGTTCTCAGCATTGACAGGAACCTTCGGCGGACAGATCGAAACGTCGAGTTTGCTGTCATACCGGACACAATCCTTCGCGGAATTCGTCGCTATCAGGTGTTCCGACGGCATCTGCGTCGTCAATCCCATGTGGTAGAGCAGGCGAAGCCCGGTTTCGTACCCGTTATCGTTAAGAAGGTACTTGTTTGCAATAAGTTTTTCCCGGCTGATCCCCATCTCGCCGAATGGGGTAGCGACCGTCCGGTAATAGATGCCTTTCCGGTAGCACCGAAGGTCGGGAAGAATGCTCTTGTCTATGATTCGCTTAACTGCAACAGCGGTCGCCGCAGTAGCTTTTTTCTTGTCGATACCGTAATCCGCGGCCATATCTTCAGCAATCTCGTCCGTGTAGATTGGGGCTCCATAGTCCCGGTGTTCGAGATAATTCCGGACATACTCAATATAAGTCATAAGAGAGCACCTCTTGATATATAATTATCGCAATCCCAGTACGAATTGCGATATAATTATATCAGAAATATTATACTCAGTCAATAGATTAAACCCCTGTTCTCGAACTTTTCTGACAGTGAAATAGAAATGAAATAAAAAAGACTGCCAAAGAGACTTTAAAACAGTCCCTGTAACAGTCGGTTGATTCATCGTAGTGGCAATTTAACAGGCCTTCCCTATTTTTAGCAAAAAACTATTTCCTGTAAGCCGTCGCGTAAAACCTCGCGGCGCCTCCCGACGTGCCCGCGATATCCGTGGCGCCGCGTTCCGCATCGTAAAACCCGACGGTCTTAAGAGTCGAATCCGGCGGGATCTCCTTTTCGTAGCGGACGTCGAGCCCGGTGAGCGGGTTGGCGAAAAGACTCCCGGCGCCGAACAGATTTTCGACGCACTCGGCGTATTTCGCGGTATTCATGTGGCCGTTGTAGTCAAGGTCGCCGTAGTTGACGGTGTGTTCCCTGCAAAAGTCGGGCGTGCGGCCTTCGGTGTCGACCTTGCGTATCGGCGCGGGACGCGTCGCGAGAAGCGAGATCGCGGGCGCCTCGAAGTTCTGGTCGGCGGCAGTCAGATTGTAGTTGGAAGGGTTGGCGAGCGAGCGCGATTCGATGTTCATCAGAACGCTGCGCATCACCGATTCGAAAACGACCTTGCCCTCACAGTCGGTGATCGCGAAGCCACGCGTCATCATCGGGTAGAGCCTGCCTATGGTCCATGTCGTGATCTTCAGGCGGTCGCCGAGTTTGATGTCCCCGGTGAGCCTGACCCTCGAGTCGCCCAGAACGACGCACACGCCGAGTTCCTTCGCGAGCCTCGACCACTCCCAGTCGAGCAGTTCAAGGTGCGTGCTCGCGCACAGAAGCAGCCTCTCCGTCAGCCTCGAAATTCGAGGGTTGCCGGCGGCGTCGACGTCGTACATATTAATTCTGATATCCTCGCTGTAAATTCCAAGTGGTGCCAAAGTCAAAAATCTCCTAAATTTAGTAAAAATCACGCGCCGCAAGCAAACAGGGCAGCGAACACGGAAAAAGCCCGCAAACGCGAAAAAACTATTCGTCCTTCCCCTTCAGGAAGTGCCTCACCGCCATCTCGCGCATCTTGAACTTCTGAATCTTCCCGCTGGCCGTCATCGGGAAGCTGTCCATGAACCAGATGTAGCGCGGCTTCTTGTGGCGGGCAATTCGCGCCAGCGTGTACTCCATGATCTCGTTGCGCAGGTCGTCCTCGTTCTCGGTCTCGCGGATCTCGTCGCGCAAAATGATGCATGCGCAGACCTCTTCGCCGTAAGTCTCGTCGGGAACGCCAATCACCTGCACGTCGCGGACCTTCGGGTGGGCGTACAGGAACTCCTCCAGCTCCTTCGGGTAGATGTTCTCGCCGCCGCGGATTATCATGTCCTTGATGCGGCCGGTGATCTTGAAGTAGCCGTCGTCGTCGATTTCAGCCAGGTCGCCCGAGTGGTACCAGCCGTCTTCGTCGATCGCGTTGGCGGTGGCTTCCGGCATTTTGTAGTAGCCCTTCATGACCGAGTATCCGCGCACCACGACCTCGCCCGGTGTGTTGGGCGGCAGGTCAGCGTTCGTTTCCGGGTCGACGACCTTGACCTCCAGGAAGGGCATCGGCCGGCCCACGGTCCGCACGCGCTTGTCGATTGAGTCATAAACGTTCGTCATCGTGCAGACAGGCGACGTCTCCGTCATGCCGTAGGGAATCGTAATTTCGGTCATGTGCATGCGGTTCACGACGAGTTCCATGACCTTCACGGGGCAGGGCGAGCCGGACATGATGCCGGTGCGCATGTTCGAGAAGTCGTACTTCGAGAAGTCCGGGTGTTCCAGCATCGCGATGTACATTGTGGGAACGCCGTAGGTGGCGGTGCAGCGGCCGTCGCGAATGGCATTCATCGTGCGGACAGGGTGGTACCTCTCCACGGGAACGATCGTCGACCCGTGGGTCACGCAGGCCATGATTCCGAGCACGCAGCCGAAGCAGTGGAAGAACGGAACCGGCAGACACACGCGGTCCTTCTCGGTCAGCTTCTGGTTGTCGCCGATGCACTTTCCGTTGTTCAGAATGCCCCTGTGGGTGAGCATGACGCCCTTCGGGAAGCCGGTTGTGCCCGACGTGTACTGCATGTTCACGACGTCGTAGGGGCCCACCGAAGCCTGGATCCGCGCCAGCTCCTCAGCCGTCACTTCCTCCGCTTTCGCGAACAGCTCCGACCAGTGGAACATTCCCGCCGGCGTGTCCTCCACCCTGTCGATGTAGATCACGCGCTTCAGGCACGGCAGCGCCTCCGCCTCGAGGCAGCCCGGCTGACTTTCCCTAAGAGTAGGGCAAAGCTCGTTGATGATATCGGTGTAGCAGGTGTCCTTCAGGCCCCTCATCATGACCAGCGTGTCGGTGTCCGACTGCCTCAGAAGGTACTCTGCCTCGTAAATTTTGTAGTTTGTGTTGACGGTAACGAGCGTCGCCCCGATCTTCGCGGTCGCGAACATAAGAACGATCCACTCGGGGTAGTTCGTCGCCCAGATCGCCACGTGGCCGCCCTTTTTGACGCCGATCGCCAGCAGCCCCCGCGCCACTTCATTGCACGTGTCACGGAACTCCGCGTACGTCTTCGCGAACGGTCTGTCGTTGTAGAACACCGCGTCCGTGTCGGGAAACACCTCCGCCGTCCGGTCCAGAAGGTCGCCCAGCGTCATGTCGATAAGGGTATTCGCTTTTTCTCCGAAAATTGGGTTCATAATTTCCTCCCGGAAGGCCGAAGTCACGCGCCGCCGTCAAATTCACAGTGCGCATCCGTAATTCCCGCGCCGCCGTCAAATTCACGTCCGCCGCTAAAAAAAGTCCCTATGTTCCTCACGAAAACATAGAGACGAATAAATCCGCGGTACCACTCTATTTAGCCGGCATCCGTCAAAAAGACCCGGCTCACCTCTTCAAGCAGTTAACGCCTGCCTACGTACCCCGCTACGCAAAATCAATCTTCACAGGGTCTGCTCGGGAACGAGCTTCGCACAAAACCGCGCCGTCTGCTTGCACCGTCCGCAGACTCTCTTCAGGCCGCAATTTCGGCTACTTTTTTCCGTCGCCGCATTTGTGGAATATACGCGTGAATTGTACCATCTCAGAGGATCGCGTGTCAAGAGGAAAACAGTATAGCCCGATGCAAACCCGATGCAAAAAAGCTATACACACAATTGTTAGTTGTCTGTATATTCATTTGAGCGTGACTGCATGCGCCTCAATCGTCTAATCGGAAAACCTAACAGACGATTTCATCTCGGAAACACTACAATCATTCGAAACTTACGGCGCAAACGTCAAAACTTTCTAATCAATTCAGACAAAGCACTTGATTCTTTTCGTTTAGTCCAGGTATAATTTAGTCGAAACTTACGGCGATAATGTCCTAAATTTCGATTATGGAGGTTCTTATGATTAAAAGAGTTTTTTACCTTAACCAAATCATTGAAAGAATGTAGAACGGAAATATCAAGGTTACTAATTTCCTAAACTTTTCTACTAACATGCTAACAAATTGATTAAGGGGCCACGCCGGGGCCCCTTCTGTTATTTCACACTCTTCATTCACAATTACTCTCACACTATTTTCCAGTACCCGGATTTGTTCGAGCCCATCCTCTGGATCAGTTTCTTGCTCTTCAGCGCCGCGAGCAGGCGGGATATCGTTCGCTCCGACTTTCCTGACGCGACCGCGAGTTCGGCGTTTGTCATTCGCGGCGATTTGCTCAGCGACTTCATCAGGTTCATTTCCGCGTCGGACAGCATGCCGGTTTCCCCGACGTTTTCCGCAACCGCATTTCGGTCCGCCCTTGAGAACTCGAGCGTGAACGACGCCTCCTCATTTATATAGGAGACTCCGACGCCGGCTTCGTTGCAGAGCGTATAGATTTTCCGGATTCCCGACCCGAAGGTCTCGACGTCCTTGCAGAGGTAGAGCGTTTTGGCGATGACTTCGTTCCTGAGAAACGAGCGGATGTTCCGGGTGTAGAAGTCGATCGGCTCAAATTCGTTGGCGAAGGAGCCCGGGTTGCAGACGGAAACGCGGTTCGAGAACACGTCGATCTCATGCCGGACGGGAATGTCGTACCGCGCGTGCGCGAAGCTGTTGATCACGGCCTCCCTTATGGCGTCGACAGGAATTTCGGGAATTTCCTTCCGGTGAATGCCGTCGCCGCTCATCTCGACCCGCCAGCGGATGTTCTTCGCGACGTAGGTCACCGCCGCGTCGATCAGCTCGAAAATGTTCCCCTCCGTCCGGTTTATGTCCAGAAAAGTGTCCTTGCTGCCGGTGGCAAACACCGCCATCATCAGAGTCACGGGTTTCCGGGAAGAGAAAAGGCGGACTCCGGCGTTTGTCAGGCGGTCGCCGTTCAGAACTCCGAGCCGGTCAAGAATCTTCCGCTTGTCGTATCCGATTTCCGGCAGCCTGCCGCAGGAAGTTGCGGAATCGTAGAAAGCCCTGACGGTCCTGTCGTCGGCGTCATCAACGGTCTGATCCGTGGATCTGTTCTCCCAGTTTTCTTCGTATTCACGGCCGATCATAATCTTGCGGAGCTCGAAAGGCGTCAGTTCGCGGTCTTCGTCGGCGATGCGTATGTAGTACTTCCCGAAAGCCGAGTAAGGAACGTCGTCCCCGGAAAACTTCAGCGCGATGACCTCGCAACCGTCGATTTCTTCAACCTCGACAACGGGAATAATCTGCGGCTTAATGGCTTCGAAAACTTTCAGGGAGACGTCGCGAAGGGTGGAGTCGGTGATCGTGAACGGGCTCGGGGTACCGTCGTTTTTGAGGCCGAAATACACCTTCCCCTCCTTGTGCTTGTTCAGCATGGCGGAAACGGACACCATGGCCGCGTTCAATTCCCCGGTGGTTTTCTTGAATTCTGTGTATTCGTCTTCTCTCATCATCCGGCAGGCCTCCCTTCCCGTACGTTCATATTATACCACGTTTGGCGGAATAAATCAAGGGTTTGGCGGAATAAATGGCGGAATAAATTTACAGTGCCACGGGAATTCCGCATCGCAAATTTCCTCATTTTCCGCCTTGTTTTCGCTCTGCTTGTATAGTAAAATAATAAAAAGCGCTTCAAAAGCCGTCTACAGAAGAAAACTCACAAAAGTCCACTGAAGAAAAATCGCCGAAAATCCACCGAAGAGAATCAATTAAAGTCAAACCGAAGAATTCCATCAAAGGGGACGCAACTATGAATAAAAAAACTCTCGGCCTGATTTGCGCGCTTGTCGCGGTTTTAATCGTATTCACGTCGTTTTCAATGCCTGTCGTCACGAAGGCGGAGGAAACGGTCATGACGGAAACGTTCAACATCACGTATGACACGTCGCTTCTTTTCGCGTCGAAAAGGATGACCGGAGCCCAGGTCACGCGCCTTATGGTCTACGCGGGCATCACGAACTTCGGCAGTTCCGAGACGCCCTGGTACGTTGACACCGGGACTTCCTACACCTGCCTTGTAAGAAAAAACAGCAGCGACGACCCGAGATACTGGACGCTGCTAAACGACAGCGACGAACTTCTTGACGAAAGCGCCGAGTACTACTTCCGGTTTGAGATTGAGAACAACACGGGGTACGTTTTCGACGTCGAGAATCACACGCCCGTGAAGATCAACGGCGCCGACCCGGATTACATTTCATATCCGAGCGACCCGAACTACCTTATTGACGCGTTCGTGCGCGCGCCCTTTGACGAAGTTACCGAGGCGTGCTGGGGATGCTTTTACGAGCGTTCGCTCTACCGCATACAGCGGGGCACCTCCAAGCAGATAGCTCCGTACGTCGAAGGCACCACCACCGCGGTCAACTACACCCTCACCGCCCACTCGAGCGAGGACACGAAGGTCGACCCGGACGGCACGGTTCACGTCGGCGCGGACGAGACGTACAGCTCCTTCAATGTCACCGCCACGTCGGTCTGCAACCCCCTTCTCACGTCGACCGTCCACATCGTTTGCGTGAACGAGCCGCTCCACACCGACGCGGTCACCATTGCCCCCTACGACCCCACTAAGGAAGCGTACCCGGGCACCTACCACTCGTTCATCACCACCTACACCGGCAACGACGACGACTATATCACACTCGAAATCGTCTCGAATATCACCTCGGAAAGCACCGAGCTCACCTACTGGGATACCCTAAAAATAGGCGACGACGAGGAAGCGACCTCCATCACGATCCGCGCGACGTCCGTTGCCGACCCCTCGGTTTACAGTGAATACACGCTGGAGATCAAGCCCATCAAGCCCATTACCGGCGTTATCGACATTCAGCTCAACCAGGCCGCGCTGGGAGTCGACGCCTCCTCCACAGGCCAGTCGATTACGCAAATGCTCGCGGCCACCTCTGTCGGAATCACAAACTTCGGCGAATCCAACGCACACGACGGCTGGTACGTCGACTCGGAAATGAGCTACACCTGCCTTGTCAAGAAGAACTCCTACCGCCCCAGCGACTGGGAAAAGCTCACCGACGACACCAACCCCCTCGAACAGGTTGACGGCCTCTACTACATCCGCCTCGAGATCGAGGATTACCGTGCGCAGGGCTACAACTGGGACAACACCTGCTTCCCCGAGTTCCGCGTGAACGGCAAGCCCGCCGACGCGGTCGTTCTGGGAACGAGCTACTGCGACGTGTTCGTGCTGCTCGACCTTCCCGGCGTCGAAAAGAAGACGCTCAAATCAATCGCTTTTAAAGGCGAACCGCAGTCGATGTACACCGAAAGCCACGTTCTCAACTACGGTTACGAGATCGAAGCGGAATACTCCGACGGCTCCAAGGAAGACGTGACACAGTCAGTCGCGGTGCTGCCGAACCACCCGCTCCTTCCCTCCGACACCGAGGCGACTTACTCCTACACCTACCGCGACGTCACGAAAACGCTCACGCTTCCCATTAAGGTGAAGCCGCTCAACCCCGGCACCTGCAAGGTCTCGTTCGACCCGCGCAACGGCCAGGCCGCCAACGTCGTGACTGTCAATGAATACGAGCACGTGTCCTACCCCGAAGAACCCGAGAAGGACCACCTGAACTTCTACGGCTGGTACATTCTTGACTCCGAAGGCAATGAAGTTCCCTTCGACTTCGGCACGCTGATCACCGGGGACATCACGGTCTTCGCGAAGTACGTCTGCTACACCAGCGCGAGCGTCTACCCCTCCTACGGCGGCCTCGTTTCCTCCGCGTCCCACAGCGCCGACAAATCAGGCTTCGCCGACATGACGGTTGAGGAAATGCCCACCGCATACACCTGGTACACGGCCTACCCCGGCGACGGCTACGTACTCAAGGAATGGCGCCTCGACAGCGAAAACGGCCCCCTCGTAGGCACCAACCCCGACGCCGCCACCTACTACAGCGACCCCGCGACAAACCGCGTGCTCTTCCGCCTCGACCGCGGCGACTACAAGTTCTGCGCGATCTTCGAGCCCGCCCCCGAACCCGTCTACCCCGACCACCTCGTGATCGACTCCTCGCCTTCCAAAACGTCATACACCGAGGGCGAAAGCTTCGACAAGACCGGCCTCAAGGTCAACCTGATCTACACCGACGGCTCGAAAACAGACGTCACCGGCAAGATCACTGTCACCGGCGGCGCACCCTTCGCGGCGTCCGACACGTTCGTTGAAATTGCCTATACGGAGGGAGAAATCACGCTTACCGAGAAGGTTCCGGTAACGGTCAAAAAAGCGGCCGAACCCGCCACAGAGGCGCCAACCGGCAGCGAGTCGGAAGCTCCCAGCGAGACCCCCTCGAACACCGGCAGCGGCGAAGAGCCCACGCCCACACCCTCCGGCGAAGATCCCGGTAACACGAACGCCGACGGCACCAACCCCGGCTTCACGACGAAAACGCTTCCCGCCGCCACGGCCGGCAAGCCCTACAGCACCGTTATCGAAATCACCGGCGACAAACCCGTCACGGCCACGCTCGCAGACGAACTTCCCGCGGGCCTCCGCTTCAACGCCGACAATCTCGAGCTCTACGGCACCCCCGAAAAGGCCGGCACCTACACGGTCACGGTCCGCCTCGAAAACGCCAACGGCCTCAACCAGATGGCCTACGTCCTCACGGTCAAAAAGGCCTCCAACCCCGCCGCCTGGATCATCCCGCTGGTGGTGGTTCTGCTGCTCGGCGCAGCCGCCGCGGCGTTCTTCCTGCTTAGGAAAAAGGGCCTCTTCGGCGGCGGAAACGGCGGGAACGGCGGGAACGCAACGCCCGAAAAGGCCGCTCCCGAAAGCGCCGCTGAACCTGAACCGGCGGCCGAACCGGAGGCTGTGAACGCTCCCCACCCGGAGCCGTTGATCGGACCCGACGCAGCCGCAGGCACGGCAATTGCGGGCGCGGAAGCAGCACCCGAAGCAGTTCCCGAAGCACCTGTTGAGCCCGCTCCCGAAACACCTTCAGAACCTGCTGCGCCCGAGCCCGCTCCTCAGGAAGCGCCAACGGAGTTCAACTCCTCGGAGTTCTTCCAGTAATTTTAGTCTAAAAATAGCGCAAAACCGGCGCCTCCCCAAACCATGCAAGGGAGGCGCCGGCTCTTTATATTGAGCAATATTTGTCAACACGATTGAGCAAAATTCACGTTTTTGATTGAACAAAATTTCCAGGTATAATTGAGCAAAATTTCAGGGTTTGATTGAGCAATTTTCGTTCAATCATCCTCCCTCATACGTAAGTACACCTTGCGAAGGTAATTTGCCTGTTCCGCTGATATGACTCTGTCGACTTCGGCAGAATTGATATCCGCGTTCAACTCGCACCAGTACAAGTCCCAGTGTAGATCCGTTCCTCCGGAGTCCTCAATTTCCCACGACTTCTTCATATTGTCAAGCGAGATCTGCAGATATTCAGGAAGGCCTTTTTCAAGGTATGAACCGTCCTTCGGCAATCCGGTATCCTGTTCATAATCGGCGCTATCTATTATCATAAGCGTTTCCATCGGGCAGTCAAGCGCCTTTGCTATCAGGTAAACGGTTTTTGCATTGCAGCCATCGATAGAACTCTTTCCGCTGCAAATATCAAGAATGGTCGTTTTCGGAACGCCGCTGATTTTGGAAAGCCTGTACATGGTCATATTCTTTTGCGCAAGAATTGTTTGCAGGTTCATATCCATGCCTCCTTACAGTCATTATTATATCGGTCAACCGACCGCTTGTCAACAGAATAGACAGTTACTATTTGCAATATGCGCCCGGTTTTTCTGCTTAAAACGAATACCATGCGCGGAATGCTTGCGGAAATTACTTTTCAGGAAGCGCAAAACCGGCGCCTCCCCAAACCACACACGGGAGGCGCCGGCCCTTATTTAAAATTATTTTTGTTGCTCGCGCAACCACTAGTCAAATCAGAGCTCTTCTTCCCCGGTCTCTGTCTCGCCGCTGCTCGTCAGCACGTCACCGACGACGAAAACGACGACTTCGATTTCTGCAGGTTCAAACTTTTTCATAATCTACCTCCCCGTTCCGTCAGCCCTGATAGGCCAAATAATCTTGATACTCTTGTGTAGCCCGGTAATAGTCATAAAGGGCACGGCCAACGTCTCTCGCAGGCTTGCCTTCTTCAATACAGAGGTAAACATACGACAAGACAGAAATTCTCATTTCTACATACGATCCGTCAATCATTATTGTCGGGTAGAAGTCTTGACCAAGCTGATGGGCGGCGATGCCCGGAATCGTGATCTTGTAGCGGCCGGCGGTGACCTTGACAACTTCATAATCCTCGCCCGTTTCGTAAACAAAGGCTAACACTTCGCCCGAATAGTCGCTCGGAATATTCACGAAAATGTTGATTGCCGTGTCGGTGTCAAGAGTGAGGGAAATGCTTGACGCCTCGATATCGCCTACCCGGTTCAGTATCTCCGGAGCATACTCTTCAATTTGGTCTTTGCGGAGCTCTTCAGCGTAAAGAAAATCTGCCACCGCGTCCATAGAATTGTGATCTTCGCCGATGACCCACGGCGTTTTAGCGTATTCTGACAGGTATTGCTGCGCATAGAAGCCGTAGTTCTTGATTGCAATTGCAAGTTCGATGAGCGCCCAAGGCGTACCTACCGGAGGCTCATCTATTAAGCTTTTGAGGTAATTCTCAACCGTGAACGGATCAATCCCCGTGATATATTCGTTGCCGTCTATAAAGTAGTGGAACTGCACATTGATGTCGTCAGCCATCTGGATCGAGCTGACGGAAACCGTGAACTTGTACAGCCTGCCGTCCTGGCTCCGGTCATCCGGGTCGAAGACGTCGGCCTGCGCATTCTCTTCGTCGTCGTTGAACCAGAACTCCAGGTAACTGTCGGCGTAGTCGCATCCGTCGATCTCCGGAAGCTTCATGAACACGTTCATGCCGAGCAGCCCTCCGAGGGTAAGGCTCTGTCTCACGAACGAAGGTGAGTCGTCCGTAATGTCATCGTAGTAGCTCCGCTCGTAGTCGGTTTCGGAAATGAGATACGCGTCGGCAAACTCATCGGTTTTAAACTCAGGGTCGCCGTCGTGGTCCTGGCTCATTTTATTCGAGCCGATCAGGAAGTAATTCCACCTGAGCACGCCTTGCCCGGTGCTTGCGACAGTCGGGTCGTCCCAGGTCGTGTCCACGTAGTAGTACTTGCCGTCGATTCGCACGATGTTCCAGGAGTGGCGACCGCTTTCGCTTGACGTAGTCGCGATGCCGGCCATGACCCGCACGTCGATTCCCGCCTCGAGGCACATGCGGTAGAAGAGCACAGCGTAGCCCTGGCAGACCGACGTCTGGTCAATGAGCGCGCCGTACGCGGTATACTGCGTTCTGTACGATTCGTTGCCCACGTGCACGTGGTCGTATTCATTGTGGTTGACGATCCAGTCGTGAATGGTCTTGATCTTCTCGTACCGCGACTTCCCGTCAAGCTCGAGCTCGGGCATGACTTCGCCAAGCTTCTCGGTGACCGCCTGTTCCTGCTCAAGAGTCGTGAAGTACTCGACGTTGAACTTCATTGTAATAGAGAGCGTGGCCATGTCATCGTGCACAGTAGCGCTGGTTCCGACGCTGATGGCGTAACTTCTCGTGCCTGTCTGGTACTTGATGTAGTCGCCTTCGTTGGGAACGCCGGTGTGCCTCTGGGAGTTCTCAGTCGTCCGGCTCATAACATCGTCCCGAAACGCAACGATCATAGCCGTTAATTCCGTCTTGTCTGAATTTGTCGCCACTTCCAGCGGAACGTCAAACGGAACCGTAACCGAGAACGGAGCCGCATGCGCCAGAACCTGCTCCTTGTAGATCTCGCAGAGTCCGTCCATATCGTCAGCGGAATAGTTCGGCATCTGTTCGTCGGCCCAGCTGTTGATCTGCGCGTCGCCTTCAAGCGGCGCCCAATCCTTCATGAACGCCGGCACAACCACACGAACGGACTTCAGATCCGCGTCATCCGTGAACCTGAGCGCGCCATCTTCCGCGCCGTTCGCAAGCACCTTGTCCTCGGCCACTGCCACAGGAACCGCCGGCAACACCGCCAGAACGAGCGCAACGCTCAGAACAAGCGCCAGAAGCCTCCGCCCAATATTGCTTCCAAAATTCACATTCATAATATTTCCCCCTTTAAACAGTCAAAGGAAACGAATCCCTCAGCCGCGTCCTTCCGGCCGGTCCGCAACCCTAAAAATAGGGAAGATCGCGGCGGCGCGAACGGCGGCGCGTGTTGGTTGTATTTAATATATAATATTCGGGAGGGGAAGTCAATAGATTGAAAGAGGCGAAAACGGCGGAACGGCGGTTTATACGCATTTCTCAGTTAAAAGGATCTGCCTTCTCGCAAACCGCGAAGCTTTTTAGTGCTTCCCTTAAAAATAGTGCAAAAAACCGACGCTATCCGGTTAGAAGGCGTCGGCTCTTTCGTCTGGAGGATTTTCTATTGTTTCATTCTTCTTGATTACTGCAAATATCAATAATGTCAAAAATCGCGGTCTTATAAACGGTCATTATATCTGAACCGTCTTTCGGAAGAAGTTCTAATAAATCATATCCACTACCTTCTCCAACTCGACCAGCCATTTGTACAAAACTGTTACGGAAGCCATCTTCATCAAAATCTTCGAACAATTCCCCGCCAATTCTGTAGGCCATGAACTCGATTTTCTTTGCTATAACGCTCCTTTTTAAAAACGGATATTTAGTTCCCTCAATTATCCATTCGTCGCCATCCGTAATAAGACTTTGAAGGTCTTGTGCCGTCGATAACCAGTCTAAAGGATACTCTGAATAATAGTGGCGACAATGGTCTTGATAGTATATTTCAAAAGCCATTACTTCTGATAAAGTCAGATAAAGCATTTTTCTGACGGCACCTTCAAACGAATCGAGTTTAACAGATTTTACTATTATGTCTATTGCGGACGTAAAATCATTCATGTTGTCGATTTCATTAAGCGGTTTCAGCTTGATAACTGAAAAAGTTGATGTGTGAATTGAATTATCCATAGTTTCGTTGTGAAGCTTGATACCAAGGATTTTTTCAAGAAGTTCCCTCACATCTTCGGCTGGATAATTCATTCCTCTCTCCCAATTGCTTACGGCTTGTTTGGAGGTATGTATTTTATCTGCAAGCTGTTCCTGTGTGAGACCCATCTTTTTCCTTGCTTCTTTTATTCTTTTGGCGGTTACTGTAATATCAAGCATTCAATCGCCTCCCTTCGATACGAATTATATGAGCAGAAAAGCGAACAATCAATAAAGAGTCGCTTGACTTTAGTAAAGAAGTTTCGCTCCTTCTGTCGTTTTCAAACAAGCGCAAATTAAATAGTAGGCTGTGGTGGCGCGGAATCGTAAGAGTAATAGTGCCTATTATTGTCGCCGGCTTCCGTTCTCTCGTCCAATTCCGGTAGTCGGTTCCGCCTTGTTGCTATGCGAGTATGTTTCGGTGCAAAGTTGCTCGTCAAACCCGGACCTAAGAAAAGCTCCCAAGTGCTCTCAACCAACTATTAAAAGCGTGCGCTTAGATTTTGCGGTCAGCAGGTATTGAATCTCTTCTTGATTTAGTGTAATATACAGCTGAGCCATGCTGTTTCTCCTTTTTTGATTTGACCCATTTACATTATATCAAAAACGATACGAATTGGCTCTACTTATTTTGGAATTAACACCATTATACAGCGTTTATCTTCTTGGCAAGGAGTAACTAAATCGTATGATAACCCCTGATCTTAATAGCGAGCCTAGCTATACCTCTAAATCATATAATTACAGACCTAACTATGGAATAATCAATTATGAAGGCATCCGTCTGGTTTTGTCCGATCGTGCAGCCAATGACCCCTGTCTTAAGGAGATTATTGGAGATGCGCGTAATAGTATTCTAAAGAAATATTGGCCGTCAACTTGGCTAAATGTTCGCTTCTTATATAAGAAGGATTGGTTTATGACCAACCACAAATCGGAAAACGATGAATTCGCCTTTGACTCATGTTTTGAAGAATGGAAAACAGCCATGCTCAACGAACAAGCTTCTTTGGTGGTTGCTAGCGATTCTGTTATTAGTAGAAATATCGAAATTCTCACTAATATCGAAATAACTCCTTCCGGTAACATCTTGATTGACCTAAGCGAAGATTTTATGCAATGCCTTATTGGTTTCTTCTATTGCAAACTCTCAACACTTATAAAAACCTTTGACGAAAAGCCTATCGTATACTCTTGCAAATACACAAACAACGTGTTGAAGGTTATGCTTCCATTGTTGTTCGCATCTTGGTATAACACTCGATATTATAAAGGCCTTCAATTGGAGTATTATTTTACAAACGCTACCGGTATTTCTTCGTATAGCTACGAGAGCACCAATTTATATGAATTGATGGGTAGAATTACGCGTGAAATTGATTTCAACACGCCTTTCAGTTTTAGTTTTAAAAACTCATATTCACTTAATCCACAGATTTGCTTCTCTAAAGATTTCTTCTCAAACAAAAAATGGAGTGACATGCGAGATTTGTTAGGCGTTGAAAGCACACCACCTATTATACATGACAGCATCGACATCAATTCATTACTTTTGAAATTATGATGCCAGTATAAATCTGGAAATAATGCTCTTTAAAAGCATCTATCCATGATATTTACACCCTAAGGAAACCAAATCATCAAATATTGCAAACATAATATGATTGAGGCGTAATGATCCAGGAACCATCTGAAAGCGTTTTACTTGGGTTCTGAATAATCAAGGGTTTATAGTCTCTGCTTGATAATGCGTCAATTTCAACCAAATAAATGTAATAAGCATCACCCAATAAAACGCTGGTTTTCTTTTCATTTTCAGACCAGTAAAAATGGGGCTTCCCATGAAACGATTTTACTTCAATATAACAATCATACTCGCATGAATCGCTGCTTTGGTAAGATAAAATATCGTATCCCGCAGAGACATCAATCTGAGAAATTCGCTTTGCTTTTTTTCCTGAATTTATGAGCTTGTTGTTTTCGTATTCCAAGACAAAAAGCTCGGCTTTTTCACCATCAAGTTGTTGCTGCTCAAGCTGTTTCAATAATACAGCTTGCGTTTTTTTTCTTGTAACTATAGAACACTGTTTCTCAAAGCATTTTTCGTATGCTGAAGAAACAATCAGTTTCCCATTAATAACAAAAAAGGCATCAATTGAGATGAGGAAGTTTCTAAAAACTGCAGCTGATAAAGTAAAAGCATTGATTGGGAGCTCAATAAATTTTGACTCTGCTGAATACTTAATCTCTGTACAGTTAAGCAAACCGTCCTGAATTACATAACCTATGGCCAGTTCTCCAATTTTAATAATCCGCTCTTCTGGCTCTTTGTCTCTGAGCAGCAATCCTTGATCTGTTATTTCGATTCTATTACTATCAAAGTGTATTATTTGTAAATCATCAAACAAATAAAGCGCCGCAAGATAGTTTAACTCTGACGAGGGGGAAAAAGCGCACAAACTGCGAATTGCATCACAGGTTGTAGCATTCTTTTCAAAAATAACAGAAAGGATAAGCTCTATTCCGGTTTTATTGCCTATAGAAGTATTACGTCTTAATTCTTCTCGCATAATCTCTCAACACCGCCTTAACATCTTCGTCCCCGCCCATGTCCGTAGCATTGGAAAACAAAGGTATGGGCATTTTTTCCATTATCTCTATCATGCGTTGCTCTTTAATCTCTAGTCTTTCATCAATAGTTTGATCTATTGAGCGATCCGAAACCAAATAGTAGTAATTAGTTTGAACGTTATTCGGTAACCCATATCTATGAATTCTATCTTTAGATTGAATAAAATGCGCCGCATTAAATGAACGTTCAAGATAAATTGCATTATGACATGCTTTGTGAAGGGATATTGATTCAGAAACAGCAAACGGATTGGCTATTAAAACTTTTAACTCGGAAGATAAAGAATTGAACTCTTTAATTATGACTTCACGTGTTAAATAATACTCTTCATTATCCGGGGTTAGTTCGTCGTTTGCAACTGGCGTTTCTCCATAAAGTGTTTTATTGTATATACCCAAAGAGGTCAAATAAGAACTGAAGAACTCAATTGTTTTTATGTAACAAGCCCATACAACAACCTTGCCACCATCTGCAATTATATCATTAATTATTTCTTTTGCTTTTTCAAATTTCGCAGGAATGCCGTTATAGGAATAATCTCGTATCAATCGAAAAATACTATCATCTTCCTCTACTCCAGCAAAGTCAATACCTTCAATTTTTGCAAAATCAGCAAGCGGCTGCTCTAGTAATAATGGATTTGAAGCTGCTTGCATCAATCTAATTATTCTGGCCTTTGTCACTACACTCTTGAATAATTTTTCATCAGGGCTCATAAGATCTCGGATATAAGCCTGTTCAATAAAATCATATATCCGTTGCTGATCTTCCTTCATATGAACGATAATAGGAGGATGAACAGTAGCTGCAGGAATTCCCAAATCGGACTTTTTAACTCGAATGAAGTAGGGCGAAATCTGATCAATTAACTGTTCAACACGATTATCATCATCTCTTTTTGACATATCTTTCAACTGCCCGATTTGAAAGCGAATCACTCTCTTGGTGGGCCAGATGAATTTGAAGAGGTTGTACAAATCTTCATAACCATTCGGTGCTGGCGTCCCGCTTAGAACGACACGCGAGCTACAATCTTCTGCAAGCGACATTACCGCCTGTGCATAAACACTGTTTTCTGAAGTATTCTTTATTTTATGAGCCTCATCTAGCACTACCATTACACGGTGTTTTCTCAGAAAATATTTCAATTCGTCAACAATGGAATCAACCGATTGATATGCTAATAATGTTAATTCGGCTGGATCATTATCATACAAGTATTGCTTTTTCGCGTCAGGGGTTATTCCGGATAGCCTTTTTGATACCACTTTTGATCCGAAACATTCCTCATACTCCATTTCCCATGGCGCAAATGAACTCAAAGGTCCAATAATCAAAAGCCTATCAATCTTTTTAATATCAGAATCCGGTAGATTTTTTAAATACGCGTAGGCACCATAAACCACGCTTGTCTTCCCGGCACCAGGCACAGAGAAATTACAAGCATTTTGCGAAAAAGCGAGATGATAAGCAGAAAGCATTTGTAGCGGGTATAACGTTCGCCTGGGCATTTGGTCAATAAGAACATTCTTGAATGCATTAAGGTCATTCAAGTCACAATTATTATTTCGTATTGACAAAGCTTTTTGTGAAAACGCCGAAAACCTGCTTTCTTCAGACAAATATCTTGAAACAACATCATTAGATTTATCAGAGTACTCTGTTTCAATTCCACATAGTTTCGCCAGATAATCAATTCGCTCAAAGCAACGATGGAAATCAACTACATTTGAAATTTCAATTCTGTCATCTTCGACCAGACATTCAAACGAGTCGCGCATCAATCTATTAGCACGACGGTTGTTGGTTAAAGTCTTAACGCATCCTGTTAGCAAAACTGTTGAGTCGTCTGTTGTTTCAATAAAAAGTTTCATTGTCATTTTTCCAACATCTTCTTGTATTCCCAAATAAGCGATCCAATATCTTTCACATATTGTTTGACATTGGCGTCATTCCTAAATGAAGGTTGATCAGTATCTATGCTTTCCAAAACATCCAATGCTTTCTGTAAAAGTTTTATCGGGTTGTCAGCTGCCTGCTTGTTGTCGAGCCTGTCCTTGCTACGATTGTAGTTACCAAGCATTAAACCAGAAACCTTGCTTTTCCAAGAATTATCACGAGCACGTAGCAATCTTGTGATGTCTGCCCCATTAGCATTATTTCTGATTTCATCCACCGATTCTTCTGCATCAGTTATTGGATCTATTTTCTCAAAATGGAAATCCCTAAACGATGTCCAGATGTCTTTACACCCAAAAAAACTTCTGTTTGGGTTCCCTACCGAAGGCTTTGTTATTATGTTTCGAAAGTCTGTTTGGTCAAAACCGCTTCTAATGTAGTCAAACGATATTAATTTCAGGTCAGTGGTATCTATTTCTGGATCAAAATCCCACATACTCGCCACACTGCCTGAAGAATAACCTTTTAACGCCGAGTATAGTTTTTGAAAAGAATCCTCATTCTTATCAAGGAGAGTGTATATGCCATCATAGTGGTAGTTTTGTAAATACTCGTCCATTAACTTAAGTACGCCAAGATATAAATCTATCTTGCTTGTGTCCGGTTCTCCATTTGCTTTAGTCTCACCCATGAAACTGGCAATCTCTTTACGCGTGAATCCTTCGTCATACAAATCTTGGCATTTAAGATATTTCTCTATGGGATTATAATCAACCTTCGCATCTTCGCCCATTTGATATGTTGTCTCGAGGCGAAGAATTTCTTTGCGATCGGCATCTACCGGAAGAATCACCGCGATAAAGTAATTGCAGTGCTGCTTTTGATTTGGCGGTATAGTTTCGTCTCGGCGTATACTGTTAAGTAACGAGGCTCTTCTGTTTCCATCAATAATTTTCCCATCTGCCGTGACTATTCCATATTTCTGCTGGTGGTCGTAAAGAAGACTCATTCGTGTTTTTTTATTTGCATCTTCTTTTGATTCCCAAAGAAACTTTTCAATAATGCGACTATCCTCTTCATTCTCGGGGTCCAAGGGTCGATTTTGTTTTTCATACGATTTAACTATACTTCCAATTCTTCCATTTAGCTTGTTGTAAACCAAATATTCGAGTGGAATCATATATGCATCAAATGTTCGTCGCTCCCCGTGGTACAAAATCGGAATTCCAGTCATACACGGTTTCGAGATTTTAGGATCTTGTAGTTTTGCAAGGGCAGCTTTTCTTTCCTGAGCAGTCATAAGTTATTCCTCCATGCTATATCTAATTATTTGATCGAGAAGTCCAATATTGGCAATGTTTAATGTGTAATCTGAATTATCGAAAATGGTTCTAAAGTCCGATTGTCTCCCAACCCAACCTGCACCTTCCAAAACACTCACAATAATCATCTTACACCCTTTATCTTTTATTTGTTTTCTCGTATCTTTGATTTTATCAGCATACTTACTCTGTGTGCTGGACGTGGTGATATTGTAAGAGCAATCAATTACTATCCTTGGATTTTCAACGTCCGGAATAGCAAACAAAAAACTCTTATCTAAACAAATTATGATTTTGTTTTTAGCGTAAGTTAATCCTTCTAGGTCGCAGGTTAGTCTTACTGATTCTTCAACTTTTTTGTTAACGACTCCCGCCACGCTATTGTTATACTTAACATCAAGTCTGCTTTTTGCCAGCCGAGTTAACTCGTTATTATCCGTTAGTCTGGCCATTGTTGAGGAGTCAATTTTGAAACTATCACGGTAAAAATCAGGGATTTTCCTTTTATACCGTTCTGAATTTGCACCGTTCATAAGCAACTCACAAACATCTTCCATTAAGGATTGATTGTCTAAAATCATGCTTCGAGTTTTTTCTAGCGACCATTCCGTTGAGAAAATGTATTTTCGTTCTCGCCTTAACATAGAAATAATTCGCTTGAATTTTTCTTCTGATACTTCCATTAAACTCAAAATATTGCCCAGCGAATCCTTATCAGAGGCAATATAATCCTTAAGCCCATCTTTTGTATCGATTTTCGTCAATTTCGTTGATAAGGAATTAACAGCGGCATTAACTTCTTTGGCAACAGAATCTTCAAGTTCTCTGTCTATCCAAAACATTGTAATTGTCTTAATTAAATCCTCATACGATATTTTTTCTGGCTTGTTCACAGTCAAACACCTCCATAAATCTTAGCGAGTTTTGCGGCAACACTTTTGATTACAGGCACACAAACGGTGTTCCCTAGTAAATCATAGCCTAAATCCATGCCTTTTTGAGTCTTTCCAAAATCATCCAGTGAATACCAATCCGGATAGCCAAATAGGCGAAGTCCCTCTCTAAGTGATAAATGCCTTAACCCGCCTCCATCAATTACTCCTAATGTGGCCATATCCATTGCCACAAGCGTAGGCGTAACTTCATCAGGAGATAGTATTCGAGTGAAGTCAAAGCTTAATTTCCCGGACACAATATTAAAACCTTTGGGCTTTGTTTCATCAGAAACCCTATCATATGCTTTGCGTCCTGATGCAATATCTTCTTCAACAACTATCCTTTTCTTGGGGTGTTCAAGTACCAAATATCCTTTCTCTACCAAATCATCAAGTATCTCCTCAAGATTTTCCGAATCAAAAAAAGATCTAATTTGCTCTGTAGTTAATGGCATACCGTCCATCCAGTCTATTCCAATTACTTTTGCCCAGTGCTTTTTTCTCCGTTCCTTTAAAAGTGCGTTTAATAATTCTTTTTCCTGATCAGTAACATGCCCTCTTAGCTCAACATCCCAGCTGTGTATATTGTCAATTCCTCCGCGTTTGTCCTTTATTGCTTTTCCGTATAATTCCTCGGGCTTATATTTCTCAAAAAGCTGTTTTGTGAACTCGCTCTCAACAGTTGGCAGTCCGCTTTCCATAACATCCCTAAAAGTTGACCTTGAAGTCTTAAACCCGGAAAACGCTACTTTTTCCCTAGTCGTCCCAACAATGTAAATGCGATTTCGGCTTTGCGCTAGACCGAATTTTTGAGCATCCAACACTTTCCATGATACTTGATAATTAAGTTCAGATCCGAGTTTATATAGAATAGTACTCAAAGTGCGTCCGATTTTGTCGGTAGGATTCTCTTTATCATGTGTGACTAAACCTTCGACATTTTCCAAAATAAAACCATACGGACGCTTTTCTCGCAAAATGCGCTCAACTTCAAAAAACAAGGTTCCTCGTGTATCAAGAAACCCTCTCTGTTTTCCAGCAACACTGAAAGCCTGACAAGGGAAACCAGCAAGTAAAAAATCAAAATCTGGTATTTCAGAGCTGTCTATCGTAGTAATGTCTCCCCGAATGGTTTTTGCTCCGAAATTAGTGGTTAGTGCTTTTACAGCAGCCGGTTTTATTTCTGAAGTCAAAACACATTCTGTTTGATAGCCTGCTTCCTCGAAAGCTTGAACGAACCCAAGCCTTATACCTCCAAGACCGGCAAATAAATCAACGTATTTGACTTTTCTTTGCTTCATTTTTCCCTCCATGCATTAATTGCTTTAAATGCGCTTTAGTCGCCACCTGGATTACATTGTAATTATAACATATTTGTCATCTGCGTCAACCCAAATCGCAACAAGGACCGCGTCAGGTTGTTGGCACTTTAAGAGTTTATTCATCAGAATTTGCGTCCCGCTTGTAGCATCGTATAAGTAGTTTTCTCTGTCTTCTCTGAAGATTTCCGTGAGCTTCTTTACGATAACTGTCCGCTTCTTTTCAATCAGTTGACGGTATACTTTGAGTCAATGTTTCTTGCGTAGATCTATCCTTTCTTATTCCGCTTCTTTGTCTTTGTGAACACGTATGTCTGAAGGCATTACATACCCGCGGTTTTTATGTTCAAAACTCCCAACAACTATTTTACACCAATACTGACATTGAAGGTGTTTATTGATTAACCTTCTTTTTTATCTTATAATATGTACACAAGAAATACTAGTAAAGGGGGTGCACCCGTGAGAGAACTGCCAGACGATAAATCAAACACTAATATATCGAGTAGCGAACAGACGCATTGATATACCACATCTTCTTACAGTCGTTGTTATCCTTAAAATAAAGAAAGCGAGCCTAAAATGAAAACACTTAAAGAACTAATGACCCAATATTATGAAGAATTCAGAGGCCTTCCGAGTTATCGGCCAATTGTTCGTAACGGACAAGAGAACGACGCCTTCGAGATGGTTGTCTTGAAGGTGCTTTATGGGAAAAAACTGCCAGATTTCTGCCGGGAAAACGTCACCACTTTTGCCAAGTATATCATTGCTCCGCCTGATGGTGGAATTGATATCTTTTTCCAGCATGACAATGGCGATGAATCTACTTTTGACGTGATTCAGGTTAAGAATTCTGAACTCAGCGAATCAGAATTAAAGGCATGTATCATTGGAATGGAAAGAGCAATTGATGATTACTGTAAGGACCCCAAAAAAATAACAAGCGAGAGTTGCAAAGAAGCTCTATGCAATTCGAATCTTGACAAAACAAACAAGAATAAATGCACTTATTTCGTTGTTCATACTGGAACAGTTGATGATTTTTCCGGTTCCGAGGAAAATGAGCGCATTATTACCATTAGTGGCCTTGAAATACTTTATAAAAACGTAAGCGAATACGTAGATGATGATGTTCTAAATGTTGGAACAAAAATGGAAT
>DBXM01000054.1 GCA_002309655.1 Mageeibacillus sp. UBA1212
GGGCCCCGCTGCGTTTCTCTGGCGCAAAGTTACAGTTACGAATACACTTCCCTAAGCCCCGGCAGCAGCCTCACGGTAATCTCACCTGCGGCCACGTCCACTTTGAGAATCACGTCCGCAAGCGCAGGGATCATAATGTTTTTCCCCTGTTCGTCGTAAACGTCGTAGACGTCGCAGCCCGCACCCGGGATGACGTCCTCAACCTTTCCGAGCAGGTTCCCGTTCTCCTCGACCACTCTGCAGCCGATAAGGTCGCCTATAAAATAAGTGTCCTTGGGAAGCTTCACCGCGTCCTTGCGCTCAATCTCCAGCTCCGTTCCGCGCAGAAGGTTTGCGGCGTCCCTGTCGTCAAGCCCTTCAAGCTTCAGGATCACGAACTTGTTCGAGATCTTCACGCCGCGGACTTCGACCTGTTTTCTGGCGCCGCCCGAGACAAGGAAGACCTTCTTCAGCTTTTTGAACCTGTTCGGGTCGTCCGTGTCGGGAATCACCTTCACCTCGCCGTGCACGCCGTGAACGTTGACGATCGTTCCCACTTTCAGATATTCAAGCATAAATGATCACCTCTTCGCAGCGCGGCGTCTATAACGGGCCGGTCTTGCTATACTGCCGGCTTTCGCATCACCCTATGCAGGCATGCATCGTATTACTCGATGTCGATGTAGACCTGTTTGCCGAGATTCTTGGCGCCGGACCTGATAATGGTACGGATGGCCTTCGCGATGCGGCCGTCTTTTCCGATCACTTTACCCATTTCCTCGTCCGCCACGGAAAGCCTCAGGTAAATGCCCTCGTCGGTCTCCTCTTCGGTGACCTTCACGGCGTCCTGATTGTCAACGAGCATTTTGGCGATCGTCTCCAAAAATTCTTTCATAAAAACTCAATTCCTTTCAATAAGGTCAACAGTAATTGAATCCTCTGTGTGATTCTCTGTCGCCGCGTCCGCAAGTAAAACCGGCAGCCGCGGCAACATCAAAGCACGGCGCCTCCGCAGGGCATTTCAAAAGCCCTAAAGCCAAAAGCCCCGCATTTGCCGTCCTCAGTCACACACGGTCAAACCTCCAACCGTTCAGGCCTTCGCCTTCTCGATAATAGCTTTGACTTTGTCAGTGGGCTGTGCGCCTTTCTTAATCCACTCCTCAGCCTTCTCGAGGTCGATCTTAACCTCGGCGGGGTCCTTCAGCGGATTGTAGGTACCGATCTCTTCCACAAAGCGGCCGTCTCTCGCGAATCTGGACTCAGCGACAACGATCCTGTAGAAAGGAGCCTTCTTGGCACCCATTCTTCTCAGTCTGATTTTAAGCATATTTTCACCTCCGTATCTATACTGCGAATCTTCTGTTTATCGTACGGTTCCGGCCGGTTTTCCCGCCGTCGCGGGGCCTTCCCGGTCCGTCTGTCTGCTTATTTGAAATCATTCCGGCGATGTCTGTCGGCCGGGTGCAGCACGTCAGAACTTGAATCTGTTTCTCATTCCGCCGCCCATGCCCTTCATGCCGCCCGGGCCTTTGCCGTTGTTCATTTTCTTCATCATGTCGCGCATCTGCTCGAACTGGCGCATCAGCTTGTTGACGTCCTGAACGGTCGTTCCGCTGCCCGCGGCAATTCTCTTCCGGCGGCTGGCGTTCAGAATCTGCGGATTGCGGCGCTCCTTAAGCGTCATCGAGCAGATGATCGCCTCGGTTTTGACCATTCCAGACTCGTCGATATCCTCTTCGCGAATCTGGCCGGCCACGCCCGGGACCATGCCCAGAAGCTTGCCGATGCCGCCCATTTTTTTGATCTGCCTGAGCTGCTGCAGGAAGTCGTCGAGCGTGAACGTCTGCTGGCGGATCTTCTTCTCGAGTTCGCGGGCTTCTTTTTCGTCGTACATCTGCTCCGCCTGTTCGATAAGCGAGAGCACGTCGCCCATGCCGAGAATTCTTCCTGCCATACGATCGGGGTGGAATACCTCAAACTCGTTCATTTTCTCGCCGACCGACGCGAACTTGATGGGTTTTCCGGTCATCTGGGCCACGGACAGCGCCGCGCCGCCTCTGGTATCGGAGTCGAGCTTGGACAAAATCACGCCCGTTATGTCGAGCCTCTCGTTGAAGGTTACCGCGACGTTCGCGGCGTTCTGGCCGGTCATCGCGTCCACCACGAGAAGGATTTCCGACGGATTGACCGCCTTTTTGATCTTTTCGAGCTCCTCCATCAGGATGTCGTCGATCTCAAGACGTCCCGCGGTATCCACAATCACCACGTCGTGAAGTCCCCTCAGCGCCTTTTCCTTGGCGTCCGACGCAATCTTGACCGGACTCGTCCCCTCGGGAGCCGCGTAAACCGGCACCTGGATCTGTCCGCCCAGCACCTGTAGCTGCTTGATAGCCGCCGGCCTGTAAATATCCGCCGCCACGAGAAGGGGATTTTTGTTCTGCTTCTTGAGCATCAGCGCGAGCTTGGCGGAAGCCGTGGTCTTGCCGGCGCCCTGAAGTCCCACCATCATGATCACGTTGGGCGGAGTTCTGCCGAGGTCGAGTTTGGCCTCTTTGCCGCCGAGAAGTTCCTTCAACTCGTCGTTGACAACCTTGACCACCTGCTGGCCCGGGTTCAGACCCTCGAGCACGGACGCGCCCACCGCCTTTTCGGAGACGTTTTTCGTGAAGTCCTTTACGACCTTGTAATTGACATCCGCCTCGAGCAGCGCGATACGCACCTCGCGCATAAGATCCTTGACGTCCTTTTCGGTGACGCGGGTCTTTCCGCGAAATTTACGCATTGTTTCCGATAGTTTTGATGCCAGATTTCCAAAAATCATTTCGTTTCTCCGTCAGTCCGGGCAGTCGTTCCCGGGTGTTAATCTCCGTGCCGGTGTTTCAGCTCTTAAAAAAGTTTCTCCAGCGAGTCCAGGTATTCGTAAACGCGCTCCGCGGCGCACATCGCGTCGTCTTCTCCGGTGTCCCGGTCCGCCAGCACCTCCGCGCTCCTGCGAAGCGCCCCGATCGTATCCTCCGCGGCCGCAAACCTTCCGCAAAGCCCGAGTTTTTCCTCAAACTCCCGAAGCTGCCCGCAGCCCTTGCGAATGCTCTGCTGCGCCGCCTGCCTGCTTATCCCGAGCTCCTGAGCGATTTCCGAAAGGGTCATATCGTCGCCGTAATACATCTCGACGGTCTGCCTCTGCCTCTCCGCCAGCAGCGGTCCGTAAAAATCCAGCAGCAGATTGATGTCGATAACATCTGTTTTTTTATCCGGTTCCGGTATTACCTTCATTGAAATCATCCCTGAGTCCGCGGTTTTCCGATCGTCCAAACGGTCCGTCAACGTTCCTGCAGGAATGCGCTTTTCCGCCGTTCCCGCAGTCTGTCAACTGAACCGGTTGACATTATACCACAACAAAAACGGGATGTCAAGCGTTTTTGTTGACATCCCGAAGATTTTTGCAAGAATTTAATTTCCCGTTTTTCCGCAAACAAAGGAATGCGGGAATCCCTCCGATTTCACTTCTCCGCGTCCCCGTTCAGCCTCTTCAGGAACAGTTCGACCTCCTTAATAAGCTTCAGGTGGTTGTAAGTGACGCTGTGCGACGACAGCGCATATTCCGCGTAGATCCGCTTCTCGCCGGCCATAATGTTGAACCGCCCGCGGTAGTTGTCCGACAGCACCTTGAAGTGGTCCTTGATCTTCCTGTCGAAAACGTGCGCCGTGTCCACCTCCAGTTCGACCTTGTCGCCCGCCTGGATGACGCTCTTGATGCCGCACGAAGCCGCCAGCGCCTTGATCCGCGACAGGTGCATCAGAATGATAATATTGTCGGGGATCTCGCCCGGGAACCTGTCGAGCATCTCGTCCGTGAGGTCTTCTATGTCCGCGTCGGTTTCGATCGCCGCGAGCTTGCGGTAGAGCTCCATCCTGGTGTCGGGGTCGCTGACGTACTCGCCGGGAATGTACGAGCTCACCGTGAAGTCGACGGTCACCACGACCTCCTCCTTTACCGTTCCGCCCGTTGTCTCCGTAATAAGATCGTTGATCATTCTGCAGTAGAGGTCGTAGCCGATTGTCGACACGTCGCCCGACTGCCGCTCGCCGAGAAGCGTTCCCGCGCCCCTGATCTCCAGGTCGCGCATCGCCACCTTGATTCCCGAACCGAACTCCGTGAACTCCCTGATCGTCTCGAGCCGCCTGCTGGCGTCCGGGTTGAGCGTAAGGCCCTTCGGATAGGTGATGTAGGCGTAGGCGCGCACGTCCGAGCGGCCGACGCGTCCCCTGATCTGGTACAGCTGCGCGAGGCCGAGCCGGTGCCCGTTCTCGACGATGATCGTATTTGCGTTCGGAATATCGAGGCCGGATTCGATGATCGTGGAACAGAGCATGACGTCGTATTTCCGGTCGATGAAGTCGATCATTTTGCGCTCGAGTTCGCGCTCCGGCATCTGTCCGTGGGCCACGCAGATTCTCGCCTCGGGAACCAGCCGCTTCAGCACCTCGCATTTCGCGTTGATCTCTTTTACCTGGTTATAGAGGAAAAACACCTGTCCGCGGCGCGCCATTTCCCGGTAGATCGCGTTCTTCACGATCTCGTCGTTCATCTCGATGACGTACGTCTGGACCGGGTTCCTGCTCTTCGGCGGCTCGGTGATGATACTGATGTCGCGCAATTTGGAAAGCGACATGTTGAGCGTTCTCGGGATCGGGGTCGCGCTCAGGAAGAGCATGTCCGCCCGCGGGTAGCGCATCTTCAGTTTTTCCTTCTGCATCACCCCGAACCGCTGCTCCTCGTCGACAATGATGAGCCCCAGGTCCTTAAACGCGACGTTGCCCGCGACCAGCATGTGCGTGCCGATAATGATGTCGATTTTGCCCTCTTTCAGCTCTTTTTTGATGGTGTCGACCTGCTTCGGCGTCCTGAACCGGCACAGATAGTCCACGGTCACCGGGAAGTCCCGGAACCTGTCGAACGCGGTCCTGTAGTGCTGCTGCGCGAGAACCGTCGTCGGCACGAGAATGGCGACCTGCTTGCCTCCCAGAACCGCCTTGAACGCCGCCCTGAGCGCCACTTCCGTCTTCCCGAATCCGACGTCGCCGCACAGAAGCCGCTCCATCGGCTTTTTGTCCTCCATGTCGCGCTTGATCTGTTCCGTGCACTCCAGTTGCTCCGCCGTCGGCTCGTACTCAAACCGGCGCTCGAACTCCGCCTGCCACTCCGAGTCCCGCGGGAACGCGTACCCTTCCATGGTCTGCCTTTTCGCGTACAGAACCGCCAGCTCCTCGACGTACTCGCGAAGAGAATTTCTGACCTTTTCCTTCTCCGCCTGCCAGTCGCGGCCGCCGAGGGTGCTTATGCGCGGCACCTGGTCTTCGTTCCCGATGTATTTGTGAAGCGTCCCGAGCTGCAGCGACGGCAGGTAAAGTCTTCCGCCCTCCGCGTAGCTCACCACCGCGTAGTCCTTCGAAACGCCCTCGAATTCCCGCGTCTCGATACCCATAAAAATACCGATTCCGTGGTCGTCGTGAACGACGTAGTCGCCCGGCTTTATGTCGCTTAAGATCTCGTTCGGCTCCGTGACGCTTGCCTTTTTGGCCTTCTTTTTCCGCGCCGAAGCACCGCCCGCGAAGAACGTCCCCTCGCTTGCCAGCGCAAACCCGAGCGACTCGCACTCAAAGCCCTGCATCAGCGGCTCGGAAACGAGGCAGTCCGCCTCCGGCATCTCGTCCGCCAGCTTCGAAAGCTCTTCAAGAATTCCCTTGAACTTCCCGCTTTTTTCGCACGTCAAAACAAGTTCGACGCCTTTTTCGAACCATTCCTTGAGCATCGACCCCGCCAGAATGTCGTTCCCGGCGGCGCCTCCGAGCGTTTTCATCCTTATGAAAAAGCCCTCTCTGCCCCTTGAGTATCTGACCGACGCGGCCGCTTTTCCGCCCGCCGCCTCGAATTCGTCAACGCCTTTGTTCTTGTCGTTCTTCTTTCTCGCGTCCGGATCCTCGGTGTCGTCCCCCGCCAGCACGTAGGGCTCCAGCATCACCGCCGACGTTCTCTCGAGCATCTCAAGAACCTCGTCCGGCGACATATAAAGGGTGTAGAGCTCGTCCGGCAGGAATCCGCTCCCCTCGACCGTCGTGCACATCTCCACGTGGGATTCGTTGACCGACTCCACCGCCGACAGCACCGCCGAAGGATCCTCCGCAAAAACGAACGCGTCCCCGAAGAACTCCTCGAGCGTATGTTCTCTTCCGATCAGGAACGGCACAAACCTGTCCTGCCCCGGGAAATCAACTCCCGAACATATCCCCGCGATGCACCTCTCCGCATCCTCTCTGTACTCCGCCTTCTTGCGCTCGCTCTCCGTCCGCGCCAGCTTCTTCTCCAGCGATTCGCGAATCCGCCGCTCCGTCACGTCAAGGTCCGTTTTCGCCAGCCTGAACTCGCTCTCCGGCTGAATGCTGACCGACTCGACGCGCCTCACCGACCGCTGCGTCATCGGGTCGAAAACCTTTATCAAATCGACCGTGTCGCCGTAGAACTCAATTCTGAAAGGCATCTCACCCGCGGTCGGGAATATATCGAGAATGTCGCCTCTCACCGCAAACTGCCTCTTCCCGTCCACCGTTGGCACACGAACGTAACCCATCGAAGCCAGCCTTCCGGCGGTCTCGGTGATATCGTAGTTTTCGCCTTCTTTCAGGGAAAAATCGCAATCCGTAACCGCGGACTTCGGCAGTGTGAACTGCGCCAGCGCCTGGGCCGGTACCACAAGACAGGAATAATCTCCGGCCGCAACCGCGGTCAGCGCCTCCATTCGCGCGTATTCAACGTCTCTGCTTCTCGCGAGCACGTTATAGAACATATACTCCGACGGCTCGATGACGACGCACCGCTCCCCCGTGAGAATTTCGAGGTCGTCGCACGCCCTTTTCGCCGCGAATTCGTTCGGAACTATGTAAACGAGTTTCTTCTCCGGGAAGACCGCCCGCCTCGCCGCGGCCGCAAAATACCTCGCGCCGGACCCCGAAAGGGCGTGAACAGATATGCGCCCGCCCGCAGCCGCTTCCTGCGAGAACCTGCCCGAGCACTCCCATCTCTTTATTCTGTTCAGAAACTCTTCACGTTTCATTTTATCGATTCAATCCGGACGGTGATTTTCCGCGCGGCGAGACCGTTACGCCCGCCGATTAAGAGTTCAGCCGTTCTTCACCCGTCCGTTGGTCTTGTTCATCGCCTTTTCGACGCCCTCGGTAATAATCAGATACGCCGCGTCGGCCGCTTTTTTCAGCGATCCGCCGATAATCTCCTCCTGCTCGGGAGAAAAATTGCCGAGCACGAACTTGATCACGTCCTCGTTGGGCATCTTTTTGCCGATACCGATCCTTATGCGCGGGAAGTCCGTTCCCGGGAGGTACGAAGTCACCGACTCCATTCCGTTGTGGGAGCCCGGACTGCCGCCCGGCCTGACGCGAACCTCGCCCAGCGACACGTCGAAGTCGTCGTAGATGACAATGATGTTGGAGAGCGGCACCTTGTAGAAATCCGCCGCCGCCGAGACCGCCGTTCCGCTGTTGTTCATGTAGGTCTGGGGCTTCATGAGGATCACGCGGACCTCGTTCCCCCTGGCCTCGAGCTTCTTCTCGCCGTACTTGGACTGGAATTTCGATTTCGAGAACCCGACCCCGAGCTTCTCAGCGAGAATGTCGATCGCCCTGAAGCCGCAGTTATGCCTCGTCATCGCGTACTCCGGTCCCGGATTCCCGAGTCCCGCCACAATGAACGTCTCAACCGTATTCTTTTTCTTGAAAAGGCATCTGCCGAAAAGTGCCATGAAGCCTCCGTTTAATAAAGTCTCACGCGCTCACAGTAATACACCCGTGCGGCGGTAAATTGTACCCCCGCGCGCCTCCGATGTCAAGCCTTCCGGCTCTTATTAAAACTCACGCCGTCAAATGATTCTCGTCCCGAAGCAGCAGTAGTGCGTACTGCACGTCGCCCCCTGCGAGAAAATCAGCGAATACTTTGCGTCCGCGTTGAGCCGCGTCAGTCTGAGCACGATCCTGTTCTCGCCTTTTTTCAGCTCGATTCCCGCAAAATGCGCGTTCTCGGCGTCCCACGTATCCGCGTCGTGCCTCTCTCCGACAAGTTTCCCGTTCACGAAAAACTTGAACGGGCTCGAATAGCCCAGCTGCGCGTAAACGGTCATGTCCTCAGACGCGACGAGTATCTGCGACATGTAGACCACGCAGGGCCCCTTGAACCCGAAGAAACCGTCCACCGTGAACGAATCCTCCGGAATTTCCAGCGTTCTGACTTTGTACGGCCTCGCGATAATGCCCGCTCCGCCGCTTCCGTGGAACTCCCTGCCGCCATCTGACGGCGCGAACAGCTCCTCTTCGGTAAAGATATCGGTCTGCGTGTCCCGCGCGAAATTCAGGTGGAACCTGCGCACGTTGTCGATCGACTCCGCCTCAGTCCGTGCGGGCGGCAGCACGTGCCAGTAGTTCGGAACCTTGGACAGTATCTCCTCGTTCGTCGCAGGAACAGTGCTCCAGACCGGTCCGGTCAGCCTCCAGATCTTGTTCCCGGAGACCCCGAACCTGAACCCGCACACCACGTCGCCGGTCACCCTCATAAGGATATTGTTTTTCTCGTAAATGACCCCTGCGCGATCCGCGACTCCGATCTCAAGAATTTCTTCCAATGTCTCGTGCGGCAGGATCCGCTTGTACGCGTCGCCATCCGCCCGGCCCGCTTTCAGCTCGATATTTTCCGGAAATACGAAATCCGTCATAATATCGACCGGTTCGTCCGTGTTGTTCTCGAGAATGACCTTCACGAGGCCGTTTTTGTCCGGTCCGACCGTCGGGTCGTCTCCGTCGTATTCGACCGTGAACGTCAGCGGGTCCTTTTCCGGCCTCAGTCCGATTGCCGGCGGCGCGCCCTTAAAATCAACGTTGCTCTCGCCGGTCCCGGACAGGAACACCGCGAGCCTCGCCACGTCCTCCGCAAGGTCTGAAACCAAATCACTGCGCCTGTGCGCCTTCACGCCCAGAACATACTTTATATCCTGCCAGCCGTACTGTTCGCGAATTTTCTTCTCGCCCAAAACGATTCCGAGAAGCGCGCCGGCAGAGGCGCAGGTGCAGTCCGTGTCGAAGCCGCAGTTGAGGGCCAGCATTCCCGTCTTCAGAATGTCGCCGCCGCCGAAAATCAGCGAAGCCAGCGTGATTCCGATGTTCTGGAGCATGTTCGTGCAGTCCGGGTGACCGTACCTGTACAGAATCTCCGTCAGCACGTCCTTAATGTTGTCCCGCTTTTCGCACTCCGCGAGCACGAATTCGACCAGTTCGCGCACCTTCGATGACCGCGGCACAGCGCAAAGTCCCATCATCAGGAGCGTCCTGATATCACTCTCAAAAAACGCGAACGACTCCACCGCCGCGAAGTATTTCTCGGCGTACACGCTCTCGCCCTCGTGATCCAGCACGCCGTCTTTTTCAGCCAGCGCAGCCGCCTGCACCGCGTCCCCCGGACTCAGGCACGCCCAGATCTCCGACCTTATCGGGCAGCCCATTCCGCCACGGTAAAAATCGTTGCAGAACTTTCCCGACAACGGCGGATAGATGCCCTTCTCGAAGTTTTTCCGCATGATCGCGTACTCACCCGGCGAGTAGGCGCAGTTTTCGCAGAACGCCTCCAGCAGGTCGTAGGACGTGAGCGAGAGCCCCTTCTTCTCCACGACTTCCAGCCAGATCACCTGCAGATCCAGGTCGTCGTTGGGCAGCATCGTGTCGACCATTTCGGGCTTGAAAGGCATCTCCATCGGCATTTTGACGCCCTCAAAGGGCGCCCCGAGGGTCCCGATAACGGTCTTCCCGAGGAAGCACCCCTTCACCTTGTCCAGAAAAACGTTGTAATCAACAGTCACGGCACACCTCCGTAAGCGTTCCAAACCGTCAGTAGCACGGCGCCCCGTCGGGAATCCTCCCGCTCCTGCGCCTCTCTGTAATTCCCTTGTTTTCGGCAAAATCTTTCTCTTCGCGGAACCGCTCCCTGATCTTTTCAACGGAGCCGCAGGTCATGATGTAGCTGTACTCCACCGGCCTGAAAGACTCAAGCAGAATCGAATTCAGCGGCGCCACGTAGTTGGTCGCGCTGTCGTCGGGGTCCTTCGAGCTGTTGTACATGTGCCGTCCCGCCCTGAACAGGTCGATTCCCGGCACGAAAAGTCCGATACCGTAGTTGTCCTTCGAGCTGACCCAGGCGCACCACGTCTCGGTGTTCGACTCGCGAATTTTAAAAGTGCACGCCTCCACGTATTCGGGAAGCCCCCAGAAGTTCAGGTCGTCGCGCACCGTGAGCGGGCCGTTCGTCCATGAATCCGTGCCGTCGTACCACGTAAAGCGGTCGAGGTAGCTGACTGTGTAAAACGCGGGAAGCTCCTGATGCCTGCAGCCGTGTTTCCAGCCGGAAAAATCGACGAACCTGTTGTCGACCCTGATGACGTCGCCCTTCAGCGAGTAGACGTTCTCCATGTAGCTCGGCGTGTCGTACCCGATTTTTCCCCAGTCCTTGGGCCGCGACTTCACGTACACGCGGTCTTTCTTCACGTCGATGTCCACGAGCCGTGAATGCATCCCTCCGCGGTCGCCGCCCTGCACCGGGTTGTACACCCAGTCGTGCCCCATGAACGTCCCGTACTTAAAGTCCGGGTTCTCCGGCGTCTCCCCCGTCCCGTAATAGGACTGCTGGATCAGCCTGCCCGTGTCGCACTGGTTTATCAGGTTTCCGAGGCCGGGAACGGGACACTTGAAGTCCTCGATATAGTTGATGCCGCCGCCCCAGATGAGCCTGATTCCGACCTTCACAAATTCGTTCTCGAGGAAGTAGGTGTCGTCCGCGAACACCTCGATGGTTTTGAGGTCGATTTCATGAATGACAAGTTCGCCTTCAAAATCCTCTCCTCCGAAACCCGGCTTTTTCGCATCCAGCCTCTCAAGCCCCTCCTTGTGCGCCCCTTCGGTGTAGCCCGGAACCAGACATCTGAAAGTCATATTTTTCCCTTCTTCAAGGAAAAAAACATCCTTTTCGCCGTCCGTGTACACAACATCGATTTTAACGGGTCCCGAGGCGTCGTACCTTATCTCGGTCAGGTTGAATCCGCCCTCCGCGGAAACCGCTTTGTTCAAAACGTCAGCCATAAATTCTGCCCTCCGTCTTCACTTTTTGCCGTCATTCACATCTCTGGGTTGGCAGCCGGGTTGGCCGGTTTTCAGCGCCTCCAGCGCCTCCGCGGGCTCCATGTTCTCGAAAATGAACGTTCTGAAATGCTTCCTGTGGGTCCTGATCTCATCCGGAGACCTGAAAGTCCAGCCCACCGGGAACGCCCCCAAAAGCTTCGTGAGCCGCCGCGAAAAATACCTCTCGTGGGTGTGGTCGAACGACACGAAGTCAGGCCTTGCGACCACGTTCCCCACCAGCGTCGGCAGGAGGCACACCGGGAATTTCGACCCCTTCACCACCGTTGCCAGCTGGCCCCGCATGATTTCCGGCCTGTTTTTCCTGTACCACGCCACGATCTTCGGGTAGAACGACTGGATCATATACTTCCCGGCGTAGCCCGCGAAAATCTTTTCCGCCGCCTCGCAAAGCGCCGCCTCGTTGCCGCCCGAAACCTTAAACTCGACCAGCAGCGGAACACGGCCGTTCACGACCTCCAGGCACTCATCCAGCGTCGGAATTCTCTCCCCGGTTCCGGCCAGGGTCAGCTCCTTCAGCTCGCTTAGCGTCTTCTCCTCGGGCTTTCCCGCGACGCCGCACATTCTGTCCAGGGTGTCGTCGTGAAAAACCACCACCCTGCCGTCCTTCGTGAGGTGAATGTCGTTCTCGATCGCAAGACCCTCCTCCGCGGCTCTTTTAAACGCCGGAAGGGAGTTCTCGGGCTCGCCCTCTCTTAAGTCGTGAAGGCCCCTGTGCGCTATCAGCCTGCCGTCCAGCACGTTCTCCCTGTCGGGGTGCCTTCTCACGGCCGGCCACACGAGAAACAGGAACGCCCCCGCGAGGACCGCTATTCCCAAAAGCGTAAACAATACCGGCATAGCTCGTTACCTCTTCCCGGTTCCGGATCAGTCGTCCACGTCGAAGTTCTCGATCAGAGACTTTTTCTTCATCGGCTTGTGGTCGCCGTGCTTCACGAAGAGCATCGTCACGAACGCCAGCGCCACGAACACGGTCGCGTACGGGAACAGGGTCGTAAACCTTATGTCGAGGAAAATTCCGCTAAGAATAGGCGTAATCACCTGCGCTGCCATGCTCGCCGTGTAGTAGTAGCCCGTGTACTTGCCCACGGTATTGCCCGCGGCCATCTCCACCACCATCGGGAAGGAGTTCACGTTGATCGTCGCCCACGCGATGCCCGCCAACGCGAACAGTATGTTCATGAACCACACCGGACTTCCCGCCCGCAGGAACGCCGCGGCGCCGAAAGCAACTCCCAGCATCACAACGCCGGCGAGTATCGTCTTTTTGCGGCCCACCTTCGTGGAGATGATTCCGATCGGAATGTACGACAGGATCGCGGCCGCCTGCGCGATTATCAGCGTCATGTTGTAGTCCATATCCAGAACGCTTGTAGCGTAAACCGAATACTTACTGGTAACCGCGTTGTAGCCCATGTACCAGAGCGCCACGCTGAGAAGCAGGAAAATAAGCGAACGCAGCTCCGCCTTCGAGAGCTTCCCTGTCTGTTCCGCGGCCTTCGCGACCTCTTCCGAAGCCGTAGCGCCGTCTTCCTTCTTTTTCTCCGCTTCCTCGATCTCCTCCAGTCTCTGCGCGTCCAGCGCCCACGCGGGCTCCTTGACCGTAAGCCTGAACACTATCAGCGCAATAATCATAATGCCCGCCACTGTGGCGAAGAAGGGAATGTAGTTCATGAGGGCGTTCTTCGCGCTGCTCGTCTTGAATATCATTCCCAGCACCAGCACCGTGATTCCGCCGAACGAACCCATCAGATTAATAATTGCGTTGGCCTTGGAGCGGAGCGGTTTCGGCGTGACGTCCGGCATCAGCGCCACCGCGGGAGAGCGGAAAATGCCCATCGACACCAGCGTTCCGAGAAGCAGCACCACAAAGAATATAAGGGTCAGCGGTGATTTTGCCGTCTGCTGCCAAGCGTAGGCGTTACGCGCGGGAACCACGTAGTCGGTGTAGTCGTCGGAAAGCGTTGTTGTCTCCGCACCGTTCTCGTCCGTCTTGTACATTTTGATCGCCATGAAGTCGCTCTTCTCGGGGTAGATCTCCTGAAGCGGAAGCTTCTTGGCCTCGGCGAACAAATGCTTCAGCGCCTCCGCCAGAGTCTTGCCGTCGCTCGCCTTCTCCTTCACGGAGACCTCGGGGTTGGCGTCGTAAATGACCGAAAGCGAGCTCTCGTACTTGTCAGGCGTCACGTTTTCAACCTTGGTGAGCTGGCGTGCGTCGACCACCGACAGCCCCACGAACAGCACCGCGGCGAGAATCGTACCGATCATAATGAACGGCGTTCTGCGTCCCGATTTGGTTTTGACCTTGTCGCTGAGCGAACCGAACAGCGGCAGCAGGAACAGCGCCAGAATGTTGTCCAGCGCCATGATCACGCCCGACCAGGTCTGCGACATACCGAATTTGTTTGTCAGAATCAGCGGAATCGTGTTGTCGTACGCCTGCCAGAACAGACATATAAGGAAGAATGCGAATCCCACCAAAATCGTGCGTTTGTAATTCAGCTTCATTTTTTGCCTCCGAATAGGTAAAATCTATCTCCTGCGGACCCTTCTTGAGCGATCCGCCCCGCTCCGTTTTTAAAACGCGTTTTCCAGTATTTCCACACGCAACGTCTCCGGAGTCCCCGCCGTGTCGCGGTACACTTCGGCCACGTCGAATCTCACGTCCGCGCCTTTCAGTTCGGAATGTTCCTGCAGATAGCACTCCGCCAGGAACCTTATCCTGATCTGTTTTTTCGGCCCGACGGCCTCGCAGGGTCTGCCGTACCCGCCTCTGCTCCTGGTCTTCACCTCGCAGAAGCACACGGTTTTCACGTCCCCGTCACGCTTGACAAGAACGAGGTCTAACTCGCCGTACCTGCCCAGGTGGCGGTTCCTGTCAAGAACCCTCCAGCCGCGCCTCACATATTCCTCCGCCGCCGCGCGCTCACCGAGCGACCCCTCGGCACGCCTGTTCACATTCACCGCCGCGGCACCTCAGTGCATTTTTTTAAGGAACGTCATGCGGTGAATCTCACTCGGCCCCAGCTCGCGTATCGCGTCGTAGTGCGCCTTCGTTCCGTACCCCTTGTGCGCCGCGAAGCCGTACCCGGGATATTTTTCGTCCATTTCGACCATAATTCTGTCCCTGGTGACCTTCGCGAGAATGGAAGCGGCGGCAATGGACACCGACAGCGCGTCCCCGTGGGTGATTGAAATCTGTTCGACCCCCGGCGGAAGACCGGTGACGTGAACGTGGTCCACAAGAATGTGTCTCGGCATTCCTCCGAGTTTCCGCGCAGCGTTTTCCGCGGCCTCCTTCATCGCCTCCAGCGTCGCCTTCAGGATGTTGATCTCGTCGATCCGTTTGTTGTCGCGAATGCCGATTCCGTAAGCGATGCACGACTCAATGACGTCGTCAAAAAGGCTGTCCCTCTGTTTCGCGGACAGTTTTTTCGAGTCGTTCGCATCGGGAAAAGGCTTCGACAGGTCGAAAACCGCGCACGCCGCCACCACCGGTCCCGCCAGCGGACCCCTGCCCGCCTCGTCGATTCCGGCGACCGCCTTCGCTCCTTTTTCTTTGAGCATATTCTCAAACTTAAGCATTTCCGCGTGCGAGAGTTCTTTCATTTCTTCCTCCGGCTTTTGTACGCCGCTTTTCTGGCGGCCTTCCTGCGCTCCTTTTCCTGCTCGTTCCCGGCGTTCTCCCTGAGGATCCGCTCCTCTTCTTCAACGACCCCGGCCATGTCCAGGCTGATTTTTCCTATCTTTCCGGCCCTGAACTCGTCAAGCACCGTCGCCGCGGCCCTGTTGAGGTCGACTTCGCCGCCCTTTATAAGGCAGCCGCGGCTCCTTCCGCACATCTCAAGCAGCGCCAGCCCGCGCCTCAGCCGCTCGTTCCCGATAATGCTCTCGGTAACGTAATCCGGCTCCTCTGCGTTCTCCTCAGCCTCTCCGGCCTTGATTCCGTACCTCGCCTCGAGCGCCCCCTGGTAGTTGTCCTCGATGAACGTCAGCAGGAACGCGCAGAGCTCGCCTGCGTCGACGACCTCGTCTTTCACCGCTCCGCTCGCCGCAAGTCTCAGCGCCGCCATCTGGTTCTCCATGCGCGGCCACAAAAGGCCCGGCGTGTCCAGAAGGTACATCTCGTCGCCCATTTTCAGCCACTGCTTCTCGCGCGTGACCCCCGGTTTGTCGCCGGTCACCGCTATCGACCTGCCTGCGACGCGGTTCACGAACGAAGACTTTCCGACGTTCGGAATCCCGACCACCATCGCGTAAACTGTCGTCAGAATTCTGCCCTTCTCCCGGCTTTTGGCAATCTTTTCCTCCATCGCCTGGCGCACCGCGTTCACGACTTTTTTGACTCCGTCGCCGCTCCTCGCGTCCGTAAAGACGACCGTGAAGCCTTTTTCGCGGTAGAAGTTCTGCCAATAGGCGTTCATCGCAGGGTCCGCGAGATCCGCCTTGTTGAAGACGAGCACGCGCGGTTTTTTGCCTATAATACGGTCAATTTCCGGGTTTCTGCTGCTGAACGGAAGGCGCGCGTCGCAGAGTTCGATCACAATATTAACGCTTTTCAGGTTCTCCTCCAGAGTGCGTCTGGCCTTCGCCATATGCCCCGGGTACCATTGTACTGTCATACCGAAACCTCCCCCGCGCGTCCGTCCTCCGTGGCCTCTCCGCCGGACGGATCAGCCTCTCTTTCTCCGTAAAAAACCGCCCCGAAATAGCTCACGCTGTACGCGCCTTTTCTGTACGGAATCCCCGCCTCGCGCGCTAAATCGTTGACGAATATCCCGTATCCCTCCAGTGAGCCGAGAAGCGTTTCCGGGAACCTGCACGGTGCGTCGGGATAAGTGCAGGATTTGCACCTGCCGCACCCCTCCACCGACAGCATCAGGAAATCGCCCTCCAGCCTGTCGCGCAGCTCTTTGGAAGCGGCGGAAAAGTGTGCGTGGCCGTCCATCATCCCCTCGAAATCGAAACTGTCCTCAAGCTCGTACGACGTTGAAAAAACGAACGCTTTCGCGTATCTTTTGCACCTTGCGACGCACTCCTCAAACGTCCCGATCCCGGGCGGGCAAGCCCAGCTCGTACCGTACCTGCCGCACCTGTTCTCAGCGCACATTTCCCTTACTTTAGGCGAAAAATGCACTTTGTCAACCGGTATCTCCGCGAAGCTCTCAAAGCCCAGTTCGCGCATCGTGTCCTCGTCAATATTCAGAAACAGATACTCTTCAGCCCCTGCATCTCCCGTCATTTTGCGTCTCCTTTCAGCGTTCCCCGGCGTTCAATTCCGCGGCCCCGTGTTCTCTTCAATCGGCAGTTAACTTTTCCTCGTACATTTTACCATCAGCCCGGCGTTTTGTAAATCGAAAAAATATTTCCCGGCCGGTGGAAAATATTTTTCTACGGCTTTCGGGAATGCTCCACGCAAGCTTTCGGGAATGCTCCACGCACGCTTTCGGGAATGCTCCACGCACGCTTTCGGGAATGCCGTCCGACCGCCTTTATTTAACAAAGCGCGGCCGCCCTTAAACGGCCGGCCGCTCCCCTTCAAAAATGCATTGTAGTGTGTTCACTTCGTGGTGATCCACGCCGTTACCGGTTTGTTCCTGCCCCAGGATTTGCCGCAGGAGGCGTAGTCCGAAACCTCGATCGGGCCGTCTTCGGTCTCGACTTCGAGCGTGATTCCGGCGTCCGCGTTCATTTTCTTGACAACCGCGCGCGCAAACTTTCCGGATGAATCATCCGTAACAAACCTTACCGCCTTCGTGACGTCGCACCCCGAAGCGGAGTCGAGCGCCAGAACGACCGGTCCCCTTAAAAGCGCCGCGTGGCAGCGGGACTTTTCGTCGGCGGCAGGGTCGACTTCCTCCGCACGAAGGATTAAAGTGTTCATTTCGAAATCAAGCGTCACCGTGTCGCCCGGGTGCCAGTTCCTCTCAATGACGCGGTATCCGTTCTCGAGGCCGCCGTCGTTTTCGTCGTACATCGCCTTCTCGAACAGACCCGCCGCCGGCACACATATTTTATACTTGTCCGCCCAGCCCGGCACGCGCAGCATAAGTTTGAATTTTTCCTCTTTTTCGGGCAAAACAACGATTTTGACGTGGCCGTCGAAAGGGTACCCGGTGTCAATCTTAAGGACCGTCTTCCCGCACGGCGTTTCAACCGCCGCCTCGCCGTTCATGTAAAAGTTCACCGCGGCGCCGGCCCCCTTCTCAGTGTTCAGCGCCATGACGCCCGCCGCCGGGAACAGCCCCGTTCCGCAGGGACCGATCGCAACGCAGCAGCCCCAGTGCATCGCGCCACCTATAAGCGGTTTGTAGCCGCCGACCGCGAGCCCGCGCGTTGAATTCAGCAGCGGACTGTAGCTGTCGAACGCGAAAATCTCGCCCTGATACGGATTCCTGTTGTAGTTGACCGCGCCGAGCAGCGCGTTGTAGGCCGACGTCTCCATCAGATCCGCGTATTTCGAGTCACCTGTCATCGACAGGAGCTGCAGGCAGAATTTCATCCACGTCACGGTGACGCAGGTCTCCTGCATTATTCCTTTGAACTCCGGGTTGAACTGACGCGCGCGCGAATTGTCGAAAAGCTCGTGAGTCGTTCCCGCGCTGCCGATCACCGTGATGTCCGATTCGCGCACCAGCCTCGCGAAATTCACCGCCATTTCCAGGTATTTCCGCTCGCCGGTCACCCTGTAGTACTCGATTATTCCCTCAAAACAGGAGATCATTTCGTAAGCCTTCGTGACCGGGTACTGATACGGACAGAGCTTGCCCTCAAGCGCAGCCTCGAAAATGTTAAACCCGCGCATTCCGCCGCAGTCGATGATCTTTTTCGCGAAATCCATGTATTCCTGCCTGCCGGTAATGTTGTAGAGCCGCACGAACGGTTCGAGTATCGACGAGGAATTGAGACCTTCCCACCACTCTGATGTGTACGTCACGTCGATCTTCCCGACTTCCCGCAACCCGACCTTGTTCACGATATAATCCGCCTGCCTGCACATGGACTCGACAATGCGGTCCGCGAGCGCGTCGTCGCGGCAGATCTCCAGAAAGTACTGGAGCCCGAGCAGAACGTATTTTCTGCCCCACATGTCCCAGCCGTGAAATTCGCGCGCGACGGAATAGCCCGAGATCCTGCCGTACCTGTCGGCAGTCGTCAAAATGTCCCTGACCGAAAACTCCATCACGCGGTAGAGCTCTTCGTCAAACGTGCACCGGTACGTAAAACACGCCCCGCGCATCATTTTGCCCCAGTACTCGCTCCGCCAGCCGAAGTCCTCGTCGTCGACGTTTCCTATTCTGAACTGGTCCGCGAAAACCGCCCAGAGCTTCGGGTCGAGAAGCGTCTCTTTTTCGACCCATTTGAGAGCCCTGCCGGCGACTCCGCCGTATTTTTGCGTTCCCGGCGCCTGAAGCAGAAACGCGTCGGTTTTCAAGCGGTTTGCGTGTGCGGTGTATTTCATTTTAAACCTCCGTTTGCCCCGAAAACTGCTTAATACTTTTTCTGAAAATCTTTCGACGGGCGATATCTCTTCAAAAAATCAATTCAACCCTGCAACTTTAATGCGGTCCCTTTTCGGTCGCTGTTAAAGCCTGTTTTCCCTTCTTCGAAGCACGATCAAAACCAAAGAAAAGAGCAGAACAACGCCCGGGAATGAACCCATCACGTCGTCATTAATACCCGTTCCCGGATTGTCGCGTTGAACAAGTTTCGACCATCCGTTTGTCTCCATATCCGGATACTTTGATTCATACAGGCTGTCCAGTTTTTCAACGAAATCTCCGCCGCTGATTTTCCACGATCCGTCGGTTTTTGTCAATTCAAAAGAAAGAACTTCCTCCCTGTAAACGTCGGAACAAAATCCGTTGTTAAAGGACATGAACTTGTACAGGACAGTCGCCTCATTTTCGTTTGTCAGATTAACACTTATGATTGAGTCCGCGATATCCCTCAAGGCAGATGTTTGAGGATAATCCCAATCGCCGAACTCAAAGTCAATTTCATAGCTTATATTGTCCGTGCGGGAAGATCTTGTAATAGATCCGTCCCGGATTATCAGACCTGCGGCGGTATCAAACTTAAGTATCTTTTCGGATATATCTTTAGTGCAGAATTCAGTTGCGTATGCCTCCCACGTGGAAAAATCCCTGAGGTTTCCCTCCATTCTCATTACATTCAGTCTGTTATTGACCATTTCAAACGGTCCGCAATCCATGCCGCCTGTGTGAAGGTGAACAGCAGGTTCAAATCTTGTGTAGTAGTACAATTCGTAAACAGATGCGGTTATCAGTTTTTTTGCAATGTCGACGGTGAGATCCCCTTTTAAGTCTTCGTTGTCATCGTACATAAAAATCATGTTGCTGAAATCAACGTCTGAAATCTTCCAGCTCCCGTTTTCATTTTCGAAGTAAACAAGTACGTCGAAGTCGCTGACTCTGTTATACCCCTCTACCGGGGTAAGATTCGTCGACATATCGTGAGCTTTGATCTGTTTGTGAGCGGGAACTACCGCGTACTGACGACCGCCGCTTTTAATCAGCTCTATCTTTTCCGAAACCTCCTCCGGCTCAAACCACACGCTCGTTCTTGTTTCACGGTACACCGAATCGTTGTAATTAAAGAAAATGTAGAAGACCTCGTCATCGATCGTCTCATAATTGTAGTCTGCATCGAACGATAAATGGTTTTTAATGTCTTCCGCTGTCTTTGAAACAAACGTATTATCGACTCTCCTCTTCAGCTCTTCAAGAGAATAGCCTTCTGCAACTCTCCTGAAACCATACACGGTTCGTTCGAGATGCCGAACTTCGGTGTTTTCCCAATCGAAGCCGCAGAAGAGATCACCGCCAATATTATGACGCAAATCAACTGCTTCGTTTATAAGCGCAACCGCATCATCCCTGCTGATTTCGAAATCCGCGAGGGATCCGACAGTCAAAACGGACGACACCGCGAAGAGGAAAAGCATGAGCGCAATGATACAGCTTACTGTTTTTTTCATAAAACCGCCCCCTTTAAAAAGTGTCCGGGCACGCGTACGATTTTCCAATTATTGCATTTGCCCGGCGTGTCGCAAGTGTATGCGTTTGATCGATAGAATAATTAATGCACGCATCAAATCACTTTATTGTTATTATACATCTTTTCGGGGGGGTGTCAAGTTGGCAGGTTAACGTAAAGGCATCGAACAAAGCAGTTGCCTGTCCTTTATACAATACGTCTGTAAAACCGCTCTCAATTCATTTATTATCACAGTTTTCAACGTCAATAACTCGCCAGTCAAAATCAACAAACTCCATACGGACAACCCAATGACCGTTATAACTGATCGTTTCATTTGATTCATACTTTTTAATCATATAAAAGACTTCAAAATCCGCACTGTTTACGGATAGTTTTTTTATCTTATGGTTATCTGTGCTTCTAAATGAACTCCCGGTAATGTCGAAGTCATCATCCACAACTCTTAATCGAACCAAATCATCGTAGTCTATATAATCGGGGTTATAACTGTCTGCAATATTACTTTCAAAGTTTGCTACATGAATAAATCCGTCAATTACCTCAATTGCCCGCGAGTAATAACCGACTATGCACAAAGCAATAGACAGTAATACTCCAACCGGAATGACGATGGCCAGTATCAAACCCAAGCGTCTTTTCTTTTTCATTGCAATCTCCTCACCTTAAACTTTAGAAATGCTCTTGAAATCGATTTCAAATAGTTGAAAAATTTACAGCGGCATAACAAACATCACGCTTGCGTCGGCACTGATTCTCTCTTCTTTTTTGTCTAAATATAGAGAAATCTCATAGATCACACACGGACCGGCGTACTTCATCACGGCCAGCTTGCGGCTTTTGATCTCCCACTTTTCATATTCCCGCCCCTGAAGAATTTCAGACAGCTTGTTGTCTATTTTAAAGTTCAGATCGCTCTCGTCGATATTATCAAACCTCTTCGCGGCCAAACCCAGGTTCTCAAAGGCCGGCATCGTTGTCGCGTTAAAAGAAACAACCTTTCCGTCCGCGTTGACTCTGATCGTCACTCCTGCTGTCGTTTCCAAATCTCCAATCATCTTAACAAACATGAAGTTATATTCGTTTGCGTAGTCCTGCACCTCTATTTCCTTAAAAACCGCGTCCTTATAATGTTCGCGAAGGGTTTGAAGCGCGATTTCGCGGCATTCGTCGCGGGACTTCCCGTTTTCCATGGTTGTTTCGCAGCTGACCCCGCTCATACTGTACTCTATAACTTTTTGCGAATAACGGTTTACGAAAAAAGTCAAGATGTGGCGGCCGTTCTCCATGCAGAGATACTCATCCCAGTCGCCTCTCCTGTATGGGGATTTCAAAGACTTATCATAGTAGCCCGTGTATGTCTTCCCGTTTATGGTCACCGTACGCGAAGTCCCGGCAAGCGTATCGTCCACTACAGAATTGCTGAAAACGTCTATTTCCTCCTTGGGCGGAGAAACGCCTATAGGACTGTCCGAAACGCCGGCGAACAGCAGTTCCCCTCTCCGGTTCCGGCACGAACACAGGCCAAACGGTAAAACCGTAAGGATAATGACAACGCACAGTACCGACCGTATTTTCAGAGCCGTTTTCAGAGCCGTTTTTGAAGCCATTTTAACCTCCGTTCATTAAAGCGCCTCTCCCGGCGCGCGCGGCTTCGCCCAGTCAGCCGCAAAGTAATAAATTATCAACGCCGACGCGCAGAGCGACCACGTTATGGGGTAGACCCAGTTCACGATGTCGATCATTCCCAGCAGCGGGACCGTCACGAACAGTATCGTCACGCGAATGACGCACCAGCAGACGAGCATCGCCGTCATCGGAACGACCGCCTTTCCCGCGCCCCTCAGCACCGCCGCCAGGCAGTGGCACAGCGCGCACAGGAAGAAGAACCCGCAGCATATTCTCGCCTTGTCGACGCCGAATTTCAGCGCCTCGGGACTCTCCGTGAACGCGTCGATAACGAAAGGAGCGGACAGCATTATTATGCCGCCGATCACCTCCGCCAGCAGCACCGCCGTAATGATTCCGAACCGGGCGCCCTTCTTTGCTCTTGCGGGGTTCGACGCGCCGAGGTTTTGGCCGACGAACGTTGTGAGCGCCGCGCTGAAGCACGTCACCGGCAGGAACGCGAACCCTTCGATTTTTGCGTACGCGCCGCAGCCCGCCATTGCCTCCGGCCCGAACAGATTTATGTGCGACTGCACGACCACGTTCGCGATCGAGATGACCGAGTTCTGGAAGCCCGACGGCAGTCCGTATTTCAGAATCATGCCGAGCATGTGCCGGTCGACTTTCAGTTCTTTTAAACTGACCCTGTAGTCGGTTTTGATTCTCATGAGCCTTCCCAGGCACAGGCAGACGCTCAGGAACTGAGATATCACCGTCGCGACCGCCGCCGCACCGACGCCCATTTTGAACGCGCCTATAAAGAGGTAGTCGAGCCCGATGTTCAGCAGTGACGAGAAGATCAGATAGTAAAGCGGGTGGCGCGAATCCCCCACGGCCTGCATAATTCCCATGCAGACGTTGTACATGACCATCGTGAACATTCCCGCGAAGTAGGTTCTGACGTACGCCGTCGCCTGCGGAAGCACCTCGTCCGGCGTCCGCATCAGCTTCAGCATCGTCTCCGCCCCGAACGCCCCCGCGACCGAAAACACGACTCCCGCAACAAAGAACGCAACCAGCGCCGTGTGGATTGCTTTCCTCATGTCCGCGACGTTCCCCGCGCCGAAGCACCTGGCGATAACGACGCCCGCACCCATCGCGATGCCGCTGAAAAAGCCTACAAGCAGGAAAATAAGGCTGCCCGAAGAGCTGACCCCCGCCAGCGCGTCGTCGCCGAGAAGGTTCCCGACCGCAAAGGTATCCGCCGCGTTGTAGAGCTGCTGAAAAAGGTTCCCGAGGAATAGCGGCACGGCGAAAACAACGATCTGCTTCGCGATCGGTCCCTCCGTCATATTAATGTCAGCCGAATGCGTCTTCAAGGGGTCCCCCGTTAAATCGAACAAATGAATCGGCGGCGGGAAGGCTTTCGCGAAAGTCTCAATATTGCCGTCCGGGGAAAGTATAGCACAGAAATATAAAAATTGGAATGATGGAAACTGAAATGTGAAACGGTTCGGGAATTCAAAACCCGGTATCTTTGAACAATCATTCCTTGTTCCGAATGGTCCGGCGTTCCGGCCGTTTCCCTTGCAAACCGCGCGGCGGCGTTGTATAATATTCCCAAGCGAACACGCTTAACCGAAAAGACAAGGAGCATTACTATGAACAACCCTACGGTTTCGGTAGTTGTACCGGTTTACAACGAAGAAGAGGTAATCAACGAGTCGTACCGCCGCCTCACTGAGGTCATGGAGGGCACCGGCGAGACCTACGAGCTGATTTTCGTGAACGACGGCAGCCGCGACAAGACCCTCGAGCTCGCGCTCAAGATCTGCGAAAACGACAAACGCGTGCGGCTTATCGACTTCGCGCGCAACTTCGGCCACCAGCTGGCGATCACGGCGGGAATGGACAACTCGCGCGGCGACGCTGTCGTAGTTATCGACGCGGACCTTCAGGATCCGCCGGAGGTCATTCCCGAGATGCTGGCAAAGTGGCGCGAAGGCTACGAGATCGTCTACGGCAAGCGCCTCAAGAGAGAGGGCGAGTCGGCCTTCAAGAAGCTCACCGCCAAGGTTTTTTACCGGTTTTTAGACAAAATGACGGATGTCGACATCCCGGTCGACACGGGCGATTTCAGGCTGATCGACAGGAAGGTCTGCGACGCGCTGAAAAACGTTCCGGAGCACAACCGCTACGTGCGCGGCATCGTAAGCTGGCTCGGCTACAAGAGCACGCCTGTCGAGTTTGAGCGTCACAAGCGCTTCGCTGGCACCACAAAATATCCGCTCAAGAAGATGATCCGCTTCGCGTCCGACGCCATCATGTCATTCTCGTACAAGCCGCTCAAGCTCGCGTCCGTTCTGGGCGCGCTCACCTGCTGCGCCGCGGTCATCATTTTGATCTTCTACGCGATATTCAGGCTCCTAAATCCCGCTACGGTTCTCGCGATCGTCGGAATCTTCGCGGCCGGATTGGTGCTTTTGTGCCTCGGGATCGTCGGCGAGTACATCGCGAGAATGTGCGACGAGGTCCGCGCAAGGCCGCTGTACCTGATCAGAGGAAAGATTAATTTTGACGAATAAGGAACAAGGAGGTTTCTATGCCCTTTTCAAATTATTTAGACAGCAAGCGGGCTGACTGCCGCGAACTTGTCGAGGCGCTGGGACAGTATTACGACTACGTCAGCATTCTCGGCACGGACGTTCGCGCCACGGTCTACCGCGCAGACAGAAAAATGTCCATGGTCCGGGAAGGCTCCGGCGAGTGCGGCTTCGTTGTGAAAATGCACAGCGGGAGGTCGTTCTACGAGTATTCCTGCGACAGTATCGAGGGCGACAAGAAGTCGCTGGCGGCGAAAATCGCGGGCAGCGTAAAGGTCGCGGCAGAGCTCACAGACAGGCAGATCAGGACGCGTGAAGTCGCCGACCTGCCGATGAAGCAGGACTTCTCGAGGGAGAACGATTTTGCGGACTACACCGACAGCTACCTGCTCGGCGTCTGCAAGCAGATTTCCGACGACCTCGCCGCGAAGGACGAAAAGGTCCTCAACGCGATAGGAATGGTCCAGCCGTTCACCGTTTCGAAGCTTTTCGTCACCAAGAACCGCGAGCTGGCCCAGTACTACGGGTGGGTCAACGCCTTCGCGCTCGTGATCTACAACGACGGAAAGATGGTCGAGGCGAGGCACGTTGAAGGCGCCGCCCGCATTTCCGAAGCGGTCGAAAAGACGCTGGCCAGCCTTGACAAGGTCATCGATCTCGCGCGCCACCTCACGAAGGCCACGCCGATCAAGCCCGGAGTTTACGACGTCATTACCGACAGTTCGATAACCGGTCTCATCGCGCACGAGGCCTTCGGGCACGGAGTCGAGATGGACCAGTTCGTGAAGGACAGGGCCATGGCCAAGCACTGCGTCGGCCAGTACGTCGCGTCGCCCATAACCAACATGCACGACGGCGCCGCCGCGACTCATTCGGTGGCTTCGTACTTCTTTGACGACGACGGCGTTCTCGCCCACGACACACAGATCATAAAGGACGGCATTCTTGTGGCGGGCCTCTCGGACCTTGCCAGCGCGACGCAGCTCGGCACCGAACCCACCGGCAACGGGCGCCGCGACAACTACACGCGGAAAGCGTATTCACGCATGACGAACACGTTCTTCTCGCCGGGCACCGACAAGCTCGAGGACATGATTGCTTCCATAAAGCACGGCTACATGCTTTTCGAGACGAACAACGGCATGGAGGACCCGAAGAACTGGCAGATCCAGTGCACCGCGGAGTACGGAATCGAGATCGTCGACGGAAAGCTGACCGAAAACTACGTCTCGCCGGTGGTGATGAGCGGGTCGGTTCCTGAGCTTCTCAAGTCGATTTCGATGATTTCCGACAACTTTGAGGTGATCGGCTCCGGCTACTGCGGCAAGGGCTACAAGGAATGGGTGCGCGTCTCGGACGGCGGCCCGAATCTGAAAGTGAGGGTGAAGCTGGGATGACGGACGTTATTAGAATTCTCGAAAAAACAGAGGGGCTGAAAGGCTACAAAATAAACGAATATAAAAAGACTTCGTACGAGCTCTTTTTCGTGCACAAAAGCCTCGAAACGGTCAGAAGCACCGACACCACTACTACGGACGTGACGGTTTACGTCGAACACGACGGCAGGATCGGCGACTCGTCCTTCAGCGTCTACAAGTCGATGGGCGAGAAGGAAATAGAAGAGAGCGTTCAAAAGGCTGTCGCGCGGGCGGCGCTTGTCTCCAACGAGCCCTATGAGCTCGTTCCCGGCGGGACGCTTGAAGCGGCCGTTCCCACGAACCTCGACCGCTACTCCCCCGAAGAAATGGGCAGAATGATTGCGGACGCGGTCTACGCGGCGGACACGGTTCCCGGCGGCTCGATAAACGCGCTTGAGATATTCATCACCCGGAACACTTCCCGCGTGGTCAACAGCCGCGGCGTCGACAAGACCCAGACGGTACACCACGTGATGATCGAGGCGATTCCCACGTTCACGGACGAAAAGCAGTCGGTCGAGCTCTACGAGGACTACCGTTTCGCCGAGTTTGACGCGGAAAAGATCACCGCCGAGATCGCGGATAAAATGAAGGAAGTGGCCGACCGCGCGAACGCCGTCAAACCCGGTAAGGGGTTCACCGCCGACGTTCTTTTGAGGCCCGGCGAGATCGACGAGCTTCTGTGGAGCCTTGCCGAGGACTGCGACTACGCGACGATTTACCAGCGCGCAAACCTCCACAAGGAAGGCGACAACCTGCAGGAAGGCGACGGCGACAAGCTCACGGTCACGTTGAAGGGAATCATCGAAGGCAGCGTGAGGTCCGCATTCTTCGACGGCGACGGCTCTTCGCTGACGGATACCGTTGTCATAAAGGACGGCGTGGTCTGCGGCAGCTACGGCTCCTCCCGATTCGGCCAGTATCTCGGCGTGAAGGAACCGAGCGGAAACCTGGGCTGCCTGAAAGCGGAACCCGGAACGCTCACCGACGAACAGCTGATCTCCGCGCCCTACCTCGAGGTCGTCTCGATGTCGGGAATCCAGATCGAGCCCTACAGCGACTACATCGGCGGCGAGATCAGGCTCGCGTATATGCACGAAGGCGGCAAGACCGTTCCGATGACGGGAATTTCCATGAGCGGCAAGCTGTCCGAAGTGCTGGCGACGCTCAGGCTTCACGAAAAGACCTGCGTTTACATGGCCTATGAAGGACCGAAGAGCCTTCTTCTCAAGAACATGGAAATCCTCTGATTTAAGAAGTTTACGAATCATTTAAAGCGGGAGCGCCGGCCGGTGTTCCCGCTTTTTTATTGTTTTGCGGCGTAGCGGCAAACCGAGCAAACCGAGGGTCGTTTTGGTTGACTTCCGCGGTCGCGGCTGCTATAATAACCATACGTGAGGACGTGTTTCCGTCCGCGCAATCATAATACAAAAAGGACGTGTTTTGGCAATGAACAAAAAGAATCTGATTTCCGCAATTGTGCGGCTTGCGGTAATTGTGCTCGCACTGTTTGTGCTGGTCTCGTGCACGGGTCCGAACGAGCCGGAAAAGCCCGCGAACGACACGGAGGCCCCTGTTACGACAGAGGCGCCCGAAGCCGGTGATCCGACCGAAGTTCCCGCAACCGAAGTTCCCACCGAGGCGCCCACCGATACTCCCGCACCGACCGAACCGCCCACGGAGGCGCCCACACCCGAGCCGGTAAAGAGCGGCACGAACGTAGCGCTTGACGCGGCGGTCGACGTATCCTCCACAACAGGCGACGTTCACGTACAGTGGGGCTGGTCATACGAGTTCATCAACGACGGCTATTATTACGAGCCCGAAATTCCCAGCGCCGGCTGGACCACGGCGGTCCAGGTCAACTTTGACGATCCGGAGCAGGAGGAATGGGTACTTCTGACGCTTGCACAGGACACCTCTGTAAATAAGATTGCGGTCTACCCGGTGGTCAACGGCAGCCATTTTCCGGAGTCGTTCAAGGTGATGGTCTCCGCGGACGGTCAGAATTTCACAACTGTCGGAGAAGTGAACGACAACACACGCGCCGCAGACAAAGACACAACTCCGTTCGTGTTCGAGTTTGACGCGGTGACGTGCCGGTACGTTCAGTTCCTCGCTACCAAGCTGTACAGCGTTCCTTCCTCGGCAGACGGATATCTGTGCCAGGTCGCCGAGATCGAGGTGTTCGCGGCTTAAATTAACAAAACCCGGGCGTATCATTCCGCCTAAAAATAGTGAAACAGTTACAGTCGCTCCTTTGCAAAATCCGGAGCAGGCTGTAACTGTTTCTTTATACTCTGATTTGCTTCTGCGCTCTTCGGGGACAATCACCTCATCCGCATGCGGTCCGCGTAAATGCTCCACCAGTAGCCGCTCACAAAGCTCCCGAAGCTCTCGGCATCGTTCAGGACAATTTCCGCGCCTGTGTAGTCGCCGAAAATGTGCTCGCCCGCCTCGAGGTCGTCGGCGTTCTTCACGTCGATGAAGACCCGCCTTAGCGAGGGTATCGCGAACGCGCCGTCCCTTATAAGCGCGATGTTGTCGTGAAGCGTTATCTCCTCAAGATTTCCGCACGACGCGAAGGCGTCCTTTCCTATCGAGAATATCCTCCTGCCTTCAAATTCGCGCGGAATGTCGAACGTTTTCGCTCCCGCCGCAGCCGCGGTGACGCCTGTTATTTCGTATCCCGTTCCGAAAGGTTCGTAGATGAACGTGCCGTCGTCGCCTTTTTCCGGCGTTCCCGTCGGCGGTCCGGAAGGCTGCTCCGTCTCTTCGGGAACGTCTATCGCCACCCCGGAGTTGTCGCCCAGTTCGCGCTTAAGGTCACGCGCGAGAAGGAGCGTTCTAAGCTCGGCCCCGCGGTCGTTCAGGTGGAAGTTCGTGTCGTAGAAATACTCCTTCGGGAGGATGTAGTTGTTGATATCAGAAATAATCTTGCAGTGTATCTTTTCGCCTAAATAACGGTAAAATTCGTAAATCGTGTCCGCGGTCGTTCCCTCTTCCAGGGAGTCGCGGTTCACGGGGCAGAACGTAAAGTACACCTTCGCGCCCTTCTTTTCGCACTTCCCTATATATGTGTTCAGATAGTCAGCGAAGTCGTCGGAAAGGATCTCCGGCGAGAGGTCGACAAGGCGGTTCGGGTCGTAGCCGAGCGTCATCACGTTCTCCGCGCGCGCGTAGCTGATGTCGCCGTTTTCGTTGAAGGAACGCCTGTTGTAAACGCCCTGCGGGTCGGGAACCGTTCCGTCGCGCAGGAATCCCAGCGCCTTTGAGACGTACCCCGGGAAGCTGCCCGCGACGTCGTTAAAGGTGTCGCGCCTGATGCCGTTCATTAGCGCCGGGTCGCCGTCGAATGCCTCGAGGCACGCCTCGCCGTTGAAGTACATTGAGAGCGTCTGCGAGTCGAGTTCCGGTGCCAGCACGACAATGTCGCCCTTCCCGATTTCTTTTTCCGAGAGGTCGAGCATCAGCCGCGTGCCGAGTGTCGCGTAAAGACCGAAGTCGACGACCGGCATTTTCATCTCGTTTTCAAGAAGAGGCGAGACCAGGCCGAAGCACACCGAGCTGCCGCCGACGACAACAATTTTCGCTCCTTCCGTTTCACGCAGCAAGCCGTACTTGTCCTGAAGCGCCGCCGTGAACGTATTTTTGTAGACGCCTTTCACTTTTTGCGCCGCGGCCGCGTACGCGAACACCGGAGCGAGAACGATAAGCAGAACGAGCACAAAAAGAACCGCCTTCACCGCTTTTTTATTCGATTTTTCACTTTTCTCCATGCCGTTCCGCCTCCTTTCGTCACGCCGTCAAAACCGCCTTAGAATTGGAAATATATGAAAGCGCTCTCCCCGCTTCCCGCCATCAGCAGCAGCCACGCCGCGACGACCGCCCATAGAACAATAACGTAGGCCGAATTTCTGACCTGCGACACCCTTTTCGCCTTGATGCCGCGCTCCGCCTCCGGGTCCAGCCTTCCCTTTTCGATCGCCGCCAGCACGAGAATTCCCGCCACCGCCGAGACGAGACCCGGGACCGTAAAACCGATGTTTTCGAGCGTGAACGCGTGCCAGCCGGTAAAAATGAGCTTTATGCACCCGAACGCCTCCGCAATACTCCCCGCGCGGAAAAAGATCCACGCAAAGCACACCGAGACAAACGTCGCCACCCTGCGGAGCGTCGTGACGAGCCCGTACTCCGGATTCACCTTGAGCCGCCGCCACAGGCCGTCGCGGAACTTCTCGGTCAGCCGCTCAAAAACGATGAACAGCCCGTGAATGAGCCCCCACGCCGCGAAATGCCACGCCGCCCCGTGCCAGAGTCCGCTCAGCAGAAAAACGATCAGATAGTTGAGGCACGCGCGCGCCTCGCCCTTCCTGCTGCCGCCTAAGGGGATGTAGACGTAGTCGCGGAACCACCCCGAAAGCGAGATGTGCCACCTGCGCCAGAAGTCCCTGACCGACACCGCGGAATACGGAACGTCGAAGTTCTTGGAAAGCTTGATGCCGAGCAGTCTCGCGGAGCCTGTCGCGATGTCGGTGTAGCCCGAAAAATCGCAGTAGATCTGCACGGCGAAAAGCGCCGTTCCGATGATGACGCCGAGTCCGCCCGACTTCTCAGGCGAGTTGTAAATAATATCCACCGCGGATGCGATCACGTCGGCGACAGCGATCTTCTTGAAGAAACCGGTCAGGATCTTGACGATTCCCTCTTTGAAATTCTCGCCGGTGAATTTGTGCGCCTCCCTGAGCTGCGGAATGAGCGCGTCCGGCCGCTCGATCGGGCCCGCGACCAGCTGCGGGAAAAAGGACACGAAAAGCGCGTAAATGATGAAGTTCCGCTCCGCCTTGATCTTCCCGCGATTCACGTCGATAACGTACGACAGCGCCTGGAACGTGAAGAACGAAATTCCCACCGGGAGCAGTATCTCCGGCACCGGGATCCGCGCGCCGCTGCCCGCGAGGGTTATGATCCGCTGCAGGGTTTCCGCTAAAAATCCGAAATATTTGAAGTACGCGAGCACCGCGATACACACCGCGACAGACACGCCCGCCACGAACGCGGACAGCTTTTTCTTCTGCTTTTGTTCGCGAAGCCACTCGGTCAGAAACGCGCCGCCGTACGAAACCGCGGTCACGCCTGCGATCAGAACAGCCATCTCCGGGTTCCACGACATGTAGAAAAAGTAACTCGCCGCAAGCAGCCAGTATTTTCTGAATTTCGCCGGCAGAAGGTAGCACACGAGCACGGTCACCGGGAGGAATATCAGGTATTCGATTGAGTTGAAACTCATTCCCTAACCGCCTCCCCTACACTACCGCTACGAGCGCCATCACCGCGAGCGCCGCCGCTATCCAGGCGTGGGGCACCGCAAAAAGAATAAGACACACAAGAACACCCGCGCCGGCAACCGCAACCGCGACCGACAGGGCCGTTCTCGTATGTCCTTCTGTAAGCTTTTCGGCGACGCACAGGAGCGTGAATACCGTTCCGACCGCCGTTAAAATTATAATCTGGAGCGCTGTCATCCGCCGGCACCCCCTTCGGGATCGCCGTTGCCGCCGTCAGACGGATTTCCGGTTTCATCAGGCGTCTCGGAAGGTTCCTCCGTCGGGTTTTCGGAAGGCTCTTCAGTGGGTATTTCCGTCGGCCCGGCTGTAGGCTCCTCCGTGGAAATTTCCGTCGGCGTTTCGGTGGGAACTTCCGTGGGCGTTTCCGTGGGAATCTCCGTGGGCTTTTCGGTAGGAGTTTCCGTAGGCGTCACGGTGGGAACCTCAGTCGGCTCAACCGTAGGTTCAACCGTGGGCTCGACAGTGGGCTCAACCGTAGGTTCCTCAGTCGGCTCTTCTGTCGGATCCGGCAGCGTCTCGGGATGTTCATCTATGTACCTTTGAACGTCGGCGGCCATCATTTTCGTCCGCTTGACCCTGCCCTCGCCGGTAACGTGCCACTCCGAGTTCCACATCAGCCGCGCCTCGAACAGGTACTCCTCCTGCCCCGAAATTCTGTCGCAGTGGAGGTACGTGTCGACCGCGTCCTCGTAGTATTTTTGCATCGCCCCGTGGGGAATCGTCGCGTCCTCCGTGAGGCAGAGCCGGTCGATAATGCAGAAATCGAAAAGGCACCTGGCCCCTGTCGCGTTGACTCTGTCCATCGCCGCGTTGAACCGCGAGCGGTGGTCTTTTAAAAGCGAGACCGCGTACTCAAGCCCGAGCGTTCCGCCGTTGCTTCTGTAGTACGACTGCCTCTCCGCATACGAGTCCTTCGTCGCCTGAATGTAGTAGCTCAGGTCTCCGTACTTGTTGATTTCGTAGCTCGCCTCCGTGTAGCGCCCCTCCGCAAGGCCGCGCCGCGTGCTGTTGAACGATGCGAACGACGAGAATATCTGCGAATAATTCCTGATATCGATCTTTGAGAGCGTCTCGTAGGCCGCCTCAACGCCCTGCCACATCGTGGTCGAAAACGACGCGAGTCCCCACTGGTTTCCATTCATTTCCGGCGAAAATACCACGTAATCGCCTTTTTTCGTGTAGTTCGCGGCCACCTCCGCCATGAAGACGGCGCTCATGTTCACGATCAGGCCCATGTTGACGACGCCGTAGCCGGGAAGCCGGCTCTCGAACAGGGGCGTGTCGATTCCGTACAGGCAGCCCGAGCCGGAAATAACGATCACCTTCGGACTCGCGACCGACTCCATCCTCTCGAACTTCGTCGACCCGGTGCCCATAACGGTTCCCGCGTAGGCCGGATTCCTGACCGCGACCACGTAAAGGTTTTTGAAGTTGCCGCACCGGAGGAACGAGCCGTTGTCCATGTAGACCACGCTGTCCGGAAGGTGAACCGTCGTCAGCGATTCGCAGTCCACGAACGCGCCGTAGGAGATGTGTTCGACGTACCGCGGTATGAAAACGGAGTTCATCCGCTTCCCCGAGAACGCGCCTGTCTCGATCTTGAGCACCTTTCTGCCATTGATTTTTTCGGGAATGGCCACGCTGACCGCGTTGCCCCTGTACGCTTTAATGACCGCGTACGTGTCCGTGAACTCGCACGTAAACAAACTCTCGGGCTCGACAGTCTTCCAGAGGCAGTAGAGGTTTATCTCGCAAGTGCCGTCGGTCATTATGTTCCAACCGGGCGCGTAAAAATCTCCGGTCCCGTCGGGATTTGTCGTGTAGCCGGCGAGCAGGCAGCCCTCGCGCTTAAAATAACCCGTGTCGGGAAGCGCGTTTGGCAGGTTGTAGTTCTTTTTCGAAAAATACGTATAAGCCGCGGGCGAGTCGACCGTCGTGATCGTGCCGCCGTTGGCGTGGTAGACTATTTTGAAATCGGTCTCGAGGCGCGGGTCGGGAACCGGCGTCGGCGAAGGACTTTCAGAAGGAGCTCCGGGCGTTTGTGAGGCAGGCGCGGTGCCTGAAGGAGACGGGGAGAGCGTCTCAGTCGGGTTTTCCGTCTCTTGCGGGAACGTCGGGTAGAGCTTTTCGTTGAGCGCAGGCTCCTTCAAAGTGATTGCGAGCGGCGTGGGCGTCGGCTCGGGAGTCGGCGTGTCCGTGATTTCGGGTTCGGGCGTCTCGCTCGCCTCCGGGTCTTCGCTTGGACCGGGAGTTCCTGAATCAGGCGTTTCGGACGGCGGCTCAGTCACGTCAGGCGTTTTATCCTCAGGCGTCTCACGCGGACTGTCGGTCTTTTCGCCCGCTTTAATCATCGCGACGCTCACGGTCGTGGGGTAGCGGACCTCCTTCACGGTAATCGTTCCCGCAGCGCTGTCGTAAACGCCGCCCTTCACGGAACCGATCTCGTACCCCTCTTCCGCCGCCACCGAAAACGTCACCGTCTCCCCGGGCTCCGCGTCCGCGTAAAAGTCAGAAAGAATCAAAAGCCCTTCCGCGCTCTCAAGCATCACGCGCACTTTCCCGTTGACTGCCGCGTCATAGGGCTGCGACGGCGCAAAAAAAGAACACCCCGCAAGCAACGCCGCCAGGCAAAACGTGAACGTATTCAGCACAGCTCTTTTAAAACGTTTCAAAAGAAGTCCTTTCAGGCAGTCACACGCATTTCCGGATCGGGAATCCGCCGTTCTCTCAGCCTCATGCGGACGCAAATCCGCTCCAAAATCTGTTTACGCTCTTTTTTATCATTTTTCGCGAATAAAAGCAACATCGAACCCTTAAAAACCGGCAATTCTCCTCCGGTTTCAGCCTCAAATCATATTGGCGGCGCTAACCGGCGTTGCTTCAACGCTCTTTTAATCCGGATCCCTCGCCGCCAATAACTATCAATCCTGAAAAGCAGGACGAAGTATGATCTTAATTGTAAACATCTTTACTGTTTTTGGGGAGAATACCGGAACAATCTGTCGACTTAACCTACTACAGTTCCCATCATTAGAACGACGTTAACAGGACTGTCAGTTTTTTCCGGTATCAAAACAGCTCTAACTTCACTTACAAGGAGCAATTCGCCTTTTGAGGTATATGTCAGCAATTTCTTTTCCTGAGTATACTCATATTTGTACTTACTATCGAACAGCTCCTTCATCTTTTCAGCGATTGACAGTTCCACTTCTTTTTCATCAAAGTCTATATTCTCTTTACCGGAAAAAAGCCCTGCGGTTGAGAAACTGAAAGATATCAGTCTGCCGTCATTTCCAATCGTTACCCTTGCCCTATCCATCGTCGGAACACCGCAGATGTGCCTGATGAATTTAAACTTGTAAGAAACATACTCGTCACAATTCATTTCTGAAATGTCGGTATAGGACATTTTCTCTTTTGTTACGACGTAGTCTTCCAGTTCAATGTACTGCGATGCGATTTCTTCCGCCTTGATTTGGGCTTCATCAGAAGTAATTGGAACATATTGGTAATCCGACATATCCAGTGCCCAAACGTTGAAGAGAAACCCTGTCATTTCCTCTGTTCCGGATTTGAATGAAAAATAACTCTTATCTCCGTCGTGGTACTCATCCTCTTCGAAAGGTGAATAAGGTTCTGTTGTTGAACTTTGATATACCAACTCATAGTTTTTTCCTTCGAAACAAAAATGTTTAGATTCCAAGTTTTTGAATTTAACCGGTTCTCGCCAATAATCAACCTTAAGATCAATTTCGGTTTCATTAAGCTCTGTATCACAGATGAAACTTTTATATTGTGATTTCTGTAATTCCTTTCCGTTCAACCCAATGATTTCCTGCGACTTACAAGAAACTGAGAGTAAACTTACTAAGATCAAGACCGATGAAACTACTCTTCTTTTCATTACATTTTCTCCTTAAAACTAATCGTCAGAAAAGCGCGTTACCCACTAATATATTTCCACCACACTCCACAGGCCAAT
>DBXM01000004.1 GCA_002309655.1 Mageeibacillus sp. UBA1212
GAGCGGAGGAGCGGGGTCTTCATGTCGAGCACCTCGCCGCTGTAGGAGCGGAAGACGGTGGGAATGCAGAGGCAGTTGTCCTTGATGAACGCGTACGAGGTTGGGTCCCAGGAAGTGTAGCCGCGGGCCTCGAAGGTCGCGCGCAGACCTCCCGACGGGAACGAAGACGCGTCCGGCTCGCCCTTGATCAGGTTTTTCGCCGTGAAGCCGGCGATGACGCTGCCGTCCGGGTTAGAGGTCAGGAAGCTCTCGTGCTTCTCCGCGGTGATTCCCGTGAGAGGCTGGAACCAGTGCGAATAGTGGGTGGCCCCGTGGGCAATTGCCCAGTCCTTGAGCGCCTTCGCGACGTGGTCGGCGACGTTCATGTCGATCTCCTTGCCCTCGGCGACGGTCCGGTGCAGGGAGGCGTAAATATCCTCGGGAAGCATCTCCTTCATCACGGTGTCGTTGAAGACCAGACTGCCGAACAGCTCGGTAATGTTCCGGTCGTTTCCGCTTGTTTCTGTTGTGTTTTTCATTTTCGCAGCCCTTTATAAGTATCTAAACTGTCTGAAACCGTATCCCCCGCGGGGATTACAACTTTAAATTATACTTTTAGCCGCCCGCGGGTGTCAAGACCGTTTCGGGCCTGTCCGGCTTCTCGCGAAGGTTTAAAAACCGTTTAAAACCGCTTAAAACCGGTTAAAATCGTTGCGGACGGTCCGGAAATGTTGTATCATAAAAACAATCCGGAATTGCGCAAACGATTAAAACGATGCGCAACTAAGCGCGGAACAGGGAGTGAAGCTATGGGTTTTATCAAAAAGATCCTCGAAAAGACGATTCTCGACAAGACGTTCTGGAAGTTTGTTCTTGTCGGGGTCTTGAATACCATCGTGGGACTTGGGGTCAACTATCTGGTGCTGTGGCTGCTCGGCATGAACCCTTCGGTCAGCGACAATACCGCGTACTGGATCGCCTCGGCCGCCAACTATGTGATCGGAAGCATTTTGAGTTTCTTCCTGAACAAATACTTTACTTTTAAGAGCAACGCCAAGAGCGCCGCGGAGGTGTTCCGCTTCATCCTGAACATCGTCGTGTGCTGGATCATCGCCTACGGAACCGCCAAGCCGTTTATCGGGTGGCTGTTCACGAAGCAGTGGGTCTGGCCGTGGCAGAACGTGGAAATGCCGAAGGCGGTGGGCTACATTGCGACGCTTCTGGGCGCAGGGCTTTTCGTGATACTGAATTACTTCGGACAGCGGTTTTTTGCCTTTAAAAAGGACAAATTCAGCGACGAAAAGGAACCGGAAAATGTGATTCCGGAGGAGACGGATTCCGGCAGTGAAGACCCGCCGGCAGAAGAAAAGTAAGCGTTGAAACAAGTTGATAAGGATGCGAGAAGGGGCCCGGCAGACGCCGGGCCCCTTTATCAGTCCGCAAATCCAATATAACTAAACTCCGCCTCCGAATTCCACATACGGGAACGGACACGCCCGCGCCTCTTCAAGCGTCGGAATCGACGGCGCGGCCCCTTTCCTCGAGACGGTTATCGCGGCGGCTTTTGTTGCCGTCGAAAGGGCTTCTTCATAGCCGAGGCCGGACGCCAGAAGGCCTGTGAAAAATCCCAGCATCGTATCACCGGCGGCGGTGGTGTCGACGACAGGCGCGGAGTGTATTCCGTACGTCAGGAACACGTCTTCCCCGCAGAGCACTGAGCCGTCGCTACCGAGGGTGAGAAGTATCAGCGCGCCCGGGTATTTCACGCGCAGGACCTTTATTATTTCCGCCGGTTCATTCTCGCATGAGAGCACCGCACCCTCAATCTCGTTGAGCACGAAAATGTCGACCAGCTCAAGCGGGAACGACGCGATGTCGTCCGTAATGGGCGACGGGTTGAAGACGATCTTCATTCCTTTTTCCGCTGCGGCCTTCATTATGTCGGGAATCCGGCTGATCTCGTTCTGCAGAATCAAATAGTCGCCTGAAGAAAAGCCTTCTAAAGCGCGCGCGATCGACTCCGGTTCGATCTCCCTGTTTGCGCCGGGGAAGAGTATTATCGAGTTCTGGCCGTTCCTGTCGACCTGGATTATCGCGTGCCCGGAAGGTCCGTCGGAAAGCTCCACAAGCTCCGTTGAAACGCCGCGGGAGTTCAGCATTTCTGTCAGCATACTGCCGTCGCGTCCAATTCTGCCCGCGTGAAATACCTCAGCGCCTGAAGCGGCCGCCGCGATGCTCTGATTCAGTCCTTTCCCGCCGCAGTTGACGTCGCGCGCGGTGGACGTAAGCGTCTCGCCCGGCAACACAAAATGGTCCATATGGTAGACGTAGTCGACGTTGAGCGATCCGAAATTAAGAATTCTAGCCATTTTTACCTCTTTTCTTAAGCTTCTACAGAAGTTTCCCGACCTGCGCGTGGAGGGCGGGGAGCATTCCAAGAATGTCAGAGACCAGCTTGAACTGGTTCCTCGCGCGGACGAGGTTGTGCTCCGGGTAGGAGGTATGGAAGTACACGTCGCCGTCGAGATAGTCCGACAGGAACCTGATTCCGCACTCGTAAGTCATGATCGCGACCGACTCGGGAAGCAGCGCGATCTCCGCGGGCGTCAGGAATTCCTTCGCGCCGGAAAGATACCCCTTGCAGAAATTCCGGAAGTTCGCCGGAACAAAATGAACCTTGGTAAGATCCGCTTCGTCCTCCGCGGCAGACGAGCCGCCAGCACGCAAAGCGTCTCCGAAATCGTAGAGCGCGCTTCCCGGCATAACAGTGTCGAGGTCGATAAAGCAAAGCACCTCTTTGGTGTCTCGGTCGATCATGATGTTGCTGAGCTTCGTGTCATTGTGGGTGACGCGAAGCGGGATCTCGCCGGATGCAAGGCCGTCCGTGATCAGGTGCGTGATTTCCTCTAAACCAAGGGCAAATTCGATGTCAGCCTTCGCGTTCGGGGCGCGCCCGGAGCGGTTCTCGGCGACGGCCTTTTTGAGGTTTTCGAAGCGCTTTACCGTGTTGTGAAAATCGGGAATGACCTCCACAAGCTGCGACGCGTCGAAGCCCATCAGCGATTTCTGGAATTCGGCAAGGGCGCTGCCGGCGCTCAGGTACGTTTTCCGCGTGACCTTGACCATATCGAGGTTGACCGAGTTCCTGAGGTAGACGTAGCACCTCCAGTAGTACCCCTCGCTGTCGCGCGCGAAGACCTTTCCGTCCGTAGCGGGAACCAGCACTAGCGTGGAGCGTTCCGGGTCGGGGGAGGTATCCTTCTTCAGGCTGTAGACATATTCGGTGACCAGCTGAATGTTCCGCATGAGCCCCTCGGGGTCGCGGAAAATGTTGTGGTTGATGCGCTGGAAAATGTACTGCCCGCGGCCCGTGTCGGCGCAACCCGGCTGCGTGACGCAGTAGGTGACGTTGATGTGGCCGCTGATAATTCTCACAATCTCAAGGTCGTCAAAGGACGTTAAATCCGTTTTGAACAGCCTGATTATATCGGTGTTTATCAATTCATTCATGTAAAACCTCCGGGTTAACTTAACGGGTCATGGAGTCTTAATCAATATCAGTTTCCGGGCGTAATGCTGAACTCATTCGTGTCGAAGTCGACGGTGACGACCGTTCCGTCCGCAAAGGTGGAGCGCTGCCGCCGCGGGCTGCCTAAGAATTCGTGCTTAACGAGCTCCTTGTCGTAAACGCGCGCGTTGTGTTCGAGCGCAGTCTTCGCCAGCGCGACCCCTTCGGGAGACATTCCCGGGCCTATATAGACGGTGCCGCCGGTGAGAAGCGCATAGAGGTATCCGCTGTCGGTGACCGGAATGTGCCAGCCGCCGCGGGAACCGACACCGAACCACGGAACGGTGAGACAGTCGCTGTAGACCAACGCGAAAAGCGGGACGGGAATGCCTACCGCGGTACCGTGATCTGACGAGAGTTCGTCGACTGAAAGCGGCGCATGGTGAACGAGCGCAATTGATGGCAGCACGGCGTCGACGCCTTCCTCGGAGGAGGTGATGATTCCCGCCGCGTTAAGGTAGTCGAAGCAGTTTCTGCGGAATTCGACGCAGTCCTTTCTGGTGACGGCGTGCTTTTCGTTGAAGCACTCGTCGAGGTCGACAACCGAGAACACGTCGAGATACGTGCCGTCGATCTTGATTCCGAGTTCCTCGAAGTGTTTGTAGTTCCTCCTGACGTACTGCGGGCAGAGCTCGGGGCACATGAAGGTCTGAGGACCGCCGCACCAAACGTTGTAGACCGGGTAGTTGCCGTCGAAGTCCACGGCCACGTTGTCGAGATCGAAGGACTCCGCCTCAAAGTAGTAATCCCTGAACTGGTCGTGAATGCCGAACCTGAAGCCAAGCTTGCGGCAGAGGTCGCTTAGATCCTTCATGCCCTCGGCGCCTCCCGCTTCTTCGCAGGGCGGGAAAAGGTCCGGGTGCAGTCTGTCGTAGCCTCTGCGCCCCCAGCCGTCCAGGTGGAGATAAGTCTTTTCAAAGCCGAGCTTGCGGATATTCTCGAGGCGCTTCCCGATGGTCGAGAAGGGGGTCACCCAGGTGTTCGCCTCGGGGTTTTCCTTGTTGTAGGCCTCGGACTGTTCGTGAATGAAAGTCGCGATTCCGTCGTGGTAGATCGGGCAGCCGGGGAGGTAGGCGAGCGAGGGGTTGTTCTCGATTTTCTGCCTCATCGTGACGAGGCGGCCGTGCTCCTTGACGTAGCGGCGGTACACCTTCGCGAACGTGTTGTAGTCAGCGTCCTCGTAGAAGGAATAGACCAGTCTGCGCCTGTCGCGCGCAAGGAAGTGACCGAGCGTGGGCTTCCAGTAGGGAATCAGCGTCGTGTCGCCGCCGGGAACGTGCTTCGCTTCGCAGCAGGCGTCCCAGGGCGTGTCGAAGAGCATCATATAGCCTTCACGGCCGCGTATCTGACCCGCAAAAGGCATGTAGTAGTCGCGGGAGAGCATCTGCCAGCCCTGGTAGCAGGGAACCTTTCCGTCCCACTTGGCGGGCAGGATCAGGCCCTGCATTTTCGGTAGGACCGTGTAGCCTTCTTCCGCGTCATATTTAAACGGCGCGGGCCAGCACACGACCTCAACGTCGGCCTCAAGGTTGCCTTTCGCGAAAAACTCGGCGTGCAGCGTGTCGTCGGCGCGTTCGATATATACAAACGTGACGACTTTGAAGTTCTCAAGCGCGCCGCCTCCGAACCCGGAGTAGACCGCTTTCACGCCCGAAACGGTGCCTGTTTCATAGGCGGATGATTCGCATTTTGCGTCCGCAAACGAAACGGTTCCCGCGGTTCTTGAGCGCACGAACGGCTCCGGCCCGCAGGTCTCCCAGCGGTTGATTCCTGAAGAAGCCGTGAGCGTGAGACGGTCGGGGCAGTACTCGACGCTAAGCTTTTCGCCTTTTAAATAGTAGATTGCCATGGTTCACCTCGCGTGTTTTTGTTACGTCATAAGTTAATTATTCTCGTGTGTTTCTTGATCAAAGCGTTTATCCGCTCCCTCATCGACGGAATGAAGCCGATTTCGGAGGGGTAGCTTGAAAGTGTGATTCCGGGAATGCCGTTCTCGACCTCGTGCAGAACTTTTTCACGCCCGATCATGCTCTCCAGAAGCTTCAGCGCGCGCAGGTCCTGGATGGCGTCGAAGAAGACGACTTCGCGCAGGGAAGGCCACGCCTTGAGGTCGGGTCCGGGGTAGACCGAGAACGGGTCGCCTGCGGGAACAAAGCCGCCCGCGTCGGATTCGTTGAACGGGTTGATCTCGGTGAGCGACAGCATCGTGTTGTAGAAGTTGTACCCCCACTGCAGGAAGCCCGCGATATTATATTTGTAAAACTGCGTCCCGATGATCCTGTTGCGGGAGGAGGGCATCGCCAGAAAACGGTTGGAGACGCCGCGCATCTGCCCGCAGCAGTAGTAGAGCCAGAGGTCGGGAACTTCGTTCTCGATGAAGGCCGCCGCGTGGTCGGTGGCGGGAACCGGGCAGTCGACGAGTCCGAGCTTGTAAAACTCGTAGTTCGAGAGCGCGTCCATTATAGGCAGCCCCTCGGTGAACGGGCGGACCATGTCGGAGAGCTCCCGGTATTTGTCGAGCTGCTCGAGGGAGGGCTCGTCGGAAATGTGGAAGCGGCAGCGCTTGTCGGAGCCGTTCTTTTCGTTCCTGAGATAGGCAAGGAACGCGGGAATGAGCTGCGACAGGAAGTTCTTGTACTCGGGGCTGTCTGAGTGCGTGTCCCAGCCGAAAATGCGTTTGTATTCGCCGTCGACGGTGGCCCAGACCTGCGGGCAGGCGGCGGCGCCCCACTGCGTGAAGAAGTGGTTGATTTCGAGGTATTTGATGCCGGCTTTGTCGCAGAGGTCCACCCAGCGGCCGAGCTTTGAAAAATCGAACGAGTACGCGCCGCCGTCGACTTTGACGTCAGCGAGCTGAACGTTCCTGCGGTAGGTGCCGACCGCGGTGTCCAGGGAGGGGGACAGAACCGGGGTCAGGATCATATTCTGGCCGTACCTGGCGGCGTTGTTCATGAAGTTTTCAATCACGGTCCAGAGCCGTTCGTCGTAGAAGCCGGTGCGGTAGTAGTTCATAAGGCAGTCGACGTAAAACCACTGCGTGAAAATGAGCTCCTGGGGCGGGAGTTCTGCGTCGATTATCTCGCAGAGGCAGGTGACCGAAGCCTCCTCGGCGTCGGTTTTGACCGTGACTGTGACGGGGTAGGCGGAGGCGGGAAAACTGCCTTTGGGGTCGATCTCGATCCAAACGCTGTGCAGAACGTTGCTCACGGAGACGTGTCCGCCGTTTTCAAAGGGTTCCAAAACGTCCGGGAAGAGGCCGGGTTCGGTGCGGAGATAGTTGCCGTCGTTGTGCCCGACGAAAATGGGCAGCTCCGCAGGGGTGCAGCGCACTCTGTAGAGGCTGACGCAGTCCGCCAGCGGCGAGTCGACGGTAACAGTCGCGTGCGCCGACGAAGTGATGACCTCGCTCACGCGGAAGCAGACCTGGAAAGAGTATCTCTCGTTTTTCAGCATCGAAAACGAGCTCAGACCGTGTTTTGAGACCGGGTATTCGTCCGGGAAGCATTTTTCAAGTGAAGTGATAGCTTTGACGAGCATTGTTGCGCCCTCCTTCGGCTGTTTTCCTTGCTGTGATTCTACCACCGCGCCGCCGCGAAGTCAATCTCGTTCACGCCTCGAGGAAGGGTCGGAAACCGCACCACGATAAAAAAACGCAAATCCGACGTTTGAGGGCGTTAAGAAATTTCAAGCGGGAAATACCGACACAGGCGCCCTGAAAACGCGATGTTAAAAAAACACTTTTCGGGGGCTGAAACTCGTTAAAAACGTTCGCCGGAAAAACGGGAAATACGGGGGCGGCGGAGGCGCGGGAAAAAGCTCTGCGTAGGGGCTGCAGAAGAGGCGGGGAACGCGTTAAAAAACCTGAAAACGCTTGAAAAAACGGCCCGCGTGTTGTAGAATAAAACCAACTGCGAAGATATCCGCAAGTTCCATTCTTTTAATATGCGCGCGCATAAGCGCCGCCGAAAAATCTGGAGGATTTACAAAATGAGAAGAATCATCGTTGCAGCAGTTTTTGCACTGTGTGTTTGCGTACTTTTCTGCGCCTGCGCCAAGACGCCGGAAAACAAGCCTGAACCGACCGATCCGCCGGCAACGCAGGCTCCAACAGCGACAGAGGCTCCCGCCGNNGCCCCGCCGATACTGAGGCGCCGACGGAGAAACCCGAACCGACTGAGGCTCCAACGCCGTCCAAGCCTATTGAGAACGTAGTGCTCGGCAAGGAAGCGACTGCCGACTACACGGAGAGAGGCGCCAACTGCGGCCCGGCGAACCTCGTTTGCGACGGCGACGAGACGACGAGATGGAGCGGGTTCGACCTCTCGAGACCCGACTGGCAGAACAACTTCACCTACTGGGTCGTTATCGATCTGGGCGGAAAATTCACAATCACCGACTTTTATATTATGTTCGAGTCGCTGACCGGAACCTACAGCATTCAGGTTTCCGACACCGGCGAAGAGGAGAGCTGGAAATCCGTTTACGTGTACGACGACGTGAACTACGGACCTTCGGCGCTTACTGACGAGGGCTCGTTCGACAGCAACACGACGGCTTCCTTTATAAGAGTGCTCGTGGAGTTCCCTGAGGACGAGACGTTCAGCGGACAGTATCCGTTCGTAAGTATTTACGAATTCGAGTGCTACGGCTATGCCGAGGAAGCGGAGGAGACGGCGGACTGACCGCGGCTCCTGTTATAAAAACTGCCCGCGCGAACGGTCTCCGGAAAACACGGGCGGTTATGTATTTAACCGGACAGAGAAAATGATTAAGAATTTCAAAAAACTGATACGCTGCGCCGCGCTGCTGACACTTGGCGCGGCTTGCTTCGCGGCGTGCCCGTCCTGCACCGTTCCGGACGGTCACGCCCCCTCGGACCCGACCTCGGCGGCGCCCGAGCCGGTAATAGTTGACGGCCTTACCGCCGCCGACTATTACAAAGGAGGGAAGACCTCTAACTACGTAACCGGGCTTGACGAGTTCGGCCGCGCTTTTGAGGCCGTGCCGGGCGAGAAAACGGACAAGACGAGAAACGTCGGGCTGTTCTATTTTCTGACTCTGGGACAGCATAACGCGAAGGACATTTACGACGTCTCGAAGCTGCTCGAACAGGACAACGGCAAGGATATTCTTTTTTATTCAAATAGCAAGCAGTCGCCCGTCGACGAGCCGCACTTCTGGGGCGAGCCTCTCTACGGATACTACAATTCGTCGGACAAGTGGGTCATCAGGCGCCACCTCGAGCTTTTGACCGAGGCGGGAGTCGACTTCCTCGCTTTCGACGTGACGAACGCGGTTACGTACGACGTGGTGGCAAAGAGGGTCATAACGCAGGTGTGCGAACTCCGGAACGCCGGATGGGACGCGCCTCAGATCGTTTTTTACACTAACGCCTACTCCCACCGCGTGATCAAAAATCTTTACCAGCTGTATTACAAGAACGGAAAGTATGACGCCGCGTGGTACAGAGTCGACGGAAAACCGCTAATTATAGGGAATATCTCGACGACCGACGACAGGAACGAAGCGCGCGGAAGAGGCGACACAAGCTACGTTTCCGAGCCTTTTTCAAAAGAGATTCTGGAACTGTTCAGCTTCAGGGAGTCGCAGTGGCCGAACGCTCCGTTCCGCGAGGACGGCTTCCCGTGGATCGAGTGGGAGTATCCGGCGCCTGTTCACAACGACGTGATCAACGTGGCGGTCGCGGCGCACCCCGCGCTTCCGATGTCGTTTTCGATAACGAGAGGGGCAGACAACTGGGGCCGCGGTTGGAACGTGAACACGCACAAAAACGAGAGCGACAAAGCGGCCGAGGGGCAGTTTTTCCAGGCGACATGGGACGTCGCTATAAAAGAGGACCCGGGAACGGTTTTCGTCACTGGCTGGAACGAGTGGGTAGCCGGAAAGTTCTCCTACGACGGCGAGTACGCTCTTGTCGACCTTGCCAACACCGAGTTTTCGCGCGACGCGGAGCCCATGAAGGGCGGGCACAACGACGCTTTTTACATCCAGCTCGCGCAGAATATCAGAAAGTACAAAAACGGACAGCTGCCGGCAGGCGCGCAGCTTGACTCAAAGCCCGCCGGGATCGCGATAGGCACGAACGACCCGAAGTGGGAGGAGGCGGAGGCCGTGTTTATGGCTCCCGTTATCGAAAACGAAGCGAGAAGCAGCAAGGGAGCGGCTCCGACGGTGCACTACGAGCAGGCGGCGGCGCGGAACTTTATTAAAGAGGTCAGAATCGCGCAGGACGCGTCCTCGATCTATTTCAGAATCGAGACGGAAGAAGACGTTAAGGCGCGCGAAAACGGCGACTCTTCGTGGATGAACGTTTTTGTCGGCACCGGCGCGGTGGCGGCGGGCGGCTGGGAAGGCTACGGCTTCGTCATCGGGCGCACGGAACAGAACGGAAAACTCGCGGTAGAGAAGCTTTCGGCCGATTTTTCCGGCGTAAAAACGGGTGAGGCGGAGTACGCGCTAAGCGGCAAGGTCCTTGAGATCAAGGTCCCGAGGCAGGCGCTTTCGCTCGCGGCGGACGTGAACAGCTTCTATTTTAAAGTCGCCGACGGCGTCGAAAACCCGTCCGACATTATGGACTACTACGTGAGCGGCAAGGCGTTTCCGGTCGGAAGGCTCAGCTTCAGATACCTCGGCTGAGGTTCACGATGAGATTCACAGATGAGATTCCGGCGCGCGGTTTTGTTTGAAAAAAAGGCGCGGGTGTGGTATAATTCCAGCGTATGAAATCGGAAAAGAGGCTGCCGGATTCTAACGGAGGCTTCAAGCGGACGGCTGTTTCCGCGCTTAAATAAAGGGCGGGGACCTTCCTGAAGGTGAATTATGGACGACTTTGAGGTTAAAACGCTTGCAGGGAAGATTTCGGGAATTATGGGCCCGGACTTCTGCATCGCGGACACGTCGGGAAAGTTGATTTTTCCCGAAAAAGAGGAGAATATTCCGGTTCCTGACGAGCCTTCCGAAGGGGGATTTCAGACGACGGACGGCCGCGTTTTCCTGTTCGTGAAGACGGAGGGCGACGGTCTGTGGTTCTGCGACACCGTGAAGCCGGGGGAGTCCCAGGCGGCGGCGAGAAAAGCGCTCGAGCTCGCGTCTATTATTTACAACGAGAACGTGCTCACCGCGTCCGCGCGCAGAAACGATTTCTTCAGGACGCTTCTCACGGGGGGCAGGGACGCCGTCAACCAGAACGACTTCTCGCTCTACACGAAGCGGATCTCGGCGGCGGGCGGCGACGTGGAGGTGCTGATCGTTACGGTTTCGAGCCGCAGGAACGGCGACGGAACGGAGCGTGAAAACCGCATTTCCGACGTGTGTTCACTGCTGGAGTACGTATTCCCGGAAAGCGACGGCTGCGTGACGGTCAAAATGAAGGCGGACACGGCGGCGGTGATTGTTCCCGTTGGAGAGGCGAATTCGCCCGAGGATATCGCGGCAACGGCGGCCGGCGTAAGAGAGACCGCGTTTTCGGAGTACCTTACCGACATTTCGGTGGGCATCGGCGCGAGGGTGAGACAGCTTAGAAACGCCGACACGTCTTACAGAACGGCCGAACGCGCGCTGGCGGTAGGAGAATCATTCGGCTTTGAAGGCGGTGTGTATTCCTACGACAAACTGGGCGTCGCGCGGCTTCTTTACGGGCTGAAACGGGAGGTCTGCGAGGCGTATCTGCGCGAAGTGTTCGGGACCGCGTTCCTTGAATACCACGGGAAAAAGGTGCGCGCGGACGAGAAGAGCGGAGAAAAGGGCGGAGAGGCCGGCGACGAGCTGATAAAGACCGTCAAAACGTACCTTGAGCTCAACCAGAACGTTTCCGAGACGTCGAAGGTCCTTTTCGTTCACAGGAACACCCTCAACTACCGGATCGACAAGTTCAACAAGCTGACCGGTCTCAACTGCACCTCGTTCGAGGACGGCCTCAAGGTCAGCATCGGATTTATGATTTTGGATTACATGAACTCTCTGCCGCCCGAAAGAGGCGAGGAGGTCCAGCAGGGGGCGCCCAGAAAGCCCCAGTCCAGAAGATAATCCGGACGGAAAAGGCAAGAACTGATTTTTTTAAGGCGGTTACAAATGAAGAATTCTGACGAAAAAAAGATCGACCGGCTGAACGGGCCGGAAATAGTTTTCAGAAACATAACGAAAGACTACCCCAACGGAGTACGTGCGCTCGACAACGTCAGCTTCCGCGTCGCTCCGGGTGAGTTTGCGTTCCTTATGGGCCACTCCGGTTCGGGAAAGTCGTCGCTTATCAGGCTTCTCATGATGGAGGAGCGGCCGACCGAGGGTTCGATCACGGTCGGGAACATCAGGCTGTCGGACATTAAGGACAGCGGCATTCCGTACTACAGGCGCGAGGTCGGCGTCGTTTTCCAGGATTTCAGAATAATACTGGGCAGGAGCGTTTACGAAAACATCGCGAGCGCGATGGAGATGCTCGGCGAGCCCAAGAAGAAGATAGACGACAGGGTGGATACCGTTCTGGACACGGTCGGCATTCTTTCCAAGAAAAACGAAAAGGCGATGCACCTTTCGGGCGGCGAACTTCAGCGCGTTGCCATCGCGAGGGCGATCGTTCTGCTGCCCGGCCTTATAATCGCCGACGAGCCCACGGGCAACCTCGACCCGGAGAACTCGAAGGAGATCATGCGGCTCCTGAAAGAGATCAACAACATGGGCGCGACGGTTCTTGTCGCCACCCACGAGGCGGGCATTGTCGAGAACAGCGGTCAGAGAGTCATTTCGCTGGCCCACGGCATGCGGCAGTTCACCGAGTAAAGGAGGCGGAAGAGCGTGAAATTCCTGAGACTGGCTTATTACGAGCTCCGGCAGGGCTTCAGAAACATACTTCGCAACCTTTTCATGGTCTTCGCGTCGGTCATCGTCGTCTTTTCGGTGCTGCTCATCTCCGGCCTTATGATCGAGGCGGGCATTACGCTCGGTTCGGTGATCAGGCAGTTCGGCGACCGCGCGGAGGTGCAGATCAACCTCAGCTATCTGGTTTCCGACGAAGAGGCGCAGGAATACTTCGAGGTCATCAAATCCGACTCCCGCGTGAAGGACGCGCAGTTCATTTCCAAGGACGAGAACCTGGAGCGGATTATCGCCTATTTTCATGGCGATGAAGACCTTTTCGAAAAGTACAGAGAGAGCGAGCGGCTCCACTTCGCGTCGATAGAGGTGCAGCTGAACGAGTACGCGGACGGCGAGAGTTTTCTTGAAGAGGTCAAGGGGCTGGACGGCGTCGACAGCGTGAAGGACATCGTGGGCACCATCGAAAAAATGCAGCTGATACGGTTCTGGGTCAACATAGGAACGATCATCGCGGTCATATTCATGACTTTGCTCTCGATCCTGCTGATCTTCAACACGGTCAAGCTGACGATCCTGGCGAGGAAGAACGAGATCGAGATCATGAAGTACATCGGCGCGACCGACATTTACATCGCGGTTCCGTTCGTGATCGAGGGCGTTTTCACCGGAATCGTGGGCTCGCTGCTGGCGTTCCTGGCGCTGTCGGGAATATACTCCGCGGTGTACAAGGGCGTCTACGACACGGCCATTTCCGCGAACATTGTTCCGCTTACGTTCAAGGAGACCGGCGCGGGATGGATTTTCCTGGCGTTCCTGATTTTCGGCATCGTCACGGGCTTCGTCGCGAGCGTCTGGGCTTCGAAAAAACACATGAAGGTTTGACAGTATGGGCGATTTTGACAAATTCCAACCTGATAACAGAGAACACGACGAGTGGGCGGATTCGTTTTTCGCGGAGGTTCTGAGCGGCGCGGGAGCGGCTTCGAGGCCGAAAACGAGGCTTTACGGGCAGTTCGGGAACGAGCCGGACGAGCCGGAGACCGGCGTGAATGAGACCGTTCGCGAGCAGGAAAACGCGTCCGCGGTGACCGAGCAGCGGCTTGAGGAGGTTCAGCCGAGGTCGGACACGGTTTTCGATCCGTCGTCGGTGACGAGCCGTTTGAGAGGGTACAGTACGCCGACGCAGAACGCGAACGTTGCGACTCAGAACGCGGATGTTCCCGCACAGAATCCGGACGGCGAACCTGCGGGCAACAAGGCGCCGGAAAGCGGCGAAAACGCCTCCGGACCGGAGAAAGAAGCGGACGCGGAGCCCGCATTAAGTACGGAGCCCGAAACAGAGCCCGAAACCGAACCGGAAACCGACGCCGACGTCGACGCCGACAAAAAACGCCGGCGCATCACTATTGCGATCATCGCGATACTGCTTGCGGTTCTCCTGTTCCTGGTGGGCCTCTGCGGGTACTACATCGGCCGGATCTCATCGCGCGTTTCAACCAAAAAGGCCGCGACCGGCTACTCGGTCGACTTCACCGAACAGGGCCTCGACGACGAACAGACTGCGAAACTGCAGTCTGTTTACCGTTTTATCATAGACAACTACTACACGGACGTGGACCCGAACGAGCTCATCGAGGGCGCGGTCAGGGGCATGGCCGAGTCGATCAACGACCCCTACGGCAGCTACTACAGGCCCGGGAAAATGTCCGACTACACCGACTTCATTGACGGCTCCTACAACGGGATCGGAATGACCGTGAAGACCGTAGATGGCTCCATTTTCGTCACCGAGGTCGCCGAAGATTCACCTGCTTCAAGGGCGGGGATCGTGCCGGGCGACATTGTGAAGGCGGTCAACGGGAAGTCGGCGGAGGGCGTTCCTCTTTCGGAACTCAGGGAGGAGCTTTCGAAAACCGGCGCGGAGATCGTTCTGACCCTCGAAAACGAAGGCGCCACGAGGGACGTCAGGTGCACTGTCGAGAAGATCATCAAGAAGACCGTCAGCACGCGCGACCTGGGCGGCGGCCTCAAGTACATCCGCATAACGCAGTTCATCGGCGGCACGGCGGAGGAGTTCAGGAAGGCGCTTCTCGAGATCACGGAGGACGGCGCCGACGGCCTGATTATCGACCTGCGCGGGAATCCGGGCGGCTACGTCAGCGAGGCGGCAGAAATCAGCGACATCCTGCTTCCCGAAGGTACTATTGCGGTGTCGAAGAGGCGCGACGGCACGGTGGTTTCGACGCTGACGTCTGACGCGAACGGAGTGAAGGTTCCGATGGTGATGCTCGTCAACGGCGGCACAGCCAGCGCTTCGGAGCTTCTTGCCGGCGCGTTCAGGGATTTCAAGGCGGGAACGATCGTGGGCTCCCACACTTACGGGAAGGCGCTGGCGCAGATCAATCTGACTTTCGAGAGCGACGGCAGCGGCATCGTGCTTTCGACGCACAGGTATTTTACGCCCTCTGGCGAGTGCATCGACGGCGTCGGAATCGAACCGGACGTGACGGTTTTGCCCGCGGAAGAATACAAGAACACCGACCCGGACAACATTCCCGAAGGCGAGGACGCGGTCCTCAACATGGCGATTGAGATACTGAACAACTGACCTGCTGATTAACGGCGGTTTTTGCCTGAATATAGGCTAAATTTTGGATTGAATTCCCGGCCCGCGGGACGCCGCTTTCACAATTCAAAGGAGCGGCGGAGCGGAAGCGGAGGTTTTGGAAAATGTACGGCGAACTGGCCTCTTTTTACGACGCATACACGGGCGACATGGACCGCGAAAAGCTTGCGGATTTCCTGTGCCGGATCTTCGCGGGACACGGGCCCGAGGGACTTTCGGCGGCCGCCGGCTACTACCTCAAGAACGGCAGACGCGCGCGCAGAAAAGCCTCCTCCGATGGCAGCGACGTCAAAAAATCGACGCTCGTTATCGACGTGGGGTGCGGCACCGGCGAGCTGACGTACGAGATGGCTTCGCGCGGCTTCGACATGACCGGCCTTGACATAAGCCCCGAAATGCTCGGCATTGCCTCCTCTAAGCGGCGCCGCGGGAAGGCGGGGCAAGACATTCTCTGGCTGTGCCAGGACATGTGCGAAATGGACACCTACGGATCCTACGCGGCGATGTTCTGCCTCGAGGACGGCGTCAACCACATAACACGCGAAGGCGGCCTCGGGATGTTCCTGTCGCGGGCGTACAATTTTATCGACCCGGACGGGCTGCTCGTTTTCGACTTTCTGACCGACCGTTATTTCCGGGAAATAGCCGCGGAGGGGTTCTTCTTTGAGGACACCGGGAACGGCACCTGCCTGTGGACCGCCGACTACGAAGACCGGCTGATGCGCTACGACGTCGTGTGCTACTCCGCGGAGAGGAACGGGCTCTATTCGAGAACGGACGACACCGTCGAGGAGCGGGCGTACGCGGCCGGCGAGATAAGGAAGGCGCTTCGCGAGAATGGATTTTCGGTGATTGATATCATCCCCGCGGAGCAGACAGAAACGGGAGGAACGGCGGGAAGATACTTCGCGGTGGCAAGAAGAAAAGCCCGGAAAACAAAGTAACCGCCGGAATCAAACTCAAACAGACATAAAACAAAGCCCTGAAGCAACCAATCTCACGCGGTCCTTTAAAACCGCCGGCGCCTCAGGGCTTTTATTAATTCACGCAAATTATTCACGCGAAACCGCGCAACACTAATAATTTACAGGTCGAACGTGTCCGCCGAGAACGACTTCCCGTCAGTCTCTACGCGCAGCACTTTCTTGGAGGCGGGGAGGTAGACGGAGCCTTCGGCGTAGTGGCCGTTCCACGGAACCGGATTCACGTCGTAGTTGCGGAAGCCGGGGGCGGTCGGGTTGATGCCGAGGATGTACTTGTAGTAGATGACCACCGGAATCGCGGCCCAGCCGTGGCAGAGGGAACCCGCGTCGTCGAAGTCCGCGGCGCCCACGATGGTCTCCCAGAACGACGTTGCGCCGTTGTAGAGCATGTGGCCCCAAAGAGAAGTGATCTCGTCCATGACCGTGTCGATAAAGTCGCGGGAGACCGACAGCAGCGCCTCGTACTTGAATATGGTCGTGCTCAGAGTGCAGGGCAGAACGTCGACAGATAGGTTGGCGCCCACGAGCGCGTTGACGGCGCCCTGATAGGTGGTCTCGGAGAGGCCGGCGGCGCCGCAGAGGATCGCGAGGGCGTTCGTGTACTGGCTGTAGTCGCGGAGGGTCAGGCCGTCGCTGAAGGAGGCGTAGGTGCCGGCGGAGGTGTCGAAGAAGGTTCTGTTGAAGCCTGCGCGCATTCCCGCCGCGAGTTCGCGAAGCATGTCCGCGCGTTCGGAGGCGCTCGTGTTGAAGGGCGCGGCGTCGTTGATGGTGTCGGCGAGCAATGAGGTGGCCATGATGAAGAGGGCGGTCAGGCAGGCGTCAGCGTCGGTGTTGTTCGGGCTTCCGATGGTTCCCGCCAGTTCGCCGCTCCACTCGTGGAAATTCCAGTGCTCGGCGCCTTCCCAGCGCACCAGGCAGCCGGCGGATGTCCTTCTGCTGAGCATCGCGCGCATTAATGCGTTCGTGACCGGAAGCTGCTCGGTGAAGAACTCGGTGTCGCCGCTGTACCGGACGTATTCACAGAGCGCGATGACCCAGTGGAGCGAGAACGAGGGAATCGTCACCGAAACCTTGGCGGGGCTGCACAGCTCGAGAAGGCCGTCCTCCTCGCGGAGCGACTGCCCAAGGAGGCGGATGCTCTCTTTCGCGTAGGCGTACTCGCCGAAAGCGTAGTAGCCGCAGAGCATCTGGTTGCGGCTGTCCATGGCGTAGAGCGACTGTTCACGCTGCGGGCAGTCCATGTAGTGCTCGTTCATGCAGAGGAGCAGGGTGTCGAGGCAGGTGTCGAAGATCTTCGAGTGGAGCGCGTCGTTGATCAGGAACGTGCCGCGCCTGCGGTCGTCCACCGGGTAGCGGACAGGAACGATGCCGAGCCCCGCCAGCGTGACGTCGTCGGTCTCCGCGAAAATCTGCAGGTATCTGCCGCCGATCTTGCTGAAAAGATGCGTGTAAGCGGTCTCGCCTTCGGGAAGTATCACCGTCTCCGCAAAGCTCCTTCCGCCTATAAACGCGCGCGCGCGAAGGTCAATCAGATGGTCGCTGTAGGCGATCCCGCAAACAGTGGGTCTCGAAACCTTCAGCCTGAACGAAAGGTAGCCGAACGTCTCCCTGCCGAGGTCGATGACGGCGTAAATGCCGCGGCCTTCCCTGAGGGCGCCGGAGAGGACGATTTTGTCCGTTCTGAAATGCACCGCGCCTGCCGCCGGAGCCGGTTCCTCGCAGGGGTGCTCCATGTAATTCTCGACGGCGGGAAGCGTTCTCGGCCTGTTGGGGTCCACCGACAGCTCGGAGAAACGCATGGACTTCAGCGCCGCGTTCTGCATATACTGAGCGTGGGGAAGGGTATTCGTCTCGCGGTACTCGCGGCCGAAGTCGAAAACGCCCTGCGCGACGACTGAGGCCGGCCCCGCTTCCAGGATTGCGAGCTTTTCGATGCTTCTCGGAACGAAAACGGTGCCGTCTTCAAAGGGCTGCTCCTCCGCGGGGGCAAACCCGTCCTCGTAGGCTTTTTCAAACGAGTATCCGGGGGAGATGAAGTCCGCGAAGTTCTCGGCGCCGCTGAACACGAACGTGTAGCCCAACTGGCCCGAAACGAGCGGCACAGGCCCGCTTTTGTACGAGCGCGAGAGCCTTGCGAGGGTGGTTTCAGCCGAAGAGGCCGCAACGACGGACCCGTTGACCTCGCCGGGAAGTATCTGCGTGACCTCGTAGATCATCTGCCCGCGGCACTGAAGGTATGACGACGAAGTCAGGCCCTGCCTGTAGACCGCGATCGCGAGCGCATTGGTTCCCGCCCTAAGGAAGTCCGTGATTTCGCAGGTTTCGACGACCGGTCTTCCCGGGTACTGCGAGTGCTGGCCTGTCATGACGAATTCCCCGTTGATCCAGACCGCGAATTCGCTGTCGGCGTTTATTTCAAGAACGACTCTTCCCGCGACCGCGCCGGTGTCCTGGGTGGTCCTCAGACCGTCGATGACCGCGAAAAAGTCGGTGTATCTGTTGACCGAACCGTTGTCTCCGCCGTCGGTGCGGACCGGTATCGCTTTCAAAAATGGGTTCTGCATTGAGATGGCTCCTCCCGTGAACTTAGGTTGTGTAAAGTTTACCATTTTTCGCCTCATAATTTCAACAAAAATCGTCGTTTTGCGGCTCGTTCGCGGGGTCCGGAGCGGGCGGAAAAACCGGCAGGCCGCGGGGCGGATCCTTAAATAATCTTTATTAAAAAAGGTGTTGCGAAAAGAATCCTGAAAGTGTATAATATCCTTTGCTTTATTCTGCGGAGCGGTGAGACGGGAAGTCTCTTCCGGGCCGGTTCCCGGACCTGCCGCAGGAGCAAACTACTTACATTTTAGAAAAGGCGGTTGAGCATTTTGGCTAAGGGTATTTATGATAAAAAGAGACCGACCCCCAAGAAAGTCTCCAAATTCGATACCAAAATTATTTTAATCATCGTTATAGCGGTCGCGGTCATTACCGCCGCGATAGTTGCTGCTGTTCTCATTGACGCGGACAGCAAATCGTACGTGGGTCTTGTCGACGGCAAGCGCGTTCCCGTTCTCGAATACAGAATATTCCTTGACGACGCGGTGTCGGAAATGGAGACCAAGGCGAGCGAGGCCGACGAGAACTATTCCGCGAGTTCCTACTGGACCGCTGAGAAGCAGGCCGAGGCGCAGGAGCACGCCCTCAAAGAGGTCGCCGAGTTCAACGGCAAGTACCGTCTCGCTGTGAAGAACGGCTGCGAACTCACCAAGCAGGAAAAGACGAACATCAAGAACAACCTCAATTACTACATCAACATCTACTACCAGATGTACGGAAGTTCGTATTCTGTGGATCAGATTGTGAAGCTTGTAACGGGCGTCAACGTCACTTATGACGAGCTCGACGAGTACTGCAAATACGCCAACAAGCTCGCGGCTATCGAAAAGTACAGAGACAAGCTCGAAGAGACCTACAAGGTCGAAGATCTGTACTATAAAGATGAAGACGGGAACGTCAAGAGCAACGGCGAGCAGGCCGTTCTCGACGAGTACAACGCGCACGTCGACGACTACCGCAGAATCAACCTGACCTCTCTTGTCATCGCGAAGCCCGGTTCCAAGCCTACCGAGCCCACCAAGGTCACTGAGCCCACCGAGCCCGAGAACAAGGACGAGACCTCCGAAGAGTACGCCGAGTACAAGACCAAGAAGGACGCGTACGACAAGTACGTGAAGGACCTCGAAGAGTACAACAAGAAGCTCGAGGAATGGAACAAGAAGTGCGATGAGACCGAGACGAAGGTCAAGGCGATTTTCGACGCGCTCCTTAAGGACGGCAAGTACACCGGCAAGGGCATCGCGGAAGTTGCAACAGGTGAGAAGGACGCCGACGGCAACGACATCAAGGCTGTTCCCGACTACACCGACGCCACGCTTGAAGACATCGCCGCCAAAGAGGGCGTTCTCTACGCTTCCGCGAAGGGCGCCAACACCTTCAACGGAACTCCTTCCTCCACCGATTTCCTCGGCACGTTTGCGCACTCCATCGAGTGGACCGACGACACCCGCAAAGCCGTGAAGAGCACGCTCACCGAGAAGTCTGAAGAGGCTGCCGAAGAGGGCGACAAGGAAGAGGGCGAGACCGGCGAAGAGTCCGGCGAGGAGCCCGGCGAGGAAGAGAACGGCAACACCCCTGTTGTCGAGCCCAACCCCGACCTGAACGACTACACCCTTGAGAGCATTACCGACGACAGCGGCAACTTCAAGGAGACCAAGCTGAAACTCTTCGAGGACGACACCCGCTACTACATCACGAAGTGCACCGGCATTCTCGACATCAACACCAGCACCGAGGACGAGCCCGCCGAAGACGAAGATTCGCCCGCGACTCTCTGCGTGAGGTCGGTGGTTCTGAACACCCTCAAGGCGCTCAAGTCCGATGACGACACCTCCAAAGAGGTTGCCGACGGCGGCGCGAAGTACCAGCTCGCGAAGAAGAACAACAAGGCGATCAAGATCATCGACGACGCCAAGTTCGCAAGCGTGACTCCCGTAACGGCGTAAAAGCCTGCTACTGCGGCCACCGCTGAACAATAACCGAATTCCGCGTTTCCGGATAAATGCGAACCCGTTTCGGGAAAGCACGTTCCGGAGGCGCGGATTTTTTATTTCCGGGAAATAGGGCGGGAACGACTTGGAACAGTGCGGAAATAATGCGGGAACGATTGCAGCGGCGGCGGAAAATGCCGGAAAAACGCGGAAAACGTAGGAAAATCACGGAAAATGCCTGTTGAAGCACATGCCTGAAACAGGTATAATCAACAAAGGCTTAACGGCCGGAAAAACGGGAAATGAAAGGTGCGGTGCGGAAATGAAAAAGGTGCTTATGATGGTTCACGACGGCTTCGAGGAGGTCGAGGCGCTGACGACGGTCGATATTCTGAGAAGGGCGGGCTGCGGCGTGACGGTCTGCTCGATGACGGGCAGGAACGTTCTTCACGGTTCGCACGGCATAGACGTGGCGGCGGACGCGGTTTTCGGACACACTGTGGATGAAGACTGCGCGGACATTTTTGACGCGTTGGTGTTCCCGGGAGGTCTTCCGAACGCGCACACGCTGAGAGACGATTCGCGGGCGACTGACGCCGCAAACAAGTTTCACGAAAAAGGAAAGCTTGTCTGCGCGATATGCGCGGCGCCTTGCGTTCTTGAAAAAGCGGGGCTTCTGGAAGGGCGCCGCGCTACTTCATACCCCGGAGCCATAGACGCGACAAGGTGCCTCTACTCGGAGGAGAAGGCCGTAAAGGACGGAAAAGTGATCACCTCGAGGGGCGTGGGAACCGCGCTTGACTTTGCGCTGGCGATAGCGGAGGAACTCTGCGGAAAGCAGACAGCGGACAGAGTCGCTGCGTCGATTCTTCACAAACGTTGACGGAACCGTTAAACGAGCAAAAGAACTATCAAAAAGAGCGGGCCCCTTCGCGGAGCCCGCTCTTTCAGTAATCAAACAAGATAATTAATACTTTCCTTTAAGGTAGGGCAGCGGATCCACAGGCGTTCCGTAGAGTCGCACCTCGAAGTGGAGGTGACTTCCCGTGGCGCCCCCGGTCGCTCCGACAAGGGCTATCGTCTGGCCCTGGGTGACCGTCTGGCCCTTGGAGACCAGAAGCTTGCTGCAGTGGCCGTAAAGGGACTGGAGGCCGTTGCCGTGGTCGATTATGACGCAGAGGCCGTAGGAGCCGTTCCAGTCGGCGAGGCTGACCGTTCCCGACTGCGTGGCGTAGATCTTGGTGCCGGTGGAGGCGGCCAGGTCTATGCCGCTGTGGAGCGCCCACTGCTTGGTGATCGGGTGCGTGCGGTAGCCGAAGTAGCCGGTGAAGCAGTAATATTTTTCGATGGGCCAGATGAATCCGGCGTCGAGCGGGTCGCGGTTCTGGGCGGCCGCTCTGGCGGCTTCCTCTTTCGCGCGCTGCGCCTCTTCGGCGGCTCTCCTTGCGGCTTCGGCGGCCTCGGCGGCTCTTCTTGCCTCTTCCTCTTTGCGTTTGCGCTCAGCTTCGGCTGCTCTTCTGGCCTCCTCCTCTTTGCGCTTGCGCTCTTCCTCGGCCCTGCGCGCCGCCTCTTCGGCTTCGCGCTGCTTGCGTTCGAGTTCGTTCAGCTTGTCGGTGAGCTCCGCGACCTGTTCCTGGTAGTCGTTCGCCTGCCCCTCAAGAGTGGTGATCAGGTCGGAGAGCGTCGCGTACTGTCCTTCGACGATCTCACGGTTGTTCTCGAGGTCTGAAATCGCGCCTTCAAGCTCCGCGAGAAGAACTTCCTTGTTGGCGAAAAGCGTCTGCTGCTGCTCGCGCTTCTCTTCGATCGCGCGCTCGCTGTCCTTCAGCTGCTCCATGAGCGCCTTGTCCTCGGCAATCATTTTGCGCTGGATGTCGAGCTTCTCGATGAAGTCGAAAATGTTCTTGGATCTGAAAAAGAGCTGGATGAGCTCGAAGTCGGTGGAGGACTGGTACATGATGCGTGAACGGTCCAGCAGCAGATTCTCGAGTTCAGCGTGTTCCTGCTCCATTCTCTCGAGCTCGGCGTCGAAATTCTCGATGTCCTCCTTGAGCGCCTTAAGCTCCGCGATCTGGATGTCGCGCTCGCTCATCTGGCTGATGCGCTCGGATTCGAGGTCGTTGATGTCGGCGGTGAGGCGCCTGAGGTAGTCCTGTCGCTCCTGAATCTTCTTCTCGATCTCGCTCAGCTTGTCCTTCGCGTTGTTGAGGTCCTCTTTTGTATCGGAGATGTCTCCCTTGTAGTCGGTTCCGGAGGACGTGAATATCAGGCCTCCGAAGACCATCGTGCAGGCGAGGGCGCCCGCGGCAACTCTGGTCGCAATGTTCTTTTTGAGTGAAAGTTTCTTCATAATACCGTCCTTCGACTGTTATGCTTTTGACTTATGCCCCGGGAATGCGCGGCGGAAACGTGCCGGAAAAGGCCGGACGCGGCGCCGTGTGCCGGAGAGGCGTTTTTTCACCAAATACAGATTTATGATACCACGCGCGCGCGAAGTTTTCAAGCGTTTTCGGGAATTTAATGTCTAAAAGGCGCCCCGGCCGGTCCACGAAGGGTCCTCAAGGCGCCTGACAGCGGTTTTCGCGCGGGAAAAGTTCTTGAAACGTACTAAATCGTTCTTTAAGCGGATTTAGAGCGTGAATCTGAAAGTCGTTCCGTACTGCTCCGAAGAGGCCGCCGAGAGGGTCGCTCCGAGCCTTTCCGCGATATCGTGGGCGATCGCCAGCCCCAGGCCGAAGCCGTTTTCAGCAGAGTCCTGGGTGCGGGATTTGTCCGCCTTGAAGAACCTGTCGAAAATGTGGGGAAGGTCCTCGGGCGCAATCGTGTCGCCGAAGTTGTGAACGAGAATCTCGGTGTGCTGGGCGGTCTTCCCGAGGGAGAGAGTAATCGTGGAGCCTTTTTCCGCGTGCTTGACCGCGTTGTCGAGAAGAACTCCGAGAATGCGCTCGACCATCTTCCCGTCGGTGACCTCCGTCACGTCCGGCTCAACCGAGGTTTCAATGCTTACGCCGCGGTCGAACGCCACCGGCTCGAAGCACAGGCAGCTCTGCTCGCAGAGATCGGAGAGATTCACGTCGCCTTTGACAATATTGAACGCGCCGGCGTCGGACTTCGCGAGGAAGAGCATCTCCTCAATAAGCTGCTGCATGCGGTCCGCTTCGTCGCGGGTGCTCTCGATCCACTGGAGCCGGTCGTCCTTGGTCTGCGACTCGAGAATGTTCGTGTTCGCGAGAATGACGGTGAGCGGCGTTTTGAGTTCGTGGGACGCGTCCGCGATGAACTGCTTCTGGGAATCCCAGGCCTCTTTGACCGGACGCACCGCCAGGGAGGCGAGCATGATGCTGACGCCGAAAACGAGCAGCATTATAAGCAGAACGATGACAGCCGCGAGGATTACCGCGTTCTCCAGAGTGGCGTCGAAGTCGGTTCTGTCGGTGAACGCGATGCAGGTGCCGGATTTGACTTCCCTCATTAAATAAAAGACGCCGACCTCGGAGATGAAACCGGATTCCTTGGCGGAACTCAGCACCTTGTCGATGCAGAAGGAGAGCGCCTCTTCGGACATTGTCGCGGAGAACTCGCCGCTGGCGATGATTTCGTTGTTCTCGTCGAGAATGACCGCCACCGCGGTTCCGGGAATGTACTGCCCGCGCCGCATAATGTCGTCGCTTCCCGAATCTGGGCCGCCGGGAAGCTGTCCCTCGGAGCCGCCGGGAATGTCGGGCTGGATGCCGCCTTCGCCCGAACCCGAGCCCGAGCCCGAGCCCGAGCCCGAGCCGTTCCCGTCGCCTAATCCGAATCCGTCGCTGAAGAACTGGGGCGTGAACGACCTTGTGTCCATAAGCTGCACCGTCTTGTCAAGGCGGCTGTTGATCTTGTTACGCTCGCTCCTGCACACAAGCACGCAGACGATTACCGCCGCGGCCAGAACGAGCACGCCGACCGTCAGAACGTTCGTGAGAACTATGCGGTTTCTCAGTTTTTTCAGCATTTTTTCTCCTCCAGCTTGTAGCCGACTTTTTTGAGAGAGACGACGGTCACGTTCGAGTTGATGAAGCTCAGCTTTTTGCGAATGAAGCTGATGTACGCTTCAACGTTGGAGTCGCCCGCCTCGGAGTCGTAGCCCCACACCTTCGTCAGGAGGTCCTCCTTGGAGACCGGAACGTTCTTCCTGAGGAAAAGGAGCTTCAGAATTTCCGCTTCCTTGAAGTTGAGGCGGATCGATTTGTCGCCGCAGGAGACCTCGTTCGTGGATATGTTGAAGGTGATGTCGCCGTAAGAAATGACGTCGGCAAGCACCTCCGCGTGGCGTCTCGTGACCGCCCGGATCCGGGCGAGAAGCTCGTTCGGCGAAAACGGCTTGGTCATGTAGTCGTCCGCGCCGCTGTCGAGTCCGGCAATTTTATCTCTGATGGTGTCCCTGGCCGTGAGCATGATGATGGGCGTCTCGACGCCGCCGGTGCGGAGCCTTTTCGCTACCTCGATACCGTTCAGCTTCGGGAGCATCAGGTCGAGAATGATCACGTCGTAAATGCCGCTCATTCCGTAGTCAACGCCGTCCTCGCCGTTGTGGACCATTTCCACCATATAATTCTTTTCTTCCAAAATCTGCTTCAGCGCCTTCGCGAGTCGCACTTCGTCTTCAACTATCAGTATCTGCATTTTCCGTCTCCTTCGAAAACATTGTCGGTGCGGTTTTGCCGCGACTTTCCGCAACTTTACGCTAAAATGCGCACGCTTCGCCGCGGTACGGTCTAATTATACACTTCATTCTGAAAAAATGCCAAAAAAAGCAGGGGCGGAACAGGCGCTTTTTGCCGGCCCGCGAATTCCCGTGATTTGTTGAAAAAGGCCGGCGGAGGTAGTATAATGGGGCAACCGGACCAAACCCGCGATATTTTAAGGAGCCGCGGCGCGTTCACGGATTGAGGGGCGCGGGGATATGCGGCGGCCGGCCTTACGGAGGTTATTATGGAGAAGAACCTGCCTGCAGAGAGGGATTTCGAGCGTCTGAAAGGCGTTTTTGTTTTTGGCGAAGAGCGTTTTGAGGACGTTCCGCTGACGTTCAGGGCGGACGGAAGGCTGATAGAGGGCATTCCCGCCGAGTTTTCGCCGCTCGTTTCGGAGAGAAGACGCGATTTTGAAAGGAAGAAGGACGTCACCGTCATCACCGGCAGGAACGCGGAGGGGCTCGACATAAGGGCGGAGTACACGCTCTACGACGGATTCCCGGTGGCAGAGTGGGTGTTTTTCATCACGAACGCGGGGGAGAGCGACTCGCCGGTCATTTCGGACCTTTTCGCTGGCGGGATGATTCTGCGCGGGAGGAATCCGGTACTGTACCACGGGAACGGCGACACCTGCGACGCGTCGGGGTACGAGCTCTGGGAGACGGTTCTTGAGCCGGGAATGTTCGAGATCGCTTCGGACCGCGGGGTGCCGTGTTTCGGCGCGTTCCCGTATTTCAGACTGACGTTCGACGGCTGGTGCGCCAACTGCGCGGTGGGCTGGAGCGGCGACTGGAAGGCGGTTTTCGAGACCGGAGAGGAAGGCGTGAGGCTTTTCGCGGGCCAGAAGAGGCTGCGCACGTACCTGAAACCCGGCGAGACGATCAGGACGCCTTCTCTTATTGTGATGACCTGCGACGGCTCCGCGGACAGGGCGAGGAACATGTGGCGCAGGTGGTACTTCGCGCAGGTGATCCCGCGGGAAGGCGAAAAGGCGATCGGACCGATGCTCTGCCTGCACACGTGGATGATCGACGGCAAACAGGAGTTCTGCGGCTGCACCGAGGAGAACCAGATCAGCGCGATCGACACGTACATTCAAAAAGGAATGAAACCGGACGTCTGGTGGATCGACGCGGGCTGGTACCGCTGCGGATACGACTGGACCGTCACCGGCGACTGGCGGCCCAACCCCGAAAACTGGCCTAACGGACTCGGACCGGTGGGCGAAAAGTGTTGCGAAAACGGTATCAAGCTGCTGCTGTGGTTCGAGCCGGAGCGCGTTCACAGGGGCACGTGGCTGCACGTGAACCACCCGGAGTGGATTCTCGAAGAAAAAGAAGGGGAGCGCCTCAACCATCCGAACTACATGCTGCTCAATCTGGGCGACCGCGAATGCCTCGACTGGGTCATCGAAACGGTCGACAGCTATATAAAAGAATTCAAGGTTGGCATCTACCGGCAGGACTTCAACTTCGCGCCTGCGGCGGCGTGGAAGGCCGCGGAGACCGGAAACAGGGAGGGCGCGGTCGAGAACGCCCACATTCAGGGCTACTACCGCTACTGGGACACGCTTCTGGAGCGCAACCCGGGGCTGATTATCGACTCCTGTTCGTCGGGAGGCCGCCGCAACGACATAGAGACGATGAAGAGGGCGGTCACGCTTCACTATACGGACGTGGGCTACGGCGTCCACCCGATAAAGCAGAAGCAGCACCGGGAGATGTTCGAGTGGATTCCTTATTTCCGCGCGCACAACTACAACTGGGACGACGCGAACGGCGACTACCCGCCCGGGGCTTCGAGACCGGTCGACGAGTTCGGCTACCAGTGCGCGATGGCGCCCGCTCTGACGTCGATGGTGGAGTACTACGACAGTGCGGAGATGTTCGCGACGGGAAACCGCATGACCGAGCTCTGGAGGCGTGCGGCGCCTTATATGATAGAGGGCGACTACTACCCGCTGACAGTGTGCAGGAAGTCGAACGCCGACTACTACGCGATGCAGTTCGACGTCCCGGAAAAAGGCGAGGGCTTCGTGCAAATTGTCAGGAACACGAAGGCCGAGCCGGATGTTTTCACGGCTGAAATGCAGGCGGACGAAGGGCTCATATACAGCTTCGAGAACGGGCTCACCGGCGAGAAGTTCGAGATTCCGGGGGAGCGGCTGGCGGCGGAAGGGCTCACGGTCAGGATACCGAAAAGGTCCGCCGTGCTTTACTTCTACAAGGCGCGGAAAGCGTAAAATGCAAGGATTGGTGAAATATGGAGAATTTAACTGAAAATAGGGAAAAACAGGATGCGCAGGAAGGCGGCGGAAGCACAGGCGGAAGCAACGGCGGAAGCACGCTCATCATAGGCGGAAAAGTGTTCGGCGACCTTGCCCCGGGAGGTCTAAAAAAAGGCAACCCGCTGCTGGCGGACGACGTTCTGGTGACCGCGATCGCGGCGGACGGACTGGTCAGAGTGACCGCCGCGGAGTCGACGGCGACGTGCGAAAAGGCGAGGATAATTCACGGCACGTCGGCGCTGGCGACCGCCGCCCTCGGAAGGGCTTTGACGGCGGCGGCGCTCCTCTCATCCCAGCTCAAAAACGACACGGACTCGGTCTGCCTCCAGATCAACGGGAAGGGCCCCCTCGGCAGAATCGTCTGCATTTCGGACGTCAGGGCGAGGGTGCGCGGCTACGTCGCAAACCCGAAGGCGGAACTGCCTCTCAGGGTTTCAGACGGCAAGATCGACGTCGCCGCGGGAGTCGAAAAGGGCTTCCTGCAGATAATCAAGGACCTCTCGCTCAAAGAGCCTTACATCGGAACCAGCGCGCTGGTCAGCGGCGAGATCGCCGAAGACCTGACCTACTATTTCGCGGCCTCCGAGCAGGTGCCGTCCAGCGTTGCGCTCGGCGTCAGGATCGGACCGGATCCGGAGGGCAAGGAGCCTTTCAGAGTCGAAAAGGCGGGTGGATTCATAATCCAGCTTATGCCGGGCGCGCCGGACAGCCTTATCGACGACCTCGAGAAGCGCATAAGCGGGCTGCCTTCGGTGACGACTCTTCTCGCGGCCGGAGCGACGGTCCAAGACATCATTCACGACGTGTTCAAGGGTTATTCTCCGGAAATAGAGACTTCGCACTGGTTCGGCTACGTTTGCGGCTGCAGCCGGGGCAGAATGCAGGCGGCGCTGGCTGCGGTGGGCAGGAAGGACCTCACCGAGATCTACAACGACGGCCAGGGCGCGGAGCTCTGCTGCAATTTCTGCAACAAGAAGTACTTTTTCACGACTGAGGAGATCGGCGCGATGCTGGCTCAGCCCGCACCTGAAAAGGAAGACGGCGAAGGCGATCCGGAAGCCCACCAAGAGAGCAGTGAAGAACAAAGCCGTTGACACCCGCGACCTTTTATAATAATATATGCGCATTCTAAACCCTTAAGAAAGGCTATTCTATGGAATTTGCATCGGTTATATTTATCGAGATCTTCCTGCCGGCGGTACTGATCGTCTACTACCTGCTGGGGCTGATCAAAAACGAAAAGGCGTCCACCGCGGCGAGGAACATATTCCTGCTGCTGGCGAGTCTCGTTTTTTACGCGTTCGGCGGCATCAACGAGCTGCTCCTTTTCGTGGCGCTGATCGCTCTCAACTTCTTTGCGGGAATAATCATCGGCGCGATTGACGCGGAAAAACACAAAAAGGGCAGGACGGCGGCGTTCGTTGTCTCTCTCCTTCTCAACGTTGGCGTGCTCGTCTACTTCAAGTACACCGCGATGTTCGTGAATATGGTCAAAATGTTCTCGGAGAAGGGCAGCGTCGGCGCGGCTCTCGCGGGTCTGCTCAAATTCGACGGCAGCGGCGCAATGAAGATCATTATGCCGCTCGCGATCTCGTTCATCATTTTCCAGTCGATCTCCTACATAGCGGACGTCTACACCAAAAAAACGGAGCCGTCGAAGAACATTCTGACCTTCGCGCTCTACATGACGCTGCTCTGCCAGCTGACGCAGGGCCCGATCATGCGCTACGGCAACCTCGGAAAGCAGATCGAAAAGCGCGAACACTCGCTCGAGGGCTTCCTCGCGGGGCTCAAGCGTTTCTGCTACGGACTCGGCAAAAAGGTGCTGATTGCGAACATTGTCGCAGAGACGGTGGACAAGATATTCAACTCCCAAAAGGCGTTCATGGACGTGAACAATATGGGCGCGCCGATCGCGTGGCTGGGCATCGTTCTTTACACGATCCAGATCTACTACGACTTTTCGGGCTACACCGACATGGCGATAGGCGTCGGCGGCATGCTGGGCTTCAAGATCGACGAGAACTTCAACTACCCCTACACGTCGTTCTCGGTGCAGGAATTCTGGCGCAGATGGCACATCACGCTGTCGAGCTGGTTCAAGGACTACATCTACATTCCGATGGGCGGCAGCCGGTGCAGCAAGGCGAGGGCCTGCTTCAACGTGGCGGTCGTGTTCCTGGTAACGGGAATATGGCACGGCGCGAACCTGACGTTCATCGTCTGGGGCCTGATTTTCGTCGTGTTCAGCATAATAGAAAGGCTTTTCCTGGGCAATCTGCTTAAAAAGAACCCGGTGAAGCCGGTCAACTGGCTGTACACGATTCTCGTGGTCATGATCGGCTGGGTGTTCTTCCGGTCCGACAACATCGACTTCGCGGGAAGGTTCATCGGCCAGATGTTCTCGTTCAAGGCGTCGCCGGTCTACTCGGTGTTCACGTACCTCAGCGTCGAGGTGATCGTCGCGCTGGTCTGCGGAATCCTTTTCAGCGGCGCGCTTCAGCGGCCTCTCGGAGGCGTCTACGCTAAAATCAAGGACAAGCTTCCGGTGAGGATAATCGACGTAATACTTCAGCTCGCGATTCTCGCGTTCTGCATCATCAGAATCGTCGGCGGTTCGTACGCGCCCTCGATCTACCAGAATTTCTGACGCAGGAGGGAAAAAATGAAAGACAACAAGACAGTTTTCCCGATAATCGTTATATGCCTGTTCGCGGCGCTGATTGCGGTGCCGTGGATACTTCACGTAGCGGGGGCCGACAAAAAGGCTCAGGAGGCGCCGACCGGCGAGATCAGAACGCTGGCGGAATTCCCGAAGGAGTACTCGAACGACTGGTTCGGCAAGATCAACTCTTTCGTGAACGACCACTCGCCGATGCGCGCTTCCATTATAAGCGTCGTGAACGGAATGAACACCTCTCTGAGAAACTTCTACACCGACAAGGTGATGAGACCGGTAATGGAGAAAATGGCGGAAAGGCAGCAGGCGAACGCCACGCCGACGCCGGAACCGGGCGGGGAGGGAACGACTCCCGAACCCACGCCCACGCCGGACTTCAGCGGACTTTTCGGCGACGAGACCGAAGAACCGGTGCCCGAAGAGACCGCGACTCCCACGCCGGAGCCAACCGAAACTCCGACTCCGACGCCCACGTTCACGTCCACGCCGGAGCCCACCGAAGCGCCCACGGACACGCCCGAGCCGACCGAAACAGGTAGCGGCGAACCTTCCGTGACCCCTGTTCCCGGTGTGACGCCTACGCCGGAGCCCACAGCGGCTCCCACCGCCACGCCGACTCCGACGCCCACCAACACGCCCGAGCCCACGCCTCACACCCACGTCTACGGCGCCTCTGAGGTCGTGACCAGGGCCACGTGCACCGTTCAGGGCATCGAGACCAGAAAGTGTCTCGTGTGCGGCCACATGGAGACCGTCACGACGCCACCTATCGGCCACAAATATTCAACGATCAGGTCCCAGACCGCCTCCTACGCGCACGACGGCTACACCCTTGACCGCTGCTCCAACTGCGGCGACGTCAAGGTCAACAATATCGTTTACAGAACGAGCCTCGCGGGCTTCTACAACTCCAGAACGCCGATCGTCTACAGCGGCGCGGGCTTCAAGGGCATTCACGACTGGTACTTCTACGCCGGCGACGACAGCCTCGGCTACGTGCAGGGCACGAACGTTCTGACGCTTGGCGAGATGCGCGCCTGGATGGAGACGTTCGAGGACCTTCAGACCGAGTGCGACAAAAAAGGCATCAGCCTGGTCATTCTCGTCTGCCCGAACAAGGAACAGGTCTACCAGGAATACCTGCCCTCAGGCATCGACCTGAGCAAGAGCGACGACCAGAAGCGCGAGTCGATCATGGCGGCGTACATGAAGGAGAACAGCCGCGTCAAGTACGTATACCCGCTGCAGCAGGAGAAGACGGCGAAGATCCTTTACGAGACGTACCTCCAGCAGGACACCCACTGGAACTCGGTCGGCGGATTCATCGGCGCGATGCAGGTCTACCAGGCGCTCGGGAAGCCCACCACCGGACTTCAGAAGGTCGAGGTCATTGAAGGCGACTATGCGGGCGGCGACCTCGTCTCCCTCGGCGTCGGCGACGCGACCCACTACACGGGCTACACCGTCAACTACAAGCCGGAGATCAAAGTCAGAACGACATGGACGTTCTCAAACAACATCACCGGCGGCAACCAGACGGTAACCGGCGAGCTCAAGATCCTCGAGTCCGACTCGCCCAACAAGCACACCGCTCTTATTATAGGCGACTCGTTCAGGCACGCGATCTGCGGATACATCGCGAAGGATTACTCGAAGGTCTACGTAACGCACAGGAGCGACTTCGACACGACGTCCAACTACCAGATGGACGAGGCCGGAAACGTCACTCCCAGCGGCAGAAGGATCGTTCACGAGGCGCTCCGCGAACTGGGCGAGGGCGACCTGCTGCTCGTGATGGCCGTCGAGAGGTACGACTCCGCAAACGAAAACGCCGCGTGGATGTGCACGCAGTATCTGAGAGCCCATTAATTTATAAAGGGTGATCGCGTTTGAGACGCGCCCGCCCTCCCTCCCGGATTACAGGGGGAGGGCGGGACGCTCCCTTAACAGATTTTTAACCGCAAATCTGCCGGTCCCGAGCGGGGCCGGCTTTTTTGTGCCAACCCCAACCCGGGAGGGGGCGGCGGCTTCCCGCGCGGCAGCTTCCCGCCGAAGGATGCCCGCACGCGCGTGCCCGGCGCGTTTTCTTTACATTTTCGCGCGCATTATATAAAAAAAGTGTTGACACCGTTACACAAAAACTCTATAATAAATTTGTTTATTGTGTATAAATAATTTCCCGGGCAGGCGCACCGGCGGATTGACACTTTACAAGGGCTGAAATCCACCGGAAAAGACGCTCCGGAATTGCTGAAAGGTTGATTGTATGGACAAAAAACAAAAGCGTAGAATTATCGTGTTGTGCGTTTGCGTCACCCTCGTTATTGCGCTTATTGTGGCTCTCATTATACACGGAAGCCGCAAGTCGGGCATTAAGCAGTTCGAGGTCACAAACGAGGACACGATGTCCTTCAACCCGTTTGTCGAGAACGAGGAAAGGTCGGACAACAGTCTGCTCGAGTACGGCAAGGTTCTCACAAAATACGGGACGAAGTACAATAAGTATACGGGAGAGGATATTGTCTTCAACGCCGCCGATTTCTACGGTATCAGCTTCAGGTTCGAGACCGGTGACACGATCATACTCTACCGCAACGACGGCGGCGAGTATGAGTCAGTGTCGTACAGAGGCAAGCTCTACGATTTCGGCCAGGTCATGAACGGCGAACTGACGTTCGCGACCGAAGCTCTTATCGCGAGAATCAACCGTATCACGTCCAACATCTCGTTTGACGAGGACTACTCCTACGAGATCTACGAGGACGTCGAAACGGGGCGCGACGCTGACGGATATACCACTGCCGCCAAACAGGAAGACAGGTTCAAGGCCGTTTCCGGAACGATCAAAGCGGACTCCGCGGCGATCTACTTCGGAAAGTCCGACAAGACCGAGAACGACGGCACGAACGCCCTCGACGAGCTGACCTACATCTACAAGGTCGACGTTCCCGAGACCGCGCTCTACTCGCTCGAGCTCGAGTACTTCCTCCCCGAAAACAGGTCGAACAACACTCTGGTCAGGCTGAGAGTCGACAACAAGTACCCCTTTAAAGAGGCGGGCAGCATCGAGCTGAAGCGTCTCTACAACTTCTACGACTCCATGAGCCTCGACATCGCCGGCAACGAGATCCGCGGCCAGCAGCAGGAAATCTTCCGCTGGCAGGACGTGGTGGTCACGAACCCCGAGGGCCTCTACAGAAACCCGTACAGATTCCTGATCAACGCGAGCGCGCTGGCCAGCCCCGAGAAGCCGAGAACGATCTCGCTGACCTTCGGAAGAGAGCCCGCCATCGTGAAGACGATCCGCCTCGTGGCGCCCGACAACAACAGAAACTACGAAGAGTACAAGGCTGAAATGGGCTTCACCGGGTCGGGAATCGTCAAGGACGCGCTGAAGCAGGTCGAGTTCGAGATTCCTTCGGAGAAGAACACCATCAGCATCCGCAGCGAGTGGGACGGCAACTACTGCACGTACCCCGCTTCCTATCAGGTCACGAGATACAACTATTTCGGCGGCGACAGATGGGTCAACGGCGGCGACGGCGCGACGTGGAAGTTCAGCGTGGAGAAGGACGGCTGGTACCAGATCGGTTTCAGATATCAGACGACCCTGACCGACATCGTGGCGTACACCGAAATCAAAATTGACGGCGAGGTGCCGTTCAAGGAGATGGAGGAGTACTGCTTCGCATATTCGGACGGCTGGGTCGGCACCTCTCTTATGGACGCGAACCAGAATCCGTACTACTTCTACCTGACGGCAGGGGAGCACGACATCTCGATTACCGCGAAGGTCGGTCCGTTGCGCGCCTCCATTCAGAGCCTCCAGGAGTCGATGGACTCGATCTCCAAGTTGGTCAGCATGGTCGTCAGCATCACCGGCGCCACGAGAGGATCGAGCGGCGGATACGCGGTCGACAAGAACAGAGACTGGGACCTCGACAAGTACATTATGGGCATCGAGGAGGAGGTAGCCAACTACCGCGACACGTTCGCGAGGATCTACGACCAGATCAAAGAGGCCAACGGCGGCGTTCTGCCTTACTACGGCTCTTCGGTCGCGGTCGCGAAGGCGCTTTTCGAGAGACTTTCGAAGGGCACCGAGGGCCTCGAGGATATTCCTTCCTCGCTCAATGAAATTACCAACGCGCTGTCGAGTCTCTCCACGACGCTGCAGAACATCTCGCAGCACCCGATCGCCTTCGACTACATGGTCGTTCACGGCGGCGAGTTCGACTACTCCAAGTGCAGAAGCAACGGCTTCCAGAACCTCTACGTCGGCGCGATCCAGTTCGGCGACTCCTTTAAGAAGGACTACACGCTGGTCGGCGCCCGCGAGGCGACAGACGCCGAGGAAGTAAAGGAAATCGAGGTCTACGTGGCGAGAGGACGTGAATACGTCGAAATGCTCCGCAACCTCATCGCCGAAGACTTCACGCCGAAGACGGGAATCAAGGTCAGCGTCAACATGGTCTCCGGCGGCGTCGAAGGTCTGGTCATGCTGCGCTACGTAACGGGAACCGCACCTGACGTCGCGATTTCGGTCGGCGCCGGCGCGCCTGTCGAGTACGCGGCCAGAGGCGCTCTTGTGGCCTACAACGACCTGGACGGCGACGGCGTCGACGACAACCCCGAGTTCGAGGAGTTCAAGAAGAACTTCCTGCCCGGAGCGCTGACGCTTTCAAGGTACCGCGGCAACTACTACTCGGTTCCCGAGACCCAGGGCTGGGCTGCTCTGTTCTACAGGACCGACATTCTCCGCGAGCTCGGCATCGAGAACATTCCCCAGACGTGGGACGAGGTCTACGAGATACTGCCGAGACTGCAGGAGAAGAACATGGACTTCTGCTACAACTACGGCACCGGCAACCTCTATCCGTTCCTGTACCAGAACGGCGCGGACGTCTACGACTACAACGGCCTCCACTCCGCACTCGACAGCGAGCAGGCCTACAACGCTTTTGTCGAATATGCCAACCTTTATAATAAATATAATATCCCGTACGCGGCCAACTTCTACATGAAGTTCAAGCTCGGCGACATGCCGATCGGAATCGCGGACATGGGAATGTACTGCCAGCTGAGATACTCCGCGCCGGAGATCAACGGTAAATGGGCGATGTCGCCCGTTCCCGGCCACCTCAAAGAGGACGGCACGATCGACCGCAGCATGGGCGGCAGCGGAACCACCTGCGTCATGATCAAGAACAAGGGCGAGAAGCTCCAGTCCAAAGAGGCGTGGGAGTTCGTCAAGTGGTGGATGAGCGAGTCCGTCCAGGTCGCCTACGCGCAGGAAGTCGAGGCAACCTTCGGCGTCGCCTCCAGATGGAACACCGCTAACAGGTACGCGATCAACTCGATGGCGTACAGCGACGAAGAGCTCGCGGTCATCAACGAACAGTGGTCTTACTTCACGGAGACGCCGGTCGTTCTCGGCGGTTACTACACGCCGCGTTACCTCACGACCGCGCTCAACCAGGCCGTTCTTCAGGGCAGCAACATCAGGATCGCCCTCGAGGACGCGGTCAGGGAAATCAACAAAGAGATGAAGCGCAAACAGAAGGAGTTCTTCCCGGACGGCGTGGATTCGATTGTCTGGTCTGAATACAGAGAAAAGGAGGTAGGCACAAATGGGTAAAAACAGAAAAGCGTTGAAACAGGCGGAAGACACCGTCGTAAACGACGCGCAGGCGGCCGGACAGAACGCCTTGGACGACGCCGAGAACGGCGGAAAGAAGAAGCGCGACTACACCAAGTCGTATTTCTCCTACACGATGCATGAGATCTGGAACCACAAGATGTCATACGCGCTGATCGCGCCGTTCTTTATCTGCTTCATCACGTTCACGCTGCTGCCGCTGATTGCTTCCGCGGTCCTGAGCTTCTTCTACTTCGACTCGCTGAGCTGGCCGCAGTTCATCTTCTGGGACAACTACGTTTACCTCTTCGTCGAGGACTCGCTGTTCCTGAAGGCGTTCAGCAACACTCTCTACTACGCGGTCATCGTCGGCCCGGTCTCGTACATCGCGTCCTACTTCTTCGCCTGGTTCATCAACCAGGTCCCGAACAAGCTGAGACCGATCTACACGCTGGCCTTCTACGCGCCTTCGCTGTGCTCCGGTATCGCGATGGGCGTTGTCTGGCTGGTCATGTTCGCGAACGACAGCCAGGGCTACATCAACTCGGTGCTGCTTAACGCGGGCCTCATTACGGAGCCGATCCAGTTCCTGCAAAACGTCAAATGGATCATGCCCGTAATCATTATCGTCGCGCTGTGGTCTTCGCTCGGCGCCGGCTTCCTCTCATTCGTCGCCGGCTTCACGAACGTCGACAAAGAGCTTTACGACGCGGCGATGGTCGACGGCATCACTTCGAGATTCCAGAGACTTATTTACATCGACATTCCTCAGACGATGCCTCAGCTGCTCTTCTCGGCAGTTCTGACGATCACGGGTTCGTTCACGGTTGGCGGTCTCAGCCAGACGCTGGTCGGCCACCCGAGCCCCGAGGACGCGGGTCTTACAATCATGCTCCACCTTGGCGACTACGCAGGTCAGCGTTTCGAGGTCGGTTACGCCTCGGCTATCGCGGTCGTGCTGTCGGCAATGGTTCTCGGCATCGGACGTCTCGCGTTCAAGCTGCTTCAGGAAAAGGGGTGATGACAGGTGTTTCAAGTTGACGTTGATTATTTAAAGAAAGCGAAGAAACGCAGAGAGTACGCACCTACAGTCATCTCGATCGTGCTGGCCTTCGCGGGCGTCATTTCCGCGCTGCCGATCGTCTACCTTTTCGTTACGGCTTTCAAACCCGCGGAGGAGCTCTTCCTCTACCCGCCGAGGTTCTACGTGTCCAACCCGACCCTTAAGAACTTCAGCGACCTGGTGAGCATTACCGCGAACACCATGGTGCCCTTCACGAGGTACCTGTTCAACACGATTATCATCACCGCGCTCTACATGTTCGCCCTGATAGTCGTCGGCACGATGGCCTGCTACCCGCTCTCGAAGCACAGGTTCCCGGGCGGCACGGCGCTGTTCAAGCTGGTCACCAACGCGCTGCTCATCATTTCCGGCGCGGCCGCGATCCCCAGCTACATCATCGTTACCGGCCTCCATCTCGACAACACGTATCTGGTGTACATCATTCCCGGCCTCGCGAACTGTACGTGTATGTTCCTGCTCAAGCAGTTCCTCGACCAGGTGCCAAACACGATATTCGAGGCGGGAAAGATCGACGGCGCTTCCGAGTGGCAGCTCTACACTAAAATTGCTCTGCCGCTGCTCAGGAACGCGCAGGCGACGTGCGTAATTCTGACGTTCCCTGGAATCTGGGGCGACGCCGGAACTTCCACGACGTATATCTATGACGAGCAGCTCCGTACCTTCGCGTTCTTCATGTCGACGCTGCAGGGCGGTCTTGCGAGAACCGGCGCTAACTCCGCGGCTTCACTCATCATGACGCTGCCGAGCATCATCGTGTTCGTCATCTCGCAGTCCAGCGTTATGGATACGATGGCCCACTCGGGTATTAAGTAAGGGGGTGCCGCAGTGAAAAGATTCAGATTGAAGCAATTTATCTGCGCGGCGCTGGCCGTAACCTGCATTTTCTCCGTTCTGGCGATTCTGCCCGCGGCCGCAGCGACCCCGTACGCAAACTACTTTATGTCCCAGGCCGACGAGTACAGCTTCAACCTTCCCACGCCGGAGGCGTACCAGATGGTAAAGGTCGTCGACTTCCCGGACACCGCAACAGGCAAACTTCTCAACCCGGAGGACATCTTCATCGGACCGGACGAGAGGATCTACATCGCGGACACGGGCAACAACCGCATCGTGATCCTCAAGAAAGACCTCACGTTCGATTTCGCGATTACCGGATTTGAAGAGGACGGCAGCAAGCTCAACTCGCCCTCGGCGGTTTTCGTGGACGACGACGGAACGATCCTCGTTTCGGACTACGGAAACAAGCGCCTGGTCGAGTTCACGAAGTACGGCAACTTCAGATTCGCGTACCCGACGCCCGAGAGCGACATCCTCTCGCAGGACTTCAACTACCAGCCTTCGCGAGTCGTGAAGGACGAGAAGGGCTACATTTACGTCTGCTCCGTCGGCGACTCGAACGGTATTCTGATGCTCTCCTCGGACGGCGAATTCAGAAACTACTTCGGTACCAACAAGGTCGCGCTCACGTTCTGGGAGATGGTCGCAAGGCTGCTCTGGTCGAGAGAGTCGAGAAAAGGTACCATCGTAACGCTGCCTTATACTTTTAATAACATCTTTATTTATGACGGATACATCTACGCGACGACGACGGGTTACTCGGCCGCACAGATGAGAAAGATCAACCCCGCGGGCTCCGACGTTCTCTACGCCGGCTACGACTTCTCGGACAAGGGTCTTCTCAGAAACTCCAGCGACCTGCAGAACTTCATCGACGTCACCGTGGACAAGGATCTTGACGCGTTCATCATCGACTCGACCTACGGCCGCGTTTACGAATACGACGAGTGGGGCAGAAACCTGTTCGCGTTCGGCGCGGTGGGAACGGGCTACGGCCAGTTCTCGAACCCGAAGTCGCTTGAAGTCGACAACGAAGGCAACATCTACGTGCTCAACGGCGGCAACAACACGGTCTACGTTTTCGCGAGAACCGAATTCGCCGACCTGGTTCACAAGGCCAACAAGAACTACTCCCTCGGTATCTACGAGGAAGCGGACAACCCGGCGGTGAAGGGTGACAACGCGTTCGATCAGTGGACGGAAGTCAAGAAAGAGGACAACTTCTACGTGCTCGCGCTCCAGTCCATCGGACAGATTCTGTGGAGAAAAGAGCGCTACTCGGAGGCTCTCAAGTACTTCGAAGACGCCGAAGACGTCACATGGTACTCGAAGGCGTTCGAGGAGCTCCGCGCGGACTTCCTGGGCGACTACTTCTCGATCATCGCTACGGTCATCGTGGTGCTGCTGGTCGGTCTGCTCGTGTTCAAGTCCGTCAGGAAGCGCTACAGAATGAAGCACCCGAAGGATCCGAACAAGAGCAACATTTTCACGAAGATCGGCGACTTCTTCAAGAATATGGTCTACGTCTCGCTGCACCCGGTGGACGGATTTGAGGACATCAGGTACGAGAACAAGGGCACCTACCTCGACGCGGTGATAGTCATGCTGATCTACATCGTGACCCACTGCCTCGCGAAGCTGTGCGAAGGATTCATATTCAGAGGCGGACGTCCGGTCGAGTTCATCGACTGGGGCGAGGAACTGCTCTGGTGCGTGCTCCCGTGGGTGGTCGTTTCAATCGTCAACTACGGCGTGACCACGATACTCTACGGCGAAGGACGTTTACGCGACGTTGTGATAGGCGGCGCCTACTGCCACGTTCCGCTGATTCTAATCCATCTGCCGCTCGCTATCATTTCGCGCGGACTCACGCTTTCCGAGCAGCCGATCTACAACCTGATCACTTACGTGTCCTACGCGTGGGTGGTGCTGCTGGTGTTCATGTGCATGAAGGGCGTTCACGGCTTCAACCCCATCAAGGCGGTGCTGGTATTCATTCTCACCGCGGCGGGCGTTGCGGCGGTCGTGATACTGTTCATGATCGTGAGAGGCCTCGCAAGACAGTTTGTTGACTTCATAGTCCAGTTTGCAAAGGAGTTGAGCTATCTTGTTTAAGAAGAATAAAAAAACCGATATAGATGACGCCTTGCAAAACGTAGAGGCAGCGGACAACGCGGTGGAAAACGCCGCCGAGAACGCGGAAAACGCCGCTGAAACGGTCGAAAACACCGCCGAAACGGTGGAAAACGCCGCGGAAGCAGCGGAGCAGGGGACTGCGAAGAAGACGACCGTTTTCAAGGCCTCCCTGGACGACGACGAGGCGCGCAAAGGCGTTTACATCGACAAAGAGGAGGCCGAGAGGTTCCTCGAAGAGCAGCGCAAGAAGAAAAAGAGAAAGAAGATCATCATTACTGTCGTGGCGATCGTCGTCGCGCTTGTGGCTCTTTTCATCATCTACAAGGTGATTTTCGGCGGAAACGTCGGCCACATCAAGTGGATGGACAAGTACATCGTCAAGAACGACCCCAAGGCGGCGGGAGAGACGATCCCGAACGACGCGGGAATGACAGTCATCGCCGAAAAGCGGAACAACATGGGCGGCACCACGGTGCTCAAATTCTCGCCTGCGGATTCGCTGCTGATCCTCGAGATTACCAACTCCAAGGGCGAAAAAGAGGAGATTAGAAGCTGGCCCGCGCCGCTTCCGGAAGACACCGATCCGGCGACCGCCGACAGCGAATACCCGAAGTACAAGGTCAACCACGACATCGTTTCCTCCCTCGTCAGGCTCGGCTACACGGCCTCCAACCTGGACGGCGGCAAGGACTTCGGTATCAACCAGGTCGACAAGGTCCAGTACGTGTACAACAGGATCGACGACGGCTTCAAGGTGCGCTACACGGTGCCGATCGAGGTCACCAAGACCGACAACATGGCCGACACCTACAAGGTCTACTACGAGTTCAGCTTTGCGGTCGAGTTCCGGCTTGACGACAACGGCGACCTCATCGTGAACGTTCCCAAGAAGGACGTCAAAGAGGACAAGGAAGAGAAGGACTACACGAGAGACTCCGACGAGATGCCGAGAGTCGCCTCCATCGCGTGCCTGCCGTTCATCAGCGCGGCGAGACAGGGCGACGAGGGCTACTTCGTGACGCCCGACGGCTCCGGCGGACTCACGTACTTCAACGTTCCGAGAATTTCGCAGTACGACGAGTATCAGAAGAGAATTTACGGCTACGACGACATTTTCGACGTGTTCAACTACCCGAACATGACGAACGAAAAGATCTCGATGCCTGTCTTCGGCGTCGTCAAACCCGGCAAGATGCTCACCTGCTACGCCACCGAGAGCGAGGCCAACGCCTCCGTCCTCATCGGCCAGCCGGGAATGAAGAACCTGAAATTCTATTACGTCACGTTCGTGTTCAAGTGGAGAGAGTTCTACCAGGCGAAAATGAGCCAGAACGGCGCCGCCTACACGTTCCTCGAGGTTCCCTCCGGAATCGGCGACTTCACGATGCGCTACTCCTACCAGATCGACTCCTCCAAGGACTACACCTACATCGACGTCGCGAACAACACCCGCGAATTCCTGGTCGACAAGTGGGACGCCGACTTCAAGTCGATCGACTACCTGAAAGACGCGAAGGTCAACTCCTACGAGAACAAGCGCCAGGATCCCGACCTGATCAACCTGAAGATTTTCTTCGCGGACGTCAACCAGGCGTCGGTGAGAATATTCACGCAGTACAAGGTCATGACCACGTTCGCGCAGGCCAAGAACATCGTTGCGTCGACCTCCGAGACCGCTCCGAGAATGCGCTACTCGCTGCTCGGATGGCAGCAGGGCGGCTACTTCGGCAACATAATGCGGAAGTACAACATCGGCGCCAGCGTAGGCGGCAAGAGCGGCCTTAAAGACCTGACGGCGTACGCGGCCGAAAACGGCAAGGATGTCAGTGCAGACGTGAACATGCTGATCCTCTACGGAAAGCCGAAGGGAGCCAGCCTCCGCCAGGCCACCGTCAAGAACCCCGGTACGTTCTACGTCAACTACAAGCAGGTCAGCAACGCGGGCGTGTTCTACAGGAACAGCAACAACTACTACATGAGTCCGCTGTACTACGACGCGAAGATGCTGAAGAAGGACGTCAAGAACATCTCGAAGCTCGGCTTCACGAGCGTCGACCTGCAGCAGCTCGGAGACCTTCTGTTCACCGACTACAACAAGGAGAACGCGCTTCTCCGCCAGCAGGCGCTCGAGTACTACAGAAAGTGGATCGTTGAGTTCCGGAAGGAATTCGCGAACGTCTCGGTCTACTACGGCTACGAATACGCGGCGTCGGTTGCGGATAACATTCTCGACATTCCCACCGAGACCTCGAGGCTGTTCATCATCGACGAGTCCATTCCGTTCGTGCAGATAGTCTACCACGGCCTGATCGACTACTATTCGACCGCGATCAACAGAAGCTCGAACTACACCGAGTCGCTGCTCAGATCCATCGAGTACGGCGCGTTCTTCACGTACGAGGTTACCAAGGAAGCCACCGAGGAGCTCCGCTACACGGACTACAACTCTCTGTTCAAGGCGCAGTACGACGACCTCAGCGCCGACATCATGAAGGGCTACGTTCTCGCCGAGAAGGTGCTCGCGCCGGTCGCGAACGCCACGATAGTCGACCACAAGTGCGTGGACGACCCGAGAAACGGCAGCATCTACTGCACGACCTACAGCAACGGCATTAAGATCTACGTCAACTACAGCAACGAAAACTACTCCGCGCCTGAGGGAACCGTTCCCGCGCTGGGCGTGGCGATAGTCAGTAACGGTTCTTCCGAAGCCGTCAAGGTTGGATAACGAAAGGGGGCCGGTTGTTTTGAAAAAACAGGTAAAATACAAGAAAAAGCTTGCCCATTCTCAAAAGTACACTCTGCTGTCGTTTGAGAAGAAGAGGTCGCTTGAAGGTTTCCTTTTCGCCGTACCGTGGCTGATCGGATTCCTCGGATTCATCGTGGTCCCGCTCGTGCTCTCCATCAGAATCAGTTTCTTCCAGACGGTTCTGACGGACCTCTACGGATTCCAGGGCACGAGTACCTACGTCGGATTTAACAACTACATCAAGGTCATTCAGGACCCGAACGTCGGCGAAACGGTGTTCAAATCCTTCGGAAACTCGCTCATCAAGGTTCCGGTGATCGTCGCGTTCTCGCTCTTCGTGGCGGTGCTGCTCAAGCAGGACTTCCCGGGCAGAACGATATTCCGCGTCATATTCTTCATTCCCGTAATTCTCGCGGGAACGATCATGACGTACCTCTTCAACGACGGCGTCGGCAACATGAGCCTTTTCAGCTCGATCACGACAGGCGTGCAGCAGATCAACTCGTTCTTCGGGACGATCATGAGCAACATCGGCTCGATTATGTGGGCGTCCAGCGTTGAGATTCTGATATTCCTGGCGGCGCTGCAGAGCGTTCCCGCGACACTGTACGAGGTCGTCGAACTCGACGGCGCGTCGGCGTGGGAGACGTTCTGGCACGTCACGCTCCCTTACATTTCGCCGTTCGTCATTCTGAACTGCGTGTACGCGCTGGTTGACTCCTTCGTGTCCTCCGACAACCCGGTCATGGCCATCATGAACAGTATGACCCAGGAGGGAACGAAATACGGCCAGGCGTCGGCGCTCAGCTGGCTCTACATGCTGGCGACGCTCACGGTCATTATGATCTTCATCCTGCTTACGAGGAGGTGGCTGAAGTGACACCGGAAGCTGTTAACACCGCCGCTGTTCAAGCCGGCGCCGCAACCGAGCAGAAAGAGAAGAAGCTCGGCGGCATCAAGGGATTCATCAAAAAGTACGAGAATCTCGGCTACAAGGCGAAAAAGAAGATCACGTTCATCATTTCGAGAATATTCGTTTACTTCGTGCTTATCGAAATGGCGTACCTCTTCATACTGCCTTTCATCTACATCTTCTCCACGTCCCTCATGACCTCGCAGGACTACATGGACCCGACGGTCAAGTACATCCCGACCACGGTCAACTGGGACAACTTCGTGAAGGCCTTCGAGGCGCTGGACTACGTCAAGTCGTTCTTCAACTCGATGGGAACGTCGCTCCTGTCGGCTCTGTTCCAGACCACCGCGTGCGCTCTGATAGGGTACTCGCTGGGCCGCTACAAGTTCAGAGTCAGGAACATCATATTCTTCCTCGTGGTTCTGGTGCTGCTCATTCCGCCGCAGGTTATGATTCTCGCTTCCTACGGTCTGTGGGCGACGCTCAGCATGGTTAACACCTGGGGACCGGTCGTGCTTCCGTGCGTATTCGGACTCGGCCTCCGCGGCGCGCTCTTCGTGCTGATTTATATGTACTTCTTCCAGAGAATTCCCGACGTTATGGACGACGCGGCGCGAATCGACGGCGCGGGCCCGATCAGGGTCTTCGGACAGATCATGCTGCCGCTGGTAAAATCCGCTATCGCGATTGTGTTCATCTTCTCGTTCGTGTGGCACTGGAACGACAACTACGAGGCTCCGACGTACATGTACATCGACGGCCACCAGACGCTCCAGCCGAGACTGCAGAACATCCAGATGTACTACAGCAAGTACGCGACCAGCCAGGGCGCCATGTCCGAACTCGAGAAATCGCTCTCCGAGCCGATGCTCTTCGCGGGCTGCCTCATGGTAATGCTTCCCGTTATGATCGTCTACATTCTCGGTCAGAAACAGCTTGCCGCCGGCATCGAACGTATAGGCGTTATCGAATAAAGGAGGAGGGTGAACTTATGAACAGAAAAGTAAAAGCTTTCCTTACCGCCGCGCTGGCGATCCTGCTGGCGGTGGTCCTTCTCACGGGTTGCGAAACCAAGAAAAAGGATGACGACGACAAGATCAAGCCGACTCCGAGGCCGACTCCGGAAAACCTGGTCGCCGAGATCAAGCTCTCCGGCTATCTCTACTCCGAGAACTCGCAGAACCTCGAGAAGTTCAAGGCGGTCTACTACTCCGACTACCCGGGCGTTGAAATCGACATCGACCTCGACAAGGTCTCCACGAGCCTCTACTTTGAGGTGCTCGACGACCTTATGAGCGGCGACGACCTCGAGAACGCGGGCGACGTCATTCTTCTCGACGCTCAGCGCATGGAATACTACGCGCAGCAGGGGAAACTGATCGACCTCAGCACTTATATAGGCGACGTGCTCAACTTCGACACGTACAAGAAGATCAACCCGTCTGCCGATCTGCTTCCCGCCGCCTACAACGCCTGCTTCTACAACGGTGACATGTACATGGTGGCGATGGAGTACAACCACAAGTTCGTACTGCTCAACTACTCGCTGATATCCTCCGCGGGCTACACGTTCCCGCACGACGACTGGACCTGGGACGACCTCATCGAGATCGCCGAGGCGGTCAAAGAGATGGGCGTCGAGACTCCTATCGCGATGAACTACAAGGACTACGCGATCTGGGGCGCCTTCGCGAGAAGCTACGGTCAGGACGTGTACGACTACGTGGGCAATTCGCAGTCGGTCAAGGAACTCAACCTGACGCACCCCGACGTCGTCAGCGGCCTTGAGGACCTGGCGGAGATCGTGAATCCGGAGCGCGGCCTTGTGGAGTGCATCGACTCCAAGGACATCGCCCCCGAGGACATCTCCAAGTACGCGTTCATCCTCGCCGACCACGAGGACATCGCGACCTGGTCCGAAACGCTTCTGGCGGCAGAAGACCCGGAGACCGAAGGCGAGAAGTGGGAATGGGACTACATCCACTTCCCGCGCTGGAACGACGAGAACTACGACGAGAACGGCGTGTACTACCAGGCGATCGCCGCCAACGTCTACGGCTTCGCGGTCGTGAACCACGGCAAGTCCGAGTTCTACAACGACGACTTCTACCGCGCCTGCGCCTACCTCGCGCTCTACGCGACGGTTACTGAGGCGGCCAAGAGCTACGCGCTCGACGGTCAGGCGGTTCCCGCAAACAAGGCCGCCAACGCCCAGAAGTTCTGGCGTGAATACCCGAAGGCCGGCAAGAACTCTTCCGTGTTCTCGAACTTCTCAGAAACCGCCGACTTCGCGGGCTCCCTCGGCTGCTTCATGCCGGTAATGTCCGCCAACGAGATCGACATCTCCTACGCTATCGACGGCTACCTGTCAGGGGAGAGAACGATGATCGAGAGCCTGCAGACGCTGCAGGAAAAAGCCCAGGCGGGCTGGATCACCAGGTGAGTCTCCGCTTGGTCTCCGGTTTAGCTGTCGCTAAAAGTCGCCCTCGCGCGAGACTCACCTGGTTTGAATCGTCACGGTGCCTGCGGCGATAAGTGAAATGCGAAGCGCAACCAAAACAATTGAATGCCCCAAATGATGGTGGCGGATTTTCGCACCCCCGGAGGCGATAGAATAAACCTTCGGAGGTGCGCTTGTCCTAAGTAAACGGACATTTCCCGGAAGTCCGGTTTATTTCCCGGAAATACACTATATTTTCCAAAATAACAGACAAATGAGAGAAGAAGTAATCGAAACCTTTGTAAAGGCAAGAAAAAACAAAACAGCCGTCATTTACTGCATCCTGATAGCCATCGCGGCGCTTGCCGTGGCGGCGGTCATCTACTATTTTTACAGGCTGATCGGCTTCCTGCTCATCATACTCGTGTTCGCGATCGCGTTCTACGGAATGGTGCTCATCATGAAGTACAACAACCTCGAGTACGAGTTTTCGATAGTTATGGGCGAGTTCACGATTTCCGAAATCAGGAACCAGACCCGCCGCAAGAAGGTCATGAGTTTTCTCATAAAAGACCTTGAGAACTTCAAGAAGGTAAAAACCGCCGACGTTCTGGCGAAAAAGGACGACGGCGTCAAGAAAGAAGACGCGCCGAAGGTGCTTTACTGCTTCGGTGACGACGATGAAGAAGCGTACGCCTTCACCGCAAGGTCCGCGGACGAGGGCGTGGTTTACGAGATATATATCAAACATGACGACCAGGTCATGAAGGAGATGGCGCTGCGAAGCTTCGAGGTTAGGCGCGTGCTCGGAATGATTTAATGAACCGCTGATTAAATGCTCTTTACGCAAGCGGCGAACAACTGTCAGTATTCAATAGAACGAAGTGCGTTTACTTCTGCTGAGCTTTAATCGTATAATGTGTCTTACGACAGATTTGCTGCCGCTTGCTTTCCGAGAAACCGCTTGTGTCTCCACTCAGTCTCCGGTTTTGCTTCGCAAAAAGTCGCCTTCGTGCGAGACACAAGCAATTTTACCTTGTAAATTGAGCCGCAGCTTTGCATCGGCGGCGTGAACGATTCTGGGCTTTGCCCAGTCAAGTGAGAGACGCGATGCAAAGTGCGGCAGCTTAGGGGTCGCGCTCGAAAAAATAGCTATTGAATCAGCGCTTCCCTAATTTCTGGTTGAAATAGGGGAAAACTGTGCGGAGGAATATTTGTAAAATGAAACACGCGAACCCGAAAAGAACAGGCTTTTTGCGGGCGGCGGCGCTCACTGTTGCCGCGGCTTTGTTCGTATGCGTGTGCTCTTCGTGCGGCATCATAACGATCGTGCACAATTCGACCCCGCGGCCGGACGTAACGGAAGCCCCGACGCCCGAAAGGACGCCCGAACCGGTGAGGTTCACGGTGGAATTCGACGAAAACGAGCTGTTCCCGGACGATAACGCGGAAATAGCGGCGCGCCACATCGACCCCGCAATCAAAAAGGCGGTGGCGCTTCTCAATACGGTGGATTCACGCGAGCTGAACATTCTGAACGAGGGCCCCGCGCCGGCGGCCAAAGCGCGCGACAAGATCAAAAACGAGCTGTCGCTCAAAATCTACGACGAAATCGAAAGAGCCGCAGAGTCCTACGGCGACTTCTCGATAAACGAAAACGACTACCCGGGCGTCTCGAACTTTTTCGGCGTTGTCGTCACCGCGACCGACGCGCTTCACGTGGACAGGAAGGACCTGTACCTCTACTCGGACATCACGTCAGAGGGCCTTTTCAACGAGATCTACAAACTTCAGTACTACATGCCCAACGAGTGGCTGTCGCATCCGACGGATGACAGGCAGGCCGTCAGGAACGCGGTAGACGTTTTCAACAAGACGGTCGACAGGGTAATCGAGAAAATGCCGGCGGGAATGAGCAACTTCTACAAGTGCTGGTACTTCGCGCTGGTGATTTCTGCGGCGTGCGTTTACGAGGACTCGCAGGCGTCGGTGCTGGAACCGTACCTGGCGTACAACGTTTTCGTGAACGGGACGACCGTCTGCAGGGGGTACGCGGAGGCGTTTCAGCTGCTCTGCGGGAAGGCGGGCATCCGCTGCGACTTTATCGCGGGACTCGCGCCGGGAACGGACGAGCGCCACGCCTGGAACCGCGTCTACTCCGACGAGGGACCGCTTTACGTCGATGTCACGTGGTACGACAAGGAACGGATCACTGACAACTACTTCCAAGGCGGCGTCTCGTACGTTTTCATGAACGAAACCGACTACAAGGCGGCGGGGTACGTTCCCGACGCGGAGTGATTCACGCGGAAAAACGGGAAATAAAAAAAGCACGCAAAAATCAAGAAATTTTCAATAAAACGGAGTATAATACAGTTGCCGGGAAGGTTCTCCGGCGGATATAATCAAGAAGAACGCGGGAAGCATGCGCTAAGAGAAAGATAATGAAGAAAAATTTTAAAAAGAAAAAGAATAACGGAACGGGCAGTATGGCGCTGCGCATTTTCGTCAACATTTTCATTGTTGTCTTTGTTGTCGTTTACGTTTCGACGCTCCTGCCGATCGTGAAGTTCATGCGCAACAAGCTCAAGGAAGAGCCTCCGGTCGATAATGGCGGAGAGGTTGTTGTGATTAAACCCGGCGACAGCGTTATTGACCTTTCCGGTCTGCAAGATCTTGAAGAGGTCACTCCGACGCCGGATCCGGAAGAGATAACGGAGGCCCCCACCGAAACTCCGGAGCCAACCGAGGCTCCCACGGAGGAACCGACGACGCCTCCCGCGACCCAGGATCCGAACGCGACACCGACGCCCACTCCACCCCCCACGCCCACGCCTTCGCCGACTCCGAAACAGGCCGACGTGGCCTCGCCGACAGGCACCCCCGCACAGTCGGTTCCGTACGTTCCCGACCCGATAGTGGAGGGCGTCTCCAAAACCGCCGGCTGCAACGTAAAACTCCAGCCCGACGCCAAAAATATCCTACTTTTAGGCTACGACAACAAATCAGACCTCACGGACACGATGATTGTTGTCAGCATCTGCGAGCGTACCAAAACGGTTGACTGCTATTCACTGGCGAGGGACGCGTACATTCCTTATACCGGCGCGGTGCAGGACTACCTGGTCAGGACCGGCCTTAACAAGAGCAAGGGTATCTACAAGCTGAACGCCTGCTATCCGATCGGAAAGTTCATCAAGTACAAGGACGGCAAGTTCGGCAACTCCGGCATCGATTTTCTCTGCCACATCATCAACGAGATGATGCCCGACGCGAACATGCACATCGACGACTACATTTTTGTGGACCCGGACGGCATGGCGAAATTCGTAGATCTTTTCGGCGGCGCGGACGTGTATTTTTCCGAGGACAGGTGGGTCATGAATTCGGCTACCGGCAAAACGGAGTTGAAATACACAAAGGGCTACCACCACCTCAACGGCGCCGAGACGGTCACGTTCCTGCGCACCCGTAACCGCTACAACGAGAACGGCAGAATCAGTTCGACCGGCGACCCCTACAGGAAGGCCAACCAGCTTCGCTTTATAAGGGACTTCTCCAAGAAGGTTATTACGATCGAGAACGTCGGCCGGATCAACGAGATCATGTCGACTGTGTCCGAGTTCGTGTACCACAGCATCAACACGCCGTCGCAGCTCGCAACGTACACAAAGTTCGCGACGGATTTCGCGGGCGGAAAGTACACGGTGACGACCGTCGTGGTGAGCGGCAGGTCGATCGACCCGGTTGGGGATCACGCCAGTTACGTGAACCTGATGTACTGAGATGTGCGTGTTTCCGCTCAGTCTCCGGGTTTAGCTATCGCAAACCACTTCCTCACTTCAAAACGCCGCAGCTTTACATTGGCGGCGCGAGCGATTCCGCGAAGCGGTCAAGTGAGNNAGTGCGGCCGCTAAAAGTCGCCTTCGCGCGAAACACGCGCAGCTTATTGTTGCCCCTCGCTCGAGACATTCGCGACTTAACATATCGAGGTTGGCAACCGTTGAAATGACGCCGCAGCTTTGCATCGGCGTCATGAACGATTCCGCGAGCAATATCAACCTTGTGGAAGAGCCGACGCAGCTTGATATTGCGACGTGAGCGATTCCGCGAAGCGGTCAAGTGAGCGGTGCAATATCAAGTGCGTCGTCAAGTGAGGGACGCAATGTAAAGTGCGGCCGCGAAACTTGGCGGTTTCAAATAGCTGCGGATTCCTGGAGTTGCGCTTCATTTCACATTCCCGACGCCCTTGCCGGCGCCGAAACGCAAAAACCTCTTGAAATCGGCAAAAAAACGTAGTATAATCACAATATGAAGTGTGGGTAGCGTGGCCAAAAGCACGCGCCGATGCTTTTTTTATTATATCTGAAGCGGAGTTTACATGCGCGGAGGGCCCTGAAAAAGGCCGCAAGCGGGTTATATGATCAACGGAGGATTTACAAATATGGCATTCATTTATCCGGAACCCTCGCACACTTTTAACGAGTTCCTGCTCCTGCCGGGTTACACGTCCAAGCAGCACGTTCCCGCGAACGTTTCGCTGAAGACGCCGATAGTCAAATTCAGGAAGGGCGAGAAGCCGGCGCTTTCAATCAATATTCCGATGGTTTCGGCAATCATGCAGGCCGTTTCCGACGACAATATGGCGGTGGCGCTCGCGAAATGCGGCGGACTTTCGTTCATTTACGGGTCGCAGAGCATCGAGTCGGAAGCGGGGATGGTGGCGAAGGTCAAACGGTACAAGTCGGGATTCGTGGTCAGCAGGTCAAACCTGAGGCCGGATTCGACGTTGACCGACGTCATAAAGCTGAAAGAGGAGAACGGGTTCTCGACGATAGCGATTACGGACGACGGTTCGAGCTCGGGAAAGCTTCTGGGCATCGTGACGAGCCGCGACTACAGACCGAGCAGAATGACGGGCGAGGAGAAGGTTTCAGAGTTTATGACGCCGTTTTCGAAGCTGGTCTACGCGCGGGAAGGCGTTTCGCTGAAAGAGGCGAACGACATTATCTGGGAGAAGAAAATCAACTCGCTGCCGATTATCGACGCGAACGACCACCTGAAGTATTTCGTTTTCCGCAAGGACTACGACATGCACAAGGACAACCCGGACGAACTTCTTGACGAGCACAAGCAATACATGGTAGGCGCGGGAATCAACAGCCGCGACTACGAGAAGAGAGTTCCCGCACTGATCGAGGCGGGGGCGGACGTGCTTTGCATCGACTCGTCGGAAGGGTATTCGGAGTGGCAGAAGGAGACAATCGCGTGGATCCGTTCGAAATACGGGGACAGCGTGAAGGTCGGCGCGGGGAACGTTGTGGACGGCGAGTCGTTCAGGTTCCTGGCGGACGCCGGTGCGGACTTCGTGAAGATCGGTATCGGCGGCGGTTCTATCTGCATCACCAGAGAGCAGAAGGGCATCGGGCGCGGACAGGCTACGGCGGTAATCGAGGTGGCCCGGGAACGCGACAAGTACTTCGAGGAGACAGGCGTTTACGTACCGCTCTGCGCGGACGGCGGAATCGTTTTCGACTACCACATGACGCTGGCGCTGGCGATGGGAGCCGACTTCATAATGCTCGGCAGGTACTTCGCGAGGTTCGACGAGAGCCCTTCGGCGAAGGTCAACATCAACGGCACCTACTACAAGGAATACTGGGGCGAGGGCTCGAACAGGGCGCGCAACTGGCAGCGCTACGACATGGGCGGCGCCTCCAAGCTCTCGTTTGAGGAGGGCGTCGACTCCTATGTTCCCTACGCAGGCAAGCTGAGCGACAATATTGCTCTAACTTTAGGCAAAATCCGTTCGACAATGTGCAACTGCGGAGTGCTTTCCATCGAGGAATTCCACAAAAACGCGAAGCTGACGATGGTCAGCTCCACAAGCATTGTCGAAGGCGGGGCGCACGACGTTATTCTGAAGGATAACGGCTACGCCAAATTGAAATAACTTAACTTATGAGGAGAGAAGGATAGTTTACATTATGACAACAAGTGACGAACCGATTTATTACACACAGAAGGGATTCGATGAAGAACAGGCGTACCTCGATTACTTAGAAGGCGAAAAGAGGGAAGAGATTGTACGCAGAATTGAAGAGGCGAGAAGTCGCGGCGACCTTTCCGAAAACGCGGAATATGATGAGGCGCGCACCGAGCAGCGCGACAACGAGGCCGAGATTATTCGGCGCCATGAGAAGCTCAGAAGGGCTGTCATCGTTGGCGAGGAAAATCTTACCATTGACAAGGTTCAAATCGGAAACTTCGTGAAGGTCGAGTGCCTCTGGAACGGCAAGGTCGTCGACTACCAGGTAGTCGGTTCTGCCGAAGCGAACCCGCTCGAGGGCAAGATTTCCAACGTTTCACCGGTAGGCGCGGCGCTTATCGGAAAGGGATGCGGCGAAGTGGTGCCGGTGGAGGTTCCCGCCGGCGTACGCGAGTACAAGATTCTTGAGATCAGGATTCCCGAGTGACGTTCAGCGTTCAGACAGTATTAAAAATATACCGGCCCTTTGGCTTGAAGAGTGCATAAACAAGGGCACTTGAACAGGAGGGAACGGTTGAAACGGCGGCGCTTTCGAAACTTTTTTGACGGAGAAAGCGCCGCGCTCCTTTTCGGAGGCTGCATTATATTAAAGAGGTAACGGCTATGGCAGACAATTTGAGACCGGAGACAGACGAAAGCGCGGAAGGAAGACAGCTTTCGGAACAGATGGTGGTAAGGCGCGGCAAGCTTGCGGAGCTTCGCGCGCGCGGAATAGACCCTTATACGATCACGAAGTTCGACAGAACGCATCTCTCTTCGGAGGTGCTTGAGAACTTCGAGGCGCTTGACGGGAAGGAGGTCGTGCTCGCGGGCCGTCTCATGTCGAAGCGGATCATGGGCAAGGCTTCGTTCGCGCACATTCTCGACAGAGAGGGCAGGATTCAGCTGTACGTCTCCCGCGACTCGCTGGGTGACGATTCGTATGCGCTATTCAAAACCCTCGACATCGGCGACATCGTCGGAGTGAAGGGCTTCGTTTTCAAAACCAAGACAGGCGAGACGAGCGTTCACGCGGAGGAACTCACTCTGCTCACGAAGGCGCTCAACCCGCTTCCGGAGAAGTTCCACGGAATCACCGACACCGACACTCGCTACAGGCAGCGCTACATTGACCTCATCATGAACCCGGAGGTCCGCGACACGTTCGTGAAGCGCTCGCAGATCATTCGCGAGATCAGAAGGTTCCTGGACGGCCGCGATTTCATGGAAGTCGAGACGCCCATGCTGGTGGCAAACGCCGGCGGTGCGGCCGCGAGACCGTTCGAGACTCATTTCAACGCCCTTGACGAGGACATGAAGCTGAGAATCTCGCTGGAACTCTACCTGAAGAGGCTGATCGTCGGCGGGCTGGAGCGCGTTTACGAGATCGGCCGCGTGTTCAGGAACGAGGGCATCGACACCAGGCACAACCCCGAGTTCACGCTGATGGAGCTCTACCAGGCATACACCGACTACTACGGAATGATGGAACTCACCGAGTCCATGTTCAGGCACCTGGCGACGACCGTCTGCGGCACGACCGAGATCAAGTACGGCGACAACGTTATCGACCTCGGCAAGCCCTTCAGGCGTCTTACGATGATCGACGCTGTCAAGGAATACGCTGGCGTGGACTTTGACGAGGTCAAGGACACCGAAGAGGCGAAAAAGATCGCGAAGGAAAAAGGCGTCGAATTCGAGGCGCGGCACGAGAAGGGCGACATTCTGAACCTGTTCTTCGAGGAATTCTGCGAGGACAAGCTGATCCAGCCCACGTTCATTATGGACCACCCGGTCGAGGTGTCGCCGCTCACGAAGCGCAAGCCGGACAAACCCGGATACGTGGAGCGTTTCGAGCTGTTCATCAACGGCTGGGAGATGTGCAACGCGTACTCCGAGCTCAACGACCCGATCGACCAGCGTGAACGTTTCGCGGCCCAGGACGCGGCCTTCGCTGCAGGCGACGAGGAGGCCAATCACACCGACGAAGACTTCCTGAACGCCCTCGAGATCGGCATGCCCCCCACGGGAGGAATCGGCTACGGCATCGACAGGCTCTGCATGCTGCTCACCGACAGCCCCGCGATCAGGGACGTGCTGCTGTTCCCCACGATGAGATCGCTTGATCAGCCGAAGAAGGAAGAAAAAGCGGAAGAAAAAGCGGAAGAGAAGCCCGCGGATTTCGAGTGCGCCTGCTTTACCTGCCCCTCGCAGGAGGCCTGCAAGGTTGCTCAGGAAGCCGGAAACGCGGCTCCCGTTGAAGAGAAAATCGACTTCTCTAACGTTGTGATCGAGCCTTTGTTCGAGGAACAGGTCGATTTTGAGACGTTCTGCAAGTCGGATTTCCGCGCCGTGAAGGTCCTCGAGTGCGAGGCGGTTCCGAAGTCGAAAAAGCTTTTGAAGTTCACTCTTGACGACGGAACAGGCACGAACCGCACGATTCTGAGCGGAATTCACGCGTTTTACGAGCCCGAAGAGCTGGTTGGGAAGACCTGCGTTGCGATCGTCAACCTGCCGCCGAGGCCGATGATGGGAATCGAATCCTGCGGCATGCTCATCTCCGCCGTTCACAAGGAAGGCGAGGAGGAAAAACTCCATCTTCTGACGGTCGATCCGCACATTCCCGCAGGCGCGAAGATGCGGTAAAACGTGGAACGCGGGAATGAGTAATGTGAGATGCGGGAATTCCCGCGTCTCACAAGAATTTGCCTGCTAAAGAGAACGGCTTGAATTTGAGGGAGAGGAGGAACGGATACATGAGTACCTATTACAACATCTATGCTGAAGCTAATATTGACGGAAAGTGGTACAGCCTCTGCCCGTATTTCAAAATTGATAAGGACAAAAATCCAATTACCTCTTCTATTTATTGGGCGCAGTCGATATTCTGGGAAGTCAATAATGATTTGGAGGAGTATGCAATCGGGCGCGGCATTCCGGATGACATGTCCGAGGGTTTGCGCGAGGTGTTTCACGAAGACCTTCAGGAAGAAAGCGATTTCCGGGGCGAGATTACATGGGAACAATACTACAATCAATTCATTTACTATGTGAATTTCGCACAGGCGATAGTCCCGAAGGTAAACAAGGACAAGCAGTACAAATACGAAGGGTTCGTGCTCAAAAAGGAACTCGCCGAGTTTGAAGTTTACGAGCGCGAAGAGTTCTCGGAGTGGCTTACTCAGATTGAGTACAATGCGCTGACCGACAAAGCCAAACGACGGTATGTTTTCTACCAGTGGAACGATTTAGACGGGGATTACAAAATATACCGCGAACTTGCGGACAGAATCTGGGCGCTTAAGGATTTGTTCGCCGATATATGCGAGTGTCACATCAAAGGAAGCCTATATGAGGGGATCCCGGACTCGCAAATCAGAGTATATGTCTATATAAGTTGATAAATACGGCAACAACAGGATTTGACCATGCTTTCGCCCCCTCCGTGAAACTTTGTGAACGGAAGGGGCGATAGTGTATCTGTCGTATCTGGGGGTTCAGGGAGTTTCCAACCCTCAAAAAGAGCGACCGGGTAGCGAAAATGACGTGAAAACCGTGATAATACCCACACGCCACATTATTATTTGAATTTTTGCAGAAAAAACGCAAAAAATGCGATAATAATGTTGACAATGGACATTAAGACGGGTATAATTATATTCGGAGGGAGGCTGATGAGATGCTGATTCAGTTTTCGGTTGAGAACTTTAAGTCATTCAAAAACAGAGCGGTTCTGTCTCTGGAAGGATCTGCGGACAAAGACCTTAGGGAGAACTTTGTGCCGAACGGTAATGATAAATACCTTAAAGCCATTTCCGTGTTCGGGGCCAACGCGGCCGGTAAAAGCAATCTGTTTCAGGCGCTGACGGCTGCCATTCTGACAATCCGCATGTCCGCCAACCGTCAGGTAAACGAGCCGCTGATTTATATTATTCCTTTCAAATTTGACGAGGATACAATAGCCAAGCCGTCGGCTTTTGAGTTTGTGTTTATTGCGGAAGGTAAAAAGTACGTATACGGATTTTCCGCGACAAGCCTTAATATTACGAAGGAATACTTGTACGTTTACAACTCCGCCAAACCCTCTACCATTTTTGAGAGAGATGGTGATGTTTATTCGTTCACATCTCCGGACAGAAAGCGTGTAATGCAACCACTGACTGAAAGGAATACTTCGAACAAGCTCTTTCTGGCGACTGCGACCCAGTGGAACTGCGAGGAGACAAGAATTCCTTATCTTTGGTTCGCAAGCGGAGTTAACACTTACACCGCCAGCTTTGATCAACTCCTGCTTCAAAACGCCCCGATGTTTGAGAACGATACAAATGACTCGCTGAAAAGGTTTACTACCAATATTCTTCATGAAGCGGACATCAATATCGACGACTATGAATTTGAGAGCAGGGAGCAGACCGGAGAACAGTTTCTTCAGAAATTGCCTGCGGAATTGAGGAACCTTGCCTCAACGGTATCGATTACTTCGAATAAGGAAATCAGAATCGATACCATGCACACTGTCGAGGCGGACGGAATTTCGAAGCAGTACCGTCTTTCCATTCTTGAGGAGTCGCAGGGAACGAAGAACCTTTTCGCTTTTTCGCCGGTGCTGAAACGGGCGTTCGAAACGGGGGAGACTGTCTGCATCGACGAGTTTGACTCAAGCATCCACCCGATGCTCATTGAGTATTTGATCGGTCTTTTTAACAACCCGGACATCAACAGGGGAAACGCGCAGCTGATTATGTCAACGCATGCCGTGTCGGTAATGTCGCTTAAGCTTCTGCGTCGTGACCAGATTTATTTCGTCGAAAAGGATAGAAAGACCGGGGCGTCCGAATTGTACTCGCTGGATGAGTTTTCGCCAAGGAAGCAGGAGGATGTCAGAAAGGCATATTTGTTGGGTAGATACGGCTCTGTTCCGTACATTCCGGAGGAGGCTGATCTGTGGCAATGAGTCGCAGTAAAGGATACAACGCCAAGCCTAGAAACACCGGGCAACGCAAAAGAAGAAGCCTGGTCCTGTTGTCTGCCGAAGGCAATAACAAAACCGAAACCCGCTATTTCACCGATATGGCGAGAGCATTAAATATAAATATCAGATTTGCTCCGGGAAACTACACGGATCCGGTTCAAATGGTAAACGCATTGAAAAATGCATGCCGTGAATACGGTCTGGGTGAAGAACCGGGCGACAAAGCTTTTTGCCTTGTTGATTCAGATGTAAATCCGGATAAAGATCGCCAGATTGTAAAAGCCGACGTTCTTTCGAAAAAAGCAGGAATCGCATTAATTGTTTCCGCTCCGTGCTTCGAGGTTTGGTGCCTGTGTCATTTCGGATGCAGTTTCACTCACTACAACAGCGGCAACGCGGTCGTTCAGGAACTTCTTAAAAAGCTGCCGGGTTTTCAAAAAAGCGGCGAGGGTCTCTATAAAGTGCTTGCAGATAACACCGGTATTGCGATTGCTAACGCGAAAACGCTGGAAAAAGCTTGCATCGAAGCCGGGTACGTTCCACATACGGCTGAGTTTTCGCCGTCCACCGAAGTGTACAGGGTTGTGGAGTATTTGTTGATGTGCAATGCGGGAACACAGAAATGCAAGATGTGAAATGACGGAATTCATTCCCGGGAAAAGGCTATATTTACCCGCGCAGAAGGCAATAAAACGATTTACAAACGCGGCAATATGTGTTACAATTTAGAAAAATAAAAACCGGAAGGAGAGTTTTTATGCCTATCATTGTTACGTACATTCTCGGAATTCTTACCGCGCTTGCGGCGACTGTTCTTATTTGCATTTTCATTCTTCCTGAGAAGAAGAGAGAGAAGCTGAACAAGTTCTTCAAGATGCTTCACGACATCTTCAACTTCAGACAGCTGCTTCTCGAAAAGATTCTTAAAATCACGTACGTCTTCTTCACCGTTCTCTGCATCGTCACCGGTCTCCTCATGATTATCTCGGTACAGTGGGTCGGTACGACAGTCGTGAAGTACTTCGGTCTCCAGGGTCTGATTCTGCTCGTCTGCGGACCGGTCATCCTCAGAATCATTTACGAGGCGGCCATGATGTTCATCATCCTCGTCAGGAACTCCAACGAGATCAACAACAAGCTTCCCGCGAAAGAGGAGCCCAAGGAAGAGGGCGAGAAGGCAGTCGAGGAGCCCGCGCAGGAATACGTTCCGAACCTCGTTTTCTGCACGAAGTGCGGCACACAGTACGACGCGAACCTCGGCGGATGCCCGAACGGCTGCGAACAGTAATCCCCGCAACCTCGATTTGAAGTTAACTTGACATTTCCGTAAAAACGGATGAACGAGCGGCCGCCCCTAACGGTTTATTTCAGGGCGGCCGTTTTCCGTGTCTGCAAGGAACGGGTTAAAAGGTTTCTGAAAGCGGAAAAACGCAACCTTGAAAACCGTTGTTATGCGCGGTACAATATAAAAGAAGCGGATTGGGACCCGGAGGCGCAATTAAGCGTGCGGGAACAGGCTCCGGCCGCGGATTACTGAGACTTGAGGGAGGCTTTTATGTGGTTGCTATTTGCGCTGATATCGTTCTTCGCGTGGGGTGCGGCAGACCTGTTCTATAAGAAGGGGTCCGCCGAAAACGAAAAATACAGCCACCTCAAGGTGTCGATTGTCGTCGGCGTCGTTATGGGCGCGACGGCAGTCGTGACGCTGCTCACGAAGGGCATTCACTACGACTTCAGGAACCTTCTTGTCTACCTGCCGGTTTCGGCGATGTACATTTCGTCGATGACGGTGGGCTATTTCGGGCTGCGCTACCTGGAGGTGTCGGTCTCGTCCCCGATCCAGAACGCCAGCGGCGCCGTCAGCGCGATCCTCTTGATGATCGTGCTCCGCGAGCTTCCTGACATCTACACGGCCATCGCGATCGTTCTCATCACGGCCGGCGTGGTGCTGCTCGGCATTCTGGAGCGCAGGCGCGAGGTCGAGTATCTGAAAGAGACCGACCGGAAGTACAAGATCGGGTTCGTGGCGTTCATGATGCCGATCCTCTACTGCGTGCTCGACTCGCTCGGGACGTTTTTCGACGGCTGGTACCTGGACGACTGGGAGAAGACGCCGCTTATCGGCGTGACCGAGGACACGATTGAGGACGTCGCGAACGTTTCGTACCAGCTGACGTTCCTGATCGTCGCGGCGGTGCTGGCGTTTTACGTTTTCGTGATCAGAAAGCAGAAGCTCGCGTTTTTCCGCGAGGAAGGGCAAAGGACGCCGACGACCGTTTTCAGGGTGGTGGCGGCGGTTCTCGAGACGGTGGGTCAGCTTGCGTACGTTTACGCCCTCAGCGGGAACGCGATCGCGGCGGCGCCGGTCATTGCCAGCTACTGCGTCGCAAGCCTTGTTTTCGGGCGGATCTTCCTGCGCGAAAAGCTGACCTGGAAGCAGTACGCGGCGGTCGCGCTTGTCGTGGCGGGAATCGTGATCATGGGCGTGCTGGAAGGGCTCGCGGCGGCGGCCGGCTAACCGTGGAAGAATGACGCCGGAAGGAGAATTACAATGGATGACGGCTACAAAGACGAGAATAAACCGGAAAACGCGGAAAAGAGCAGGAACGGACTAATATTGGCCGTTCTGGCGGTGATCGCGGCGTCGATATTCGCGGCGGGACTGTTCCTGGGCGGCATCGCCCGGTGCACCAACGCCAAAGAGGTCATGAACGCAATCGCAACCGGAATGTTCTTCGCGGCGCTCGTTTTCGTGATTCCCGCCAGCGTGGTCAACATGGCAACCGGCAAGAGCAAGGGCGGGAACGGCAGACCTGACCGCAAAAAATGGGTCACGGCGGCGCTCCTGATTGGCGGAATAGTGGCGCTGGCGGCGCTGGTGCTTACGATCATAGGGTGGTTCTGAAATCAGGGCTGACATTAGGACTGAAATCCGGACCGCGATCCGGGCTGCCAGGGTTCTTTCCTGAAACAAGGTCAAATCAATAAAAAAAGTACTTGACAGGGCGGTTTTTCAGTGGTATCATATATTGGCGCTTCGGGGAGCGCGATAAAATTCCCGAAAATGGCTGTGTAGCTTAGCTGGTTAGAGCGTCCGGTTCATACCCGGAAGGTCGTGGGTTCGTGTCCTACCACAGCCACCATATCGGCCCCTTGGTCAAGAGGTTAAGACACGGCCCTTTCACGGCTGCGACACGAGTTCGATTCTCGTAGGGGTCACCAGAAGAAGTCCACGTTGCAATCAGGCGGCGTGGATTTTTTCATGCCTTCAGGCAACAAACCGCGGGATTCGCCGTAAATAAGCCTAAAATTGAACAGAGTGAATTTTCAGTGAATATTCACCGATAAAAGTGAAAATTCACTTTACAAAGTGAACGAAATGTGGTATAATACCAAACGAAGGAAGGGGGGGAGAAACGAATGTATTACGAAAATGAAAAAACGGAATACAAGCTGAGATTTTCCGACGACGTTCTCAAAGAAGTCGTGGCTTTCGCAAACACTTCGGGAGGGGCCGTTTATATCGGCGTGGACAACGAGGGAAACAAAGTCGGAGCCGGCGATTATGACGAAGAGTATCTGAAAATCACGAACGCGATCAGAGACTCGATACTGCCGGACGTTACGGCTTTTGTAAAGTACGAAGCGTGCGAAAACGGCGTGATTGCGGTGCACGTTGCGGAAGGGTCGAACAAACCGTACTATATCAGGTCGAAGGGCTTGAGACCGGGCGGCGTGTATGTGCGGCATGGGGCGTCGAGTGTTCCCGCCTCGCACGAGGCAATCAGAACGATGATAAAGGAGAGCGACGGCGACTCTTTTGAAGAGATGCGTTCGACAGACCAGGAACTGACGTTCGAATTCGCGACAGAGGCGTTCAAAAGGTACGGGACGGAACTCGGACCCGAAAAGTTCAGGACGCTCGGAATCACAAAGGACGGCATGTTCACGAACCTCGGGCTGCTTTTGTCGGACAGCTGCCGGCATACGACCAAGGTCGCGGTTTTCGCAGACGAAGAACGGACGGTCTTTCGCGACAGCAGGGAGTTCGGGGGCTCGATCCTCAGACAGTTTGAAGACGCAGCTGCCTACCTTGCGCTTTGCAACAGAACCGGCTCTGTTATCAGCGGCCTTACAAGAACCGACACGCGCGACTATCCCGAAGAGGCCGTCCGCGAGGCGCTTTTGAACGCGCTTGTGCACAGGAACTATTCTTTCAGCGGCAGCATTATTATTAACATAACCGAAACGAAGGCGGAGTTCATTTCGCTTGGCGGGCTCGTTCCCGGGCTTACGAAAGAGGACGTTGTGATGGGTATCTCGCAGCCGCGTAACAAGAACCTGGCGGAGGTCTTTCACAGGCTGCGGCTTATCGAGAGCTACGGCACCGGAATCAGAAGGGTATTCAAGCTATACGAGGGGTTCCCGGTGCAGCCGTCTATCGAGGTGTCGGCAGGCGCCTTCAAAATGGTTCTCCCGAACATGAACACCGAACCTCCCGCGGACAACGCCCCGACCCGCGAGGTCACCGGCCAGATGAAGAAGGTGCTTTCATACCTTGACGAATACGGTACGATTTCTGACAGCGAGGTCGAATCGCTTCTTGACGTCAAGAGGACGCGCGCATATCTGCTGATGCGGGAAATGAGCGAAATGGGGCTTATCTGTTGCGAAGGCAGGGGCAAGGACAAGAAGTATCAGTATCAGGCGGGGTGAGACGCAAGTAAAGCGCGGGAAAGCTCATGGCGGTTTGAACCTGCCGAATCAGTTATGCAAATACATACAAAAAGACCGTCCGCGGGGGTGCGTCCGAGCGGGCGGTTTTGCGTTTTCACAAGGGGCTGCAAAGAAGGCTGTAAGGGCTCCGCGAGAGGCGGCGCGGAAGGTGCCGGACCAGACGGGAAAAATGAAAAAATAAGAAGGAAAAACTTAAAAAACCCTTGAAAAAAAAACACAAATTGAATATAATAACGTCGATACTGTGTATTGTGAATTCGAAAATTTCGGATTTGCAATATCTTCGTACAGACAGTGCGGATTTATCCTTTCAAGCGCCCGCTCAACACAAAAAAGAACGCGACGTCCGGAGAAAGAGGAAAGAGAAATTGAAAAATTCAAAGCAGGAACAAAAAAACGAAAAAAATACTGCTTCCAATAAGATCCTGACGGTAGTGGGAATTATCCTTTGTGTAATCCTCGTACCGATTCTCGTCGTGAACATTACGATGATCATCAAGGGCCTCGTGAACAAGGACAAGGTTCCGACCGTAGGCGGATTTGCGCCGATGATCGTTTTGACTGACTCCATGAATCCGCCGACAGCCGACGAGTTTGCGCCGATGTATCCGATTGACATGACATTCAAGGATACCGCGACGTCAGGAACCAGAGCCGAAGTCAAGGAGCTCTTCGTCAACAGAGTCGACACCAAACGCACGCTCGAGCTTTCAATCGACGGCGAGAAATCAACATTCAAAAAAATAATGAGCGGAGACCTGATCATCATCAAAACCGCGAAGGCCGAGGATATCAAGGTCGGAGACGTTATTTCGTTCTTTGACCCTAAGTCCGGAAGTTCGGCGGTCGTGACCCACAGAGTCATCGCTCTTGAATACAACGAGGCGACTGGTGAGCTGATCAATTTCAGAACGCGAGGCGACAACAACAACGCAGCAGACCCCGATCCGGTTCCGGTTGAGAACCTGGTGGGTAAGTGGACGGGAAGGACGTTCGGCGCGCTCGGAAACATCGCTATCTTCCTTCAGTCGACCCCTGGCCTCATTCTGTGCATAGCGGTTCCGATAGTGCTTCTGGTGGGCTATGAGATCATCCGCCGCAGAAAGACCGACACAGCGAAAAAGAAAGACACCGACGCGCTCCTCAAAGAGCTTGAGGAATTGAGAGCTCTCAAGGAGAAGGCGGCGGAGCAAAAGGCCGAAGGCGAGGAGGATTCCGCTAAACCGGAAACGGCGGCGGAAAACACCGAACCGTAAGGACCTCAGGGAAAAGCGGGTTAAATCCGCCGGACAATAGCAGATGTACCTTGAGACGTGAGCTGCCTTAAGGGAAAGCGTGCACGCGGGCGTGCGGCTCGCACTTAATGTTTTGTTATTCTTCCTCCGGAAGCCACGACGGGGGTGAATATAACAGATTCCCCGTAGGGGGGAGAATAAATCGCCCATTGAGGGCAAAATTTTGAAAGGAGTATTTTGTTATGAAAAACAAAATGATGAGAATTGCTTCCGTTCTTTTGGTTGCGGCTCTTATTACCACATGTGCAATTTCCGGCACATTTGCAAAGTATGTCACCAAAGCTTCCGGTGAAGATTCCGCTCGCGTTGCGAAGTGGGGCATCGTTCTGACCATGGCTGGCGACGATCTGTTTGCGCCTGAATATAAGGCAGACGATAAAACGTTTAAAGGCAGCGAAGATAATACGACTCCCTTGAGCGTTCGCGTTGATCCTGATTACCTTGAAGCGGCTACAGAAGAAAGCAGCATTACAGACCTCGTAGCCCCCGGCACGACGAATGATAAATTCAAGGCGTCCATCGTTGGTAAGCCTGAAGTTGCTGTCCGTTACACCCTCCACATCGACGCGGATTGGAGCGATGTTGTGCTTCCTGCAGGCGAGTACACCGACTTCACACAGCTTGTAAAGAACAATAATGGCGAATACGGCTACTTCAACAAGTTTACACTCGAGGAAGATTATGCTCCGGTTAAGTGGGACATCACCGTTTCCAAGAACGGTGGAACTCCTATCAGCCTCGTTACATTTGCAAGGGCTTTCAACGAAACTCTTGCTGAACAGATGGGCATGACCGAGAATGGCTTCTCTGCCAGCAATGCGAAGACTATTGTTGAGAAGTATAAGACACAGCTTGAAACTCTTATTCTTGCTATGATCAACGATGAAGGCGAAGCCGGCGCATCAAACGCAGCGTTCACAGTTGCTGACGACGGTTCCATTGACCTTTCCATCGACTTCGATCCCAACAGATCCCTCGGCTTCCAGTTCGGCCTTGTTTGGACCTGGGCGTTCGAGGCACCGGAAGATGCAACCGAAGAAGAGGCTCTTCTTGTTGACCAGGCTGACACTTGGCTCGGTAACTTCGCTGCTTACAAAGAGTTTGGCGAGTTGACAGATTATGCCGCAGAGTTCAACGCTTCTGAGGCTGTTTACACAATCGGCTTCAACTTCACCGCTGCAGCTACCCAGATCGACTAATTTGAAGCCACTACAGGCGAATTAATCGAAATGATTTAAAACCCAACAAGCCCCCGCTCAAAGTGGCGGGGCGGGGGCTTTGCGGTTTTAATGATGCAGTCGCTTGAGAGTGTTCCCGAAGACCGGCGGGTTGGCGAACAGCCGGGTCGAGCGAAAGCTCACTTCGCAAAAGAGAACACCCAAAGCGCCGCATAAACACACATTACAAAAGACCTGATTGCGGGACTTTTTAGCTTTTACAAACGCGCATAAGCGAGGCGGAAACAGGCTTATAACAAAGGCAGAAAACGCCGGAAATCTCGAATAAGAATATGGACGCAAAGGCTTAGAAATTATGCGCGTCTGTAAATGAGTGTAGAAACTAAAAATTTCCTAAATACAGGTAAAACCGAAGGCTTCCCGAAAACGCGGAAAGCCGAGTGAAAAGGAGAGCAACGGCATGGAAAAATATGCGTCGCTTCGTAAAAGAAACACCGGCTCGGCACTGTGGGTGACGATAGCCGTTTTGGTGATATTGGAGTGCTGCGCGGTATCTATGTTATTCGCGCAGATTGTCACGTTTTCGAGCGTGCAAAAGAGGAACTACATATCGCTGACACAGCCGTCCGAAAACACAAAACTGGAGATCTCGACAAAGGCGAAAAAGGCCGCACCTACGCTCGCTCCGCAAGCGCTAACTTCGGTAACGAAGGGGCTCAAAACCAGCGGTGCGGGAATGCTCCACTCGACCGGCAGCTATGCGTTCACGACCGACGAGATCAAGGGCGAAATCGACAAGTTCACCGTTTACGACGAGAACACGGTCTGGTCAACGCATACAGATATAGAGATATTTAAAATTAAATACGACAACAACGGCGACTTGATCTACACGGTGAACAGCGACGTAAATGACGACGGCACTCAGGACAAGGTTTTCGCACCGGGAACGGGCAACACGTACTCGTTCACGCTGAAGAACGACCTTGACAACACGTCGATTCCCGGAATAAAAGGCAAGTCGCTTGACTATACCGTCTACGTTGACGCTTGGTTCGAGGGAACGGACTATATCATTCCCATCGAGGCAAAAATGTACGACAATGATAAGTACCTGCTGGGGTCCGCAGATGAGTGGAAACCTGTTCTTGAGCTCGACCCAATCGAGGATTCCGGGGTTCTTAGCGCCGGCAAGATCCACGACTACTACCTGCAGTGGCAGTGGCCGTTCGAGAGGTTTGACGGCGAAGGGCTGGACGCGAACGACCAGTTCGACACGATGCTCGGAAACCTTGCGGCGTCCGGCGAAGAACTCGAACTGCACATCAGAATCTATACGGTTGCCGAGGTTACCGAGGACGAGGGCGGCGACAATCCTCCTCCGACAGGCGACAGAGGACTCGTTCCGGTTCTGGCTGTTCTTGCCGTGGCGGTGCTTGTGATCATCATTCTTCTCATTGTTGAAAAGAGAAAATCGAGAGAGGAAGAAGAGTAAGTTCCGGAAGGAAACGGGCATGAAAGCGGGGAAAATTGTTTTCAGGGCGATCCTGATCGTGATAATAGGCGTGACGGTGGGTATGGCGGTCTACACGTGGAACGCAAAACGCGTTTTTCACAACGAGATGCCGATGCCGTTCGGGATAGGTTCATCGGTGGTGCTCTCGCCGAGTATGGAGCCTACGCTTCACGTCAACGACCTTGTTTTCATAAAGAAGGCAACGACCTTCGACGTTAAAGACATCGTTGTCTATCAGGCAGGGAACACCCTCGTAATTCACCGTATTATAGAGAAAAACGACGAGAACCGCACCGTAATTACAAAAGGCGACAACAACGACGCGGACGACGGCGAAATACCGCTGGAGTCGATCAAAGGCAAGATGGCCTTCAGGATTCCGTACGCGGGCGTCGTGTTTAAGGCGCTGAAGAGCCTGCCCGGAACAATAATAATACTTGCGCTCGCGGCGTTCCTGATGATCATGTCATGGCGGAACGAAAAGAAAGAATCCGAGAGCGAGATCGACAGGCTGAGGCTCGAAATCGCGAAGCTGAAAGCCGGGTCGGACGATGAGACGCCCGAGTCGATCGAAGAAGAAATCGCGAGATTGAAGAAAGAATTGGGAAGCGCAGATTAAATGCTCTTTACGCAAGCGGCGAAAGGCAGAAAGCGTTTACGCGAGAACAATGCGTGAGTTGCTACTGATGAAAGCATTTAAGGTGTCTTACGACAAATTGCTGCCGCTTGCTTTGCGCGAGCTCCCCGCTCGCAGTACCACCGTACAGCTTCGGGGTCGCGCACGCAAAAATAGCTATTTAATCAGCACTTCCAAGGACAGACCGACTGAGTCACAATTATGAACAGTGAAGTCTGAAGCATTTGACAGAGGGAGATTCGAATGCATATGGAAAACAGAAGAAGATTGAACATACCAATGTGCGCTGCGCTCGTGGTATTGTGCCTGGTTCTCTTCTCGCTCAATATGACGTCCGGACTGCTCGCGCGTTACACGACACGCGGCATGACGAACGGTGGGGCGAGGACGGCCGAATTTATGGTCGCAGTGAGAGATGACATCAATGGCACTATCCAGTTCGAGCAGGGAACCTCGACGTTTGACAGTGAAAACAACCTCTACAAGGTGGAAGTCACGAACAAATCCGAGACGGCCGTCAGATACACGATTGAGATGGAGTTCCCGAAAGGAACGCTCAAAGATTCGGCAGGAACCGGGGAAGGGTATCTGACCGTCAACCACGTCACTGCGTATGATGAGCACGGCAAGCCTACGTCGGCCACGCCAATAACAACAATCACATTGGCGACCACTGCTAACGGAAAGGACATTGTGACATTCGAGGGCGAAGCAATCGACCCGAATGCCGCTGCTTCCGTTACCGAAGGATTCACTTTTACTGTAGATTTAGTGAAATTCTACAGCAAGTACACAGGCTCAAGTCTTTCCACCGGTACAATTGCTCTCGACTTTGACACGTTCGTCAAGTTCGTTCAGGTTGACTAAAGGAGGCGGGAATAATGGAAAAGAAAAATAACAAATCAAAGACATTATTGCTGCTCTCGCTCCTGCTGATGGCGGTTATCGCGGTCACGATCGTCGTGGGCCTCGTTTCGGCTAAATATGTCACCGAGAAGCACATTCCCGGCAAGATCACCATTAGGGCCGACCTTGCCGACGACATCGAGGTGTTCGAGCACACGATCACCGGCAACCCTGACGTTTACGAGCTCACGACAGCCGAAACGCTTGTAGGCAACGAATACCTGCTTATGCCGGGCGTCGACGTTCCCAAAGATCCCCATGTCAGAATCCTTGGCTACAAGGGCGTGAACGCGTACGTTTACGTTGAAGTCAAGTCCACTGCCGACCCCAAATACGTCACATTCTCCCTCGACAACAAGTGGGTCAAGCTGGACACAATTACTGACAGAAACATTTACTACTACACCGGAGAGCTCTCTGCCGATGAAGACGGCAACGTGGTTCTTCCCATACTCGACGGCAAGGGCCTCATCGTCAGCTACGGACTCCCCCGTGCAACGACTGCGACCATTACGTTTGATGCGTTTATAGCGCAGAGAACGGCCGCCACTCCTTCAAAAGATAATGCAACCAGTGTATTTAACAGTACTACTTTTGACCCGCCTGAGCCTGCAAGCACAGACGGGACTAACAACGGTTAAGGAGGTGCGCGATCATGACAAACTTCAGAATGAATAAAATAGTATCGATCCTCCTGGCCATCGTGATGGTCATCAGCGCACTGCCGCTCAACGTATTTTACGGCGAGAACGTAAAAGCGAGCGACGACAGCGTCCGCACCTTGACCCTTACCGACGACAACGTTACCGTCAGCGGCGCGCTCCCCAAGGGCACGACCCTCTCCGCACAGGAGATCAGCAACCCCTTCGCGAAGAAGCGCGGCGTCAAGGGCGTCACAGAAGCCGAATCCGAGGACGAGATCATTACCTACTCGGCCTACAACTACGTCGGCCTCTACGACATCACCCTTTATAGGAACGGCACCGAGCTCCAGCCCGACGGCACCATCAGTGTATCCATCACCGACGAAGCCTTCGGCAACTACAAGGAACTGACCGTTATCCACGTTCTCGACAGCGAGGAAGCCATCAGGGCCGCACAGAAGGACGGGAAGGCAATCTGGGTCAACGACACCAGGTTTGTAGCCGCTTTCACCAAGGAAGCCGCCGCAGCCAAGAACGTCACCGGCATGGACGGCGTGGTCGTTATCGAAGAGATTCCCGTTGAAGTTACGAAGGGCGATAAGATCAGCTTCAAGACCGGCTCGTTCTCGATTTTCGCGGTGGTAGAATCCGGTACGGATGCTAGACTCAAGGTCAGCTTCTACAACGGAGAGACCCTTGTTGCGTCAATTCTGGTCAAACAGGCCGATACTGTTGACACCACGAAATACGAGGCAACTCTATACGATCCCGGCCTTAATCTGGAAAACAGCACAGAGAAGCTCTTCCGCGGATGGATCGGCGAAGATCCCGGAAATGATTACACAGCGGAAGACGCAGATAATGCGCTTACAATCGCGGATATCAGGACGATCGTAAAGAATAAGCTCACAAATGAGACCATAAATGACCTTGACGAGATCAAATTCTATGCGATGATCTTCATAAGGTTTACTGTTACGTACCTTGACAAGGCTGGCGTTGTGTCTCTGGGCAGAGACTTTGTGCTTTCGCGTGCTACCGACAACGCTTCTGAAAACGGTGTTGATTACCAGATCAACATGAACTACGTTCCTGACACTCAGGACGAAGATTTCAAAGGATGGCAGCCGATTAATGACGAGACTGCTTATCCCGGCAATATCGATAGTATTCACGGTAATTACGATCCTGAGTATCAGGAAGACGAAAAGCCCGGTAGCGATGTAGAGTACACCGAAGGTTATGCGGGACAGATTTATGTCAATCCCTGCTGGATCAAAGTTAAAGGCGATCTCTACCTGAAAGCTTATTCTCCCAGCGGCTACTGGCTGAGCTTCCAGCAGAACGGCAAAGGCGCTTCTTATACGCCGCCTCAGTTCATCGAAAGCAGTATTACTTCGACTACTGTTACCGTCAGACCGGACGATCCTACGCGTCTCGGATATGATTTTGGAGGCTGGTATGAACCTGTTTACGAAACTGTTGATGGAGTAACGCAGCCGGCTAAAGATGACAACGGCAATGTCATTTTATCCGATACACCTTTTACATTCGGCACAAAAATAGACCACAGAATTACTGTTTACGCCAAGTGGACGCCTAAAGCAACCGCGGATTATACTGTAATTATCTGGAAAGAGCGTATGTCCGATACTTACGCTCAGAACGGCGGTACAGGCGAAGGCAAAGAGAAGAATTATGATTTTGCTGAGTCTTTCTCGTTGAATGGAAACACCGGCGATATTATTACTACTGTCACAAGGAGTACAGAGTCCTATGTCGTTGACGGAGATAATGATTCAACACGGTATTATAATGCCGTTGTTAACGGAGAAACAATAGAGGGAGTACGTACGAAAGCTACGTATACCGGATTCCACTGTTCGAGTATTGACGAAAACGTCACTATAGCTCCTGAAGGAACATCCGTGGTTAACGTCTATTATGACAGAAATACAGTTAAGTATACTTTCTATACATATTCAACCGGCGGTGGATATTCTGTTTCAACATCTGATAACGAACCGCAGTATGGTTTGGTGAACGGAGAGTTTGTTCGACTCGTGCGCAGTTCGCGCGATGTTACTGTATGGACGCCGGCATACACCTATACACGTGTAGTTGCTACTAATAACGATGGTACACAGTATGCTTTGATTGATGGTGAATACATTCAGTTGACGAGGATGACTACTCAAGTTACTACGTATACTTGGTACAGAAGTGGTCACACAAATCAATATTATTATTCATTCTATGAAGATAGTACTGACGGTATTTTCTATATCAGGAGCGGGAATAATTATATCCCTTCCGGTTATACTATGCCAACTAGTTATGCAAGCAATGTTGCTGATAATCCTCCTCCAGATGATAGCGTTACTTACTATAATAAGTATTATAGTTCTTATTATACTCTTGTAGCAGTGCCGCAGACGACAACAGGTTATGCTTGGTATCTTAACGGTGAACAGTATGATGGCAATCGCTATACACGCACTGCTGGCGGAACTCAATATACCGGTCAACGTTATCTGCTTGAAAATGGATCTTACGTTGAAACTGAAGAAGAAACCGGAACACAGTATTATATAGATTCAAACGGTGGACATGTTCAGCTTAACAAAGGCACTGAAACTCAGACAGTTTGGCTTATACCGACGTTTGAAACCGTATACGAACCTGATGAAAATGGCGAATACGGGTTAGTAGATGGGGAATATGTGAAACTTAATCCTGTTGTAAACTACACGTATACACCTACAGGGTACACATACACATATACAACTTATAATAATACTTCGCCTCAGCAGTACGGTGTGGTTAACGGAAATATACAAGAAGTGTATTATCGGCGCGGCAACGGAATGAGTTCCACTTATCGTTGGCGAATTTCAGACAACAATGGAGCTACTCGATACTACGGGTATCGTTATACTCGCACAAATACTACAAATACCAATAGTTACAACGGAACACTTTATTCTTTGATTGAAGGAACGGCAGGAGAAAACCAGTCTGGTTTTGAGGTGTCTTTGAATCCGGGCGCCAATAATCTTTACGGTTCTTTGACTAATAATACGTTTTTCCAGTTAACTACTACTTCAGCTATAACAGGGTATACCTATAACAATGGAACGCCTTACCCTGATGATGGTGAGAGATTTAGCCAGCATTTCGTTGAGAACGAAGAAAAGGTCGTATACGAAGGAACAAGATACGAGTATACAACCGGAACAGGCTGGCATGTTTATCAAGCTAATGTGGGCCTTTATGGAGAACCTCTTCCATGGCCTACCGATACGAGTTATTGGTGGTATCCGACTGGCAATAATAACGGTACGACTGATGGAATGAGGATGACGTACAAGTCTGACTTTATTCCGGTTTCCGATGATATGACCGTGGATTACTATGGATCGAAGGAGACAGGATCCGGAACGATAACATTCTATACTCAGGATATTACGGGAGGAGAAAACTATTCTGCGGCTGCAACGGTTAGCACTAGCGGCGGTGGATTCAATATTAATGACAAATTTACCGGATTTACCGCATATGAGTGGAGAACCGGCGGTAGTGGGTCTTGGACTCGTGTCGGCGCCCTCATGAATCAGAACGGTAACTACTATTACGACGCATACCCGAATCAGAATGGATACCAGTATATTCCGAGTTCGAATAACATCGAAATTAGATTCAACAGGATAACAGGCGCCATAACGTTCATGGATGGCAAGTACTTCAATGGTGACGGTGTCGGAACAGGAGAAACTCCGAAAGGCGACGCGTTCAAGACAAGTCAGACGTATTTTTACGAAGCAGACGTTTCAACCTACAATAAAGAGGGGGCCGACTATTATGAGCCGCCTGTTTACCACGAGGGTTACGTCTTCGCGGGTTGGTACGCTGACGATGCGTGCACTCATGTGTACAATTTCAATACGATGCCTGCCGGCGGTATAACCGTATATGCCAAGTGGATTCTGGTTCAATATCGTGTATTCCTGCACCCGGGCGTTCCTACTGACGACGCTTCCCTTGAGTGGGGCGACAATACTCAGGCAATGACGTTCCGTATTGACTACGGTGAGAAAATCTCGGGTGGCCAAACCGTAATGGGTGAACGCGACCTGTACGAGCTTGTCGGTTGGTATTACGACCCTGATTTCAAAAAGCCGTTCAACTTTGACGCGTACGAGCTGAACGATACAACGGTTAAAGAGGAATACGACAAGACTACCACGTATACCGATTACATGGGCAGGCACGGTATTCCCGGTTGGTGGGATGAGACTGATATGGTCAACTACGCCGACGATCTCAATCCCAGCAACGGAACCGCTCCCGCTCTCGGTACAACGGTAAACAAGGATCAGACTAAGAACAGATTCTGGATTACCAGAGTGCTTAATCTGTATGCCAAGTGGAAGCATAAGATTGAAGGCGCTGACGGTGTCTATCTTGAATATGATGCGGGCGAAGGATCCTTCATCGGCGAAGGCACTCCGAAAATCTACTCTGATGGAATTCTCTATGACGACGCTGCTCACACATACGGTATTGCTGCCAGCGTGGCGCCTCAGGGTCAGTACTTCAGATACTGGGTTGTTCAGAAGTGGGTAGACGGTGCGTACGAGGATACCGACGATATAGTTTATCCCGGTGAGATGTTCCACATCGACTATACGCTTGCAAGACAGGAAACAATTCCTGAAAATGAGCGCATCGATGACGAGCACATTTACAACTACTACATGCGGTTAAAGGCTGTCTACTCTCCCGCAGAGCCTTCGACCACTACAGTTAAATATGATCCTAACGGCGGTACTTGGAACCTTACGGCTGATGAGCAGAGCTTCTCGGTAATCGTCAATGAGGCATTCGCGCTTGCGACCAGTTCGTCCGTCTCTTACGAAGGACACAAGTTCCTCGGCTGGGCGTTCACTTCAGACGCGACTGAGCCTTTCTTCACTGCGGCGCAGGTAGATCAGGAAGGCGGCTTCATGGTCGCTGCCGACAACCTTGTCAGACCTGAGACCGGCAACTCCTACCCGGATGACAATGAGAACACGCTCTACGCAGTGTGGGATCTCGCGATTATTCCGGTTGACATCGAGAAGGTGCTGCCGAACGACACGGTCGACGATCAGTTCACCATCTTGATTGGCGGTGGCCAGGTCGTTGAAAACGGTAAGACGTACGTTGTTACCGACGGTACAAATGCGATTACTCAGGTTCAGCTTGCGCAGAACGGTTCGACAACGATTTACGTTCCTTACGGAGCTACGATTAACTTGTCCGAGAACGGAAACGCACAGACTGCGAAGTACAAAGCCCCTGTTTACTCGACGACTGTAGCCACAGGTGGAACCATCGACGGTTCCGCCGGCACTTACCTCATCAAAGGAACTGACAGCGTTTCCGCAGGTAAGATTACCGTCACGAACGAGGTAAGGACCTACAAGGTCAAGATTGTGAAGGATGCTGATGGTGAATTCCCGGCAGATACCACGTTCCAGTTCCACACCAGCCTTGGTGACGACTTTACACTTGGCCTTCCTGCTAACGGCGAGAACGCTTATAAGGAGTTTACTGAGGTTAAGTACGGAACGGTATTCACCTTATCTGAGGACGCGAACAACGCGATGTTCACGCAGTCGAATCCTGTCCTCAGCGGAAACGGCATCTTAACTAATGACGGATACGAAGTGCAGGGCGATGTCGTGATCACCTTCACTAACACGATTAAGTCGTACGAGGTCTCCATCAAGAAAGTTCTTGAAAACAGAGCTGTTAACGATGACTGGGCGACTTATGAGTTCCCGATCAAGTACACTGTAACCGACGCGAACAACAACCCGGTATCTGTCGGTGGAACCGATGTTCAGGGTGTTGCCAGAATTACGCTGAAGGGCGGTCAGACCACCGCGGAAGGCACGATTATAGTTCCTTACGGCGGCAAGGTGGTTGTCGAGGAGCTTACCTCTGAGACGTTCAACAACGTTGCAATTTCCGATATGTTTGACGTCAGCTACTCCAACAACAGTCATGTTGTGACGGGGGCGGAGAACGAGGACAGAACCATCGTTGTTACGAACACCAGGAAGCAGGTAACTCTCAACATCAAGAAGATTGTTGACAGCCTTGTTGAGGCGGATCAGAACGCTTCGTTCTCGTTCACGATTACCGCTCCTGAAATCTTCGTTGGCGAAGAGACGACGGCTCGCTCTTCTTATACAATTACTGTAAACGGCGGACAGACCTCCACTGAGACCATTAAGGTACCGAAGGGTGCTACCGTGACCGTCACCGAGACCACGACTACCGATTACATCGTTACGTCCAAGGTTGGCGAGACTGCTACCGGAGAAGAATCCATCGAATTCACGGCAAACGACAACTCGCTGGTTGAGTTCACTAACAAGAGACCTGACCAGAAGGTTACGATCACGAAGGAGTTCAAGGACAGGCTTGTTTCCGGCGATGCCGACAGAAAGTTCACGATTAGTGTCACGTATGTCGGATCCGACGGCCAGACTGTTACCGTGAATGACCTCAAACTGAAGGATGGCGAGACTTCCGCGGAATACACCGTGAAGTACGGCTCGGCTGTGACCGTTCAGGAAACTGTTGACGGCACGCAGTTTGAGACGGCTGTGATCGCTGCGACGACCGGATCGATGACATCCGTAACGTCGGCCACGAACATCAAGGTCACTAACAAGCGTAAGACCGCTACCGCGATCGTTCAGAAGACTGTTGTCGGTTTGACCGAAGATATGAGCGTACCGTTCACCTTCACGCTTACTGCGACGGTCGGCGAGGGTGAAGATGCTGAAGACGTACTCTTTGGTACCGAGACTTCCAAGACGGTCACCCTTTACGGTCAGGCATCCGGCAGCAACAAGCAGTCTGAGACGATTACGCTTCCTGCTGGCGCCGTGTTGACGGTCAAAGAAACCGCTAATACTAATTACATTACTACTGTTGGCGGTGTTGAGACGCTTGAGGCGGTTACTGATGAAGTCACTGCTGAGAATCCGGCTACGGTCGAGTTCGTTAACACGAGGATCGTTGAAGTTGTCTTCAGCAAGGTCGTCGTCGAGAACGGCTACACCGGCAGCGATTACAAGTGGGATAATTACACGATTAGCTTCACCAAGGACGGCGTGGCGGATTCCGTTGAGGTTCCCGCTAACGGTTCGAAGACGATAAAGGTTCCTTACGGCACGGTTATCGCGGCTATCGAAGAAGATACGACCGTTGTTTACCCGAACACGAACGTTAAGATTTCCGACGTGTACACCACGACTTACAATCCGGCCGGCAAGACGATTACGGCCAATGCCGCGACAAACGGTGTGACCGTAACTAATACGAGGAATGTCTACACGATCACCATCGAGAAACTGGCGAGCGGATTTGCCGCTGACAAGCAGTTCACGTTCAATCCTACCGGTGTGCTTGGCACAACGAGCTTTACCCTCTACGGTAAGGCAGGCGTTGACGGCAAGCCCAACACCAAGGTGTTCGAGAACATTCCTTTCGGCTCTACGTTCACTATTTCGGAAGCTGACGGCGGCCTTGAGTACACTGCTCCTGAAGGCGTGGTTACTGCCGGCACGATCATTACCGACGGTTCAAACTACACCGTGAGTGGCAACGCGACGATTACGTTCAACAACGAGATCAAGACCTACCCGCTGACCGTTAAGAAGACTGTTACGAGTGACGATCCCGCCGACAAGGACGGCACCAACAAGTTCGACATCTCCGTGACCTACAAGGCACCTGACAGCGACTCCTTCGTGACGCTTACGTTCACGGGTGACGCAACGGGCGGCTTCGCAGACGGCGAACAGCGTACGACCGTCGCGATTCCTTACGGATCCGAGTACACGGTAACCGAGGCTCTCGCGGATGAGAACAAGTACACTGTAGTAGTCAGCTACGCGAACAGCGAGCACAAGATTACCGGCGTTGCAAACAGCGACCATGTTGAGGTCCAGAACACCCGCAACACGGTCAAAGTCGATATTACGAAGGTTCTCGATAACAAAGGCGCTGGCGACGATTGGGATACGTTCGCGTTCCCGATGACGGCTGTCGTGAAGAACGAGCAGGGCACTGTGATCAAGACCATTACCGGCAACGACCTCAAGATCGCAGGTGGTGCGACCAAGACAATCGAGATTCCTTACGGCGCTACTGTTACAGTATCTGAGGATACGACGGCGAAACCTGAAGGTTCGACCTACACGACCGCAGATCTTTTCGAAACTACGAACAGCTCGAACAACGGAACTGCGTTCACCGGAACGAAGGATACTGTAGTCGGCACGATCACCGTGACCAACACCAGGAAGCTCGTGAAGATCTACGTTCACAAGACTGTCGACAGCGTTGTGGCTGACGATCTGGCTCATGAGTTCCAGTTCTCAGTAACTGCTCCCGGCGTTAACGCCACCGCTACGGCTAAGAACGGCAAGACCTCCACGCAGGTCATCGAGGTACCGAAGGGTGCTGAGGTTACCGTTTACGAGACCGACGGAACCGGATTCACGGTCACGTCTCTCTACGGCAGCAACGCAGGCGCGACTGACGGCAAGGGAACTATCACGTTCGTTGCCAACGACGATAAGAACGGCGAAACTGTCAACTTCACCAACAAGCGCGAGCCCGTGAAGGTCAACGTTAAGAAGATCTTTAAGGACAGACTTGTTCAGAATGACGCAACCAGGACGTTCGAGATTAAGGTAACTTATGTGCCCGATAGCGAAGGCCAGACGGCTGCTACGGCAACCACCGCGACCATCAACCTTAAAGACGGCGCGTCTCAGACCTTCATGGTCGAGTACGGCACGAACGTTACGATCAGCGAGCCTGATCTTGACACGGATCAGTTCGTTCCTGTTGACGCGGTCAACCTCACGAACGTGACGACTGAGCAGAACGTCGAGATTACCAACAAGAGAAAGACTGTTACGTTCACGGTCAACAAGGTCGTGAACGCCACCGACACCGAGAAGGCGACGAACTTCACGTTCCTTGTGAACTACGCGAAGGTTGGCGAAGAGAGCGTTACGATTGAAGGCCTGTTCGATTCGTTCCAGCTGAACGGCACGAACAACACCTCCAAGACGTTCACGCTTCCCGCAGGCGTTGAGTTGAAGGTCAGCGAGACTCCGAACACCGACTATGCGACGACGGTCACTCACGGCAACACGACAACGGACGGTACTTCCTACGAGACTGCGGCGGCTCTCAAGGCCAACGACAGCGTAACGTTCACGAACACCCGCCTGATCAAGGTGACCTTCAAGAAGGTTGTCGAAGACCACGGCGTCACCAACTACACCTGGGCGAACTACACGTTCAACTACAAGCAGGACGGCGTTGATGAGACCATCACGGTTCCCGCCAACGGCAGCGCTGAGATTACGGTTCCTTACGGCACAGTGATTTCCGACGTGGTTGAGGATACCACCGTGAAGTTCGAGTCCACCGACGTCAAGGTGAGCGACGTTTACACAACTTCCGAGACTGTTGCCGAGACCAATGCCACAACCGGCTTCCAGACTTTCACAATCACTAATGAGAGAAAGAAAGTCAACGTAATCGTGACCAAGGTCGCGACTGACTGGGCGAACGGCAAGACATTCAGCTTCACTGAAGAGGGACTCGGAACCACGAACGGACAGTTCACATTCACGGTCGGCGGCACCATGACGCAGACGTTTGAGGTGTATGTCGGTACGGTTGTTGACGTAAACGAGACTGTAAATGCGCTTGAGTTTGCGATGACAAAGGTCGTCTCCGGTTGGTATGAACCTGCAGAAGGTGGCAAGTACATAGTCATCGGCAAGAGCGGCAACGACGAGTTTACGATTACCTTCACGAACGTTATCAATACGTATCCGCTGTTCATCACGAAGGAGATTGTTTCTACCGATCCTGCGGACTTGACCAAGGAGTTCACGTTTACGATCAATTACACGAACCCGCTTGGACAGCAGGGAACCGCAACGGTCAAGGTTAAACTGAACAACACCACAACCGGAACTGTTTCGACTGCGTCTATCCCGCTGCTCCTGCCTTACGGTACAGAGTATACAGTGACTGAGGTCGATCCTACCGACGGCAACAAGACTTACACCACGCAGACTTCGTACGGAAGTGATCCTGTCAACGGCAAGTATTACATTACTGCAGTGGAAGGAACCAACGGCATTGACGAGTCCGCTACAAATGCTGCAAACACAGTTACGGTCAAGAACACCCGCAATCCTTACAAGGTGACGGTTATCAAACAGACCTCCGGCAACTTCGCGGGAACTGAAGTCTTCAACTTCACATCCGTAGGACTTGGTCTTGAGACCGAGAACGGAAGCTTCTCGCTCGGATATGATGCGTCCTCGCAGCAGAATGTTTGGAGTCAGGTATTCCAGAATATCGCCTACGGTACAGTAGTTACCATCGCTGAGGCGACCAACCCGGCTTACACGACCGTGATTGAAGTTACCGAAGGCGCCGAGTACATTGATGCTGACGGCAAGATTTCCGGCGACGTGACGTTCACAGTTACGAACACCCGCGTGGTCTTCGACGTCAAGATCGTGAAAGAACTCGACAACAAGACCGTTGCTGACGGCTGGAAAACGTTCAGCTTCCCGTTCACGTACAAGGTTACTTACCCTGACGGCACAACGATTGTTAAGAACGCTGACAACTTCGGCATCGTTCCCGGCGAGACCGGCTACACCATTACCGGTGTTCCTTACGGATCCAAGGTCGAGGTTGCCGAAACAGTTAGCGCAACCGGTGTTGACGGCGCAGTTATAAGTAACGTGTTCACGACGACGGTTGACGGCGCTGACGGCTCTTCCAAGACCATCGACAGCCTGACCGAAGCCAAGACAATCACGTTCAAGAACACCCGTAAGATGGTCACGCTCGACGTTTCCAAGGCGCTCGACACGACCAAGTGGAACATCACCGCCGACAAGGATGTGGCGTTCTCGTTCAGCTGGCAGTCCGATATCGGAGACCAGGATACGTACAAGGGATCATTCACGCTCAAGGACGGCGAGACCTACGGCGGCACGCACAGTAACGCTCTGATCACTGTTCCTTACGGCGCGAAGGTCACCGTTACCGAAGACCTCTCCGGCGATGCGTACAAGGCTTTCGAGTTTGTCAGCGCAACAGGCGGAACGGTTACCGGCACCGCTGTTGAGACCGCAGCACTGACCGCTGACGGCACGACGGTGGCGTTCACCAACAGGCACAAGAACATCACCGTGACCGTGAAGAAGGTCGTTACTCACTACCTCGATGAGGACCTCAACAGGACGTTCTCGTTCACGAAGGTCGCTTCAATCGGCAGCCAGTCCATCTTTGCGGAGACTGCGTTCACGCTCAAGAACTTTGTTGAAGCGGACAACAACGTCCACACGTTCGACCTGCCTTACGGCGCGACCGTTAAGGTGGCAGAGGCCAACGCGAACGGCTTTGCATCAACTGCTACTTTGAACGGTGCGGCCTATGACGAGTCAGACGTGACGCTTACGGATGACGCTGAAATCGTTGTTACCAACGACCGTCTCTGGAAGACAGTTAAGGTTACGAAGGCGGTTTCCACCGACGCAAGCCTTGCGAACATTGACAACAACATACCGTTCAGCTTCAAGTATTCATGGACGCTCGATTACTCGGGCGAGAATACTCTCAGCAGAACTGACGTTGCGCTCGAGACAGCTCTTAAGAACGGCGAATCGACCACGTTCACGGTCCCGATCAACGCGCTTGTGACTGTCGAGGAAATTGTTTCCGAGGCACTGTCGGCATACAACAACGCCACTGTTTCGGCAATATTCACGACGACCAATGACAAGGACACCGGCGGCGATCACAGTTCCTTCAACGTGGGCGACGGTGACAGCGTAATCGAGATTACGTTCACGAATACGCACAAGACCGTTGACATCTACCTCGATAAGGAAGTCAACCTTGACCAGGATGCGAACACCGAGTTCAAGTTCAACTACACAAATACGTTGGGCGATATCACGATTGAGACTGCTTCCGGCTCGGCAATCATTAAGCCTTCCTACGCGAACACGAAAATCGCGACGGTTCCTGTCGGCACCACATTCACAATCACCGAGGAGACGGTTGAAGGATTCAACTCGACTTACGCGTCTGTTATTAACAATACTGACGCGGTGCTTTACGATCTTACCGTTACCATTAACAACGTGATGGCCGACCAGAACATCCTCTACACGAACAACCGTGCGCTTTACGACATCACCGTTACAAAGGTTGTCGACTCCAAGGTTGATGCGGATGACAATTTCGAGTTCCCGTTCTACTACACGATTGACGGTGGCACTCAGGTTGCGTTCACGCTCAAGCATGGCGGCAGCAAGGTCATCAAGGACGTTCCTTACGGTGCGAAGGTTGTCATCGCTGAGAAGGTTTCCGAGAATTCCGCTTACGGCACGGGCACTGTGAATTCGTTCTTCAATATCAGCGACGTATTCACGACATCTTACAAGATTGGAACCGGAGAGTCGGTAAACGAGAGTTCTGTGACAATCGACAAGCTTACCGGTGCAGTTTCGATTGAGTTCACGAACGTGCACAAGACTGTGAAGGCCCAGATCAAGAAGGTCATTGACCGGACCGACTGGGAGCTCGCGGCAGACCTTACGCAGGAATTCGCGTTCAGCTACTCGACCGACATCGGCGGCGTCAACGGCACAGTAACGCTTGCCGCGGGTAGCGATAACGGCGGCGTGAGCGGTGAGATTACGGTTCCTTACGCAGCGAAGCTGACTGTTACCGAGACGGCGGTTGACGGATTCGACCTCGTCGGTGTTAACGGCGCTACGCTTGCTGAGAACTCGACCACCGCGACTACCACGACGCTGGTTGTCGATCTCACCACCGTCACCTTCACGAACAAGAGGCAGACGGTCGAAGTCGAGGTCACCAAGAAGGTTACCGGCCTTGAGCAGGATCTGAATGTACCGTTCACGTTCAACGCGACGGCCACCCTCGGCGACGAGACAGTTAGCCTCAAAGGCACTGACGGCGGATTCACGCTCATGGACGGCAGCACGCACAACGGCATGAAGCAGACGATCGAGATTCCTTACGGAGCAACGCTTGTTGTGACTGAGGATACGAGCAAGGCTGTCATGGTCGGCGACACGACCCCGTACAAGAACGCTGAAGGCAATGCAGCATCAGTGGCGGAGACATTCTCGACCACTGTGACGATTGGTGACGGATACGACCAGGAGGGCAACGAGGCCACTCTGACAGGTGTTACCGCGAACACTTCGGTACTGTTCGGCAACAACCACAAGACGGTTGAAATCACCGTTAAGAAGGTCGTGGACAGCGCGAACAACAGCGACTTCAGCTACGAGTTCCCGTTCATCTACACGATCAACGGCGCGAATGCGGCGAACGACAAGGTACTCAAGCACGGCGACGCCAACGACATCACGCTCGTCTGCTACTACGGCACCGACGTGACGCTCGAAGAGGCGCTCGGCAATGACGACGCGAAGTTCATCACCGGAATCGACGCTCTTGTTACCGACCTCGCTGATGAAGTCGAGTCGATCACATTCGTGGCCACCGCCGCCAGAACCGTTACGTTCTACAACAAGCGTGCGGCAGGCGACCTCGTGATCACGAAGACCGTTTACGCACCCGGTGAGGGAACCGTCCTCTCCTCGAAGGCGAACGTGTTCATCTTCAAGGTAACGAAAGCCGGCGACTCCTCGTTCAATCCGCTCTTCGTGACCATTGCAGGAACCGGCAGCGTCACGATCAAGGGCGTCGAAGCGGGCACGTACAACGTTGAAGAGCTGACGGCGTGGAGCTGGGAGTACACCCTGATCGCGTGCAAGAATGCGGACGGCAGCGATGGCGTTCTCGCGACTGCTACAACGACCGCGGTGGTGCTCGGTGGCGACACGAAGACCGTCACTTACACCAACCGTGACAAAGCGCCGAACTGGCTCAGAACCGAAACTTCAAAACAAACCATTCTTGCGGTACCGGTGCCTGCCACCGAATCTTCGAGATAATAACGGAGGACAACGACCATGAAAAACAATTCTAAGTTCAGGTCAGTTGCAGGAAAAGCTGCGGTAATCACGGTTATCGCAGCCGTCATCCTGACATTGGGAATAGTCTTTACGTACGCGTTCCTGGCCGGTCATTCCAAAAACAAGGTCAACAACGACCTGACGGCCGACACGGACCCGACCGCTGCGATTAGCGACTCGACAACGAACGTTGCGGTTACGGTCACAGCCGACTACGCGACTTATGTGCGCGCGGTCATTGTGGTCAATTGGGCCGAGGTCAACGGTGAAGGAACCCTTACCGGGAGAGTTCACAGCTGGGCGCCGGTGCAGGGTGTCGATTACGAGATGACGCTGAATCTGTTTGAGTCCATCTTCGTTCCCGACAATCTCAGCGCGGAGAAGTGGACAAAGGGAACCGACGGCTTCTACTATTACAGTTCTCCTGTGGCGGCGAACGGCACGACACTGCCGCTGGTTGCGAGCTACGGAACGCTTGAAACGGCGCACGTTCCCGAGTCTGAGACTTCAGGGAACTCGTACAAGCTCAACGTGACGATCGTGGCGCAGTCGATTCAGGCGAAAGGTACCACCGACGCCGACACCTACGAAGCAGGTACGCCGGCGGTTGTCGAAGCCTGGGGCGTCAGCACGAAGGACGACAGCAACGCTGTTCCGACCGGATTCCTGATCTACAAGGGTGGGGACCCGATTGGAACTGCGAAACCTTCGGTTATCCCGTTCCCGGATGACGAGAACACAGCCGAGCCTACCGGAACGTAACAACAGGTAAGTAGCAAACAAACATTTTTTCGGGGCCGCACGCAAAGGCCAAGATCAATGCGTGCGGCTCTTTTTTTATTCCCGAAACAATCTTGAACGCGTTCACGCCTGCAGCCGCGATTCCATTCATTTTTCTTGATTTTACCGCTCTAAAATGGTATGATAATGATGGCGTATTGTGCCGCACAAATCAGGTATATTGTGCCGCAACATTCATGACATATAAGACCGTTTTCGCTGCGGCGAAGGTCATTCTATAAAGAGGTAACAGCCATGGGCAGAAAACTCATTTCGTTCATTCTTGCATTGCTCATATGCGTAAATATAATGCCGGCGGGCATCAACGCGGGGAACGGAACCGGACCCGACGCGGAACCCGGTGATTCAAAAGGCGCAACCGTGACCTCGACCGAAACCGCCCCGAAGAACGCGAAAAACGGTGGAGAGGACATTTCAGTAGGCAACGCTAAGGCCGGCGCCTATGTTATGAACTTTTACCCGCTTGGCCAGGGCTTTGCCGACTACTACGACATGGTCGCAACGGTTTGGAACGCGGAGGGAAACTCGCTTGGCAGGTTCCCGATGGGCGCTTACGGACTTGATATCTGGGAGCCCAAGAAGGTCGACGCGTTCTTTGACGCGGACCCCGCGACGATAAAGATTACGTGCATGTACAAGACGACCGGCGCGGAGACCTACGAGGAGATCACGTTCGAGCACGATTTCGAGGAGTTCTGCTACGACAGGATTGCGAGCGGCGAGCTTCACAACGCGCAGAACGATACTGTGGATTTCTGCAAATATACGATCGAGTGCGTTAAGCACGACGACGGCACGCTGCCGGGAATTATATATGTTGACGCGGAAGGCAATCCTCACTACCAGCCTAAGTGCTACGGCCTGTCCAATCACGGGTTCACGAACATTCTGACCGACTCCAACGAGGAGTATGAGAACGACGGCTGGTACAGTATTCGCGCGGACTACACCGGCGAGAACGGGTACAACGTTCCTATCTACGTGAACGGAGAAGTGAATCTCGTTCTGTGCGACGGCTCGGCCCTTGAGTCGAGTACTTTCATACTTGTTGAGAACTCGTCGCTCACAATCTGGCAGCAGAGAGAGGGCACGGGCAAGCTTACGATAGTCGGCGAAAAGGTGACAGGTGTCGGAACGCCAGACGCGTGCTATCCGGGAATCCAGGTGGAGACCGGTTCGAGCCTGACCATAAACGGCGGAATTCTCGACGTGACCGGCCGGGATTACTGCGCGGGCATCGGAGGCAGATACGAGCATGGAAGCGGAGCCATTACGATCAACGCGGGAACGGTCACGGTGAAAGGCGGCACGACTCACAACTCGACCAGTTGGACAGGCGGAGCGGCGATAGGCGGAGGTGGCCACGGCTCAAACGGCCCGATCGTTATTAACGGCGGAACGGTTACCGCGAATCCGGGTGCCCTGAGCTACGGCGCCGCTATAGGCAGCGGAGATGAAGCGGACGGCGGTCCGATCACCATCAACGGAGGAACTGTAATAACGGGTGCGACCATTGGCGCAGGTTCTCACGGCAAAAGCGGCCCCATTACTATAAACGGCGGCACGGTGGATGTTGACTCAAAAAGCATCGGCATCGGCGGCTCCACGAACGGTCCGATCACCATCACGGGCGGAACAGTCAAAGTACATACAACCTATGTGCGCACCGCCATAGGAGCGTCGCAAAGCCAGGACGATCCGATCATCATCAGCGGCGGAACGGTCGTTGCGAAATGCTCCGCGTCAGCCAATCAGTATTCGGGACAGGCGGCGGCAATCGGCGGCGGCGGCGGAAGCGGCGCCGGCAGTGCGGGCGTTATCATAATCAGCGGAAAGGATACCAACGTTATCGCGATTTCCGAGGATGGCGCGGGCATCGGCAGCGGCGGCGTAGGACGCGACATGAACGGACAGCTCATGGGGGATCCTGCAGAATCCGCGGGGGACATAACGATTGAAGACGGATTCGTTTTCGCGATGTCCACAAAATCCGGCGCGGGAATCGGCGGCGGCAACGGCTGCAACGGCGGAAAGGTCACGATAAACGGCGGGTACGTTATCGCGTACGGCGGCTCGTCGGCCTACAGCTGGTACACGGAAGGCGCAGAGGACACGGCGGGAAGCGGCGCGTCCGGAGCGAGCGACGACCCGATAAACGCGTACATGGAGTCGTATCTTTACGATCTGATCGCGGACGCGATTCTCGATCTCGTTTTCTCGAATACGTACAGCGCGGCGGGAATAGGCGGCGGCAGCGGCGGAACGGGAGGAACCGTTAACATAAACGGCGGTATCGTCGTGGCGAGAGGCGGCACGAACGAGTGCAGCGCCATCGGCTGGGGCAAAGACGCCTCGACCGTTGCTTTGAGCATCTACAACGGCGCCAAGGTGACCTACGGCCACTGGAACGACGGCAACGACAATATCAATATTGACGGCTGGACTACAGGCGACGACAAGGCGCAGAAGGCGCGCGACAACGCCTACGCAAAGATCGAGCCCGGCCCGCTTACGGTGAGGTTCGACGTGGGCGCACACGGTACGCCGCCGGAGACCCAGGTCGTCACCATGGGGCAGACGGCGACGAGACCCGATGATCCTTCGGAGGAAGGGTTCATTTTCGGCGGCTGGTACAAGACCAACGCGTTTGCCGAGCTTTTCGATTTCGAAGAGCCGATCATGACGAACACGGTCGTCTACGGCAGATGGCTGACCGCCTTTGATTTGGCAGTTAAAAAGACGTGGCCGGAGGGCGCGGAGCAGGAGCTTCCCGCCTCGGTTACGGTGAATTACACGAATAAAATCTCGGAGGAGAAGACCGAAACAGGCGCTCTGACGCTGACGGCTGAAAACGGCTGGACGGCTAACATAACGCTTTCGGAGATCAGTATCCTGACGCTTGTTGAGGAGCAGGCGGACGGATTTATGGCGGACGGGTGGACGTTCACGTGCGGCGGAGAGTCGCGCGACGTCACGGATAATGAAGGCGCTCAGGGCGGCGGAAAGGGAACTGCGGTGGTCGACCTTCGCGACGCTTCTTCTCTCAATCTTTCCGCGGAGACGCTTGCGGCGCTCAGAAACGGCGGCGGCACGGTCAACCTGAGTAATAAAAAGGCGCGCGTCTACTCGGCTGAAAAGCAGTGGGACATCCCGCAGGACAACTACAAGCCGGGAGCGGTTTCCGCCGTGCTGCAGCACAAGAACGGCGGCGTCTGGGAGACGGTCGAGACCGTGACTCTGAACGAAGAAAACGGCTGGAAGACGGACTTTTCGCCGCTTCCCGAAACTGCGGGAATGGACGCGGACTACCGCGTTCGCGAGCTTGACCCGGATGGGAATCCCGTTCTTGACGCGGTGGATGAAGGCGGGGCGCAGCAACCTTCCGTCACTTTCCGCATCGAACCCTGGACAGGCACTCAGATGGACATGAGCTACAGGGTGTCGTACACGACCGACGGCAGCGGGAAGACCGTTATCATAAACACCGCGGGCGAGTACTATTACGTAAAAATAAACTGGCAGAGCAACAACGGCGTCGTAGACACGCCGGAGAAAGTCACGGTGAACCTTTTCAAAAACGGCTCGGTCGCGGACTCGATAGAGCTGTCAGGCGCGAGCAACTGGGAAGGCGTTTTCGCGGGACAGATGGACACCGCGGATTACAGGGCGCGCGAGACAGACTGCGACAATATGACGGTGTTCGTTTCCGACCTCGACTCAGAGACGTTCCCGGGCTGCGATTACGACAAGGCGGTTTATATAGTTGAAAAGGACGGCGCGCAGCGGATCTACGAGTTCGACGTTACCGTGGAGGTTTCAAACGGCGGCCGCACCACCGTGCTCACCAACAAGAAATCCGGCGTTGTGTTCTCGGCGAAGAAGGTCTGGAACACGCCGGACGACAGCCTGTGGCCGCAGAGGATCTACAGGGTCTACGCGGTGCTTCAGCAGCTTGTAACGCCGGAAGGCGAAGACGCGGAGCCGGTGTGGCAGGACGTCGAGAGAATAGGCCTCAGCGCGGACAGCAGGTGGGAAGGCAGATTCTCCTCCGTGCGGATTGGGCAGGACTTTGACGAGAACAACTACCGCGTGCGCGAATTCATCGAGAACATCGCATACGGGATCTACTCGAACCTTAAAATTGACGCGGGAACGGACGACCCGGACGCCGAAGGAAGGCTGATGCTTTTGCTCGACGACAGCGACAACACAGACCGCAAGGAGCCGCATTTCAGCTGCCAGTACAGATATATCGACGGCAGCATGAGCAACTACCAGTATTCCTCGGTCGGATTCACGGTGTCGTACGAACGCGACAAGGACGGAACGTTCGTGATCGTGAACACCCAGGACGGCGTCGTCACGGTCGAGAAGAAGTGGACGGACGGCGACGGGAAAGCGATTACGGACGGGATTCCCGAGAGCGTGAAGGTAGTTCTTCAGAAGAAAGTGGACGGCGAGTGGACGACGGTCGGAGAGGCTGCGGTCCTCAACAAAGAGAACGGCTGGAAGAAGTCCTTTGACCTGACCGGCGAGCTCGACCCGAACGACATTTCCGCGGGCCTTGCGAACTACCGCGTGCGCGAGCTTGACGAAGAAGGGAATATCGTTTACGACGCGGAGGACTCCGACAAGCCGGAGGACGCGAAAGGGAAGATCTCGTTCAAGGTGAAGACCGGCGAAGACGACGAGACGGCGGACGTTTATTTCGAGGCGTCCTACAGGACCGGAAGCGCCGGCGGCAGCTACACAGTCACCAACAAGCTCCTGGGCGGCCGCTTCGTTATCGAGAAGGAGTGGGACATCGACCTAGAGAAGACCGACTGCCCGGACAGCGTTGAAGCCGTGATTCAGGCGAAGAACGGCGACGAATGGGAGACGGTCAAGCTGATCGAGCTGAAGGGGAAGGAAGAGGATTCCGAAAACAATTCCGGAAACGGCGGCGACAACAACGGCGGCGGAAACGATTCCGGGAACAACTCTGAAAGCGACACCGAGAGCGAAGAATGGAAGGTGACCGTCTACCTCCCGCTCACCAAAAAATCCGACGACGGCAAGATCGTCAAGATCGAGTACCGCGTCAGAGAACTTCGCGAAGAGACAGCTCTGGACGAGCTCATGGGCCGTCTGAAGGACTTCATCAAGCAGGGCAAGGACAAGTACGACGAGTGGATCGAAACGCTCAAGACCGAAGGTTCACAATATTTCGACCTGCTTCCCGACCCGATCAAGGAGGCGGCGAATCAGGGCTACGAGCAGCTTCTCGACAAGCTGAACGCCACGCCGAACGACCTTTACGACAAGCTGATGGAGAAGCTGGACGAGGTCACTTCCGGGAACCGCATCGTTTACGACAAGGACGACCCGGAGGTCAAGAAGGACGACGACGGCAAGGGCGGCGACGATAACGACGGCGACGACGAAGACGACAAGCCCGAGACGAACGCGGTCAGATTCCACGTCAAGGAGAAGAATTCCGTCGTTTCAGGCGGCAAGGTCGACGCGCACGTGACCAAATACAGCGTCGAATACAAGGAAGAGGACGGCACGTTCACGATCACAAACAAGGCGATTCTGGAGATCGACCTCATCAAGCGCTGGCTGGCGGTCGGCGTGGACGAAGAGGATATGCCGGATTCCGCGTGGGTGGTACTGCTGTTCAAGCCCAAGGAGGACGCAGTTAACAACGCGGGCGGCATCGCATCGTCGGCGGGTGTCGATATCAGCGGCGTTCTCGATTACGAGTTCCCGGTCATCAATCCGGAGGACGGCGGCAGAGACCCGGTGAGCATCATCAGCGAGCTGGTGGCCGGCATCGACATCAACGTTTTCAGCAGCCTCGAGTTCGTTCCGAAGCTGGCCATCGACAAGGTCGACGAGGATTCTAATTGGAAGAAGACGTACACCGTCAGCAAGTACTACTGCGGAATTCCGATGGAGTACAAGGGCGCGGAGCTTTCCAGCGAGATCATCAGGCAGATCGTGAAGTACCTCACGAACGGCGTTGTCGACTCGCCGGTGTCCTACAACCCCTTCGACAACTATTTCAGCATTCCCACGCCGGCGATCCGCACGCTTGCGGGCATTACCGACCCGGGCGATTTCCTCGACTTCTCGGCGCTCGCGGGCAAGTTCCTCGAGAAGGCCAAGTCGCTGACGATGGACGACATCAAGAACTTCGGACCGGAGACGCTTCTGGACGACTGGCACCTGATGGCCAACGTCATCAACGTGAAGATCGACTGGAACACCGATCCCGGGAAGCCGGGGCTCGTCATCGTCAACAACGCGGGGGACGGCGAAACCGGCAGCAATTTCATTTTCGAAATTGAATGGGTGCGCGAGATTCAGGACAACGAAGACGGGGAAGAGGACGGCTCCAAGGCCGGCACGGATGAAGACGGCGGCGGCGAAAACAGCCAGAGCGAACCTTTCAGAAAGCTCACCGTGGTCATTTCGGGCAGCGGCTCCGTAAGGATTGCGGACATCGGCGAGGGAGTTTACCGTGTTACAGAACTCACGGACTGGAGCTGGAGATACGACGCGACAAGCGGGGTTTCGGTCGAGGTCACGGTGGAGGGCGAGGACGACGCGACGGTCACGTTCACGAACGCGCTGAACGGGAAGAACTGGCTGAACGCGGAGACGAGAGCCGACAACCGACTCGGGGAATATACGGAGCATGAGACGCCCGGACAGAGCAAAACCGGCGGAACGGAAACGCGGCGGACGGTCAGGCAGATCATTCTCGAGCAGAAAGCTTAACGCGCAAATAACGCGTGAAATTGATTTTAAATGATTTTTATCTTCAGGAGGACAGACATGTTGAAGAAGATTTTATCCGCGGCAGTGATTTTTGCGCTGCTGCTTACGATGATGACGGTGTTCCCGCAGGCTGCGGAGAACGGGCTGCCTTTTGAGCTGGTGGCGCCGGCGTACGTTACCGCAAGATGGATGGAGGGCGGCGACTCTCCGACGTCGACGATGCTGACGTACAGTCTGAGCAACGAGATGACGACGTTCTTTAAGAACAAAGAGAACGCGCACCTGAACGACACCATCGATCAGTTCATGCAGAACATTGGCTGCGACGACATTTGGATGACCATTCAGGTCGACTGGGCGCTGGACGACGTGAAAGACAGCGTTTCCGGCTGGCACTACACGAAGTACTGGGACGGCGACGAGTATTTCGGCCTCGGTCGCGACAGTGAAGGAAATGCGCGCTACAGCGAATGGGACGTCATCGACGGCGGCATCGGCAACGCGACGGAGACAGTCAACGATATCTGGGTTACCCGCGGCCTGCCGAACGACGAACGCTGGTTGGGAAATCCCGAGACCCACACCCCGGGCGTGAAGGACCAGCTGAAGTCCTCACAGTACACCTACGACGAGGAAAACGAAGAGCTTCACATCGACATGTCGAAGCATACTTTATATTTCCGCGTGCGCTTCGCGGTGACCGTAAGGAAGAACGGCGAGCCTGACAAGTACTACTTCTCCGACTGGTCCAATAACGCCAGCACAGGCAAGGACGGCGAGAAATTCACGCCTCTTACCAAGGCGGACCTGGCGGCGCCGGTTATCACCGGCCTTCGCATGACCGACAAAGAATTTAACGACAACCCTGTGGTCGCGTTCACGCTGACCGTTCCCGACAAGCTGATGGAGGACGCCACGAAGGTTGAGGCCAACCGCGGCACCATCGTTATCGAGGTCTGGGCGCGCGTGAAGGGCGATCCGGAGTTTACGGAGCTTCAGGGCGACTGGATCATCAAAGCGGGCGAGATGGAGTCCGCGCTGTTCAACCTGGCGAACGACGAACGGCCCCACGTCGAGAAGGACACGATCATCGAGCTGCGCTGCCGCTACAGGTACGACCAGTCGAACTACTACGACGAGTGCATCTACTCCGACTGGTCCAAGACCATTTCCTTCGGCACCGACGACATCAACCAGGGAAGCACCCAGATCGTCGACTCGACGCCGGATCCCGACGACCCGAACCAGGGCGGCAAGAAGAAGTGCCCGATCTGCCATTTCTGCCCGCAGCCCCTCGGCCTCTGCATCTTCATCTGGCTGCTGATCATTCTCGCGATCATTATTATTATCGTGATTATCGTCGCGGTGGCGAAGAAAAAGAAGAAGAACCAGTAACTTGTGATTTTCCCTAAAGGAAGGTGAAAACCGTATGAAGAAATCCAGGCTTATACCGCTGATAGCCGCTTTGCTTGTTGCGGCATTCCTGCTGTCGAGCTGCTCCGCGCTGAATGACATTCTCGGATTTATTCAATCGCTGGAGGAGGCGCTTCCCACCGCTTTAAACAGTGAGGGCTCGAACGGGAGTTCCTCCGCGGAGCACCCGGACGCCGTCGAGACGGACGAGGACGGACACGTTATCAAACTGAGCCACTATGACGGCGAAGGGAATCTCGTTTTCGTTCACACGCAGACCTGGGAAAACGACCGCATTGCGAACAAGACAAGCTACGACAGCAAGGGCAACAAAACCGGCTCTATCGACTACGAGTACGACGAGCGGGGCAACTGCACGGTGATGGCGTGGTTCTTCTGGAACTCCGGCGCGCTCATGAAGGTCGAGCGGAAATACGACGAATACGACCGCCTGATCGAGGACACCGGCTGGGGCACCGAAACGGTCTCGACCAATAAAACCTATTTCGAGTACGACGACAAGAACGGCGAACATCCGAAAAACTACTGCAAGAAGACCTACTATCCGAACTGGGTGAACCAACCCGGCCGCTATTCCGTGTCGACGCTTGAATACGATTCCGACGGCTGGCTAACGAAAATCACCACCGTGAACCAGGACGGCGAGCTCATCGGCTACGACATCTACACGAACGAAAACGGCAAGCCCATGGGCTACACAAGCTACGACGCCGACGGCAAGGTCCAGTACTCTTACAAGTACATCTACGACGAGAACGGAAAGAGGATTCGGGAAGAGAGATACGACAGCGAGGGCAAGCTGGTTGGCGTGGATTACTGACGCACTTACTGCGGCGCGAGGCGCTTGTTTCGAAACAGGCAGGGAGGTTTTGCAATGAAGATAGTTTTTGATTATTCCGTAAAACTGGGCAAATACGACGGCAACGACGACGTCTTCCAATGGGAGATCGAGACGGATGACGAAGAGGTCGTGAAGGCTTATACGAAGGCGGTCATGGTCGGCGACGAGTTTGAGGACGTTCCTGAGTTGGAGGGCGTTCGCGAGCAGGCGTACCGGGAAATCGAGCAGGAACAGATCGGGAAGCTTCGCGAAGAAGGCGACGACGCGCTGGCGATTAAGTGCTTCGCGGAGGGCAAGAGTCCGTTCGACTGCGGCTACACGATTACGGTCGACTTCGCGGATGTTGAGGAGCCTGACGCGGAACAGATTGAAGCGTGGGTGCGGGAAGCGCTCGCTGCGGGGGACGCTGATCTCGCCGGGGCGGTCATTCTCGAGCACTTTTTGAACTACCCGGACAATCTCCTCGGGAAGGCGCTTGAAATCGCGGAAGAGGCCGGCTGCCGGGAGTTCATCGAGAAGAACGGACAGTAACTCAGTACGGATGTCAATGTGCCAGTCGAAGTTTTTTCAAAGCCAAAGGAAATGAGTAATTGAAGGGGGGATATGATATATTTCAAGTACATGCGTGCAAAAATCACGTATGAAGGAATACAACGGAGAGAACGAAACTTTGTGCCTGAGGCAGCGTTAAGAGAGGCATTGCTCAATGCTATCTGCCATAAGCAGTACGAGTCAAGGATACCGATTCAAGTTAGCGTTTATGATGACAGACTATATGTGGCCAACGTGGGTCGACTTCCTGAGAACTGGACGCCGGAGAATCTGATGGGCAAGCATGCGTCTTTGCCCTACAACCCAGATATTGCTCACATCTTTTACCTGGCGGGATTTATTGAAAGCTGGGGGCGTGGTGTTGAAAAAATCTGCGATGCTCTGAAAGCAGACAATCTTCCTTTACCGGAATATACAGTGCATCCGGGGGATATCATGATTAAGTTTACCGGGCCGGAAGATCGGATAATCAGGGTATCAAACAGGGTTACTGATGGGGTGCCCGATAGGGTGCCCGATAAGGTGACCGAAAGAGAAAAACAGTTATTGATGCTTCTGGCAGAAGATCCGGGGTATACAAAGCCGATGCTTGCAGAAAAGATGGCCGTTAGTCGGAAATCCGTAGGAGAGTATTTGAAATCCCTTAAGGACAAAAAAATAATCGAGAGAATCGGATCAGCAAAGAAAGGTTATTGGAAGATAAAATAGAATAGAGTGCTGAATAAGGCAAAGGCGTCGGCATTACAGCCGACGCCTTTTGCGTTGCCGCGGCCGCTTTATTTTGGCCATACGGCCATGGTATACGAAAAAGTGAAATTATACGCCGCGAACGCGTGAATGGCGTCTGCGGGTTTTAGACGCTTTCAGAGACGTTCTGGGGCGCGTATAAGCGTACTGCAAGCAAAAGAGGGTAATTTAACGGCTGACGCGCAAGACGCCTCAAACGCTTCTAAATGGCTTTAAACGCATGCGTTCGTGCTGACAGCGCTTTGCTGTGCTCTAGCCCACCGGTTCCTCCACGCACTCAATCAAGAACTTCCTGATCGCCGCCATTCCGCGGCCCTTTCTGAACGACGCGAGCAGTTTCTTGAACTCTTCGGCCCGTTCCGGAGGCACGGCCAGAATCCCCGCTCCGCGCGAGATCAGGAAGTGGTTCGCGGCGAGGATTGCGGTGCGCTTGTTGCCGTCGTAGAAGAGAACGTTTCTGATTATGTAAAGGCAGATGCCGGCAGCTTTTTCGGCGTCTGTTCCGGCGTCGTATGATGCAATCGCGGCGAGGTCGTTTTCGACAGTCGCGGGGTCGGGAAGGGGAGGGTCGTACTCGTAGATGACCGGGTCGGCGGGGACTCCGCGCAGCCTTCCGCCGTCGTGGTAGAAGCCGTCGTTGACGAGGCGCGCGATATAGGAGACGAGGGAGAGGTCAGTGGGTCTGGTGACGACCGAGTCGCTCAGAATAAACTCCCAGGCGTTCTTGAGGTTCATGATCTTGCGGACGTCTCCGGCGCGGAGGTTGTTCACGAGGCCGTTGTCGAGAACCGGTTCCGCGTCCTCAAATGAGGCGTCGACGCCTTCGAGAACCGCCTGGGAATAAATGAGTCGGTTGATTTCGACGTGCGCGAACTCGACGTTTTTGATGACGGATGGTGACGGCTTTTGGAAGACGTAACCAAGGGTTGCGAGCTTTGCGTCAGTCTTGCGGATCCGGGCTTTCAGATCTCTGGCGAGGCGGGCGTTCACGAGGAGACGGTCGTAGAGAGTCTCACTGTAGGGGCCGACGTAGCGAGAAGAGAGCCTGCCGTGAACACGCTTCCGGATACTGATATACTTCCTGCCGGCGGCCTCCTTGACCTCCGGCGTACCGTCGTAGGGAATGAGAGCGAGGCGTGCCTCGAGCTCGCTTTTTGTATTGAGAAGGTCCTGAATCATCGACAGTGTGTTATCCATTTTGTGTCCTCCTGCTGTTCTTATCTAAAATATACGCGTTTGAAAGCACATTACTTTTAGGGAACTTTCACGTATAAATTATACAAAAAAGTTCCCTAAAAAGTCAATACCTTCTAATGGTATTTTTTGGCCGGTTTTTACGATTTTCGCCGCGTTACTGCGGACGTTAACCTGGCGGGTGGGCAATGCGGATTTCGCGGTACCGGACCGCGTAACGAGAAAGAACTTCATCCGGATCAAAGCGGGCTTTCGCGGAGAGCGCGGAAGGTGACGGCCTCCCGGAAAATGTGAAAATACGGCTTTCAAATGCAAAAAAACTCTTGACACGAAGCGTGAAAATGGATTATAATCCTCCAGAATATGCAAAATGGAGTCATTCTGGCTTCGTGACGCAAATCCTTGTATGGTTTTCTTTCCGGCCGGAAATGTCATATTCGGCGGAAATGGCAATATTTTAGCGATTTTTAGGCAATTTGCGTCATATTCCCGCTACCAATGATAAAAATCGATTTGAATAACGTTCCGACGGGTCGAGATTTTTTATATTAATTGATCCGCCCGGATGCCGTGGTTTCGCTGATTTTTCCTAGTTTTAGGGGGAAAATTGGCTTAATTCCGGTGTTTTCTGCGTATAATTTCGAATTGGCGGAATTATTCTGCACTTTAAGCGTTGTATTTAACATCAACCGGCAGGAACTGTTTAGTACGGGTCATGCCGGATGACACGCGGATATAATTTTCGCGTAATATAATGTGTTCAGGAGGTTAAACACATGGAAAGACAGAAGGGTAGAAGCCTTTCGGCAGGCAAGAGATTTCTTGCACTACTTGTAGCGGCTTTGATGGTTGTCAACGTCTTGCCCCTGTCTGCGTTTGCGCAGGCAATCGAGACGGCCGGAACCAACCGTGCACCCGTTCCTTCTAAGGCGGGCACTAAGGGCGACCGGGCCGACACCATCGAAATCGAAGGCGTTTTCAGCACCATAGTCGGCGGCGCGACCGAACAGGGCAACGGCGACTGGGTCTGGACTCCGACCAATACGAATCCCGATCACGCTTTCAAATTCAACGTGACCTACTCTGTTTCAGGTCAGTTTGATTATTTTGAAGCGGGGCAGATCGAGATCCGGATTCCGCTGACGATTCTGAAGGACCAGAACGGCAATCCCGCGGACTATTTCGAGATGTCGCTTCCGCTGGAAAGCGATTCGAATCTGGACGAAGACAACGTCTTTGTTTACAGAATCGACGAGACGACGAACGAGATAGTGGTCTATAACAGACTGCCTTGCTCCGCGGCTCAGCACGGCTACTTCGAGATCAGCTACAGTACCAATAAACGTACGTACGACTACCAGGATTACGACCCCGATGGCACGACGCCGGAGGACCGCAATCCCAGCGCTGATTTTCAGGCAACACTGACGATCAACCGCGACGGCGAGACGCACTCCGAGTCGAGCAATCCCGTGCACGTGTATATAGACACGAACGCGAAGATCACAAAGCAGGAGAAGAACGCGCCGCAGAAGCAGTACGACGGCGCGACTCAGTGGCAGTCAAACTGGGGCACGAAACCTGCCGATGCCGGACAGTATTATTATTTGATCTGGGAAGTCCGCAGCATCATCACCGCGACGCAGCGCTACGATTTTACGCTGATCGACACGTATGACGGCGGCGGCGAACTCGTCGCTATCAAGATGCAGGGCCAGAGCACTTACGTGCCTGTCTCGGATCCCGACTGCGGCAAGCTTTACAACCAGACCACGGCGTATCCGAGCGGCCGCTACGACTACATTTTGACCCGCCACCTGAAGGCCACCTACGACCCTCAGGAGACGTATTCGTTCCTTAATAAGTCAAACGGCCACGTACATCCCTCGGATGAAGTCGATCCCGACACCGACGCGAACGCTCAGAGACGCTGGACGTACGAGCACCCCGTGTTCGTTCCCGGCAGCGGCGTAGGTCTTTCGTTCGGCAAGAACGGTCTTGATTTCAACGACAGGGCGGTGCAGAACTCCGAGTCTATCCGTATGTTTGACCTTGAGCCTTACCACAACGGAACCACGGATCTGATTCCCAATCTCAAGTGGTACACCTCGCTCACAGCCACAACGTGGAATCTCACCGTTGTCGGCGACAACACCAACCCGGAGAACTACGGAAAGAAGAACGTAACTGTCGAGCTCACCGACAACAAGCTTAAGGTCAAGGCGCTCGGCCGGGAGTACGGCGACTATCTTGTTCCCGGCGAATACCGCTTCGACAAGGTTAACTTCAGCTGGACCATTCTGGACGCTTACTTTGACCAGACTTCGCAGAGCTTCAAGACGAAAGCCGTCACGTATACCGACGACGACGCGATCACGTTCTATGCGCAGTTCGGCAGCGAGGAATGGGTGGAAGTCGGATCCTACAAACTCAAGACCGGTACGTTCACGGCTACTGCGGACGGCACTTCGCACAACGTATCTGTCACGAACAAGACGATCTACTTCGGTGACAACACGTGCACCGGTTACAGGCTTGTCACAACTAACAAGCACTACAGGACCACTTTGACCGCGTATCCGTACGTTACGCTGTTAAGGTCTGACGTCGTTACCGCCGCCGTTGACGCAGCGTACGACGAAGAGAACAACGAGATCGCGATCCTCAATACGGCCGACTACGCGATTTTCGCGGCAGACGACAATACCGGCACGGCATACCGCAGCGGATCTAAGAGCGGCGTCGACTACGCGACCGGCATCATCCGTCACAGCGAGATCAAGAAGGACGTACGCTACGTGAACCAGCCTGTCGAACAGAACGTGAGACTCACCTGGACCGTTTCGATGAACGAGACGTACACGACCGCAACAGGCTCGCGCGCATACATTCAGCAGGAGAGCGGCGTATTCTACGATCTGCTTCCTGTCGGAGGTACGTTTGACGCGGCGTCGCTCGCGGTATTCGCGGACGGCAGCAGACTCGGCGACAACGATTATACGTACTCGATGCAGCAGAACTACAACGGCTCCGGCCGCTGGCTGCTGACGATCAGAATCGTTCACCCCGCGAAACGTACGTATTCGTTCTCCTACGCGACGAACCACACCTGGGACAGCGTTTCCGAGTACGGTAATAAAGTTCTCAACAGTGTCGCTTACGAGACCGGCAACATTGACATCGGCGACGGTTATCCAGACGACGGCGGTCCTGCGGGATCTACGACGAACCCCGACAAGAGCTTCATGACCGACCTCGACCCCGACACCGATGACAGAAAGTTCATCTATACCAAGACGGAGAGCACCCTCAGTATTCTCACTGCGGGCAACCTCGGACTTTACAAGCAGGTAGCGGCAGCGGGCGGCAGGTACTCCTACAGCACCACCACGGTCAGCGGCGGCCAGTACAGCTATAAGATTTACTTCGCTACCGACGCGGCGACTTGGGCAAGGGATATGATTCTTGTCGACTCGCTCGAAAACTTTGTGTACGGCGAGAACATTTCATCCGACTGGCACGGAACTCTCAAGGGATTTGACATGAGAGTTCTCAACGCGCGCGGCATCGACTGGAAACTGTATTATTCAGAAACGTTCGACGGCGACAAGGTTGAAGACCTCAACATCACAGAGGACTACGACTTCGCGGCTCACACGGACGTCTGGAAGCAGGCGAACGGCGCAAACGATCCCGCACTTGAAAACGCAAAGGCGTTCGCGATCGACCTCCGTAAGGGAACCAACGGGAACGATTTCATTCTCAATCCCAACCAGGCTATCAGCGTAACCGTATTCATGGAAGCGCCTGATGCGATCGAGAGCGAGTCTACCGACCCGACCGCTTATAATAATATCTATTTGCTTAACTCGGTCAAGTTCGGCAAGGATTCCGACTTCTCCGACTTCTCGAGCAACCACCAGGATTACACCAAGATCAGCTTCCGCCAGATTGCGGATATCGAGATCCTGAAGATCGATGCCGAGATCTACGAGACGACCGGCGAGATCGTTCCGATTCCGGGAATCGTCTTCAGACTCTGGGGCGACTCTCACTACGGCGATGCGATCGACAAGACTTTAACGACAAACGCTCAGGGCAGGATCCTGTTCAAGAATATTCCGAGAGGAACATACTATCTCCAGGAAGTCGGCGGAATCGACGATTACCTCCAGAACCACGTCCAGATGACGGTCACCATTGACCAGAACGGCGTTGTTCATATCGGCGAACCTGTCGGCGAAAGCGAGTACGACTGGACGGTTTACGACGGCCTTGTAATTGGCGTAGATCCTGATACCGGCGTCTGGACGTTCGGCAACCTCCCGCGCATCCACGGCGACCTTGATTTCGACAAGAGAGGAAGCATTGACGGCCCCGGCGGAATCACCATTCCGTTGCCTTACGTTTCCTTCGCGATCACCGGAACCTCTGATTACGGCACGGCCATCAATATGATCGTCTCTTCCGCAGAAGACGGCGTTGTCCATATCTCCAACCTCGAAATGGGTACGTATGAGATGGTCGAGATTGAGACCGACGACGACTACTTCCTCCTTGGCATTAAGTTCACTGTAAAGTGTGACGCCGCCGGCGAGATCACCATTTTCTATAAGGATGGCAACGAGATTATATACCCGCTTCAGAACGGTATGTTCACGATCGTCAATGAACCGTACCATACGTTGAAACTCTGGAAGTATAACAATGCCCTTCCGAGCAACAGCGTCGCTGGCGCGAAATTCAGTCTGACCGGTAAGAACTATTATCAGGAAGCGACTTCGGAGGCTTCCGGTCTTATCACGTTCAATCAGCTGAAATCCGGCACGTACACGTTGAAAGAACTCGTGGCTCCGGCCGGATACGAACTCGATCCTCATCCTTACACCGTTGTTATTTCCGAGGACGGATCTGCGACTATCGACGGGCTGACCAGAGATGAGTTCATTCAGAAATTCCTCCAGAAGTATAACGACACTCAGACCGATACTACCGGCTGGGATTACTTCCCGATCGGCAACGAGCCTATCAAGAAGACCATCACCATCATCAAAGAGTGGGTCGGCGGAACGCCTGACGAGAACACGACTCCGGTGCTCCACCTCGATACTACGAAACCCGATTTCAACGCTCCCGAAGCGACGATCGACTATGAAGCGTGGAGAACGTACGTTAACGAAGTAACTATCCCGGAAGTGGGATCGCCTCAAAACCACAGAAACGGCCTGCTTCAGGGAGACGGCTTAAAATTAGCCGCCGATACCGAGAAGGGTAGAATTGTAGTCACAGGTTTTGAGAAATACACAGGAACTTCTATTCCCACAAAAGTCCAGAAGGAGCAGACAATTGACGAATCCTGGGCGGATATCGCGAATTACGTGAAATGGGACGGGAACGGCGTATTTGATGAGACCAATTACAGAACGCTCCTCGAAAAGTGGAGAAGAATAGACGACGGATCAACCAAGTACAGAATATTCCTGAAACTTGAATTTGTCACAGGCTACAATGCAAACAATACGCCTACTGTTGTATTCAAGGCTGTATGGTGGTCTGACGCTCCGAACGTTTATTTCCCGACCTCTACAAAGCTGATGTTTGCTGCTTTATCGAATATGGATAGCGTCGATCTGCGCGGCATTAAATTCGCCCGTACGACCGATACGTCCTGGATGTTCGAGACAAGTAAAATCAATGCGCTGCGTATGGAATCGGACACCGGCAATGTCACAGACATGTCCAGAATGTTCCGCAACCTGAGGACCAATACGTCTGAACAACCCATTATCCAGCTTCCCGACGTTGCCGCGTTTGATACGTCAAGCGTTACAGATATGCATTCAATGTTCTGTATGACGTCTGTGGCTTCGGTAAATATGTCCAACTGGGATACTTCGAAAGTCACAAACATGAGCCAGATGTTCAGAAGCAGTAAGCTTGCCGGCGCGTTCGATATTAGCATGCTTGATCTCAGTAAGGTCACAGATATGTCGTATATGTTCTACGACGCCCAGACTGTTACAAGCGTCAAGCTCCCGTCTGATATTTCGAGCGTGACGACAATGGAACAGATGTTCTACTATTGTAGGTCAATTACATTGATTGATTTAGGCGGAGGAGACGCATCTAGTCTGAATAATATTACTAATATTTTCAGAAATTGTACTGCTCTTGAAACGCTGATCTTCCCTGACGACATGTCCAGCGTCACGAACATGCTTGGAATCTGTCAGAATCTTTCAGGCCTTAAGTACGTTACGCTTCCTAGCGACATGTCAAAAGTTACCACACTCAACCTTGCGTTCCAGAACTGCGACTCGCTTGAGACCATAGACATGAGCTACGTCGATATGAGCGGCATGGTGGTGCTCAGCGAGGCGTTCGAAAGCTGTAACTCACTCAAGAGCGTTCAGATGCCGACAGGCCCCAATGCGCTGTCAAACGTTGTAATGTTCAGCAGCATGTTCGCTTTCTGCACAAGTCTTGAGACGTTTGAACTGTCCGGCAGAAATCTTTCCGGTCTGCGTAATTCTTATTATAACTACGACGCCGGATTCTGCGCCATGTTCAACGGTTGTTCGAATCTTGTGAGCGTGGACTTCTCCGGATCCTACGCGCCCAACACGTCAAACGTTGACAGCATGTTCGTCAACTGCAAGAAGCTTGAAACGGCCGATTTCACCAACTTCATCGTCGGCGGCGGACCGGATTGCGAATACGGTCTCGCTACATACGACATGTTCTTAAACTGCGAAAAACTGACTTCAGTGGATCTTTCCGGCTTCATGACTCCGACTGTTGAAAATGTTGCAAACGTTGCTGATATGTTCAATGGGTGCAAGGCTCTGCAGACCGTATACGCAAGCGCGGAATGGATCGACAGCAACGGCGGCAACACGTGCTTTACTACAAATACCGGAGGCACCCCGTCGGTGTTCATGATGTTCAAAAACTGCAACAGTCTGCCTCACCCGAACAGCTACCAGGGCACGAACGGCGTCAACAGCCAGAACTACGCGAAGTTCATTGAAAACGGCGGTAACTTCACGCAGAAGGCTGCCCCCGCGATTCCGACTTTCCCGGCTACAGGCAACGGCGGCAACTCCGTTCCCGGAACGACCGTTCAGACGAACGCTCTGCCGGAAGGCGGCGCTCAGATCATGGGCGATGACGACGGCAACGGCGAAGGCGGCGATAACGGCAGCGAACCTTCCGGACTCATCAGCCAGGTAAGCGACGCCAACAAGTGGGTCCACGTCGACGGTGACACCTGGAGCTACACGTTCGACGTTTACGACGTTGACGCAACATACTACCTCTGGGAAGGCGCGATGGCCGGTTGGCAGACCGACGCGGGCATCGACAACCCGATAACGATCGTTTACAAAGCAGGCGGCACTATCGAGTCCGCGACTTCCGCGAACGATCCTTACGAGAGACTCGTTGATCTCGGCGACGGCAAGTACGGTGTCAAGATCACCAACACCAAAGATACTCCCGAGACGGTGAGCCTTACCGTAAAGAAGGTCGTTACAAACGACGGCGACAAGGACGCTGAGTTCACGATTCACGTAGCGCTTAGCGATACCACACTCAACGGAACCTACGGCGACGTCGATCTTACGAACGGCGAGGCTGACATTCACCTTAAGAACGGCAACCAGGTCACGCTGCTTGACCTTCCCGTCGGAGTATCCTACACAATTACCGAGCCTGATCCTCAGGGACACACGGTTACGATCGAGAACGCCACCGGAACTCTTGAGAACGCGGGAGACGCTGCTCTGGTCACCGTTACCAACGACAAGATCAACCCGCCGACGTCCGCGCTCGACCTGACGAAGGTCCTCACGACCGATGGCGAAGCGACTCTTACAGAAGAGGATCTCGCGCGTAAGTTCTACGTAACGGTGACTCTCTACACCGACAGCGCGTTGACGCAGGTGGCAACGGATGTTACCGGTCTGTACGGCGATGTGTACTTTGAGAACGGCGTCAGTACGAACGTCATGATCCAGGGCGGCGAGACTGTCAGCATCACAGGTCTTCCGACGATTGCTTCCGGTACCGGCGCAAACGCGACCTACACCGATCTCTACTACAAGGTCGAAGAGACTGTTGTCGAAGGATTTGAGGTCAGCTACACCAACCAGTCCGGACAGACCACGAGAATGACGGACGACGAAAATGTGACAGCGGTTCTCGCGACTGTCACCAACACCAAGATCAATCCTCCTGTAGGCGGATTCAAGGTCACCAAGGTGCTGGAAGGCGCTGCCGCGAACGACACCACGGAGTTTACGTTCGACGTCGTTTTCGAGGAGCTCACGCCTAATACTATTTATACATATACTATTGGAACGACCGAGTACACGTTCACCTCTCTCGCAAACAAAACGGGCTTCGTTCAGTTCACGCTCACGAACGGCCAGACGGCGACGTTCTCCGATCTGCCGGTAGGTGCCAAGTACACAGTTACCGAGGCGTCCTCCGACTTCATCGCGAGCTACACCGTTGAGTCCAACGAGACGGTTGCTTCCGCTTCCGGCGACAACACTGTTCCTTACATCTCCCTCGCCACCGCGCAGGAGACCGTAGAGGAAGACGAAGACGCTACGATCACGTTCACGAACACTCCCGCAGTTGTCACCAAGAACGGTTTCAAGACCTGGAACGACAACAACAACGAGAGCAACATCCGTCCGGTCAGCATCACCATCTACCTGATGGAAGGCACCGCACAGATCGACAGCGTCACCGTTACCGCGGCGGACAACTGGGAGTGGAGCTTCGAGAACCTGCCCAAGTTTGACCAGAACGGCAACGAGATCGAGTACTCCTTCGAAGAGGATATCGTTTACGGTTACGACACCGAGTACGTTATCCATGAGAACGGCGACACCGAGGTCATCAACACCCACGTGCCCGCGTTCATCGACCTCCCGATCCAGAAGGTCTGGAAGGACAACGACAACTCGGGCAACACGAGACCCGGTGCGATCGTTATCAACCTTTACGCTGACGGCACGCTGATCGAGAGCGTTCAGGTCACCGGCGAGGTTACGGGCAACTGGTCGTACACGTTCGAGCATCTCCGCAAGTACCGCGTCGGAACAACCGAGCAGACATCCGAGAACGAGATCGAGTACACCGTTACCGAAAACGCGATTTCCGGATACGTCGGTTCCGATCCCGAGCCTTACACGACGGTCATCAACGGCGCAGTGGTCAAGGGCTGGAAGATCACCAACAAGGCGGTCATCAACATCGCGGGTGAGAAGACGTGGATCGACGGCGACAACGCTGACAACACGCGTCCGGAATCCATCACGGTTCACCTGCTTGCCGACGGCGTCGACACGGGCAAGTACGTGATTGCGACCGCACCCGACTGGAGCTGGAGCTTCTCCAACCTTGATAAGTTTAAAGAAGCCAACGGCACGTTCACAGAGATCGTCTACTCGATCACCGAGGACGCGGTTCCGGGATACATCACCACTTACGACGGTTACAACGTGATCAACACCGAGACCACCGAGTCCACCGTCAGAAAGGTCTGGGACGACAACAACAATAAGGACCGGATCAGACCTGTCAGCATTAAGGTTCAGCTCTACGCTGACGGCACGGAGCTCGGCCAGCCTGTCACTCTCAACGAGGCCGGAAACTGGACTTACACCGAGTCCAACCTGCCCAAGTACAACACCGAGACAGGCGCGCTGATTGCATACACCTGGGCCGAGGTCAATACCCCCGACCAGTACGTACTTGTCAGCACTGTCACCGAAGGCAAGGTCACGACCATCACCAACAAGCACACTCCTGAGTTTGTTGACGTGAGCGGTATCAAAGAGTGGGCTGACGCCGACGACGAAGACGGAATCCGTCCGAGCAGCGTTACCGTTATCCTCCTGGCTGACGGCACGCAGAAAGACACGACCACCGCTACCGCGGCAGGCAACTGGGCTTGGAGCTTCAACGATCTGCCGAAGTACAACTACACGACCAACAATGACGGTTCCGTGACGAAGACCGAGATCGTTTACACGGTTGACGAGAGTGCGGTTCCCGAGTACGAGACCACGATCGAGAAGCTCGAGGACGGCACGTACAAGATCACCAACACGCACGTACCTCAGTACGTCAACGTAAGCGGTATCAAGGAGTGGGCTGACGCCGACGACGAAGACGGAATCCGTCCGACCAAGGTCACCGTTATCCTCCTTGCCGACGGCACTCAGAAGGATACGACCGACGCTACAGTTGACACCAACTGGGCGTGGGCGTTTAGCGACCTGCCGAAGTACAAGTACGCGGTCGAAGCTTCTACCGGCGCGGTAACCAAGACCGAGATCGTTTACACGGTAGACGAGACCGCGGTTCCCGAGTACGAGACCACGATCGAGAAGCTCGAGGACGGCACGTACAAGATCACCAACACGCACGTACCTCAGTACGTCAACGTGAGCGGCGTCAAGATCTGGGACGACGCTAACGACGAGGACGGCATCCGTCCGACCAAGGTCACCGTTATCCTCAAGGCCGACGGCACGCAGAAGGATACGACCACAGCCACTGTCGACACCAACTGGGCGTGGGCGTTTAACAACCTGCCGAAGTACAAGTACGCGGTCGAAGCTTCCACCGGTGCGGTAACGAAGACCGAGATTGTTTACACGGTTGACGAGAGCGCGGTTCCCGAGTACGAGACCACGATCGAGAAGCTCGAGGACGGCACGTACAGGATCACCAACAAGCACGTTCCCGAATACGTCACCGCAAGCGTAGTCAAGGAATGGGACGACTCGAACAACCAGGACGACATCAGACCTGCGACGCTCGTAGTTAAACTCCTTGCGGACGGCGTTGACGTTCCCGGCAAGACGGTAACTCTTACCGAGGCCGACAACTGGGCGCAGAAGGATATCGAGAACCTGCCGAAGTACAAGTTCACGGTCAACGAAGACGGCTCGATCACGAAGACTGAGATCGTTTACTCCTGGGCTGAGGTGAGCATTCCCGAAGGTTACAGCTTCGCCGGCGCTACGGCCAACGGCACGCTGACGACCCTCAAGAACACTCACACACCTGGTCTTGTTACAGTCTCCGTCAAGAAGATCTGGAACGACTCCAACAACAAGGACAACATCAGACCTCTCAAGATCGTCGTAAGACTCTTCGCGGACGGCGTGGCAGTTGAAGGCTCCGACTTCGAGCTGAACGAAGGCAACAACTGGTCGCACACATGGGAAGACCTCGACGAGAAGAAGGACGGCAAGGTCATCGTCTACACCGTTGACGAAGTCGAAGTACCTGACTGGTACACGGCGGAAATCACCGGCAGTGCACAGGCCGGATACGTCATCACCAACTCGCATACGCCTGAGTTTGTAAACGTTGAAGGTATCAAAGAGTGGGCTGACGCGGACGACGAGGACGGCATCAGACCAAAGAGCGTCACCGTTATCCTGCTGGCAGACGGCACGCAGGTCAAGACGACCACCGCAACGGTTGAATCCAACTGGGCGTGGAAGTTTGCAGACATGCCGAAGTACGCTTACACCGTCAACGAAGACGGCTCCGTCGACAGAGCGCTGATTGTTTACACGGTTGACGAGACCGCGGTTCCGGAGTACGAGACCACGA